>NZ_CP062229.1:4674368-5336085 GCF_024707545.1 Mesorhizobium onobrychidis
TATAAGCCAGATCATAGCACGGTTGAACTCAATTTTCCTTAGTGCTTTGTCAAATGGATTTGGTTCACGGAAATTCAAGCGGCCATGGAAAACGAACCCTTGATCGACGAGCCGCTGAAGCACGAGCTTTCCGCGCTCTACCGGGCCGAAGGCCGCCACTATCACAACCTCGCCCATATCGAGGCGATGCTGGCGCTGGCCGGCAACTATCTGGCGCTGCTGCACGATCCCGAGGCGGTCGACGCGGCGATCTGGTTTCACGACGCCATCTATGACAGTCGGGCCAAGGACAACGAAGCCAGGAGTGCCGCCCTTGCCGAGAAAAAGCTCGCCGGCCGCACCGATGCGCAGCGCCTCGGCCGCATCACGGCGATGATCATCGCCACCGCCACGCATGAATTGCCGCAGTTTGGCGACGAGAATGCTGCCCGCGACGCAGCGCTGTTCCTCGACATCGACCTGGCGATCCTGGGTGCGGCGCCTGATGCCTTCGACGCTTATGAACAGGCGGTTCGCCGCGAATATGGCTGGGTGGAAGAGCCAATGTGGCGTGCCGGCCGCAGTGCTGTTCTGAAGAGTTTCCTCGCCCGCCCGCATATCTTTCACACCGAAAAGTTCCGCCAGCGGTTCGAGGCTCAGGCTCGGCAAAACATGGCGCGTTCGCTCGAAGCGCTTGAGGCATGACCTAGCACAGAGGAATTGGCTCTTTGACTGAGCCTGAAGGCACTGTGGACGGTCGCTAGCGATCGGCCGCGGGGCCCTTCTTCCTTCTCCCCTTGTGGGAGAGGCGCGCAGCGCCAACACGGTTGAGGGGTGCTGGCCGGAGCGCTGTCGGTGTCAAGCTGGAACACCCCTCATCCGTCGCCTTCGGCGACACCTTCTCCCACAAGGGGAGAAGGAAGAGACGCACCTACACTCAAAGCGGATTTTCGGCATAGAACTCCAGCACCCGCTGCTTGAAGGTCTTGTCGCCGACGGCCAGCATGTGGTCGCGGCCCTCGATGTGAAAGGCCCTGGCGTTCGGCATCAAGGCGGCCAGTTCGTCGGGCGAACCGCCGATATCGTCCTTGGTGCCGACGGCTATCAACGTCGGCTGGGCAATGCGCGCAATGTCGGCCTCGGCCAGCAATTCCCGCGAGGCGGCAATACAGGCGGCCAGCGCCCGGCGGTCGCTGCGGGTCTGGTCGGCGAAGGCGCGAAACGAGCGGCCGCGCGGATGGCTGGTGGTGCCAGGATCGTCGGCCAGAAGGGCGGCGGCGATCGGATCCCAGTCGCCGACGCCGTCGACCATGCCGACGCCGAGACCGCCGAAGATCAGCGTCGCCACCTTGTCCGGGTCGGAAAGCGCCAGGAAGGCCGATATCCGCGCGCCCATTGAGTAGCCCATGACATGGGCGCGTTCGATGCCGAGATGGTTCAGCAGCGCTGCCCCGTCGGAAGCCATTTTTGCGGGCGTATAATCGGCCTCTTCATAGCTCTTCGACGAGGCGCCATGGCCGCGATTGTCGAAAGCGATGGCGCGGTAGCCGGCATCGTTCAGCGCCTTGAACCAGCCGGGCGACACCCAGTTGACGTAATGGGTCGAGGCAAAGCCGTGGATCATGAGCACCGGATCGCCCTGCCCCGATGCCGGCTGGCGGTCGAGGAAAGCAAGATCAAAACCGTCATGGGGGAAAAACTGCATCTGCGCCGGATCCTGCGCGTTCAGTTGTGCGCAGTGCCGATTGCCGGGTGGCGCAACAAATCGCCGTCCTCGATGCCGCCCCTGGCGGCGGTGCCCGCCTTGAGCTCGAGTACGAAGCGAACCGGCTCGCCGGGCGAGATCATCGCCTCGGATTGCGGCTCGCCTTGCTTGATCGCCCGGACCCTGCCGTCCTGACCGACAAAGATCAGGTCGAGCGGCATCGGCGTGTTCTTCATCCAGAAGCTCACATCTCGAGGCTCCTCGAACACGAACAGCATGCCATGATTGTCGGCCATCTCCTCGCGAAACATCAGGCCGGCCTCGCGCTTGGCGGAGGTGTCGGCGATTTCGACGGAGAAAGAGCGTTCGCCGCCTTTCGTCACCGCGACCAGCGGCTGCGGGTCGACGGCAAGGATCATCGCTCGGCTGTCTGCCGAAGCCGGTTGCTGCGAATGGAAGAAAGCGCCTGTGGCGATGACAAAAGCGATCGCGGCGCAGACTACGCCCGTTGTCAGCCAGTTCCTGTGAGTCATTCAAAATCCTCGGCCGGAAATCGTCCTAGACCATGATCCCGAAAAGTGGAACCCGGTCTTCGGAAAAGATCATGGTCAAGCAAAAGCACTAGGTCCCATTCCGATTCGATCGGGATGGGACTTAGTGCGAGACCGGCAAGGTACCCATATCCGGGTGAATTTCGGCAGCCATAAGGCCTTTGTCGCCGCGCCCGAAGCGGACCAGCACGACCTGCCCCGGCCTGAGCTCGGTAATGCCGTAGCGGCGCAGCGTTTCCATATGGACGAAGATGTCCTCGGTGCCCTCGCCCCGGGTCAGGAAACCGAACCCCTTGGTGCGGTTGAACCATTTCACCAGCGCCCGCTCGAGCCCGCTTTCCGGCGTCACCGAGACATGGGTGCGCTGCTCCTGCATCTCCGCCGGATGGGTCGCCGTGGTGAGATCCATGGAGAGCACACGGAACGCCTGCAATCCACGCTCGCCATGCTTGACGAGGCAGACGACGCGAGCGCCTTCCAGGGCGGTCTGGAAACCGTCCTTCCGAAGACACGTCACATGGAGGAGAATATCGCCGGAAACGCCGTCATCGGGAAGAATGAAACCGTAGCCCTTGGCCACGTCGAACCATTTGATGGCGCCCGCAACCTCGACGAGATCGGCCGCATCGCCGCTCTCGTCCCTTCGCAAGACGTTACCGGTTCCGTCCCGCCCCATGAAAGAGGCCTTTTCCCCCATAACAACGCCCCCCTTTTTCCAAGAATACCGCAACTGATTCTTGACGTTAGATTAACACTGCCGCTTCCGCTGTGTGCAAGACCTTCCGTGCCTTTTTTCACGGTTCATTGCAGGAATACCGGATTTGTTGTTTGCCGGCGGGACCGGCTATCGGGAATTGCCCTTTGGCCGGGTGGCCCCTATGTTCCGCCGCTACGCAACATTTCGAGGAAAATCACATGCGCTACCTGCACACCATGGTCCGCGTCGCCGACATCGATGCATCGCTTGATTTCTACTGCAACAAGCTTGGCCTCAAGGAAGTGCGCCGCCACGAAAACGAACAGGGGCGCTACACGCTGATCTTCCTTGCCGCGCCCGAGGACGAGCAAAGCGGCATCGCCGACAAGGCGCCGCTGATCGAGCTCACCTACAATTGGGACCCGGAAGACTACAAGGGCGGCCGCAATTTCGGCCACCTCGCCTACGAGGTCGACGACATCTACGCCACTTGCCAGCAGCTGATGGACAACGGCGTAACCATCAACCGGCCGCCGCGCGACGGCAACATGGCCTTCGTCAAATCGCCGGACGGCATATCGATCGAGCTTTTGCAGAAAGGCCCGGCCAAGGCCAAGGCCGAGCCCTGGGCCTCGATGCCGAACACCGGAAGCTGGTAACCATCACAAGATCGAGAGCAGGTACGACCAATCCGGACATTTTATGGCGTTTCTCGAGATCGCGCCTATCTGTCCGGCGATCGCGCCTGCTTCCGAAATTGGCGCATCTTGCCTCAGGAGAAATCCATTCATGCCGACCAGCCATGTCGATGTCGCTACCGAACATGCGAGCCGTTATCTGCAGCAGCTATGCAAGCACTGGGCGCACAAGTTTCCCGTCGAGTTCGATCCGAACCACGGCACCATCGACCTCTCACTGGGCCGCACGGTCCTCGATGCCGATCCGGCAGCGCTGCATATCGCGGTAACCGCTGACGAAGCCGGCTCGCTGGAGCGCCTGGAAACGGTCGTCGCCGACCACATCAAACGCTTTGCTTTCCGCGAAGAGCTGACATTCGACTGGAAAAAGACTCCGGCAGCGTAAGCGACCACGTTCAGCCGCCGCGGCCAGCCTTATCCAGCAGCGCCTGCACCGTGCGCCAGTTGCGCGCGGTGCCGGGCACTTTCAGCGTGCGCGGGATGAGGTTGGCAAACACCGATTTGCCGAGACCTTCCGGTGCGTGCAGGTAAAGCACGTCGCCCCTGATCTCGAACCGTTCGGGACCTGTGCATTTTTCGGCCAGCCGCGCGACCTCATCGGCGTTCGGCGCGCGCTCCAGCACATAGGCGTGAAGCTTGGTCGGTTCCCCGGCAACTTCCGGATAGGGATTTTCCGCCACCAGCCGCTCGAACCAGCCGAGATCGCGCACCATGATGCGCGAGTGAAATCCCCATTTCTTCTCGAAGGCCGTTTCCAGCTGTTTGGTCAGCGTGGCCGCATCGCCCTTTGCCGAACGGAACACGACGTTTCCGCTCTGCACATAGGTGGCGACGTCGCGAAAGCCGAGCTCCTCGAAGAACGACCGGAGTTCGGCCATCTTGACGATGCGGTTGCCGCCGACATTGATGCCGGAAAACAACGCAACGAATATCTTCGCCTGGCCGCTCATATGATGAACCCGGCCAGCGTCTCGTTGTCGGTGATATCCTGATACTGGACGCCCTCGGCCTCGAAATTCGCGTTGAGCAACTCGAAATTGCGGCGGTCCTTGGTTTCGATGCCGATCAGCACCGAACCGAAATTGCGCGCCGATTTCTTCAGATATTCGAAGCGGGCGATGTCGTCGTCAGGCCCCAGCAATTCGAGAAAGTCGCGCAGCGCGCCCGGCCGCTGCGGAAAGCGGATGATGAAGTACTTCTTCAGCCCCTCGAAACGCAGCGCCCTTTCCTTCACATCCGGCAGCCGCTCGAAATCGAAATTGCCGCCCGAAACCACCGCGACGATGGTCTTGCCTCTGACCTCCTTCTTCGAAAAATCTTTCAGCGCGTCGATCGCCAGTGCGCCGGCTGGCTCCAGCACCACGCCTTCGACATTCAGCATCTCGATCATGGTCGCGCAGAGCCGGTTTTCCGGGATCAGCCGCACTGTGTCAGCAGCAAACGCCCTGAGATGCCGCAACGGCTCGCGGCCGATTTCGGCCACCGCCGCGCCATCGACGAAATTGTCGACCTTGGCGAGCTTGATGCGCTTGCCTGTGGCGAGGCTCTCGCTCAGGCTTGGCGCGCCGGCCGGCTCGCAGAAGACGAAGCGCGCGTCGCGGCGCTGGTCGGCGAAATAATGCGTCACCCCGGCCGCCAGACCGCCGCCGCCGACCGGCAGCATGATGATGTCGGGCATCCGCGCGCCAGGCATCTGGCCTGATATCTCGTAGGCGACGGTCGCCTGCCCCTCGATGATGTCCTTGTGGTCAAACGGCGGCACCATGTGCGCGCCGGCACTCTCGGTGAATTCGAAGGCGGCGCGGTAGCAGTCGTCGAAAAAGTCGCCGACCAGCCTGATCTCGACGAACTCGCCACCGAACAGCCGCGTCTTGTCGATCTTCTGCTGTGGCGTCGTCACCGGCATGAACACCACGCCTCGTCTGCCGAAATGACGGCAGACGAAGGCGAAGCCCTGCGCATGGTTGCCGGCGGAAGCGCAGACGAACAGCTCGGCATCGTTGCCGGCATCGAGCGCCTTGCGGAAAAAATTGAAGGCGCCCCTGATCTTGTAGGAGCGCACCGGCGACAGGTCCTCGCGTTTCAGCAGCACGCGCGCGCCGGTCTTCTTCGATAGATAGTCGTTTTCCTGCAGCGGCGTCTCCGGGAAAATCCGGCGGATCGCGGCAGCGGCGGCAGCGACGCGGGAGGAGAAACTGGTCATGGCAAGATCACCCCGGATCGTCTGTTGTCTTCGCGTGCGATTGGTGGTCAGAGGCTAGCACACGCCGTACGTGTTTGATCAGGGCAATCGTTCTGGCTTTCGCGCAACAGTGCGATGGCTGTCGTGCGGCGCTGAGCGCATTTCGGGTGGATATGACTTACTTCTGCCGCACTTCGGCTGTCCGGGAGGGGTTCGCGGAGGTTGGATAGGCCTTTCGGCCGGAGTGGAATTCCAGAGTTGAAGAAGATTTGCATCCTTGTCCTTGCCTTGCTCGTTGCCGGCTGTGGCGGCCGGCAGACCGAGGAACTGCTCGGCAGCGCCATGGTGTCCGCGCCGGTGACGGACATCGCCGGCAACCACAGCATCTTTATCGCCACGACGCGCAAGCGCTCCGACGATCCCAGCAGGGTTTTCGACCGTGAGCGCTCGGCCACGCTGAACTATGCCCGCGCCAACGTCACCGTGCCGGGGACCCACGAAACCGGTCGGATCGAGCGGCGTTCGCGCGGCAAGTCGAACGACCCGGCCAAATACTTCATGGCCTCCAACGTCGTCGGCTACGACACCGCGCCCAAATTCTCCAGCGCGCTCAGTGCCGACATCGCCGCGCGCGGCGGCCGCGTCATGGTCTTCGTCCACGGTTACAACACCGGCTTCGACGCCGCCGTCTACCGCGTCACCCAGATCGCCCATGATTCCGGCTACCCGGGCACGCCGGTGCTGTTTTCCTGGGCGTCGGGCGCCAAGACCCGGGACTATGTCTACGACCGGGAAAGCGCCAGTGCTGCCCGCGACCAACTGGAAGTGACGCTGAGAATGCTTTCGCAAACCGGCGCGCGGCGCATCGACATCGTCGCGCATTCGCTGGGAACCTGGGTGACCATGGAAGCGCTGCGCCAGCTCGCCATCAACGGCGACCGCGATCTCAGCGGCAAGCTCGGCGACGTCGTGCTGGCCTCGCCCGACATCGATGTCGACGTGTTCAAGAGCCAGATGCGCCGCTACGGCAAGCCGAACAAGCCATTCATCCTGCTTTTGTCCGACGACGACCGGGCGCTGCGGCTCTCCGGCCTGATCGCCGGTTCGCGGCCGCGCGTCGGCGACTACAAGGACGCAGCCGACCTCGCCGACTACGGCGTGAACGTCGTCGATCTCTCCAGCGTCAAGGGATCGGATCGCTTCAACCACACCAAATTTGCCGACAACCCCGAGTTGGTGAAGATGATCGGCCAGCGGCTGCGCGAGGATGACGGATTTGCCAGCGACCGCGAGGTGACCGACCGCATCAGCCTGCTCGGGCAGTGAGGTGCGCTCGACGCCCCGTTACTTTCGTCCCGCATGGTCACGGTTGCGGCAGCATCGTATCACTTCAACTGGACCGGGCCTGCCCCTGGCTTTATCGAAATAGCGAGTGACGTCACCAGCTTGACGTCCCTCCTGCGGGAGCCTGCGTGACCGTGCGTTCGAAGACTTTTCTCGTCGTAGCGTTTGCGCTCGCCGTTACCGGCTGCGCCGGCCGCAAGACGCACGACCTTCTCAACACGACGACCGTCACGGTGCCTGCCTCCGACATCGCGGCCACGCATGAGATCTTTGTAGCCACCACCCGAAAAAAGGCGACGAAGGACCCGCGGCAGGTGTTTGACGGTGACCGTTCACCGACCACCAGTTTTGCCAGTGTCCAGGTCACCGTTCCGAAAATCCATCGGGTCGGCGCCATCGAGCGGGTCAGGGGCTCCGCCAACAGCAATCCGGCGAAGGACTTCACGGCAACCGAGGTCGAATTCTACGAAGGCGCCCCGCAATTCGCCAAAGCGGTCGGCGCCGACATCGCCATGCGCGGCGACCGCGCCCTGGTTTTCGTGCACGGCTTCAACAACGGTTTCGACGACGGCATCTACCGGCTGACGCAGATCGCGCACGACACGAAATATCCCGGCACGCCGGTGCTGTTCTCATGGGCGTCGAGCGGCAAGACCACGGGTTATATCTACGACAAGGAAAGCGCCAACGCCGCGCGCGACGATCTCGAAGAGACGCTGCGCATGCTGGCCAAGACGAAGGCCAAGAGCATCGACATCATCGCCCATTCGATGGGCACCTGGGTGACGATGGAAGCGCTGCGCCAGCTTGCCATCACCGGCGACCGCGATCTCAGCGACAAGCTCGGCTATGTCATCCTGGCCTCGCCCGACATCGATGTCGATGTGTTCAAGAAGCAGATGATCCGCTACGGCAAGCCCGACAAGCCTTTCGCCATCCTGCTTTCGGGCGACGATCGCGCCCTCAGGCTGTCCTCCCTGATCTCCGGCGACAAGCCGCGCGTCGGCGACTATGGCGACGCGGCCGACCTCGCCAGCTATGGCGTTTCGGTGGTCGACCTGAGCAAGACCAAAGGCGGCGACCGCCTGAACCACGCCAAATTCGCCGACAACCCTTTCCTGGTGCAGTTGCTCGGTAACCGGCTGCGCGCCCCGGCCGGCCTGGCGTCAGACGAGGTCAATCCGGCGCAGCCGATCGACAATCTCGGCCAGGGCATCGGCAAGGCCGTCGGCTCGGTCGCCGAGATCGTCATCACCACGCCGTTCAGGGTGCTGACCATCGCCACCGGCGGATGAGCAACGTGGACACGCCCTTGGTCGTCGTCAGACGAACAGGTCGACCTTCTGGAACGTCGTCACGTCGATCAGGCCGACATCGGAAATCCTCAGTTCCGGGATGACGACCAGCGCCAGCAGCGAGTGCTGCATGTAGGCGTTGTTCAGCGAACAGCCCATCTGGCGCATCGCCTCGGTCAGCTTGTCGGCCTTGGCCGCGACGATTTCGGCGCGCTCGTCCGACATCAGCCCGGCGATCGGCATTTCGACCAGAGCCAGTTCCTTGCCCTTGGAGAACAGCACGACGCCACCGCCGACCTCGCCCAGCCGGTTGACCGCCAATGCCATGTCCTGCTTGCTGGTGCCGACGACGATGATGTGGTGGGCATCATGCGCCACGCTGGAGGCCATGGCGCAGTCGCTCACATAGCCGAAGCCGGAGACGAAGGCATTGGTGACGCCGCCCGTGCCCCGGTGGCGCTCGACCAGCGCGATCTGGCAGACGTCGTTGCGGCGGTCCATGGCGACCAGCCCATCCTCCACCGGAAGATCGGCCTCGAGCGCACGCGTCGGCGCCTGGTTCTCGATGACGCCGATGACCCGCACCCGAATTTCGTTGGCGCCGATGGGCGCTACGATGTCGAAATCCCCCGGTTTGAGCTTCTTGCCGAGCTTGACGGTGTTCTTCGCCGTCTTCGGATAGTCATAGGCCGGAATGTCGATGTCGAGCTTGCCGCCCTTGGCCAGCCTGACGCCGCGGCCATAGACCTCGTCGATGGTCATTGCGGCCAGATCGGAGACGATCAGCAGATCGGCGAGCCGCCCCGGCGCGATCGAACCCAACTCGCGCTCCAGCCTGAAATGCTGGGCGGTGTTGAGCGTCGCCATCTGGATCGCCGTCACCGGCTTCAACCCCTGGCTGATGGCGTGCCGGACCACCCGATCCATATGGCCTTCATGGACAAGCGTGCCGGAATGGCTGTCGTCGGTGCACAGAATGAAGTTGCGCGGATCGAGCCCGCTTTCCGTCACCGCCTTGATCTGCGAGGCGACGTCGTACCAGGCCGAGCCCAGCCTCAGCATCGCCTTCATGCCCTGGCGGACGCGTGCGATGGCGTCCTCGGCGCGGGTGCCTTCGTGGTCGTCCTCGGGTCCGCCGGCGACATAGCCGTGGAACGGCAGGCCGAGATCGCGCGAGGCATAATGGCCGCCGACGGTCTTGCCCGCCCTCACCGTCGCGGCGATCTCGCCCGCCATCACCGGATCATTGGCCGCGACACCGGGAAAGTTCATAACCTCGCCAAGCCCGATGATGTTTTCCCACGCCATCGCCTCGGCGACATCGGCGACCGTCAGCTCGGCGCCGGCATGCTCCAAACCCGGCGCCGAGGGCACGCAGGACGGCATCTGCACAAGCACGTTGATCGGCATGGCGACGGCCTCGTCATGCATCAGCCGCACACCCGGCAGGCCGAGCACATTGGCGATCTCGTGCGGATCGATGAACATCGAGGTGGTGCCATGCGGGATGACCGCGCGGCAGAACTCGGTCACCGTCACCATGCCGCTCTCGACATGCATGTGCGCGTCGCAGAGGCCCGGCACCAGATAGCGCCCACCGGCATCGACTACCTTGGTGCCCTGCCCGATGGCGTGGCCGGCATTCGGCCCGCAATAGGCGAAGCGGCCGCCGGCAATGGCAATGTCGGTGCCGGCGATGATCTCGCCGGAATGAACGTTGACCCAGCGCCCGTTGCGGATGACGAGATCGGCGGGCCTCCTGCCCATCGCAACATCGACCAGATGCGTCGCCGCCTCGGCCCAGGGTTTTGGTTTCGTCGCACGCGCGGTCTTCGCCATGAAGAGACTCCTGTTTTCCCGACTGTGCCAAGCCGCGCGGATTTTGACCAGCAAGATCAGCGAATGCTCGAGCGCTCCTCGGCCTTCACGTCGACCGCGATTTTCGGGTCGTCGCGAGCTCGCGATTCGTTGCTTTGTGACGGCATCTATGCTGTTGATTTCGGCATGGTGCTGATTTGCGCCAACGACCCGCCGCCGAGGCGGGTTTTTTGTTTCGGCGCCGTCCACGGCAAAGTGTCCAACCGGAATACGATTCCGTTTGCGGCAAATCAGATCGCCCCTCGTTGGCGGATCTTTCTGGGTCCTGGGATGCCGCCGTTAAGTGTCCTGCCGCTGTTCCCTGTCGCGGCAGTTGAGAAGGTCGACCAGATCGTCGGCCTCTTCGATCGGCATGTCGATCAAGGGAACGCCCACCTCGACAACCGGCAGCCCAGTGAACACATCGATGATGTCCCAGGTACCTTCAGGCGTCTTCTCAATGTCGTAGCGTTGAGCCATGGAGCCATGGGGATGGAGGAGAGGATTTAGCGCGTTTACCCGGTCATCGCTGGTTTGGGCCCCGGGAATGCGGAAATGGTTCCCGCCCGGCCTGATCGAGCGTCTCAAGCAATGAGGCAAGGGCGCTGGGCAGTCGCAGGTCGACGCCAAGATCCAGCACGTCGTGTAAATGCCGGCGATTGTCTTCGGAACGGATCAATTGCCGGACGGCTTTGGCAACAGACTTTCCTCGTTCTGTGTCAAACTCTGCCATGTCCGGGATTCCAGTAGCTTTAGTCCGAAACTCAGCCGCTACGAAATGGTTCCAGCGATCTTGATCAAGTTTGAATCAGTGGATGGCCCCTCGCTGGCGAGGGTTGCCGCTGGCTCGATGACGGCAGCCATGCCGTTGATTTGGCCGCTGTGCTGATTTTGCGCCCGACGACCCAGGTTTTAGCGCTATCAATGGACATTGAGGCAAGGTTCAGATTTTAAGCCACATGTCGTTCCTTGCAGCGCCGCGACAAAGCGTGCTTCCCGTGTCAGATTTTTCGATGGCAGAAGATGGCTTGACGGCCCTTGGCTGGCGTCTGAAAAGGACTGGCCTGCGGACGTGGCGGAATTGGTAGACGCAAGGGACTTAAAATCCCTCGATCTCTGATCGTACGGGTTCGATTCCCGTCGTCCGCACCAGCAACACCGGCGCGCGGGTCCAGATTCCGGCAGATCAAGCCTTGATCGGGTTCAGCTTCAGATGCTGGATCAGGATGATCGTCTTGGCGTCGATGATGCGGCCGTCGTAAATGCCGGCCAGCCCTTCGTCGAGCGGCATTTCCAGAACCTCGATGTCTTCGCCTTCTTCCGGCGCGCCGCCGCCGTCGGAGATGCGGTCGTTCGGCGAATAGCGCGCGACGAAGAACCAGAGCCGCTCGGTTACGCTGCCAGGGCTCATATAGGGCGCAAACAGCCGTTCGACGTCCTTCAGGTGGTAGCCGAGTTCCTCTTCCGCCTCCTTGCGGATGCAGGTTTCCGGATCGTGTTCATCGAGCAGGCCGGCGCAGGCCTCGATCAGCGGCTCGCGGTGGCCGGTGACGTAGGCCGGGTAGCGGAACTGCCGCACGAGCAGAACCGTCGAGCGCTCGGGGTCGTAAGGCAGGATCACCGCGCCGTCGCCGCGATCGTAAGTCTGGCGGATCTGCGTCTCCCATTGCCCGTCACGCCGGCGATAGTCGAGGACGGTCTTTTTCAGGACGGCCCAGTCGTCGGAAAGGACTTCCTCCGAACGGATGCGAATGCGGTCTTCCATGATGAACTCCGTGCTGCCGGCGCGAGGCGTAACCGCGAACCGGACTTCGCGCAATCCCGACAGCAATTCAGGGCAATCGCTTCAGGGAAGGATCGCGGCGTTATCTCAGTTTGGGTTCCTCGCCCCCACGAGAGTGGGGAGAGGTGGCTCGGCGAAGCCGAGACGGAGAGGGGGACTGCGCCCTACGAAAGCCCCCTCTCCGGCCGCTTCGCGGCCACCTCTCCCCACTCTCGTGGGGGCGAGAAACCCCGGTCCTGAGAGTTCGAGGGACAGCACCCCACTCTGCCCTGCCGGGCATCTCCCCCGCAAGGGGGGAGATCGGCAGCTTCACCGCCTCGTGTATGGCGCGGGCGCAATCCATTGCCTAAATAGCGACAACCCCTCCCCCGGAGTTTTTTATGACCACATCCCTCTTCCATCCGATCACGCTTGACGGCCTCACCTTTCCCAACCGCATCGCGGTCGCGCCGATGTGCCAGTACTCCGCCGATGACGGTTCCGCCAGCGACTGGCACCTGTACCACTGGATGAACCTGGCGATGTCCGGCGCCGGCATGGTCACCGTCGAGATGACCGACGTCGAGCGGCGCGGCCGCATCTCGCATGGCTGCCTCGGTCTTTATTCCGACGACAACGAGGCCGCCGCCCGGCGCGCGCTGGATGCCGCCAGGCGCGTCGCCGCTCCTGGCACCAAGTTCGGCACCCAGCTTGCCCATGCCGGCCGCAAGGCCTCCAACCAGAAACCTTGGGAAGGCGGCGGGCCGCTCAAGGCCGATCAGGACCCGTGGCCGATCGTATCCGCCTCGGCCATCGCCTACGACACCGGCTGGCAGGTGCCGCGGGCGCTGGAGGATGAGGAGATCCTGCACATCGTCGAACGCTTCGCCGAGGCGGCGAGGCGGGCCGAGCGTGCCGGCTTCGATTTCATCGAATTGCACGCGGCACACGGCTATCTGATCTTCCAGTTCCTGTCGCCGCTTTCCAACCAGCGCACCGACCGCTGGGGCGGCTCGCTGGAAAACCGCATGCGTTTTGTCATCGAGATCGCCAAGGCGGTGAGGAAGGCAGTGCCCAAGCTGATGCTTGGGGCGCGCCTGTCGGTCAAGGAGTGGGTCGATGGCGGCTTCGATGTCGAGGACGCGATCGAAGTGGCCAAGGCGCTGAAGGCAGCGGGCGTCGCCTATCTCTGCTGCTCGAGCGGCGGCAATTCGCCCCTGCAGAAGCTGCCGACGGGTCGGGGCTACCAGGTGCATCTGGCGGAAGCTGTCCGCAACGGCGCCGGCATCCCGACGCGGGCCGTCGGCCTGATCGACGACCCGAAGCAGGCCGAGGCGATCGTTGCCGAGGGCCGTGCCGACATGGTGGCTCTGGCCCGCGCCTTCCTCGCCGATCCGCGCTGGGCGTGGCGCGCCGCGGCCACCTTCGGCGAGACGATCCACCCGGCGCCGCAACTTGCCCGCTCGGTGACGACGATGCAGCACTGGATGAAGGCGGCGGGGTGACCGCCCCGTTCATGGCTGCGGCCCCACGACTGCGACCCTTGAGACCTTTACGCGGAGGGGCGTGCAACCAAATCGGCCGCTCCGCGTTGGCGGCGATGATGGACAACAAGCCCTTTGAAAAGCCGGTCGTGGTCGAACTTGGCCATGTCGGCAAATACCGTGAGATCCGCAGCACCCAGGAAGCAGCGGAGTGCCTGATGACGGTCTGGCCACTCAATCGTGGTCCTCGGCATCGCGATGCTCTCGACACTTGCCTAAAAGTGCTGGAAGGTTATCGTTCGACAGCGGATGCGCGCCGGGCATTGGTCGAAGCCGCGAAGGAATCGGACGTGCTGGTTCCCGACGAGAGATTGCCTCAAGGCAAACTGCCCCAAGGCAAACTGCATTGAGCAGACGGAGCTTTTTCCACTGGAGGATTTCATGGCGAAGCTGACCTACAAGATCGTCGAGCATGACGGGGGCTGGGCCTACAAGGTCGGCGAGACATTTTCGGAGACGTTCCCTACTCACGAGGACGCGCTGCGCGCCGCCGAGATCGCTTCGGCCGGACAGCAGGTCGCCGGCACCACGGACGGCATCCAGTACGAGGACGCCGACGGCAAATGGCACGACGAGCTCGCCGACGGCCGGGATCGGCCGCAAACCGAAGTTTCCGATTAGGCTGGTGTCGTTGCTGATGGCTTCTCGCAAATCCGCTTCAAGGGCTGGGGCTTGGCAAGCCATTCTCCGATCCCGGACATGGCGAATTTCAGTCCGTGCCAGGGACGCCCACAATCACGAGCGACAAAGAAGGGTGCTTGCGGCGCAGCCGCTTTACAGGCAGGCTTGGTAGCGCTACCGTTTCATCATCGCGCGTGACCAGGGAGGAGCTTGGGAGCTGCCGCGGCCAGTCAGGAAAGCGGTTTCCTTCGAAGACGTCGCAGGAAGCATTCGGGAGGAAATCGATGGCGTCTGTCGCGATTGGCGATGTCTACAAATCATTCGGAACCGTCGAGATTCTCCATGGCGTCAGCGTCGACATAGACGACGGCGAGTTCGTCACGCTGGTCGGGCCGTCGGGCTGCGGAAAATCGACCCTTCTCAGGATGATCGCCGGCCTGGAAAAGATTTCGCGCGGCCAGATCGCGATTGGCGACCGTGTCGTCAACAACGTTGCGCCAAAAGAACGCGACGTCGCCATGGTCTTCCAGAACTACGCGCTCTACCCGCACATGACCGTCGCCGAGAACATGGCGTTCTCGCTCATGCTCAAGGGTGTGTCGAAAGCCGAAAGCGCTGCCAGCGTTAAGCGCGCCGCCGAAATCCTGGGGCTGGTGCCATTGCTGGAGCGCTATCCCAGGCAGCTTTCCGGCGGCCAGCGCCAGCGCGTCGCCATGGGCCGGGCGATCGTGCGCGATCCGGCGGTCTTCCTGTTCGACGAGCCGCTGTCCAATCTCGACGCCAAGCTCAGGGTGCAGATGCGCGCCGAGATCAAGGAATTGCACCAGCGCCTGAAGACCACGACGGTCTATGTCACCCACGACCAGATCGAGGCGATGACCATGGCCGACAAGATCGTGGTCATGCATGACGGCATCGTCGAGCAGATCGGGCCGCCATTGGAACTCTACGACCGGCCGAACAATCTCTTCGTCGCCAGCTTTATCGGCTCGCCCGCCATGAACATGCTGAGGGGCGAAATCGCAACTGATGGCGGCTCACCGTCTTTTCGCGGCTCCGGCGGAATTTCCCTGCCGCTGGCCGCAGTACCTTCGATCGGCAGCGGCGAACAGGTGGTGCTGGGGATACGTCCCGAGCATCTGCAGCTGTCCGACGACCAGGGTATTCCAGTCACCGTCGCGGTGGTCGAGCCGACCGGATCGGAAGTGCAGCTCATCGGCCGGACGGCCGGCGGCGAAGAGATCGTCGCCAATTTCCGCGAGCGCCATTCCTTCACGCCGGGCGAGACCGTACGGCTTACGGCCGAGCCCGGCCTCATCCATCTCTTTCATGGCGAAACCGGGCAGCGCTTCGAAATGCGCACCCGGCAGTAAGAACCACGGCAAGGACATAAACAGGAGGAGACGAGCATGAAATTCACCAGACGTGACGTGATCCGCACCACCGCCGGCGTGGCGGCGGGAGCCTTGGGAAGCCGGTTCGTCGGCTCTTCCGCCTTTGCCCAGGAGGGGTTGACATACAAGCCCGAGGACGGCGCAAAGCTGCGGATGCTGCGCTGGTCGCCGTTCGTACAGGGCGATGAGGATCAATGGCTGGCCAACACCAAGCGGTTCACCGAGGCGACAGGCGTCGAGGTCCGTGTCGACAAGGAAAGCTGGGAGGACATCCGCCCCAAGGCGGCGGTCGCCGCCAATGTCGGCTCCGGTCCAGATCTGATGTTGGTCTGGTTCGACGATCCGCATCAATATCCAGACAAGCTGCACGACGTGTCGGAACTGGGTGAGTATCTCGGCACGAAATACGGCGGCTGGCACGACGGACCAAAGCAATATGCGACGCGCGAGGGAAAATTCCTCGGCCTGCCTCTGGCCACCATTGGCAATGCCATCGTCTATCGGGAAAGCTGGGTGAAGGAGGCTGGTTTCTCGGAATTTCCGAAGGACACGGCGGGCTTCCTCGAGCTTTGCAAGGCCTTACAGGCGAAGGGCCATCCGGCCGGTTTCACACACGGCCATGGCGTCGGCGACGGCAACAACTATGCTCACTGGCTGCTGTGGAGCCATGGCGGCCAGATGGTCGACGAGAGCGGAAAGGTGACGATCAACAGCCCCGAGACGCTCAAGGCGATCGAATACGCGCAGGAACTCTACAAGACCTTCATCCCCGGCACCGAAAGTTGGCTCGACGTCAACAACAACCGCGCCTTCCTGGCCGGCGAACTGGGCGTCATCGCCAACGGCATTTCCGTGTATAACACGGCCAAGACCAACAAGGACAATGATCCGAAACTGGCTGAAATCGCCAAGGACATGCGCACGACCAGCCTGCCGATCGGTCCTGTCGGAAAATCCGTCGAGCTGTTCCAGGTGACCACGGCCGTGATCTTCGACTACACGCCCTACCCCAACGCGGCCAAGGCCTATCTGCAGTTCATGTTCGAGGAACAGCAAATGGCAGAGTGGATCACCTCCTCGGCCGCCTATTGCTGCCAGACACTCAAAGCCTTCGACAACAATCCTGTGTGGGCGGCCGACCCGAACAATGCCGCTTACGCCAAGGCCTCAGCGACGCTGCGTCCCAACGGCTATGCCGGGCCGCTCGGCTACGCTTCGGCGGCGACCATGGCCGACTATGTCCTGGTCGACATGTTCGCCAAGGCCGTGACGGGCCAGGCCACGCCGCAGGAGGCGATGGAAGAGGCGGAGAAGCGCGCAAACCGGTACTATCGCGTTTGATCACAGCCGAGCCGGGCAGCCGCGACCGCGCTGCCCGGTCTGGTCCTGAAATCGCGTGGCGGACACTCAGGCCACCATGCCACCAGACCTTATGAGGAGCCGTCCCATGGCCGTGTCGTCCGCTGCCGTTCAGCCGCGTCCGTCGATCCCGTCGCGGATCCTGTCGCTCCTGGCCGACAGCCGGAACGCGCTTGGCTTCGGCTTCATGCTGCCGGCGGCAGCGCTGCTGCTGGTCTTCCTCACCTATCCGCTGGGGCTCGGCATCTGGCTCGGCTTCACCGATGCCCGCATCGGCCGCCCCGGTATCTTCATAGGCATCGAAAACTACCAATATCTGTCGGATGACGCCGTCTTCTGGCTCTCCGTATTCAACACCTTGCTCTACACGATAAGTGCCTCGATCCTGAAGTTCGCGCTCGGCCTCTGGCTGGCGCTTATTCTCAATCAGAACCTTCCCTTCAAATCGTTCTTCCGCGCGATCGTCCTGCTGCCGTGGGTGGTGCCGACGGTGCTGTCGGCAATCGCCTTCTGGTGGATCTACGATTCGCAGTTCTCCATCCTGTCCTGGGCGCTTATGGAAATGGGCCTGATCGACCATCGCATCAATTTCCTCGGCGATCCGGTGAACGCGCGCGCTTCGGTCATCGCCGCCAATATCTGGCGCGGCATCCCGTTCGTGGCGATCACGCTGCTTGCCGGCTTGCAGACGATTCCGCAGTCGCTTTATGAGGCCGCCACGCTTGACGGCGCCAGCCGCTGGCAACTGTTCCGTTTTGTGACGCTGCCGCTGCTGACGCCGATCATCGCCATCACCATGACGTTCTCGGTGCTGTTCACCTTCACCGATTTCCAGCTGATCTATGTGCTGACCCGCGGCGGACCGGTCAATGCCACCCATCTGATGGCGACATTGTCGTTTCAGCGCGGCATTTCGGGGGGCCAGCTTGGCGAGGGCGCCGCCATCGCGGTCGCCATGATCCCGTTCCTGCTTGCGGCGATCCTGTTCAGCTATTTCGGCTTGCAACGCCGCAAATGGCAGCAGGGCGGCGGAGACTGACATGGCCGCGATCAAAAAAACGAAACGTCCGGAACTCGACGAAGGCGGCATGGGCTACCTTCAGAGCCTGCCGCGGCGCGTGGTGACGGTCTATCTGCCGTTGCTGGTGTTCGTCATCGTGCTGTTGTTCCCGTTCTACTGGATGACGATCACGGCGATTAAGCCCAATCACGAGATGACCGACTACGCCAATTTCAATCCGTTCTGGGTCGTGCATCCGACATTCGAGCACATCCGCTATCTCTTGTTCGACACGTCCTATCCGGGCTGGCTGCTCAACACCATCATCATCTCCACCGCCGCCACGTTCCTGTCGCTGCTGGCTGCGGTGTTCGCGGCTTATGCGATCGAACGGCTGAGGTTTTCCGGGGCGCGGCAGGTCGGGCTCGCGATCTTCCTCGCCTATCTCGTGCCGCCCTCGATCCTGTTCATCCCGCTGTCGGTGATGGTGTTCAACCTTGGGCTTTACGACACACCCTTCGCACTCATTCTCACCTACCCGACCTTCCTGGTGCCCTTCTGCACCTGGCTGCTGATGGGCTACTTCCGCTCCATCCCGTTCGAACTGGAAGAATGCGCGCTCATTGACGGGGCGAGCCGGTGGCAGATTCTAACCAAGATCGTGCTGCCGCTGTCGGTGCCCGGCCTGATTTCCGCCGGCATATTCGCATTCACCCTGTCATGGAACGAATTCATCTATGCGCTGACGTTCATCCAGTCGTCCGAAAACAAGACTGTGCCCGTCGGGGTGCTTACGGAGCTTGTCCGCTCCGACGTCTATGAATGGGGAGCGCTGATGGCTGGAGCCCTGATCGGCTCCCTGCCGGTGGTCGTGCTTTATTCGTTCTTTGTCGAGCACTACGTGTCCTCGATGACCGGTGCGGTGAAGGAATAGCGCCCTGCCGCGGTCACGCGGTCGGCTCTGCTCCTGATGAAGGCATTGACGCGTTCCTGCTAGGCTGCGGCAGCCAGCGCAATCTCTTCAGACAAAAGCAGGTGCTCGGCCAATTGTCGAAGTCGGCGCCGCCCCTCATCTGCCTGCCGGCATCTTCTCCCCGTATAGTGACGGGGAGAAGGGGCTGGCCGCAATTTCGGCGCCCTTTCTGCAACACTGGAGATTAGCGAAATCCTTTGCGAAGGCGTCCTTCTCCCCGTCATTATACGGGGAGAAGTGCCCGGCAGGGCGATGAGGGGCAGCGCAAACCTGAAGCGATTGCTCTGCTGCAGCAGCACTTTCAATACCATATTGCCGCCGGCCATCCGCCGCGCTATCTCAACTGACCTTTTGCCGGAGCCTGCCATGCCTGAAATCGTCACCGCCGCCATGCTGGTCATCGGCGACGAGATTCTGTCCGGCCGCACCAAGGACAAGAATATCGGCCACCTCGCCGACATCATGACGGCGATCGGCATCGACCTGAAGGAGGTGCGCATCGTTCCCGACGAGGAAGACGAGATCGTCGCCGCAGTGAATGCCCTGCGCACCCGCTACACCTATGTCTTCACGACCGGCGGCATCGGTCCCACGCATGACGACATCACCGCGGATGCGATTGCCAAGGCCTTTGGCGTGCCCTGCGAATACGACGCCAAGGCCTATGCCATGCTGGAAGCGAGCTACGCCGCGCGCGGCATCGAATACACCGAGGCGCGCAAGCGCATGGCGCGGATGCCGCGCGGTGCCGACCATATCGACAATCCTGTGTCCATCGCGCCGGGCTTCCGCATCGGCAACGTCCATGTCATGGCCGGCGTGCCGGCGATTTTCCAGGCCATGCTCGACAATGTGGTGCCGACGCTGAAGGCCGGCACCAGAATGCTGTCGGCGACGGTGCACTGTCCGTTCGGCGAAGGCCTGGTCGGCGGACCGCTGGGCGACATCCAGAAGGCGCATCCGGACACGATCATCGGGTCCTACCCGAAATATGGCGACGGCAAGTTCTGGACGGAACTGGTCGTCCGTGCCCGCAGCCAGGAAGCGCTGGACGCCGCCCACGCCGATGTCGAGGCGATGGTCGCCGGTCTCGCCAGCGCGGCCACCTGATCTAAAGCGCGTCGCGTCTGAAAGGATTCATTCGACGCGCTTTAGGTTCTTGTTTTTATGCATGTCGTTATCCCAAAACCGCTGCGCACTTTTGGGCGACATGCATTAGCCGGAACTAAGCATGGTGCTGTAACGTTTCTCGCGGGCGAGTTTCGATCGCCGTAAAATGAGGGATCACCATGCGATTCAAGACCATCGTCGCCATACTGCAGAACGAACAGGACGCGGAGCGCGTGCTCGAATGCGCCATTCCGCTTGCCGACAGGTTCCAGAGCCATCTCATCGGCATTCATGCCGAAGCGCTTCCCGTCCCCTACACCTCGGCCACCGGCTTTCCCGACACCGAGTTCCTGCAGGCTTCGGCCGACATGAGCAAGGAGCGTGCTGAAAAATTGCGGGCGGTTTTCCTCAGGCATATCGAGGATTCCGGCCTGTCCTTCGAGTGGCGCAGCCTCGAGAGCTTTTCCGGAGACAGCGCGCTGACCGGCATCCCAACCGTCCGCACCGCGGACCTGATCATCGCCGCGCAGCGCGAGTCGGGCGGCGATCCGAGCGCCGATGTCGACACGCTGGTCTATGACGCCGGCCGGCCGGTGCTGGTCGTGCCGCACTCAGGCCCGCTCGTCACCAGCTTCAAGCATGTGCTGCTCGCCTGGAACGGCAGCAAGGAAGCCGCGCGCGCCGCCTTCGACGCGCTGCCCTTCATCATCGAGGCCGAGAAGACCGATATTGTCGTCATCGACCCGCCGGACACGCTCGACGAGGCTCCGGAGGCGGCCGGCGCCGAAATCGCCGCCGCCCTGTCCAGGCACGGCGCTACCGTCAGCGTCTCAGTGCTGCAATCGGGCGGCCACTCGGTCGACGACGTGATCCAGACCAGGGTCGCCGAAACCGGCGCCGACCTGCTCGTGCTCGGCGCCTACAGCCATTCCTGGCTGCGCCAGCTTCTGTTCGGCGGGGTCACGCGCACGGTGCTGCGCACGTTGCCGGTGGCAGCTTTCCTGTCACGGTAAGTCGATAAGAGGTAAGTTCACAGGGATCGCTTGCCGCCGCCCTTGCCAAGGCCAAGGCTTTCCAGTTAATTCCGCGCGCATTCCTTCAAGTGTCTGCGCGCGGTTTTTCGCGCGCTGCGGAGTGCGCACAAAAATGTCCCTTCCCGAAAAGGCCTTTCCTGTTTCCTGGGATCAGTTCCACCGCGACGCGCGTGCACTCGCCTGGCGGCTTGCCGGCGCCAACAAAGGGCAATGGAAAGCGATCGTCTGCATCACGCGCGGCGGCCTGGTTCCGGCCGCCATCATCTCGCGTGAACTCGGCATCCGGGTCATCGAGACGGTTTGCGTCGCCTCCTATCACGACTACGCCAGCCAGGGGCAGCTGCAGGTGCTGAAGGAGGTCACGCCGGCACTGCTCGCCGATGACGGCGCCGGCGTGCTGATCATCGACGACCTTACCGACACCGGCAAGACGGCGGGGATTGTGCGCGCCATGATGCCTAAGGCGCATTTCGCCACTGTCTATGCCAAGCCGAAAGGCAGGCCGCTGGTCGACACCTTCGTCACCGAGGTCAGCCAGGACACCTGGATCTATTTTCCGTGGGATATGGGCTTCACCTACCAGAAGCCGATCGCCGACGACCACGCCGGCTGATTCGCGGCAACTGCTTTTTCTCCTGGAACATGCCGGCGAGCACTTCTTGCCGGCGAGCACTTCTTGAAAGCGTGCCGCGGTGCACGATATTTGGTGTGGTTAACCAGTCCGTAGGAGGTTTTTTACTTTTATTGCTCATGATTAGCCGTAAGATTCACGAGACGGCAGATGATTCTGGAGGCTGGGGCAAGCTTCTCCGATGTTGACGAGGCCAGCAACGCACAACCATTTGGCCGAAAGGGTCCAGCGGCTCTTCGGCACGGCCCCGTGCCGCCTGCAGGTTGCAGCATTGCCCTGGCGCGATACTAGGCATGACGTCGAGATCATGCTGATCACCAGCCGCGATACCGGCCGCTGGGTGCTTCCCAAGGGCTGGCCTGAGGCCAAGGAACTGCTTTGCGAGGCGGCGGCGCGCGAGGCCGGCGAGGAAGCCGGACTGCGCGGCACGATCTCCCACCACGAAGCCGGCCGCTACTTCTATGCCAAGGCATTGGCTTCCGGCGAGGAAGTGCCTTGTGAGGTCCTGGTATTTCCGTTGCAGGTCGACAAGATCGCCGACCGGTGGAAGGAAAAGCGGTCGCGCACCCGCAAATGGGTCAGCCCCGCCGAGGCCGTGCGCATGGTCAACGAGCCTGACCTTGGCCAGATCATCGCCTATTTCTGTGCCGACCCGCACCAGTTCTCCTGAGCAAGCACAGGCGCACCGGCCAAAGCCGTGCACCTGCCGCGCATCACCGGCGATGTTCTTTGGCGAAGAGAATCGATTTGGCCACTCCAGCTTTGGCATGCGTTGTCGCGGCCGATTGCCTGCGCGTGGGCTAATCGAAATCCCCTGGGGCAATTCTATCCCCGTTATCCACAAATGTGACACACAAGATGTTGGGGTCACAAAAGCGGCACAAACGAATCCTTGACGGCGCAAAACGAGTCGCCTTTTATAGGCCGTGCGCTCCTGTTGAGAGTGCGACCGGAAAGTTCTGAGCCCGGTCTTTTTCCCGGATTATGTGCGTTTTGCCGCATTTCCGCCTGGTTACGAGGCCGGCGGGAGCGTTGGGATTGTGGGGTCTTTGGGGGACGAAAGGGAAAAATGTCGGACTGGAATAAATTGTCTGTTAATACTATATTTAGTGTTTGCAGGTAGGTTCGACGCTAGATAGTGTGAAAGTCCCTCGATTGAGGGAGTCGCAAAAAAGTTTCAGTTTTGAGGACCCGCAGGGTTCGTCGGCGCGTTGGACGGCTACTTCGCAAGGAGTTCGACCAGCAGGGCGGGCGGAGCCTGTGAAAAGGAGCCGGCCGTTTTCGAACGCCGGCAGACGGCGGACATGCGCGTTTCGCAATGGGGGCAGAAATCCCCCGGGAAAGGCGCTATATATAGACAAAGCAAGGGATAGGACCAATGCGCATCGAGCGTCGTTTCACCAAGCAAGGGCAGTCGGCTTATGCGGAGATCGAATTCCGCAAGGCGCTTTCGGAGATCAAAAATCCGGATGGCTCGGTGGTGTTCCGCTTGGACAACATCGATGTGCCGGCGCAGTTCAGCCAGGTTGCCGCCGACATCCTAGCGCAGAAATATTTCCGCAAGGCCGGCGTGCCGGCTCGGCTGAAGAAGGTCGAGGAGAACGACGTCCCCTCCTTCCTGTGGCGCTCCGTCGCCGACGAGGCCGAGCTGGCAAAGCTGCCCGAGGCCGAGCGCTACGGCTCCGAGATCGACGCCCGCCAGGTCTTCGACCGCCTCGCCGGCACCTGGACCTATTGGGGCTGGAAGGGCGGCTACTTCAAGTCGGAGGAAGATGCGCGCGCCTTCCGCGACGAGCTTGCCTATATGCTGGCCACCCAGCGCGTCGCGCCGAACTCGCCGCAATGGTTCAACACCGGCCTGCACTGGGCCTATGGCATCGACGGCCCGAGCCAGGGCCATTTCTATGTCGACCCGTTCACCGGCAAGCTGACCAAGTCGAAGTCTTCCTACGAACATCCGCAGCCGCATGCCTGCTTCATCCAGGGCGTGCGGGACGATCTCGTCAACGAAGGCGGCATCATGGATTTGTGGGTGCGTGAAGCGCGCCTGTTCAAATACGGCTCCGGCACCGGCTCCAACTTCTCGTTTCTGCGCGGCGAAGGCGAAAAGCTGTCCGGCGGCGGCCGCTCGTCCGGCCTGATGAGCTTCCTGAAGATCGGCGACCGCGCGGCGGGCGCCATCAAGTCGGGCGGCACGACGCGCCGCGCCGCAAAGATGGTCATCGTCGACGCCGACCATCCCGATATCGAGGAATTCATCGACTGGAAGGTCAATGAGGAGCAGAAGGTCGCCTCGCTGGTCACCGGCTCCAAGATCGTCAAGAAGCACCTCGAAGCGATCATGAAGGCCTGCATCAACTGCGAAGGCCAGGACGACGATTGCTTCGACCCGGCGATCAACACCGCGCTGAAGCGCGAGATCAAGCTGGCCAAGAAGGACGGGGTGCCGGAGAATTACATCTACCGCGTCATCCAGTTCGCCAAGCAGGGCTACACCTCGATGTCGTTCAAGACCTACGACACCGACTGGGATTCGGACGCCTACCTCACCGTTTCGGGCCAGAACTCCAACAATTCGGTCTCGCTGAAGGACGATTTCCTGCGCGCCGTAGAGCAGGACGGCGACTGGCATCTCACCGCCCGCAAGGACGGCAAGGTGCTGAAGACGCTGAAAGCCAGGGATCTGTGGGAAAAGATCGGCTATGCCGCCTGGGCGTCGGCCGATCCGGGCCTGCACTTCAACACGACGATGAACGACTGGCACACCTGCGCCGCGGCCGGTGCGATCCGGGCGTCCAACCCGTGCTCGGAATACATGTTCCTCGACGACACCGCCTGCAACCTGGCGTCGATCAACCTGCTGCCCTATCGCAACGCCGACGGCACCATCGATATATCAGCCTACGAGCACACGGTTCGGCTGTGGACCATGGTGCTGGAAATTTCCGTCATGATGGCGCAGTTCCCGTCGAAGGAGATCGCCAAGCTCTCCTACGAATACCGCACGCTCGGCCTCGGCTACGCCAATATTGGCGGCCTGCTGATGACATCAGGCATTCCCTATGATTCCGACGAGGGCCGCGCCATCTGCGCCGCACTCACCGCGATCATGACCGGCACGGCCTATGCCACCTCGGCCGAAATGGCCGCCGAGCTCGGCGCCTTCCCCGATTACGACCGCAATGCCCAGAACATGCTGCGTGTCATGCGCAACCATCGCCGTGCCGCCTATGGCGACAGGGACGGCTATGAGAAGCTCGCCGTCAACCCGGTGCCGCTGGTCGCCTCCGACCTGAAGCAGCCGGAGCTTGCCGCCCATGCCAAGGCTGCCTGGGATCGCGCCATCGAGCTCGGCGAGGAGCATGGCTACCGCAATGCGCAGGCGACCGTGATCGCGCCGACCGGCACGATCGGCCTGGTCATGGATTGCGACACCACCGGCATCGAGCCCGACTTCGCGCTGGTCAAGTTCAAGAAGCTGGCCGGCGGCGGCTATTTCAAGATCATCAACCGCGCCGTTCCGGAAGCGCTGCGCACGCTTGGCTATTCGGAAAGCCAGATCGCCGAGATTGAGGCCTACGCGGTCGGCCACGGCAATCTGAACCAGGCGCCAGCCGTGAACCCCGGTTCGCTCAAGGCAAAAGGTTTTACGGACGACAAGATCGCGGCACTTAACGCAGCGTTGAAATCGGCCTTCGACATCAAGTTCGTCTTCAACCAGTGGACGCTGGGTTCGGACTGGGTGAAGGAGACGTTTGGCTTCACCGACGAGCAGCTCAACGATTTCTCGTTCGAGATGCTGCCGGCGCTTGGTTTTTCGCGCAAGGACATCGAGGCCGCCAACATCCATGTCTGCGGTGCGATGACCCTCGAGGGAGCACCATTTCTGAAAGACCAGCATTTGCCTGTGTTCGACTGCGCCAGCCCGTGCGGCAAGATCGGTAAGCGTTCGCTGTCGATCAATAGCCACATCCAGATGATGGCGGCGGCCCAGCCCTTCATCTCCGGCGCCATTTCCAAGACCATCAACATGCCGAACGACGCGACGGTGGAAGACGCCAAGGGCGCCTACATGCTGTCGTGGAAGCTGGCGCTGAAGGCCAACGCGCTCTATCGCGACGGCTCTAAGCTCTCGCAGCCGCTCAACGCCTCGCTGCTTGCCGACGTCGAGGACGACGAGGACGATGCCGTCGAACAGCTGATCGCGGCGCCGGCTTCACAGCGCGCCGTGCAGGTGACTGAAAAGATCGTCGAACGCGTCGTCGAACGCCTCTATCGCGACCGCGAAAAGCTGCCGAACCGCCGCAAAGGCTATACCCAGAAAGCGGTCGTCGGCGGCCACAAGGTCTATCTGCGCACCGGCGAATTCGATGACGGTCGTCTTGGCGAAATCTTCATCGACATGCACAAGGAAGGTGCCGCCTTCCGGGCGATGATGAACAACTTCGCCATCGCCATCTCGCTCGGCCTGCAGTATGGCGTGCCGCTCGAGGAATATGTCGAAGCCTTCACCTTCACCAAGTTCGAACCTGCCGGCATGGTGCAGGGCAACGACGCCATCAAGAACGCCACGTCGATCCTCGACTATGTGTTCCGCGAACTTGCCGTCTCCTATCTGGAACGCCACGACCTCGCCCATGTCGACCAGTCGGATTTCGACAAGACCGCACTTGGCCGCGGCATCAACGAAGGCAAGGCGACGCCGTTCTCGAAGGGGCTGACGCGCGGCGTCTCGCCGGTCAAACTGGTGTCGGGCATGAGCGCCGACCCTAAGGGGTTTGGGGGTTCAAGTCCCTCTCCCGCTGCCGTCCCCACTCGCTCGGCGCCGACGGCGTTCTCAGGCTCCAATGTGCTGGCGCTGAAGCCGGCCAGCGACGAAGCGATCGCCTATAAGCGAGACTACGAAGAGCGGGCCAGGGAACTGGTCGAGGACATCGTCTACGAAGAAGCAACCGACCCGACTGGGCTGTTCACCGACGATGCCGCGAAAGAAGCGGCCGAGGCGAAGGCGCTTGCCGCTACCCGGCGTCAGCAATCATTGATGCAGGGCTACACCGGCAACGAATGCTCGGAATGCCACAACTTCACCATGGTGCGGAACGGGACGTGTGAGAAGTGCGATACCTGTGGGGCTACGAGCGGGTGCAGCTGAAAATCTGCAGCGCTAAAAACGCGACATCATCGGCCCGGTCGTAAGATCGGGCCGAAATGCTTCAAGCGCCGTGATCAGGCGCAGCTCTGCCTTCTCCCCCTGTGGGAGAAGGTGGCCGCGAAGCGGCCGGATGAGGGGTGCTCCAGCTTGGCCGCGACAGCACTCTGTCCAACACCCCTCAACCGTCTTGGCGCTACGCGCCGAGCCACCTCTCCCCACTCTCGCTAGCGTGCGCACACATCTGATTTGGCGGGGATTAGTTTGGATTTGCAAGAGCGAAGCCCTCGGCGATGGCGTGGAAGCGTTTGAGGCCGTTGCTGAAGGTGACGGGACCTGGCGGCCGCTCCTTTGCGTAGCCGTTCCACCCTCCCAGCCGGGCGATGCACCAAGCGGCCCAGGCGAGCGTGTGTTGCGGATGCGGGTTGTTCTGCTTTTGGGTCTTGCCTTCGAGCCTGGCAATCAGCGCCTCCAGCACGGTGATCTCGGCGGGGCTGAAGAGGCGTGCAGCCTTGAAGGCCTGGCCGGCGGCATCGCGCCCGTGCACGAGTTGCATGACCCTGGTGGCGACGATCAGCGCGGTCGCGGCCAGCCGTTCGAGTGCCTCACCATCGGCAAGCAGGCTTTCCTCCAGATCGATGGCCTGCGACTTCACGGTTCGGAACAGCTGTTCGACGCTCCAGCGCAACCGGTAGAGATCGACCATGCGGCAAGCGTCGGCGAGCGTTTTGACCGCGTGAGTGGTCAACAGCCGCCAGATCACCGCTTCCTTGGGCGAAGGCGGATCGATCTCGCGCACTTCGACCATGTTGAGCGTGATCTCGCGCGGATCGCGACAGTCGGCACCAAGGCGCGGCTGGCGCAAGGCGACCGCGGCGAAGCGAACGGCCAGTTGCACCTTGCGCGCCGGTCGGCCGGGACGCGCCTGCAGTTCGAAGGCGGTCCGGCCGGCTTCCGGCGTTTTGGCGATCTCGCCGAACAGACGGCCGCCCTGCTCACCCAGAGCCCGGTCGCGCACGGCGCGGATGAGCACATGCGTGCGCTCGTCAGGCAGCCTTGCCAGCACTTCGTAGATGTCGGCCTCGCGGTCGCCGATCACGGTAGCCAGCGGCGTGTCGGTCAGCGCCTGGCGGGCCGCCTTGGCGGTGGCGATCCATTTGTAGCTTTCCTTGGCTTCGATCGGCAGGGCTTGGTAGTCGTGCGCCTTCTGCCCCCGGCGCCGCCAGATCGTGGCAGCCGCAAGCCCCAGCACCGAGCCGTCGGCGGCATCCACGGCCAGCGCCGGGTGGACGAACAGCCCGACATCCTTGCCGTTGCCGACATGCCCGAGGCCGCGCTTGCGCGAGGCCTTGGCCTCATAGTTGATCTCGCTGCTGTCCTCAATGATCAGCACATGGCGGCCGGCCGCCGCCTCGCCCGTTCGCGCCGCCGCCGTGCGCACGATCTCCGGCACCGTCACTTGGGGATTGCGAAACAGCCGCGTGAACGCAATCTGTTCCGCCCGCGTATCGGCCAGCCTGCGCAGGCCCGCGCTGACGCGCGTGCACATGCGCTCCAGCACCATGCTCCCCTTTTTTGCAGGCGCAGGTCGCCGAAGTATCCAAGCAGCAAAGCCATCGTCGAAATCTCCCGAATCAACAATGGCAGCTACAGAATCACACATGATTCCAACCCCACAAGCCAAACCTGCTACCCGACCAAACTCCCTTGACACCTCTCCGAAGCAGATGTGTGCGCACGCTAGCCCACAAGGGGAGAAGGAAAGAACCACCCTCAGTTCACGGCGCTGATGTTGCCCAGGCGGAGAAACAGCGTTTCGCCGGAAGAATCATCGACGCCGTCATTGTCGGTGGCGACGAAGATATCGCCGTTCCTGTCGATGGTGAAACCTTCGACCTTGTCGATGACATAGCCGTTGGTGGCTGATTTCAGGTCACTGATGATGTCGCGTACCAGCGTCTTTTCGACCAATGGCAGTTCGCCACCGAGCTTGGCCGGTTTGAAGGCGTCGAGGGCCACCGAATAAACGCGCTTCACCTTGGCCAGGTCGCCGATCTGGTTGTCGCGTTCGAGGATGTAGAGCTTGCCGTCATGCGCGGTGATCTCCGACAGGCCCATCCAGCCAGCTTCGGTCGCTTCGAGCGGGTAACGCACCGCCGACCATTCCTTGGCCTGCGGCTTGTAGGCCAGAAGCTTGACCTGGCCCTTGGGATCGTCGGCCCATTCGCGTTGCACGGCCATCACCAGCGTCAGGTCGTCGCCCTCGCCGACCGCAGTGATGCCTTCGAGACCGAAGCGGGTCTGGTGGGCGAGCAGTTCTATCGGGAAGCCGATTTCCTGCTTGATCTCGCCCTTGTCGTTGACGCGCAGGATGGCGTGCGGGACGAGCTTTGCCGGATCGCCTTCATTGGCAAGCCAGAAGCCGCCTTCACCGTCGGCGACAATACCTTCGATGTCGAGCTTCTGTGCAGGATGGCCGCCACGCGTGACGATGGTCTTGCCAGTGATCAGCGCCGGCGTCTGGGTGGCATCGATCTCGAAGATCGACGGCGCGTTGGCGTAGAACGAGTCCGAGGCCGCGAAGAGCTTGCCGGCAGCGTCGTCGGCCGCGAGCGCCGAAAGCGCACCCCAGCCGAGTGGCGTGCCGTCTGCCGTAAGCTTTGCCGTGATCATCGGGTAAGTGGCGGGACCCTCCGAGCGCTCGTAGATCATCACGTGCGAGCGGGCGAGCCCGTCCTCAACCAGGTCGGCTTCGTTGGCGGTGACCAGGAGATTGCGCGACGGGATCGCGACCAGGCCTTCCGGGCCGATGCCGGACGGCAGGATCTGGACGAACTGGGGCTCCGCACCCGTGTCCTTGTAGACGCCGACAACGGAGCCACGCTCCGAAGCAACGAAAACCAGTCTGTCTTCGCCGAACGCGCCGGTCTCGAGACCTTCCGGCTCGACGCCCTTCTTGTTGCGGTCGTCCGGATAATGGCCGGCATTGGCGACCTGGTTCTCGAAGGATGGACCGGATTCGTAGAGAACCTCGCCCTTCTTGCTGAAGATTGTGAAGCCGCGCGAGCCGCCCTTGTAGTCGCCTTCGTTGGCGACGACGAGACGGTCATTGTCGAGCCAATTCACGGCGTCGGGTTCGCGCGCGACGTTTTCCATTTTGCCATCGAAGGACAAGGCGCCGTTCTTCTTGGTATCGATCTTGTCCAGCGCGACTGAGCCTGCGGTGAAGTGCGTGACGATCGCGCCGGTTTCGGCGTTGACGATGGCGATGTGGTTGTTTTCCTGCAGCGTGACCGCTATCTCGCCGGCCTCGTTGAAGGCGACGAATTCCGGCTCCGGATCTTCCGCCGCGACTTCGGCAATGCCCGCCAGGTTGACGGTCTTCATCGCCGCGCAATCAGGCTGGCCTTCGGCAAGCGTGAAAATCTTGAGGTCGCCCGCCGGCATCTGCGGAATTTCTCCGTCGTTCAGATCCTCGTCGCGCTCGTTCTCGATGGCGATGGCCAGGAACTTGCCGTCCTTGCTGAACGCCAGCGAGTCCGGCTGGCCGCCGAGGTCGCAGGTGCCTTCGATCGCCTTTGAGGCGAGGTCGATGATAGTAAGATTGCCGGAAGGCTTGGCTTTGCTCTGGGACGTGTTGACGCCGGCCAGCACCTTGCCGCCGATGACCACAACCGAGGTTGGCTCGCCGTCGATCTTGACGATGCCGCCGGCCTTGGGCGCCTTGGGATCGGCGATGTCGATGAAGCCGACCGCACCGAGCGGGCTATCGGAATAGACCAGCGTCATGCCGTCTTCGCTCGCCGTGATGATCTCGGACGAAGTCGGCGTGGTCTTTTCGACATCCGCCGGGAGGTTTCCGGCCACCGCGAAGCTCGCGACCCGGTTGAACATCATGTCGGCATGGGCCGGCAGCGAAACGGAGGCAGCAAGCGCTGCCGTCAGGACGAGAAGCGCGGAATGGCGGGGCACGGGTGGCGTCTCCTGTTCGATGGAATCCACCTGATTTGCGGGAACGACATTTCAAAGCGATGACGGATCGATGACACTTCCGCGACAGGCGGTCAGGGTCCGTCGATATTCACCTCATACTGGCCTGCAAATGGCGGCTTTTTGCGGCCGCGATCAGCGCCCCACAGGCGCGAACAGCAAGAAGCTCCAGCCCCGGAAGGACGCCCTACTCCGCCTCGGCCACCATCTGCCGCCCGCCGACCCAGTTCCGCCAGGCTCTCTCGTCGCCGTGGAACACGTTGAGGTCGATGCGGCCCCTCACCCCGTGCGACAGGCCGGAGCCGGAATACTGCCAGAACACCCATTTGCGGCCGGGATAGACCTTTGACGGGTGCTGTGCCACCGCGCGCAGCCAGAATGGATAGTCCAGAAATGCGCCACGCAGATTGTCGCGGTAGAAATCAGGCGCGGTGTAGATGATGGGCCGCTGGCCGTAGTGGCGCTCGAGCTTGTCCATGAACACCTGCATCTTCTCCAGCACCTTTTGCCGCGACGGCCGCCGCTTGCAGCTGGATTCGCCGTTCCACTCGACATCGATCACCGGCGGCAAGGCGCCCTCGACCCTCGGCACGTTGCGGATGAACCAGTCGGCCTGCTCGCCGGCCGTGCGGCACCAGTAGAAGAAATGGTAGGCGCCGCGCTTGAGGCCGGCGGCGTGGGCATTGCGCCAGTTCTTCCTGAACATCGGGTCGAGATGATCGCCGCCGTCGGTCGCCTTGATGTAAGCAAAGTTCGCGCCCTGCGCGCGCAGCTTGTCCCAGTTCACGTTGCCCTGCCAGCGCGAGACGTCGACGCCGTGAACAGCGAGGTGTCTGGGCGACGCCCTGCCGAAATTGATCGGCTTGGCGTCACGAAAACGATAGCGCTGGACCGGCTCGGCGAGCATCGGTGCTGTCCGTGCCAGCCGCGTCGGCGCCACCAGGGCAATCGGCTCGGCGGGTGGTTCGATGCTTTCCACAGGCTCTGGAGTGGCCATCGCCACAGTCGGCTCCGCCGCCTCTTCCTGCGCGAAGTCGGGCGCCGCATCGGCCGCACCGACGGACGCTACCGGCGCCGGCGGCCGCACAACCGAGCTGGTCGTCTCGCTGGACGGCACTTGCAACGCGTCGACGCCGGACGTGGATGTGCAGCCGGCAAGGCACAGAGACGCGAGCACAAAGATGACGACGCCTGATAACCGCATCTGGACCTGTACGCAGAACACAACAGACCGAGGGCAAGACAACGCCGCCGGACAAACCAGTCCAGATTACTAACGAGAAATTACCAACAAAGTTTGAATCAAATTGTTAGGACGAGAACTGGGCAAACAGAATACATGGCGTGCTTGATCGCCGTAGCGGCGAGAGCTTGAAAACGCCGGCAGGGGCAGAGGGCGCACGAAGGATCGCCGACCCTGCACCGCTGCTAGCCACACAGCCATAGCGTGTGGCAGGCCTTGGCTACCACGTGAGCGGGCGGCACAAAGCGATCCTCGACGGGTCGATCGTCGACCGGGCGATTGACGACCGGCACATCGTCCTCCGCCCGGCGAACTTTTTCTTCAAGCAGCGTGCGAAGCTCGGCCGGCTGCACGCGGTCACGCTCCATCACGAGCTTGACCATCGGATCGCTCAAAAGCTCATCCAGGGTGTTGATTCTGTCGTTCATCCGTCGCCTCCTCGACTGCCGACCCGCACGTAATAGATAGGTGGCAATGATGGCTCGCCAATGACGCTTTGCCGGCTATCTCGTGTCCCGGATGAAAAAATTGGGCACGCGCTGCGCTTCAATTCGGCGGTGGCGCGCCTTCATATTGCGGCAGGCCGTCGTCGAGTTGCACCCAGGGCTGCTTCGAGGCGGTCCACATATGCATCTGCGGCTTGAATATCGAAGGGTCGTCGAGCGAGCCTGAGGTGACGCCGATGATGCCGGCGGAGTCGCGCCGGGAAAACATCGTCGTGCCGCAGCCCGGGCAGAAGCCGCGCTTGAGATCGGGCGAGGAATTCACCGTCGCCACCGGCCCGTCGATGGTCACATCGTCGATACGGAACAGCACGCGGGCGTTGAAGGCAGCGCCCAGCGCCTTCTGGCAAAGCCGGCAATGGCAGACGCGCTCGTTGATCGGCGCGGCCTCAGTGCGGTAGCGCACCGCCCCGCACAGGCAGCCGCCCTGATATTTCGCCATTGCCTGAGCCCCTCTTTCTGAAGATTGGCAGCAAGGTAGCTGCCGGGATAGGAGCGTCAATTGAAAATCTTTGATGGCGCCATCTGTTGGCGTGATGCGGCAGGCCGAACGTGCGATCAGGCGCGATGCGCAACGAGCGTCGCCGGCCATCTCGCGGGAGACGGCCGGCAGGCAGTTGTCAGGCTGTCAGTTCGTTTCGCTGACGATCTCGTCCCAGGTCTTGACCTTGGTCTCGCCATTGAGAAAGGGCAGCGCGGCGGCCACCAGTTCCGGCGCGAAGAACACGTCGTAATGGGTGCGGTTCGGCAGGATGGCCAAACGGTTCTGCGACAGGTTCTCGCGCATCCAGCCGGCGTCCTTCAACCCGCCGCCGAGCATCTGATAGAACTTGATCTCGTGCTCGGGCCGGTACATGTCGCTGTCGCCAAAAACCAGCATGACCGGCATCTTCAGCTTCGCCACGTCGGCGGAATAATCATAGTCCTTGCGCATATGGGCGCCCAGTTGATCGAGCAGCTTCGGAAAGTCCTGCGGATGCGGCGCGACCGCCGCGTAGGACTTGTACATCGGCGTGTCCTTCATCATGTCGGCCATCGCCGCGCCGACCTGCGCCTGCTGGGTGCGCATGTCGGCATAGAAGCCGTCCGAGGCATAGCCGGTCGAGACCAGGACCAGCCGGCGCACGGTTTCGGGATGCTGGACGGCCATGCGGAAGGCAACGCCGCCGCCCAGCGAGTAACCCATGACATCGACCTGCTCGTAGCCGAGCGCCTTGACGATCGCCGCCATGTCGTCACCCATCGCCTCCAGGCTGAGCGGCCGGTCGCCGAGCGCGGTGCGGCCGTGACCATGCAGGTCGACGCCGATGACGGTGCGGTTCTCGGCAAGCTTAGGCAGGATCGGCGCGAACATGTCGGTGGTGCCGAGACCACCATGCAGCAGAAGCAGCGGCTCGCCGTTGCCGTAGACGGCGTAATAGTAATTCAGGCCGTTGATCGGCAGCAGGCCGGATTTCGCCGGCTCTGGCATCGCCTTCATTTCGGTGATCATGGCGGGCTTTGCCTCCTCGGCTTTGGTGGAGCCCGGCGCAGCGAAGAGCGCAGCAGCCGAGGCGAAGATGGCGAAAAACATCGATCTGGACATGTCGGTCTCCTCCCGTCCGCTGGTATCAAAGCCGCTTGGCTAGTTCCTCGAGCTGGTCGGCGCACTGGCCCCAGCCCTCGTGAAAGCCCATCTTCTCGTGCTTTTCGCGATCGGTGACGGACCAATGCGCAACCCGAGCGATGTAGCGGGTCTTGCCCTCGCCCTCATCCTCGAAGGTCAGTACAACCGTCATGAACGGCTTTTCGGACGGCTCCCAGGCCTTTGTATAGGCGTCGGTGAGAACGATCTTCCTGCCCGGCACGACTTCGAGGAAGATGCCGGGGTTCGGGAATTCGTTGCCGTCGGGTCCCGCCATGACGACCAGGCTGGAGCCGCCGGTGCGCACGTCCATTTCGGCGCGCGGCGTCGTCCAGGGCTTTGGCGCGAACCATTGCGTTACGAGTTTCGGCTCGGTCCAGCAGCGATAGACGTTCTCGCGCGGCGCATCGATGATGCGGGCAAGAACCAGTTCACGGTCGGAGTTGGGGGCGATGTCGAGCTTGGTCGTCATGATGGTCCCCTCACTTGCTTGCTAAAGAGTTGGCTTGAATGCCGGTTTCCGTCTCAAGGACGAGTGGGCAACGCGCAGCCCGACACGGTCTCGCGAAAAACTTCGCCTGGCCGATTCCGGCGGACGCCGAATGAGAGCTTAGTGGCGCTTGGCTTGCACCAGATAGGCGTCGATCTCGGTCTCGCCGAGCCACTTCGCCGCTTCCAGCCGGTGCAGGCCTTCGACCAGGATATGGCGCTTGCCGTCATGGCGCACCTGGATCGGCGTCTTCATGCCGTTTTCCAGAATGTCCTCTGCCAGATGCCGGACGGTCTCGGGATGCAGCGTCTTCCTGCGCGCGGTCGGCACGTAGATGTCGTCCACCTTGACCTTTTGCACTCTCAGCATGTCGGCTCCCGTGGCGAAAAAGGCCACCCTTTGTGAGATAGTCGGTTTGGCAGGCAAGGCCAAGGCCGGCTGTCAGCTATCGCTGGCCCGATCGTTTCCAATTGACGCTTGGCCGGCAGATGGTCGAAATGACGCGTTCGACCCTCCACAGGCGTTCATGACCCAGCTTCCTACCGAATTCCCCGATTTCGGACTGACGCCCCACCAGCGCCGGCAAGCGGTGCGCGGCCACTACTGGGAGTGGCCGGGCATGGATGGCGAACGCGGCGAGATCTGGTGCTACAGCGACCGTTTTTCATACCGCCGGGGCGAGACAGTTGTGCTGCATGTCAGCTCGACAGCCTCCAGCTTCAGCGTGGCGATCGTCCGCGACGGCGGGACCGAAACGAAAATGTTCGAGACGGCCGGGATCGCGGCGCGCTGGCAGGATACGCCCGATCAATGTTCGGTCTTGGGCTGCGGCTGGGACGCGTCGTTTGAGTTCCGTGTCAATGACGAATGGCCGTCCGGAGCCTACCGCGTCACGCTGACGGCGGACGGCCGCGACGGCAAGCCGATCCGCTGCCACCACCTTTTCATCGTTAGCCCGCAGCCCGGCAAGAAACGGGGTCGTGTGCTGCAGGTTGCCGCCACCGGCACCTGGCTTGCCTACAACACTTGGGGCGGCTCCAATCATTACGAAGGCATCACCGGCCCGAACCGCGACCAGTATGCCCCAATGGTGTCGAGGCAGCGGCCATGGTGCCGCGGCTTTGTTGTTCTGCCGAAAGAGGCGCCGCGCGTGCCGCTCGAGGTCGCCGTGCCGCCGAAGACCGCGCCGCGCTATCCGCATATGGAATGGGCTTTCGCCACCGGCCATTCGAAGAAATACGCCTCGTCCGGCTGGGCAAGCTATGACAGCCACTTTTTTCGTTTTGCCGAACGCGCCGGCTATGCTGTCGACCTTGCCAGCCAGCACGAATTGCATTTCTCGCCCGAAATCCTCGACGGCTATGACTGCGTCGTCTTCGTCGGCCATGACGAATATTGGACCTGGGAGATGCGCGACGCTGTCGATGCCTATGTCGAACGCGGCGGCCATGCGGCGCGCTTCGCCGGCAATTTCATGTGGCAGACCAGGCTGGAGGACGAGGGCCGCCGCCAGATCTGCTACAAATACCGCGCCCGCGCCGAGGATCCGGCCTATCGGGGCGGCGACGTGACCCGCGCCACGAATTCTTGGGAAGCGCCGGAAATCGGCCGGCCGGGTGCGACGACCTTCGGGCTCAATGCGACCAGGGGCCTCTATGCCGGCTGGGGCGGTTGCGCGCCGCGCGGCGTGCGCGGCTTTCCGGTCTACCGGCCTGACCATTGGGCGTTCGCCGGCACAGGCATCTATTACGGCGACCTGCTCGGCGCCGACAGCCATGTCTATGGCTATGAGGTCGACGGGCTGGACCACGAGATCCACGGCGGCCTGCCCTACCCGACGCCCGACAGCGGCGCGCCGGATGGCCTGGAAATTCTCGCGGTCGGCATGGCTGCGCAAATCGAGGAGAGCGCCGACATCGCGTTCGAAGACCAGTTTCTCGGCGACGAGGACGGACGCTTCACCGCCGAAACGCTGTTCGGCGAGGCGAGCGACGCCAATCTCGACAAGGTCAAGCGCGGCAACGGAATGATCGTCAATTTCCCGCGCGGCAAGGGCGAGGTGTTCCACGCCGGAAGCTGCGAATGGGTCGCCGGCCTGCTAAGGCAGGACGCGATGGTCGAACTTGTCACCAAAAATGTTCTCGGCCGCTACCTCGGAAAGTCCTGACATGCTGAAGTCCCAAACCCCTGCCCCGGACGCCGAGACGCGCCCGCCATCGCATCTGTTCTATCTGTCCAGTCTGCGCCGGCCGCTGGTCGATCGCGCCGAAGGCATCTACATCTGGACGCAGGATGGCCGCCGCTTCATCGACGGATCGAGCGGACCGATGGTCGCCAATATCGGTCATTCCAACCGCAACGTGCTGGATGCGATGAAGCGGCAGATGGACCGCGCCACCTTCGCCTATCGGCTGCATTTCGAGAACGAGCCGGCCGAGGAGTTGGCGCGGGAGCTGGCCGGAAAGCTGCCCGAAGGCATGGACCGCATCTTTTTCGTTTCGGGCGGCTCGGAAGCGACTGAATCCTGCATCAAGCTTGCCAGGCAGTGGGCAGTGGCGACAGGCCAGCCCAGGCGCTGGAAGGTGATCACCCGCTTTCCCTCCTATCATGGCGGCACGCTTGGTTCGCTGTCCGTCACCGGCGACGATGCGCTGGCCGAAACTTTTGCGCCGATGATGCAGGTCATGCCGACCGTGCCGGCGCCGGCCGCCTGGCGCGACCGTGACAATCTCTCGATGGAACAGCGCGGCATTCGCTACGCCGACATGCTGGAGGAGAAAATCCTCGCCGAGGGACCGGAAAGCGTCCTCGCCTTCATCATGGAGCCGGTCGGCGGCGCTGCCACAGCGGCGCTGGTGGCGCCGGACAGCTACTATCCGCGCATCCGCGAAATCTGCGATCGCTACGGCATCCTGCTCATCCATGACGAAGTGATGAGCGGTGCGGGCCGCACCGGAAAGTTCCTCGGTGGCGACCATTGGAACTGCAAGCCTGATATCGTCGCGCTGTCGAAGGGACTGGGCTCGGGCTATGCGCCGCTCGGTGCGCTGGCGGCGCCGATGCGGCTGGTACAGCCGCTGCTCGCCTCCGGCGGCTTCCAGCACGGCCACACCTATGCCGGCAATCCGCTCGCCTGCGCCGCCGGGCTCGCCGTGCTTGGCGAAATGGACCGCCTCGGCCTGATCGCCAATGCGGCTGACATGGGCGACCTTTTGATGGCCGAGCTGAAAGGATTGGCCAAGCGGTTTCCGTTCATCGCCGACGTGCGCGGCAAGGGCCTGCTCACCGGCGCCGAGATGGTCGCCGACCCCGATACGCTGAGGCCGATCGCACCGGCGAAGAAGGCCACCCAGCGCCTGCTCGACCTCGCCTATGAGCGCGGCCTGATAATCTATGGCCGCAAAGTCAAGGGCGGCATCGACGGCGACAATTTCATGGTGGCGCCGCCGATGATCGTCACCAAGGAACAGGTCGGCGAGATCGTCGCCATCATCGGCGATTCGCTGCAGGTGCTGGCCGGCGAGCTCGACCTGCCGGTCGAAGACTGAAAATGGCGCCGCGAAAAGTCATCATCACCTGCGCCGTCACCGGGTCGGTGCACACGCCGTCGATGTCGCCGCATCTGCCGGTGACGCCGGGCCAGATCGCCGCAGAGGCGATCGCCGCGGCGGAAGCCGGCGCTTCGATCCTGCATCTTCACGCCCGCGACCCGAAGGATGGGCGGCCGACCGCCGATCCTGATGCGTTCATGCAGTTCCTGCCGCGCATCAAGCAGGCGACCGATGCGGTGATCAACATCACCACCGGCGGCTCCTCGCTGATGACGCTCGACCAGCGCCTGGCCGCACCGCTCAGGGCCGAGCCCGAAATGTGCTCGCTCAACATGGGCTCGATGAATTTCGCGCTGTTCCCGATGCTCGACCGGCCAAGGCAATGGCAGCACGAGTGGGAGCCCAAGTTGCTGGAGGCAACCCGCGACACGATCTTCAAGAACACCTTTGCCGACATGGAGACCGTGCTCGAAAGACTTGGAAAGGGCTGCGGCACACGCTTCGAATTCGAATGCTACGATGTCGGCCACCTCTATTCGCTGGCGCATTTTCGCGACCGAGGGGTGGTTTCGGGACCTCTGTTCATCCAGTTCGTGTTCGGCATACTGGGCGGTATCGGCGCCGATCCCGACAATCTGGTGCATATGAAGCGCATCGCCGACAAATTATTCGGCGACAGCTATCAGTTTTCGGTGCTGGCCGCCGGGCGCCACCAGATGCCGATGATCTCGATTGCGGCGGCGATGGGCGGCAATGTCCGCGTCGGGTTGGAGGATAGCCTCTATGACGGGCCCCAGCTGGCAAAGTCCAATGCCGACCAGGTTCGCCGTATCCGCAGCGTGCTCGACGGGCTGTCGCTTGACGTCGCCACGCCCGCTGAGGCGCGCGAGATGCTGGCACTCAAGGGCGGTGATAGGGTAGCGTTCTGAGATGGCCTGAGATGCTTGCAAAGTGACCAATCCAGCACGCAACGACATTCTCGTCCGGCCCGGAACTGTCGAGGACGTCGAAACCATCCATGCCGCGATCCTGCGGCTTGGCGCTCATATCGGCGCGCCCGAGGAAATCACCTCGACGGCCGACGACCTCCGCACCTACGGCTTTGGCGAAAAACCTTCTTTCTCGACCCTGATCGCCGAAGTCGGCGGCGAGTTCGCCGGCCTCTGCCTCCATTTCCCGATCTTCTCGACCTGGATGGGGCGGCCTGGCGTCTATGTGCAGGACCTCTTTGTCGAAGACCGGTTTCGCGGCCGCAAGATCGGCGAACGCCTGCTGCGGCGTGTCGCGCGAGAATGCCGGAAAGATGGCGGCGTCTACCTCAGACTGTCCGTCGATACCGACAATGAAACCGCTAGGGCCTTTTACGAAAGACTGGGCATTGCCTGGTCGAGCTACGAGCAGGTGCAGAAGATCGTCGGCGACGCCTTCGTCGCTTTCGCCGACGCGCCAGAGGATGAGGGGAAATAATGAAAGCCTTCTATGCCGAAGAACAGAAGCGCCATGATCCCAAGGCGTTCCTCTCCAGCGGTGCCCAAAAGCCCAATCCGGAAAAACCGGAACGGGTCGAACGGCTGCTCGCCGGCGCAAAGGCCGCCGGCTGCACGATCGAACGGCCGAGAGATCACGGGCTTGGTCCGGTTGCGGCGGTGCATACGCCCGAATACCTCGATTTTCTCGAACACATATTCGCGCGCTGGCAGCGCATCGAGGGCGCTTCGGCGGAAGTGATTCCCAACATCCACCCGATAGCGCGGGACGGCTCCTATCCGGCCTCGGCGGTCGGCCAGGCCGGCTACCACATGGCCGACACCGCTTGCCCGATCTCCGGCGAGACATGGCATAGCGCGCTGTGGAGCGCCTGGAGCGCGGTTGAAGCCGCCGAGGCGGTGATGGCGGGTGCGCCGGCTGCCTATGCGCTGTGCCGTCCGCCCGGCCACCACGCCTTTGCCGATGTCGCCGGCGGCTTCTGCTTCATCAACAATTCGGCGATCGCGGCACAGGCACTACGCAAGAATGCAGCGCGGGTGGCGATCCTCGATGTCGACCTGCATCACGGCAACGGCACGCAAGGCATTTTCTATGCGCGGCCGGACGTGCTCACCGTCTCGTTGCATGCCGATCCGGTGCGCTTCTATCCGTTCTTCTGGGGTCATGCCGACGAGCGCGGCGAAAGGCCCGGTCTCGGCTACAATCTCAACCTGCCGCTGGCGCGCAAATCCGGCGATGCCGCGTTCCTCGAAGCACTCGACGTGGCTTTCCAGCGCATCCGCGCCTTTGCGCCCGAAGCGCTTGTCGTGGCGCTCGGCCTCGACGCCTTCGAGGGCGATCCGTTCGGCGGGCTGTCGGTGACGACACCGGGATTCTCGCGCATCGGCGAGGCTATCGCCGGCCTCGACCTGCCGATGGTCATCGTGCAGGAGGGCGGCTATCTCTGCGACGAGCTCGGCGACAATCTTACTGCCTTCCTCACCGGATTCGGCGGCAAGAAGCGGTGATATCAGCCGGATGCTGCGTCAGAACCGCTCCTGTCGCAGCATGGCGATGACACGGCGCACGCTCTCCAGCGTCTCGTCGATCTCGGCCGCCGTGTTGTAATGGGCGATACCGATGCGCACGACGCCATGCTCGGCTGGAATGCCGAGTTGGTGGACGATCTCCCAGGCATAGTTGTGGCCGGACCACAGGAAGATGTTTTCCGCATTCATCTGCCGCACAATTGTCTCAGGCACGATGCCGTCGACCGTGAACGAGACCGTCGGCACGCGCTCCCCGACAAGCGCCGGATCGGTGATGCCGTGAATGATCAGGCCGGAAATATCCGACAGGCAGTCGATCAACCTTTGCGCCAACGGGTTTTCGTAAGCGGTTGATACTTCGAACGCCTTGGCGATCTTCTGCCGCCGCGATCCTCTCTCGCCGGCTGCCTTGCCCAGTCCCTCGAAATGGCCAACGGCGGCCGTCAGCCCGGCCAGCAGCTCGATCTGCGGCGTGCCGAGCTCGAACCGCTCCGGCAGAGCGTCGGACGAACAGCGGCACTTGTGCGGTTTCAGAGCATCGATGACATCCAGCCTGCCCCATAGGATGCCCATATGCGGGCCGAAGAATTTATAGGCCGAGCAGATCAGGAAATCGCAGCCGATGTCCCTGACGTCGATCAGGCCGTGCGGCGCGAACTGCACGGCGTCCACATAGACCAGCGCGCCGGCCTGCTTGGCGATGCGGGTCAGCGCCTTCACCCGGTTGATCGAGCCGGTCAGATTGCTGGCGTAGTTCAAGGCCACGAGCCGCGTCCTGTCGGTGAGCAGTGTAGCAAGCGCCGCCTCCTCGATCTGCCAGCTCTGCTGGTCGAAAGGCAGCCAGCGCACGACGAGGCCAAGGTCTTCGGCCAGTTGCAGCCAGGGCGACACGTTGCCTTCGTGATCCATGCGGGTGAGGATGATCTCGTCGCCCGGTTTCATCGTGCAGCCGAGCGTGCGCGACATGTGGTAGGTCAACGTCGTCATGTTGGCGCCGATGATGATTTCCTGCGGGCTTGCAGCACCCAGGAAATCGGCCATCGCCGCATGGGCGTCGTCGACGATTTGTTGCGCCGCGATCGTGGTTTCGAAAAAACCGCCGAGATTGGCATTGGTGGTCAGCAGGCAGCGCGATACCGCGTCGGCGACCGCTTGCGGCACCTGCGTGCCGGCAGGGTTGTCGAGATAGATGCGGCGACGGCCCTTGTCGGTCAGCGAAAGCGCCGGAAATTTCTCGCGCACGGCGTCGATCGGAAAATTCACTTCTGCCCCCTTCCCCTTGTAATCATTTGATAACTTCGCTCTCGGCCGTGTTGCTCACGGGCACGGATTGCCGACACGCTGGTGGATTGCATCGACCGCCTTCTGCATGTCCTCGCTCCAGACGACGTCGGCGGAAGACAGCGCCATTTCGAGCTGCGAAATGGTCGTCGCGCCGATGATGCTCGAGGTGACAAAGGGCCGGCTCGTGACATAGGCGTTGGCAAACAATGCCGGCTCCATGCCGAAAGAGCGCGCCAGCTTGTTGTACTCGAGCTGCGCTTCGGCGGCATTGGGCGTCTCGTAGCGCTGGCCCCGGTTGAAAAGCTGAGAACGCGAGCCCTGCGGCCGCGAGCCATGATCGTATTTGCCGGTCAGGTAACCTTGTCCCAGCGGCGAATAGGCGAGCAGGGAAACCTGTTCGCGCTCGCAGACCTCAGCGAGATTCACCTCGAACGTGCGGTTGACGAAATTATAGGCGTTCTGCAGCGACACCAGGCGCGGACCGAGGCCCTTGTCGGATTCGGCGATGAATCGCATGACGCCCCAGGAGCTCTCGTTCGACAGGCCGAAATGGCGGATTTTTCCAGCCTTCACTAATTCGTCGAAGACGGCGAGCGTCTCGGTGATCGGCGTCTCTTCGGCCGGTGCGCCGACGGAATCGGCTCGTAGCGCGACGGCGCCGACGCGGTTCGGGTTGGCACCCCACGGCACCGCGCGCTCCGGCCAATGGATCTGATAGAGATCGAGATAATCGGTGTTGAGCCTGATCAGCGATTTTTCGACGGCATCGAAGATGTCGGCGCGCACCAGCTTCGACGGGCGCCCGCCGCGGAACCATGTGTTGGCGGTGCGGCCAACCACCTTCGAGGCGAGGATCACTTGATCGCGGTTGCGCTTCGCTTTCATCCAGCTGCCGATGATCTTCTCGGTCCAGCCTTGCGTCTCCGCCTTGGGTGGGATCGGGTAAAGCTCGGCAGTGTCGATGAAGTTGACGCCGCGCGAAAAGGCCAGATCCATCTGGGCGTGGCCGTCCGCTTCGGTGTTCTGCTGGCCCCAGGTCATCGATCCCAAGCAGATCTGGGAAACAAGAAGATCGGTCCGACCGAGGCGGCGTTTGTGCATGGAACTTTCTCCGGCGGGAATTTTTTGCGCGGCTGCGCGGGAAGGAAGCCACAGCATACAGGAATGCGCGGGCTGTCTCCAAGCCCGCCGCCAATCGCCTGCGACTTTTCCATGAAATCCAGCCAAGGGCTACGCGGCAGCCAACAAAAAGCCGGACTGCATTTTCATGCAGTCCGGAAATTTCGCCAGGAATGGCGAGGAAAAACCGGCCCTGTGCCGGCATTCAGCTATACGGTCAGCCCGCGCCGGAAGTTTCACGGGTCAGGTCGATTGCGATCAAAAAAGCCTGCGCAGCATGGCTGCCATGCAAATGCTGCACTGCACAATTGTCATGATTTGCCTATATTGCGAGTCGGGGAGGACCAACCAGGGGCTTGAATCATGGGTTTCCTCACTGAAATGTTCGCTCGTCCGCGTCCGCAGGAACATCTGCGCTACCGCGCGGCTCTGGCGCTGCTTCATTCAATGAGCAATGCCGACCGTGCCGACATCGGCATCAAACCAGCCGACTTCCCGCGCGTCGCCCGCGAAATGTCCTCACGCTAGTCAGCTCGTACGATATCCCGGCTCGACCGGGATATCGCCTCGCCAATTCTTCAACGCGATCCTATGAAAATCGCCTTGCTCAGCGGCACGCCATTGTGGCGCAGGATGTCGTAGGCGGTGGTCACGTGGAAGTAGAAATTGGGCATGGCGAGATGCAGCAGATACTGCATGCCGGCCATCGAGAATTCGCGCTGGCCAAGTTTCAGCTCGATCATTCTGTCGTCGGAGCCGTCCATATCGCCAGCCGAGAACGTCGCCAGATGGTCGACGGTCTTGGCGAGGCGCGCCTGGAGATCGGCAAAGCTCGCCTCGTTGTCTTCGTACTTCGGCACCTCGCGGCCGGCCAGCCGCGACGGCGCGCCCTTGGCGTGGTCGGTGGCAATCTGCACCTGCCTCGTCAACGCGTACATGTCCGGCGCCAGCCTCGACGTCAAAAACACCTGCGGGTCGATCTTGCGGTCGAGCGCATTCTGCTCGGCTGTCGAAAGCACGTTGGATAGCGCCTTCAACCTGGCCGAAAACACCGGCACGGACGCTTCGTACATCGATATGGTCACGTGAGTCTCCTATCCTGCGGGAACGCCGACGCGGACCTAGCGCCTCCGCGGGCGAATCTTCAAGCGTCACCACGTCGCCGCAATCGGTATGATAGGATTTCCCATCTGGTGGAGATTCCCGATGAGAAGCGCCCTTTTTGCAGCGACCGCTTTTTTCTCCCTTGCCGTGACAGGCCAGCCAGTGCTCGCCGCCGAAGCGCCCTATGTCGACGACAGGTCGGACGCCGAGGCGGTCATCCGTTCGCTCTACAGCGCCATCAACCGGCAAGAATTCGCGCGCGCCTGGGACTATTTCGGCGACACCAAGCCGGCCAAGGATTTCGATGCGTTCGTCAAGGGCTATGACGGCACCGAAAGGGTCGATGTCAAAACCGGCGGCGTGTCGGACGACGGTGCGGCCGGCAGCATCTATTACAATGTTCCGGTTGCCATCCGGGCGACAGCCAAGGACGGCAGCGAAAATGTCTTTGCCGGTTGCTATACGTTGCGCCAGGTCAATGCCCAGATCCAGGAACCGCTATTCCGCCCGATCTTCATCGACAAGGGCGCTTTGAAACCGTCCAAGGCCGATTTCGAGGACGCTGTGCCGGAAAGCTGCGGCGACGGACCGCCGCCGCCGAAGAAGGATGCGGCGCTGGAGCAGGCCAAGAAGGCGTTTGCGGCCACTTATGGCGACCAGTGCGACAAGGAAATGCCCGGCGGCGAGCCTTTGGCAGAGCCGGACGCCTACTCCCTCCGCTACAAGGATGCGGGCGCCGAGACCGATGAGCCCGAACGCGAGACGCGGCTGTTCCGCTTCTTCTGCTCGATGGCTGCCTACAATGAGAGTGCCGTCTACTATGTCTACGACGACGTATCCGGTGTCCGGCAGCTGCAGTTCGCCTCGCCGGAACTCGATATCCACTATGAGAACAACAATAGCGAAGGCAAGGTCGAGGCGATCAACGTCGTCGGCTTCGAGACAGACGACCAGTTGGTCAATTCCGAATATGACGACGCCACCAAGACGATCTCGTCGCTCAACAAGTGGCGCGGCGTCGGCGATGCCTCGTCAGCTGGCACCTATCTGTTTCGCAACGGCAATTTCTCGCTGGTGCAGTATGATGTCGACGCCTCCTATGACGGCGAGATCAACCCGCAGACGGTGGTGGACTACAACACCGCGCCTTAAGGGGCCTTCGACAGCATCCAGTTGAGCGTGCCGCGCCAGTCGGTCATGCGGATCGGCGTGCCATGCGTGCCCGTCTCGAAACGGACAAAGCGGGCCGGATAGGTTTTCGATTTGGCCAGGATCGAACGGAAGAAGGCTTCCTGTTTCTCGACCGGAAACACCGGATCCCTGCTGCCCTGGCCAAAGAAGACCGGGACACGGCGCTTGAAGGCCGGGCTGGAGAAGAAACTCTCATCCCAAAGCGAGCCGAGCAGCAGCAGCCCGTCGATGCGGTCGCCCAAATCCTTGCGGGCGGCAAGCTTCCAACACAGTGCGCCGCCCATCGAGCCGCAGGCAACGAAGATCTTCGCGCCCGGCGACCGTTCGGCATAGTGGCCGATCAGCGCGGCGATTTGCGCCGCGCCGGTGTCGCCGAAATCGGAGAAATCAGGCGACAGATAGAGGCCGCCATTGCCGGCCATCAGGTTCTTGACGCGGTTGAAATTGCCGCCAAAGGTGAAGTCGTCGACGCCCTGCTTGCGGCTGCCGCCCTGCCCGTGCAGGTAGAGCACGATAATGCCGGCGCCTTGCGTGCGGCCGACGGCGACGTGGCGGATCTTGCCGGCATCGGTCTTCAGCGACAGATCCTGCTGCTTTTTTCGCACGCCGGTGTCGACATACTGCGCGTGTGCGCGGCGTTCCGGCACTTCGTCGCGGGCGTTGATATCGCGCAGTTCACGATAATCGATGACCGTATAGGCGCCATTGTTCTCGGATGAGAGCGTGGCCTGATAGGCGAACAGATCATCCTTGAATGGCTTTAGCGTCTGACCATGCGCCAAACCCGAAAACAAAAGAAAAATCGAGGTCAGAAGGGGTAAACGGAGAGCCATGCCAAAGGCATGGTTTTTCGGCCTCGGTTTGTCAATCCTGCAGCACGCCGCCGGCGCCTTCGAGCGCCTCGCGGGTGTCGACATCGATCGACGCTGCCTTGCCGATCTCGACATCGACGACATCGAGCCCCTCGGCCTCGACCAGATGGCGCGCGCCGGTATCGCCTTCGAGATGAGCGATCGCCGCGAACAGTGAACGCGGCAACAGGACCGGATTGCCGCGCCTTCCCTCATGCGAGGCGCGCACGACCGATCGGCCCTCGGACTTGCGGAATGCATCGATCAGCCTGTCGAGATCGGCTGACGCGACGCCAGGCATGTCGCCAAGCACGATCATGGCACCGGCAGCGTCGCCGGCAACTTTCGCGATGCCGGCCTTCAGCGACGAAGACAGGCCGTCAGCGAAATCCGGATTGTCGGCGAAGGTGACCTCCAGACCAGACAACGCCGCGCGTACACGCTCGCGCTGATGGCCGGTGACGACGATTGTATCAGAGGCTTTCGAGCCGAGCGCGCGCTCGGCGGTGCGGCGGACCAGCGGCTTGCCGTCGAACAGCGCCAGCAGCTTGTTCGGGCCGCCCATGCGGCTGGAGCGGCCGGCGGCCAGCAGCACGACATCGACCTTCAACTCGGCTCTGGCCGGCAGCGGCTCGCGCGGCTGTGGCCGCGTCGGGATTTCCATCAACAGACCGCCGACACCCATGCCGGCGATATCCTTGGCCGTCACGTCGAGGCCGGCGATCAACCGGTCAAGAACCCAGTCGAAGCCGTTCTCCTTGGGGCTGCGGGCGCAGCCCGGTGCGCCGATGACGCGCTTGCCGCCAAGCTTGCCGAGCACCAACAGATTGCCGGGATCGACAGGCATGCCGGCGCGGATGACGATGCCGCCGGCCTTCTCGATCGCCGCCGGGACGACGTCGCCAAAATCGCTCATCGCCGAGGCGCCGAAGATCACCACCATGTCGTTATCGCGCGCCAGCGAGGCCGCAGCCTCCGCAACGGTGCCAACTTCGTGCGGCGTGCGGCGCTCCGCCGTCAGCCGGCCGCCCGAGCGCGCCAAGCGGGCTTCGGTGACACGCAACGTCTTGTCGAGCACGCTCTGCTTGATGCCGGGCAGAACCGTCTGGATGACGCCGACACGCACCGGCTGATAGACATTGACGGCAAAGATCTCGCCGCCGGCGCAGATCCTCGCCACCGAATCGACCAGCATGGAGCTGACCGCGAAGGGAATGATCTTCACCGTTGCAACCATCTGGCCCTTTTCAACCGGCGCGTGCTGCGCCAAGGTGGCGATGGTGATCGTCGGATCAACGGCGTTGATGGCGTCGATCATCGCCGCATCGACGGTGAAGATGCCGGCCGCCTGAGCGTGGAGATTAACCCGGCCGGTCGCAGCGGACTTGGCCTCGATGTTGCGATGAATCATGCTCTCCGCGATCTTTTCGGCGGCAGCGTCCTCGCTCAAATCGTCGGGAGCAAGAACAGCCGCGACAACCTCCGAAATCCCCGCGGCCTTGAGCAAAGCCACATCGTCGGCGTTCAGCCGATGCGCCTTGCGGAAGCGCCGTTCTCCGGCCGTGGTGGCATGCGCCAGCACCGCGCCTTCGGCCGTGTTGATCGGGATGAGGCCGAATTTCACGCCGCCGCGCCTTTGGATTCCAGGCCACGCGAGCGAAAGGCCTGAATTGCCTGCGCCAGCACCGCTACCGCGATCTCGGCCGGGCTCGCGGCGCCGATATCGAGGCCGATCGGCGCGTGGATGCGGGCGATCTGGTCGGCGGTCGCGCCCAATGCCAGCAGGCGCTCGACGCGCTTAGCATGGGTCTTGCGGCTGCCAAGCGCCCCGACATAGAAGCAGTTGGCGTCGAGCGCCGCCTTCAGCGCGAAGTCATCGATCTTCGGATCATGAGTGACGGCTGCCAACGCCGTATAGCTGTCGAGCGGCTGGCGTTTCAGGGCATCCTCCGGCCATTCGGCATGCAGTGCGACATCGGGAAAGCGGTCTGATGTGGCGAACGCCGCGCGCGGATCGACGATCTCCACGGGATAGCCGGCGATCTTGGCCATCGGCGCCAGTGCCTGGCTGATATGGACGGCGCCGATCACCACCAAGCGCGGCTGCGGCAGATAAGCGTTGAGGAAAAAGGTTCGCCCTTCAGCCTCGACCGACCCGGAATTACCTAACCGAAACGCCTTGGCGATCGCAGCACCCAATTCGCCGGCGACCTGGTCGCCCTCGCGCACGATGCGGTCGCGGCCGTCGCCGAGATCGGTCACCAGGATCGCCGCGCGGCGGGCGCGGCGTTCGGCGTTCAGCGTCTTCAGCGCGTAGGGATCCATCGTGCCTGGCCTAACCTAAGCGCTCGACATAGACTTTGATGCGGCCGCCGCAGGACAGTCCGACCTGCCACGCGGTCTCGTCGGCGACGCCGAATTCCAGCATCTTTGCTTTGCCGCTGTCGATAACATCGACTGCCTCGGTGACCACCGCGCCTTCGACGCAGCCACCCGAGACGGAGCCGTGGAAATTGCCTTCCGCGTCGATGACAAGGTGGCTGCCGACTGGGCGCGGCGCCGAGCCCCAGGTCTCGACCACGGTAGCAATGGCGACATCCTTGCCGTCTTTCATCCAGCCTTCGGCGATGATCAGCGGATCGCGGGCCTCATCGAGATAAATGCTGTTTTCCATCACCGTTTCTCCCGGAGAAAACATATGGCTATGCTGCGTCTCGCGCGCCACCCTCAATCCATCTGCGTGGGTCGACGGAGCGCGCCGAATTCTTGTCCAGCGACGCGCACAGATCGGCGAGCGCATCGAGATTGTGCACCGAGCGGAATTCGTCAACATGCGGCAGCATCGCCTTGACGCCGCGGGCGCGCGCCTCGAAGCCGTCGAAGCGCAGCAGCGGGTTCAGCCAGATCAGCCTCCGGCTGGATTTGTGCAGGCGCTCCATTTCCTCCGACAGGCCGGCAACGTCGTCACGCTCCAGCCCGTCGGTGATCAGCAGCACCACCGCGCCCTGCCCCAGCACACGCCGCGACCACAGCCGGTTGAATTCGGCCAGCGTGTCGCCGATGCGGGTGCCGCCCGACCAGTCCTTCACCGCCGCCGAACAATCGGCGAGTGCCGCGTCAGGATCGCGATGGCGCATCTGCCGCGTCAGATTTGTCAGCCTGGTGCCGAAGACGAAGGCGTGCACGCGCCGGCGCTTTTCCGTCAGCGCATGCAGGAAATGCAGGAAAATGCGCGTGTACTGGCTCATCGAACCGGAAATATCGGCAAGCACGACCAGCGGCGGGTGAACCTCGCGCGGCGACCGGAATTTCGGCAGGATCAGTTCGCCGCCTGTCCGCGCGGCCGAGCGCATCATGGCGCGCGGATCGATACGTCGGCCATGCGCGTTGGATTTGAAACGCCGTGTCCTGACCATGTCGAAGGGCAGCCGCAACTCGGCGATCGCCTTCTTGGCGTCAGTCATCTCGGCGGCGTTCATCTGGGCAAAATCCTTGCCCCTCAGCACCTCGTTCCCGGAAAACGTGAAGCGAGCGTCGACCTCGATCTCGGGGATTTCCTGCACCGGCTGGTTCTTCTGGTGGCCCTCGAACATTGCCTGGCTGACGCGGTTTTCCGCAGCGCGCGGCTTTTGCTTCTCACGACTGTTCGGCGCCACCGGCGAAAACATCGCCAGCATCTTTTCGATCAGCTCGTGCGATTTCCAGAACAGCCGGAAAGTCTCGTCGAAGGTAGGGTGATCCTCGTGCCGCGACACCAGTACGGCGTGCAGCGTCCAGTAGAAATCGTCGCGAGAGCCGATACCGGCGGCCAGCACCGCCTCGATCGCATCCTTGACCGAGGCCGGGCCGACCCGCATGCCGGCCTTGCGTAGGGTGCGGGCGAAATAGACGATGTTATCGGCGATCCTCCCATCGGGCGTGGCCTCTTTCGGTTCGGGACGCGGCGTTGCCATCGCCTACTCCGCCGCCGAAAGCTCGGCCTTCACCTCGTTGAGGATGCGCCGGCCTTCGCCATGTTCTATACGGGCAATGTCGTCCTGGTATTTCAACAGCACGCCGATCGTGTCGGAAACGGTTTCCGGATCGAGCGCCACCTTGTCGAGTTCGGTCAGCGCGCCGGCCCAGTCGATGGTCTCGGCAACCCCCGGCACCTTGAACAGCTCGATCTGGCGCAGCTTCTGGATGAACGAAACCACCTCTGCCGACAGCCGGCTGTTGGCCTGCGGTACTTTTCTGCGCACGATCTCCAGCTCGCGCTCGGCATTCGGGTAGTCGACCCAGTGATAGAGGCAGCGGCGCTTCAGGGCGTCATGGATCTCGCGGGTGCGGTTGGTGGTGATGATGACGATCGGCGGTTCCTGCGCCTTGATCGTGCCGAGTTCGGGCACCGTCACCTGGAAGTCGGAGAGAATTTCGAGCAGGAATGCCTCGAAGGCCTCGTCGGTGCGGTCGAGCTCGTCGATCAGAAAGACCGGGGCGGCGCCCGCCTTGCCGGTCAGTGCGTCGAGCACCGGGCGGCGGATCAGGTATTTTTCGGAAAAGACGTTGCGCTCCATGTCGGAGCGGTCGACCTTGCCGGCCGCCTCTTCCATGCGGATCTCGATCATCTGCGCGGCGTAGTTCCACTCGTAGACGGCGGACGAGACGTCGAGGCCTTCATAGCATTGCAGGCGGATCAGCCGGCGGCCGAGCGCTTGCGCCAGCACCTTGGCGATCTCGGTCTTGCCGACGCCGGCCTCGCCCTCAAGGAACAGCGGCCGCTTCATGCGCAGCGATAAGAACAGCACGGTCGCCAGTGACCGATCCGCCATATAGTCCGCACCGGTCAGCAGATCGAGCGTCTCGTCGATCGTCCGCGGCGCGGGACGCGGTTTCAACTCGGTCATTCTCTCTCCGTTGGTGCAGCCATCCAGAGCCTCTACAGAGCGTGATAGCCGCGGTCGTGATAGATCAGCGGCCGCAAATTATCGCCGGTGCGCAGGCCTGTCACCTTGCCAAAAAGCACACGGTGGGTGGCCAGATCCTTGGTGTCGATCAGTTCGCAGTCGAACACGGCGAGCGCGCCCTTCAGCGTCGGCGCACCGGTCGAGATCACGTCCCAATCGCCCAACGCGAAACGTTCCTCGACGGGCAGACCTGTGAGGCCGGAAAAGCCGACCGACAGCGCCTCCTGGTCCGAAGCCAGCGTGTTCAAGGCGAACCTGCCATTCTTCACGAACGGCTCATTCTTGGGATTTTCGCAATTGAGGCAGACCAGGATGGTCGGCGGCGTGTCCGAGACCGAACAGGCTGCAATGACAGTCGCACCGCGCCGGCCGGCGGGACCGTCGGTGGTAACCACATGGACGTGGCCGGCAAAATGGCTCATCGCGTCGCGATAGGCCTGCGGCCCTATGTCGTTCTTCTTCAGCACCGGCGATTTCCATTGGTTTGAAGCGAGGTGAACCGAACCGTTATATATGGCGGCATATTGCATGCCACAAGCGAAGTGGTTGACATGCATCTTGAATTTCGCGTGTTGCGTGAAAGCTGACCAGCCTTTAGGTCTTGGCAGGAAGTGGCCCCGGCAAACACGCGACCGGCGCAGAGGAATTCTTTCGCTCGCATGCGACCCAGGACAACGACAATAGCGGTGCTGGCCTGGCTGTCTCTCGCCGGTGATGCGAACGCTGAGGCGCTGCTGGTCGGCGTCGCAGCACCACTGTCCGGGCCGTCGGCGATCCTCGGCAAGCAGATCGAGGCGGGCGCTGGCCTGGCGGCAGAGGCGAACGGTGCTCAACTCAAGGTTGTTGATGACGCCTGCACGGCCGATGGTGGGGCTGCCGCAGCGAGGGAATTCGCTGCGGCGAAAGTCGGCGTGGTCGTCGGCTTCCTCTGCACCGAGGCGATCGAGGCGGCACTGCCGATCCTGAAGGACGCCAACATACCGGTCATCACCGTCGGCGTGCGCACCGAAAGCCTGACCGACCGGCGCGCCAAGACCGGCTGGCCGATCTTTCGGCTCGGGCCGCGCGGCGACGACGAGCGCAACGCAGTCGCCTCCATCCTCACCCGCCAATGGCAGAACGAACTGTTCGCCATCGTCGACGACGGCACCATCTACGGCCGCGAAATCGCCGAGACGCTTCGGGCGGCAGCCGAGCAGGCGGCGCTGAAACCGGTGTTCGTCGACACATTCCGGCCGCAGCTCGACAACCAGATCGGGCTGATCGGGCGGCTGAGGAAAGCCGGCGCAACGCATGTCTTCGCCGGCGGCGACGGCAGCGACGTCGCCATCATGGGCCGCGACGCCGGCCAGCTCGAGGCCGGCATCACATTTGCCGGCGGCGAAACGCTGCGCACGCAGCCCGGCGACGTGCCTTATGTGCAGGGCACGCTGATGATCGCGCCGCCCGAATGGGCCGATGTTGCCGACCCCAAGGTGCTGGAAAGCTTTGCCGCACAGAAGATCGAGCCGGACGGCTACACGCTGCCGGCCTATGCGGCGGTCGAGATCGCCAAGGCGGTCTCGGCCCTGGCGGAAAGCTCCGGTAAGCCACTGGCCGATGCTCTCACCGCGCAGGACTTCAGCACCGCGATCGGGCCGATCCGCTTTGACGGTAAGGGCGACTTGACCGAAAACCTCTATCGGGTCTTCCGTTTCAACGGCGTCCGGTTCGTGCCGATCGAGGACAAATGATGTTTCGTACAGGGCAGCGCAATCTCATCACCGATGTCGCCGGCCTGCATGTCGGCAACGCTTCTGATATCAGGCTGAAATCCGGGGTGACCACCATCGTCTGTGACGAACCGGCGGTGGCCGGTGTGCAGATCCTTGGCGGGGCGCCCGGCACCCGCGAGACCGACTTGCTCGAGCCGCACAATTCGATCGAGGCGATCCATGCGGTGGTGCTTTCGGGCGGCTCGGCCTTCGGTCTCGATGCTGCCTCCGGCGTGCAGGCGGCGCTGCGCGAAAGGGGCATCGGCGTGGAGGTCGGCGGCTTTCGCGTGCCGATCGTGCCGGCGGCGATCTTGTTCGACCTGCGCAATGGCGGCGACAAGGATTGGGGTCGCTATCCGCCTTACCGCGATCTCGGCTATGAGGCTGCACAGGCAGTCGGCGTCGATTTTCCGCTCGGCACTGTCGGCGCGGGCAGTGGTGCGTTGAGTTCCGGCCTGAAGGGCGGCCTCGGATCGGCCTCGACGGTGCTCGACAGCGGGGTCACCATCGGCGCGCTCGCCGCCGTCAATCCGACCGGCTCGGTGACGATCGCCCAAACCCGCCACTTCTGGGCAGCGCCCTTCGAGATCGGCGACGAGTTCGGCGGGCTTGGCTATCCCTCGACTATGCCGGAGGACGCGAAAACGATCCTGCTGAAGTTTCGCGACAAGCATATCGGGAAACGGGCGAAGGTCGGCGGCAACACGACCATCGCCATCATCGCCACGGACGCCGTCCTCACCAAGGCCGCCGCCAAACGCCTGGCGATATCAGCGCATGACGGCTTCGTGCGCGCCATTTGGCCGACACACACGCCGGCCGACGGGGATCTGGTTTTCGCGCTGGCGACCGGCAAGAGCGGTATCGAGCTCGCGCCCAATGACGCCATCGACCTCTACGCAGCGGCCGGCGCCACCATGGCGCGCGCCATCAGCCGCGGCGTCTTTGCCGCGACGCCAGCCGATGGCGACCTGTTTCCGGTCTGGTCGTCGCGCTGAATGCGCGCTGCCGTAATCAAAATGGGGCCGTAATTAATGGCCGTGATCAGGTGGGGTCGGATTTTCTGATGCCCCCTGTGAGCGCCCTCGCCGCTGTCGCGCTTGGTCAGCTTGATTCGTTGTCCCTCAACTTTGTCGACGGTGCCGACATGGACGCCGTCGGCGCCGATCACTTCCATATGTTCGCGAATGCTGGCTGCATCGGTCATTGTGGGTTCTCCATTTGAAGCTGCCAACATAAACAAACGACAGCGCGATTGGATGCATCGGGTTTGCGTCTCAGAGGGCACGACGTTTTGACGATGTCGTGATAGTGATCGAAACAACGCTGGCTGCTCAAACGGAATCCGATGCGAATTCTTGCCCTGTTTGCCGTTTCCGTCCTTGCCCAGTTTGCAATCTCGCTCGCCGCGCATGCCGGCGACGTCGCCGAGTTTGAAATCCTCGGCTTCACTGGGGATGGCGGCATCTTCGCCTTCGAGGAATATGGTGTCCAGGACGGGTCGGGATTCCCCTATGCCAATCGCTATTATATCGACACGGCCGACGACAGTTTTCTCAAGGGCACGCCGATCAGGGTGCGGCTTGACGACGAGAACGCAACGCTCGACGCAGCGCGCCTTGCAGCCCGGCAGAAAGGCGAAGCTATCATCAAACAGGCGGAGTTGACCGCGAATCGCGGCATCACCGCCGGCTCCAACCCGGTGACCGAGCTTTCGGCCGATCCGTTCCGCATGGTGGTCAATCCGCGGCCGATCTTTTCGCCGGTCGATGATCCGCTCGAGTTCCGGCTCGACGAGATCGGTATGAACGACACGGAAGCCTGCCAGAGCCTCGGCGAGATCAACGGCTTTCGCTTGCTGCGCATCGAGGCGAAAGACGGGGGCAAGACTGAGCTCCTGCACGAAGACAAGTCGATCCCTAAAAGCAGAGGCTGCCCGAACGGCTATCGGATCGGCGCGGTGCAGACATTTTCCATGCAGGGCCTCAGCGCCTATGCCGTGCTGATCGCGGTGCGCCAGTACGGCTTCGAAGGGCCGGACTATCGCTGGATCGCGGTGACCGGCCGGCTGTGACGCCGCTCCCTGCCATACACAACCGACTGGATCGTATCGGCAAGGCCTTGCCATCGCCGCGCGCCGCGGTTTGCGGCGCCCTGCTGTGGGCCGCAGCGATGGGCGCCAGCGCGCTTGCCAATCTGCTGTTGGACGACTGGGAGACCCCGGCAAAGATCCGCTTCGTCTCATTGCTCTATGCGGCCGGCGGAGCGCTCGCTTTTCCGGTTGGCCTGTTCCTGGCGCGGCTCGTCTCGCTCGGACGGCATTGGCAAGTTGCCTTGGCGGCCGCGTTTGTCTGCCTTCTTGCCACTACGATCGGCCTCACCGGTGGGCTCTTTGCGCTGCAATACCGTTCCTACTATGCCCAGTGGCATGAACCTGCACTGACCATCGCCTGGTCCATCCAGTTCGTGCACACCGTGGCGACGGCGTTCTATCAATTCATCGTTCTGGGCATCCGGCTTTATTTTCCACTCGGTTTCATCGCGCTCGCTCTCGCCAGCATCTGGTTTGCGCGGCAGCAGCGTTGAGGATTTTGTCTGCCTCTGTTAGGACGCGGGCGAATGCACTCGCAAGTCAGGATTGACCGATGATCCCTCGCTACTCCCGGCCGGAAATGGTGGCCATCTGGTCGCCCGAAACCCGGTTCCGCATCTGGTTCGAGATCGAGGCCTACGCTTGCGATGCACTGGCCGAACTCGGCGTCATCCCGAAGGAGGCCGCCAAGACCATTTGGGAAAAGGGCGGGGCCGCGAAGTTCGACGTCGAGGCCATCGACGAGATTGAGCGCGTCACCAAGCACGACGTTATCGCCTTCCTCACCCATCTCAGTGAATTCGTCGGCCCGGACGCCCGTTTCATCCATCAAGGCATGACCTCCTCTGACGTTCTCGACACCTGCTTTGCCGTGCAGCTCACCCGCGCCAGCGACATCCTTTTGGCCGACATCGACGGCCTGCTTGCGGCGCTCAAGCGCCGCGCCTTCGAACACAAGGACACAATCACCATCGGCCGCAGCCACGGCATCCATGCCGAGCCGACCACCTTCGGCGTCAAGCTGGCGCAGGCCTATGCCGAATTCTCGCGTTGCCGCGAGCGGCTGGTGCACGCGCGTGAGGACATTGCGACCTGCGCCATATCAGGTGCTGTCGGCACTTTCGCCAACATCGATCCCTATGTCGAAGAGCATGTGGCGAAGAAACTCGGATTGAAGCCGGAGCCGGTGTCGACGCAGGTGATCCCGCGCGACCGCCACGCGATGTTCTTCGCGACACTCGGTGTCATCGCATCGTCGATCGAACGGCTGGCGATCGAGATCCGCCATCTGCAGCGCACCGAGGTGCTGGAAGCGGAAGAGTATTTTTCGCCCGGACAGAAAGGCTCGTCGGCGATGCCGCACAAGCGTAATCCGGTGCTTACCGAAAACCTCACCGGGCTTGCGCGCATGGTGCGTTCCTTTGCGCTACCGGCGATGGAGAACGTGGCGCTCTGGCACGAGCGCGATATCTCGCATTCGTCGGTCGAGCGCATGATCGGCCCGGATGCGACCGTGACGCTCGATTTTGCGCTGTCGCGGCTGACCAGTGTCATCGACAGATTGCTCGTCTATCCCGACAACATGCTGAAGAACATGAACAAGTTCCGCGGCCTCGTGCATTCGCAGCGTGTGCTACTGGCGCTGACCCAGGCCGGTGTCAGCCGTGAGGACGCCTACCGGCTGGTGCAGAGAAACGCCATGAAAGTGTGGGAGCAAGGCGCTGATTTCCTTGAGGAACTTTTGGCTGACAAAGAGGTCACCGCAGCCTTGCCCGAAGCCGAGATTCGTGAAAAATTCGACCTCGGCTATCATACCAAGCATGTCGACACGATCTTCAAGCGTGTGTTCGGGGAAGCGTGAGGCCACGCGGATTTGACCGGTCCTAGCCGGCGCCAGGCTGGAACACCCCTCATCCGACCTCGCTTTGCGAGGCCACCTTCTCCCACAAGGGGAGAAGGTAAGACGGCATCGACCTCGCCGCCAACCATCAAACTGCGAGATTTGCCGAGGCGCAAACGGCAGGCTCGCCCTTCTCCCCTTGTTGTGGGAGAAGGCGGATCGGCGCGCAGCGCCGAGACGGATGAGGGGTGTTCCAGCCTAGCGCAGCCTTCACCTGCTCAGCGCGCACCATCAGGTTCGAAGATCAAGCCTTGCCGGGAACGGTCCTGATCACCGTTCCCCATGGGTCCTCGCGCGTCGCTGCATCAGTCACATTGTCGGACCGCATTTCGACCCAGGCCAGGCCGGACCGGGAAGGATCGCGCCGGCCGGCGCCGGAACTCTGCCAGGCATTGGCGCCGATGTGGTGGTGGTAGCCGCCTGACGACAGGAACACCGCCGCGCTACCATATCTCGCCACCGTGTCGAAGCCGAACTCCTGGTGCCACCAGGCCTCGGCGTCTTCCGGCCGACCGACGCGCAGATGGACATGGCCGATGATGCTGTTGTCCGGCATGCCCTGCCAGCCGGCATCGCCGGCCGGCACTTCGGCGACGACCGACGGGATGTTCAGCCGTCCGGTCGCCATCGCCACCTTGTCGCCGTTCCACTTCCAGTCCTCGTGGCGGCGGTCGGCATAGATTTCGATGCCGTTGCCTTCAGGATCGGTCAGGTAAAGCGCCTCGCTGACCAGATGGTCGGAAGCGCCCTCGATGCCGATATTGTTCGCGATGGCGTTGTTGATCCAGCGCCCGAGATCGGCCCGGCTGGGCAGCAGGAAGGCGGTGTGGAACAGGCCAGCACTGCGCGGATCGTCGGGTTTCGCCGCTGCATCCGCCTCGATGTCGAGCAAGGGACGATTGGCGGCGCCCAGCGTAATCGTGCCGCCGGCGCGGCTCAGTTCCCGCAGACCGACGGCGTTGCGATAGTAAGCGGCCAGGCTTTCGGCATTCCGCGCGCGCAACCCGACACGGGCAACGCTGACCGGGGTGGTGGCGGCAAAAGGCAGTTCGCTCATCAAAGTCTCCGTTTGGGCGGCCTTCGACGAGATTCCCAAAGCCAGGAGTCCGGCGCCACCTACCATTGTCCGTCGTGTCAGTTCCAAATCCTGGTTCTCTTACACGGCTGCTACTTTTCCCGATGACAGATCGTCGATCGCGATCGTTCACACAAGACGCCAAGAAGCGAACATGGTGTTCACTATTGTGAGCGATCTCACTGATGAGACCCAGTTGCGCATGGTCTGTCCAAAAACCGCTTCACACTTTTGGGATCATGCGCGGTTGCACGACGTAACAGCACTCGTTACATGCGCGGCATGAAAGTCAGGGATGCAGACATTCTCATCGTGCCGGGCTACACCAATTCCGGCCCCGACCACTGGCAGAGCCGCTGGCAATCGAAACTGTCGACGGCGCGCCGCGTCGAGCAGGCAGAATGGTCGAAGCCGGTGCGCGAGGACTGGACGGCGAGCGTAGCCAAGGCGGTCAACGAGGCCGAGCGGCCGGTCGTCATCGTCGCGCATTCGCTTGGCGTCGCGGCGGCAGTCCAGGCAGCCCCACAGTTCGAGCGGCCGATCGCCGGAGCCTTCTTCGTGGCGCCGCCCGACGTCGCCAATCCCAAGATAAAACCCAGGCACCTGATGACCTTCGGCCCCTATCCGCGCGAGCCGCTGGCATTTCCTTCGGTGGTGATCGCCAGCCGCAACGACCCGTTCTGCACGTTTGAGGTGGCCGAGGACATTGCCGGCGCCTGGGGCTCGCTGTTCATCGATGCCGGCGATGCTGGCCATCTCAATGCGGATTCCGGCTTCGGCCCATGGCCCGAAGGATCGATGACTTTTGCGAAATTCCTGACGGACCTTTAGGGGCCGATCGAGTCCCTCACGCTCTTCAGCAGGGTCTTTGCCCCCAGACCGATCAGCGCATGCTCGGAGCCCATCGCCAGCAGCCGATAGCCCATCGACACCACACGGCCGGCGATGGTCGGCTCGATGACGTAGATGGCGGCATGCTTGCCGGCCTTGCGTGTCCGCTCGGCGATCGAGGCGACGGTTTCCATCATGCTTTCGAGCGTCGAGTTGACGGCGGCGCCGTTCGACCAGGCAATCGAGAAGTCCGATGGGCCGACGAAGATGCCATCGATACCCGGCGTGTCGAGGATGCCGTCGAGCGCGTCGAGCGCGGCGCGGGTCTCGACCATGGCGAAGGCCATGGTGCGCTCGTTGCTGTCGCGCAGCCAGTCGGCATGGTCGCCCTTGCCATGACGCGGAAAGGCATAAGTCGGGCCCCAGGAGCGCTCGCCTAGCGGCGGGTACTTCATGGCGGCGGCAAACATCTTGGCGTCCGCCACCGAATTCACCATCGGCGCGATCACCGCCTCGGCGCCGAAATCGAGCGCACGGCTGGCCATGTCGAAGCGGCCGACCGGAATGCGCACAAGCGCCGGTTTGTTGGCGGCCAGCACCGGCCCAAGGCCGCGCAGCACGCTGTCTTCGTGATGTCCGCCATGCTGCATGTCGAGCGTGACGGCATCGAAACCCTGTCTGGCGAGGATTTCCACTGTCAAGGCATCCGGCACGCCGGACCATGCGGTGCATAGCGTTTCATCCGCCGCCAGGCGTGACTTCAGGGACATAGGCGCTTTCCTTTTTGGCTCGCGCATCGGCCTGGAAATCGAAATCGATTTTCGGAGCACGAGGCGAAAACTCAAAGTGTTAGAACTTACTTTGTGCGGCCGAATGGACGCACGCCGCTCTAATGCAGTTCAGCCGGAAACTGCCGCAAAGGCAAAGAAAAACCGCCCGGATAGACCGGGCGGTCGATTGGTCCAGCAAGTCGATTGGCTCAAAGAAAGATCAGGTGTTCTTGATCTGCTCGATCGCCTGCGCCATGAGATCGTCCATGGTGCGGCGAATCTGATGGTCCGACTGGTCGACCCCGGCTTCGTCGAAATCCTTGCGGATCTTGAGGAAAACGTCGTGATCGCCGGCTTCCTCGATGTCGGCGACAACCACTTGCTTGGCATAGGCTTCGGCATCGGCGCCGGACTTGCCCAGCTTTTCGGCGGCCCACATGCCGAGCGCCCTGTTGCGGCGCGCCGAAGCCTTGAACCGAAGTTCCTCGTCGAGTGCGAATTTGCGCTCGAAGCCCTCTTCGCGATCTTTCATGCTGCTCATGGTATCCCTCCGGTCAAATCCGATTCGCTGGTAGCTGAATATGTGTGTTGCCGCAGCACAAACCAAAAGGCCTCGGGTCGGTCAATATGCTACATCACTTGCTGCGCTGCGGCATTTCATTCCCGAAAGCGGTTGATTGAAAGGATTTGCCGATTGAGCAAACAGTGCGATTGGGATAGACACCGGCATTGAACCCCTACCGTTGCCGCACTAATTTAGGCAGACGGACAGGAACTGGTCGCTTGCCGCCTGCCCGGAAATCCAGAGAAAAAATCAGATGAAAAATCGCCGCCGCATTTATGAAGGCAAGGCCAAGATCCTCTATGAGGGACCTGAGCCGGGGACGCTGATCCAATTCTTCAAGGACGACGCGACCGCTTTCAACAAAAAGAAGCACGAAATCGTCGATGGCAAGGGCGTGCTCAACAACCGCATTTCCGAGCACATCTTCAACCATCTCAACCGGATGGGCATTCCGACCCACTTCATCCGCCGGCTCAACATGCGCGAGCAGCTGATCAAGGAAGTCGAGATCATCCCGCTCGAGGTGGTGGTGCGCAATGTCGCCGCCGGTTCGCTGGCCAAGCGCCTCGGCATCGAGGAAGGCACCGTGCTGCCGCGCTCGATCATCGAATTCTATTACAAGGCCGATGCGCTCGACGACCCGATGGTGTCGGAAGAGCACATCACCGCTTTCGGCTGGGCGAGCCCGCAGGAGATCGACGACGTTATGGCACTGGCCATCCGCGTCAACGACTTCCTCTCCGGCTTGTTCATGGGCGTCGGCATCCAGCTCGTCGACTTCAAGATCGAGTGCGGCCGCCTGTTCGAAGGCGACATGATGCGCATCGTCGTTGCCGACGAGATCTCGCCGGACTCCTGCCGGCTGTGGGACGTGGCGACCCAGGACAAGCTCGACAAGGATCGTTTCCGCCGCGACATGGGCGGATTGGTCGAAGCCTATCAGGAAGTCGCCCGCCGCCTCGGCATCATGAACGAGAACGAGCCGCCGCGTCCCGCCGGACCAGTGCTCGTCGCCTCGACCGATGGCGTCAAAGGCAAGCCGCACTGAGATTTTCTGCCGCTCAACACTTCGAACAGGAGCATGTCCAGCGTGATCAAGGCCCGCATTACCGTAACCCTCAAGAACGGCGTGCTCGACCCACAAGGCAAGGCGATCGAACACGCGCTGTCCGGGATGGGCTTTGGCGGCGTCGGCCAGGTGCGGCAGGGCAAGGTTTTCGACGTCGAGCTTGCTGAGAGCGACAAGACCAAGGCCGAGGCCGACCTCAAAGCCATGTGCGACAAGCTTCTGGCGAATACGGTGATTGAGAACTATAGTGTGGCGATTACCTGAGGTTGTGCCGGAGGGCAGATGGCCGAGCTTGATATTTGAAGTCCTCAAGTCCATTCAGTCGCGGCTGGACAGGATGGATTTGACGCTCGGGGAGGTAAAGTCCGAGCTCGGCTCCATCCGCGGCCACCTCATCGCCACCGAGGGTGACGTGAAGAACATCTATGGCGTGCTGGCTCGCCAGGACGAGCGTCTGGAACATATTGAACGCCGCTTAGAGCTGCGCGAACTTGCCGAAGCCCAGAGGCCTTACGAACCGAAATGAAATCAGCCGTCGTTCTTCTCCCGGGCCTCAACCGTGACCGCGACATGATCGCGGCGCTGACCAAGATTTCGGGAACGCCGCCGGTCACCGTCTGGCAGACCGACACCGAAATCCCCGATGTCGACCTGATCACCATTCCGGGCGGCTTCTCCTTCGGCGACTATCTGCGCTGCGGCGCCATTGGCGCGCGCATGCCGGTGATGCGGGCGGTCGCCGAAAAGGCGGCCAAGGGTGTCATGGTCATTGGCGTCTGCAACGGCTTCCAAATCCTGGTCGAGGCCGGCCTGCTGCCGGGCGCCTTGATGCGCAACACATCGCTGAAATTCGTCTGCCGGCAAGTCAAGCTGCAGATCGCCAACGCCAACACGATATTCACCCGCCGCTATCAGCCGGGCCAGATCATCCGCTCGCCGGTGGCGCATCACGACGGCAATTACTTTGCCGACGCCGAGACGCTTCGCAGGCTCGAAGGCGAAGGCCAGGTCGTGTTCCGCTATGCCGAAGGCACCAATCCCAACGGCTCCATCAACGACATTGCCGGTATCATCAACGGCCAGGGCAATGTGCTCGGCCTGATGCCGCATCCCGAGAACCTGATCGAAGCGGCGCATGGCGGCAGCGACGGCCGGGCACTGTTCGAAAGTGCCCTCGGCATCGCCGCTTGATATCTTCAGCATTCATCTTTTTTCCGAATTCGAAATAGGCGCGCATGAGCCCGAGACAGACGATCGCCCGCCTCGCTCTCGCCGCCGCCGCCGGCCTTGCGCTCGCCTCCTGCCAGTCGAAGCCGAAAAGCGCACCGGCGCCTTCGGGCAAGAGTGCGGCGCTGCTTGCCATGGAACAGGTGGCAATCGCCGCCCACAAATGCTGGATCGCCAGCAAGGATCCCGCTTTCAGGCCCTATCAGATGGCCAATGAGCTGAATTCGTTCACCGGCACGCCGCGCTTCCTGCTGGTCCCGGCCAAGCATTATGGCGGAAAGCCGTTGCTGGTGGTGCAAGCGCAAGGCAATTCACGCCGTATCGACGTCTACGGTCCGCTGATGAACGAGCCGCTCGGTGCACGCGTCGGCTCGGATATCGCGCGTTGGCAGACAGGCAACCCGGCCTGCGGTGCGGCTGCGTAGCGTCATGGCCCGCTTGCTGCAGATAGCCGGCCTGGTCATAGGATAAGAATAGATAATGAGGGTAACTTCTCGGCGATGAGGAAGACCGCAGCGGCACTCAACGCCGGCTGCCCATCCCGCTATTCGAGACGGGAGCATGCGACGACGTACTTTCAGTCCCAGAACGGCCTCAGACCCTCGCGATGCGCCTCGCAGCGCGAGATGCCGATGTCCTTGAGCTGATCGTCGGTCATCTCCAGCAGTGCCAGCCGGCTGCGCCGGCGATCCAGCAGGTCGCCGACCCGGTTTGCGAGTGACCTGACCATACACACGAGAGCTGAATTGCTCGGGGCGCGCCGGGCAGGCCGGCAAGGCTATGTCCGTCGCCTGGTGCGACGGATTGTATCGATTGCAGCCATTTTCTTGCTACCAGAATTGGAGATTGTACCTTTTTATCGCGAAACCGATATGTATTGACTCTTAATTCGGTGCAATATAGAAAATTGTCACCATGACAAATTGGCTTCCTGACCTTACGTCCGGCTCCGGGCCCCTGTATCAACGGCTTGCGGATTCCATTGAAACGGACATCGACCGCGGCGTGATCGATGCGGGGGCGAAACTGCCGCCGCAGCGCGATCTGGCATACGACATCGGCACGACGGTCGGCACGGTCGGTCGGGCCTACCAATTGTTGCGCGAGCGGGGGCTGGTAAGCGGCGAAGTCGGGCGCGGAACCTATGTCCTGGGCCGGCATGACACCAAAACCGATCTGTTGGCGCCCGACCCGCAGGTGGAAGGCACGCGCTATATCGATGCGCCTCGCGGCAAACTGCGCTTCGACAGCACGGCCGCGCCTGATACTGGCCAGGGCGCCATTGTCGCCGATGTGCTCTCGCGCACGGCGCAGGACCATCCGTATGAGATTTCAAGCTATACCCGGGATTTTCCCGACCGCTGGTTCGACGCCGGCTGCAGCTGGCTCTCGCGCAATTCGTTTCGCCCGAGCCCTGATGGCATCGTTCCGACGCTCGGCACCCATGCCGCGGTTATGGCGGCGATTGCCGCGCTGACCACGCCCGGCGACTATGTCGCCTTCGAGCACCTCACCTATTCGCAGATTTCACGCAGCGCCGGCCTGATCGGCCGTCGGACCGCGCTGGTGACGTCAGACGAGGAAGGACTCGATCCAGAGGATTTCGAGCGCGTCTGCGCGCAAAAACACCCGAAAATGATGTTCCTGATGCCGACGGCCAAGAACCCCACACTGGTGACGCTGTCGGCAACGCGGCGCGAGGCTATCGCGCGCGTCGCGCGCGAATACAATGTCGTCCTGATCGAGGACGATCTCTATGGCGATCTGACCGACGACCCGACGCCGCTCTTGGCCGAATATGCCCCCGAACGGACCATCGTTGCCGGTGGCCTGTCGAAATCCGTCGCGGCTGGTGTTCGCGGCGGCTGGCTCGCCTGTCCGCCGGCCTATCGGCACCGGATCCGGGTCGCTCACAAGATGCTGACGGGCGGCCTCCCCTTCCTGCTGGCGGAAGTGTGTAGCCGGCTGGTGCTGTCCGGCCAGGCCAGCGAGATGCGCAAGCGCAGCATCGTCGAGATCAACGCGCGCATGGCGATCGTGCGCGAGACGCTGGCCGGGTTCGACTTCAAGGCCGTGGACAATGTGCCCTTTGTCTGGCTCACCCTGCCTGATCCATGGCTTTCCGGCACGTTCAAGAATGCCTGTCTCGAACATGGCGTGCTTATCGATGATGAGGACGAGTTCAAGGCGGGCCGTTCCGAGCAGGTTTTCCACGGCGTGCGTTTCGGCGTTTCACAGCCGAGTCGGCGAGAGGACATCGCGGGCGGCGTCGGCGTGATCAGGCGGCTTCTGGACGAAGGCCGTGCCGGTTACGACAGTTTCTCCTGAGCCGGCTTGAAACCGGCGGATCGAGTAGCGATCTTTCGCTGGTTGCTGCCCCTGTGGCTTTCCATCGTTTTTCGTCGCTTGATGGGTGTATCGCCTGCAAAGCTTGCGATAAGACGGGACTCGATCCCAAGGATATAAATTGCTGCCCATGACCAGTTCCAATTCCGTGCCGATCACTCCGGAACTCATTGCCGCGCACGGGCTGAAGCCCGACGAATATCAGCGCATCCTCGACCTGGTCGGGCGCGAGCCGAGCTTTACCGAGCTCGGCATCTTCTCGGCGATGTGGAACGAGCACTGCTCCTACAAATCCTCGAAAAAGTGGCTGCGCACGCTGCCGACCACCGGGCCGCAGGTCATCCAGGGGCCGGGCGAGAATGCCGGCGTGGTCGATATCGGCGACGGCGACTGCGTCGTCTTCAAGATGGAAAGCCATAACCACCCCTCCTACATCGAGCCCTATCAGGGTGCGGCGACCGGCGTTGGCGGCATCCTGCGCGATGTCTTCACCATGGGCGCGCGGCCGATAGCGGCGATGAATGCGCTGCGCTTCGGTGCGCCGGATCATCCCAAGACCAGGCACCTCGTCGCCGGCGTCGTTGCCGGCGTTGGCGGCTACGGCAATTCCTTCGGCGTGCCGACGGTCGGCGGTGAGGTCAATTTCGACGCGCGCTACAATGGCAACATCCTGGTCAACGCCTTCGCGGCGGGGCTTGCCAAGACCGATGCCATCTTCCTGTCGGAAGCCAAGGGCGTCGGCCTGCCGGTCGTCTATCTCGGCGCCAAGACCGGCCGCGACGGTGTCGGCGGCGCCACCATGGCCTCGGCCGAGTTCGACGACAAGATCGACGAGAAGCGGCCCACCGTTCAGGTCGGCGATCCCTTCACCGAAAAATGCCTGCTCGAAGCCTGCCTCGAACTGATGGCGTCCGGTGCCGTCATCGCCATCCAGGACATGGGTGCCGCCGGTCTCACCTGCTCGGCGGTCGAGATGGGCGCCAAGGGCGACCTCGGCATCGAGCTCGACCTCGACAAGGTGCCGGTGCGCGAGGAGCGCATGAGCGCCTATGAGATGATGCTGTCGGAGAGCCAGGAGCGCATGCTGATGGTGCTGCGCCCCGAAAAGGAAAAGGAAGCCGAGGCGATCTTCCACAAATGGGGCCTCGACTTCGCCATTGTCGGCAAGACCACCGACGATCTGCGCTTTCGCGTGCTGCACCAGGGCGACGAGGTCGCCAACCTGCCGATCAAGGACCTTGGCGACCAGGCGCCGGAATATGACCGTCCCTGGGCCGAACCGAAGAAGCCGGTGCCCCTGGCTGCCAGCGATGCACCACAAGCCGACGTCGCCGAGGCGCTGATGAAACTGCTCGGCGGTCCCGACCTGTCATCGCGCCGCTGGGTATGGGAGCAGTACGATACGCTGATCCAGGGCAATTCGCTGCAGCTTCCGGGCGGCGATGCCGGCGTGGTGCGCGTCGAAGGTCATCCGACCAAAGCGCTCGCCTTCTCCTCCGACGTGACGCCGCGCTATTGTGAGGCCGACCCTTACGAGGGCGGCAAGCAGGCGGTGGCCGAGTGCTGGCGTAACCTTACCGCCACCGGCGCCCTGCCGCTCGCCGCCACCGACAATCTCAATTTCGGCAACCCAGAACGGCCCGAGATCATGGGCCAGTTGGTCGGCGCCGTGAAAGGCATTGGCGACGCTTGCCGTGCGCTCGGCTTCCCGATCGTCTCCGGCAATGTCTCGCTCTACAACGAAACCAACGGGCAAGGCATCTTGCCGACGCCGACCATCGGCGGCGTCGGACTGATCGCCGACTGGTCGAAGATGGCGCGGATTGGCTTTGCCGCCGAGGGCCAGATGATCCTGCTGGTCGGCGCGCCATCCATGTGGGGAACGCATCTCGCCCAGTCGGCCTATATGCGCGACATTCATGGCCGCACCGACGGCCCGCCGCCGCCGGTCGACCTCGACCATGAAAAGCGCGTCGGCGACCATGTGCGCGCCCTGATCGCCTCCGGCGTCGTTACATCAGCGCATGACGTATCCGATGGCGGCATTGTCGTCGCGCTGGCCGAGATGGCGATGGCGTCCGGCATCGGCGCGACCGTCCCCGGCCTGGTCGGGACCGATCCGATCCCGGTCTGGTTCGGCGAGGATCAGGGCCGCTATCTCTTGACGCTGTCGATCGATCCGCAGAGCAAGGAATGGGATGCAATTCGCGAAGAGCAGAGCAAGCTCGGCATCTTTGCGCCGTGGATCGGCTCGACCGGCGGCAATGACCTGAAACTCGGCGAGGCACGGGCGATCCCTGTCAGCGAATTGACCGCTACCCACGAATCCTGGTTTCCTCGCTTCATGGCAAATGAGGTCGTGGACCCGTGATATGATCGAGTGGGGTCGTTTGGGTGTGGTTCATCCGCCATTTCGATCATATTTATGAGATCACGACCTGAACAAGGAATCCTCGCATGGCAATGGACGCGCACGACATCGAACGGCTGATCAAGGAAGGCATTCCGGACGCCAAGGTGACGATCCGCGACCTGGCCGGTGACGGCGACCATTATGCGGCCGAGGTGGTGGCCGAAAGCTTTCGCGGCAAAAGCCGCGTCCAGCAGCATCAGATGGTCTATGACGCGCTGAAGGGCAATATGGGCGGCGTGCTGCACGCGCTCGCTTTGCAGACCAGTGTGCCGGACTGAGCTTCGGCGTCCAACCCCTCGTTACTTTTTCGCCGAGACGGCAATCATCGGCCCTGCCGGATATTTTTCGCCGACGATCGATCTCTGGCCATTCGACCGCGCCGAGACCGCCCGTCGAAGAAAAGCGCGTTGGGACAGTGCAGCGCATCGCGGAACAGGCGTGCAAAGCTGCCGAGACTGACTTGCGAGCACCAGATCGCGATTGCCTGAGCCAGAAGATCAAGGCCAGCGTAACGGGCACAATACCAATCAGGATTGCCGCGCCATCTCGCCTTTTATCGCTTCCTTGGGAAAATAGCTGGCCGATGCTCTTGGCCCAATATCAAGCCATCCTTTGCGCCATTTGCGTGACGATGCGGCAAACGTCTTGTTTCAGGCAACCTATGGGTTTATTTGAAAGGCATGTTTCGAGCCCGACTCCCGCGGGCATGAAAGGATTCTCTATGAGCGGTATCAACGACTACATCGACAGCGAAGTGAAGGGCAACGACGTCGTCCTTTTCATGAAGGGCACGCCCGGTTTCCCGCAATGCGGGTTTTCCGGTCAGGTCGTGCAGATCCTCGACTACATCGGGGCCGACTACAAGGGCGTCGACGTGCTGACCTCGGCCGAGCTACGGCAAGGTATCAAGGAATATTCCAACTGGCCGACGATCCCTCAACTCTACGTCAAGGGTGAATTCGTTGGCGGCTGCGACATCATCCGCGAGATGTTCCAGGCAGGCGAACTTCAGACGTTCCTCGTCGAAAAGGGCGTGGGCGTAAAAGGCGCCGCCTGAATTTTGTTTGCGCATGATCCTTTCCGAAATCGATCCCGATTTCGGGGTCATGCGCTAAACGCCGGGCCAGCCCCCACCTCGGCAGACTGAGTACCTCCCCCGTATTGGGGCCTAAGACGAATGAATGCGCTGGTGCGCCGGCGCTTTTCGTTTGAAGATCGGACTTTGCCGTGGATCAGCATGCACAAGCGCCGGAGGCAAGCACCTTGCCTATTCCGCGCTGGGAATTCATCGCGCTTTGCGCTGCGTTGATGGCGCTCAACTCGCTGGCCATCGACATCATGCTGCCGGCGCTGCAGCAGATCGGCGCTTCGCTGGGCGTGGAAAATGAAAACCACCGCCAATATGTGATTGCCGCCTATATTCTGGGCTTTGGCGGCGGGCAGCTCTTCTTCGGGCCGATCTCGGACCGTTTCGGACGCCGTGCTCCGCTCGTCGTAGGACTGGTGATCTATGTCGCGGCGGCGGCTGCGGCGGCAATCGCCCCGTCATTCGCTATTCTTCTTCTGTGCAGGCTGGTGCAAGGCATTGGTGCGGCGGCCACGCGCGTCATCGCCGTCTCGATCGTGCGCGACACGTTCGAAGGTCGCCGCATGGCTGAGGTGATGTCGCTGATCTTCATGGTGTTCATGGCCATTCCGGTGGTGGCGCCAGGCATCGGCCAGTTCATCATGCTGTTTGCGACCTGGCACTGGATCTTCATCACCATGGCGGCGGGCGCGCTGATCGTCTCGGCCTGGTCGCTGCTGCGCCTGCCCGAAACGCTGCGTCCCGAACATCGCCGGCCGCTGACGGCATCATCCGTCCTTGGCGGTTTCCGCATCGTGCTGACCAATCGCATGGCGCTCTGCTACGCCTTTGCCAGCACCTTCATCTTCGCGGCCATGTTCGGCTTCATCGCCTCGGCACAGCAGATCTACGTCGATGTGTTCAAAGTCGGCGAGATGTTCCCGGTGATTTTCGCAGGGATCGCCGGCGTGCTCTCCTTTTCGAGCTATCTGAATTCGCGCCTTGTCGGCCGCATCGGCATGCGCCGCCTATCGCAAAGCGCGCTGCTCTTGTTTCTGGCCATCAGCCTCGCCTGGCTGGTCGTTTCCATCCAAATGAAGATGCCGCTCTGGCTTTTCATCACCTTCTTTGCCTGCACGATGGTCCCGTTCGGCGCACTCGGCGCGAATTTCAACGCACTCGCCATGGAGCCGCTCGGCCAATTGGCCGGGACAGCGTCGTCCATTCTGGGTTTTATGCAGACCTTCCTCGGCGGCGTGCTCGGCACGCTGATCGGCCAAGCCTTCAACGGCACGGTGACGCCCTTGGCCGCCGGATTCTGCAGCGTTTCGCTTGGCGCATTGGTGATGGTGCTGATCGCCGAGCGCGGCAAATTCTTCCAGCCGCAGAACCCGCCGGTTTAATGCACATTGCCGGACCCGCTCTAGGATTCACCCCCACTCGCTGCTGTGAAGCGAGGGAACAGCGTACGCCCTGCGATCGCTCCACCCATGCGGTCCGAAACGGGCAGTGGCAGGGCCTTATCGAGAGCCTCGAGGACGGAGGCGACGAAGGCCCGGTTGAGGCTGCCATCATCCCCTAGACTAAACGGGCAGTTCCACAGGAGAAGCGGACGTTGGGACGTTATCTGCCGAACTTCCGGTTTTGGCGCAACCCCGACCTCCAGCGTCATCGCCGCCGATGTCTGCTTTCGGAAGCGGAAGCTGATCTCTACGGCCGACATGGGGCGCAAAGCGGTCATTGCGCGCCGCGCGATGAGTCGCCAATGGGGTCCATCTCAAGATCTTGGCGCGAGTTGGACGACAGCATCATCCGCCTGACCAAGCGATAGGGGAACTAGTTCACAGTTCGGAATCGGCTAAGTAGTTGTAATTGTTAAATGCAGAACCTGTGAACCAAAATGCGGTGGTTCACAGCTTCGGAGAAAAATCGCTTGAAGAGAACGCTATGGCCCTCTCAGCCTCCGATGCAGTTCACAGGTTTTCTGTCGGAACCGCGCAGAACACGGGGATTCCGAGCGGCAGCACGGCAATCGGAGAATAGTTCCGCAGACCGACTGGCGGAGGGAAGGGTGCTGGAATCCAACATTCTCCACATCGGGCCGGTCGATCCGCGAGGCCGCCGCCACATAGTCATGGACCGGACGCCCAACAGCAAAATTCTTTCACTCGATGTCGAGGTGGAGACCGAGCAACTGCTGAAGAACGAGAAGGCGGCCGGCTATTTTGTGGTCAGCCACGGCCGCAACAGCGAGGCGGAAGCAGCACTCCGCCTCGGAACGCTCGTGATTGAGGGGCCCTCGCTTCCTTGTCCTTTTCTCTTTTGAGGGTATTCTCGATCGTAGCTATCGGAAGATTGACGGAGGGTTGCGTGAGCGGACTCAGGTATCATTCTTGGTTTCGAGGCGTCATCGTATTCCCGGCTTTTCTTGGAGCGTTATTGTGCCACGCCCTCTCATCTAGTTCAGCGCAAGAGCTGCCTTTGAATATTCCCTTGATAAAATTAGAGTACCCGGGAACTCCTCAAAATATTCGCATGCTGTATATCAATATATTGTTTCTTGGATATCGAAAGATAGCTCAACCGCTCCTATTTGACACTGGATCGAGCGGGATGACTATCGATTGTACCGTTGTACTTCCTACGAAGATGTGTTCAGAAAAAGGAATAAAGATCAAGAAAACTTTCGAATTAGATGGATTGACCGTCACTACTCAAAAAACTGTCATGCACTATGGAACGTACGATGAGTATGGCAATGTGGCGTCCGCCCGCGTGATCTTTGGATCGGCGGACTCGGCTGCATCTACCGCCGTGTCTATCCCCTTCCTTATCCGCTACAAGGAAGTTAGGCGCAGCACAGGTGAAGTTGTCGGAGGCCCGCTCTGGCCAAAAGGAATCTTTGGGGTCTCGCCGCTTGGCGGTGGCGGACCAAATCAAATGTTGAAGTCACCCCTGAACTCGGTAAGTGCGGGGAACGGCTTGCGACAAGGGTACTTTCTTTCACCGATCGGGACAGATTGGAAGGTCTGTACAAATGAAGATTTGAATTGTCCACAAATTGACGCCCTTCATATCGGGTTATCAGATAGTGTAAAGAAGGATTTTAAAATAAAGAAATGGGAAAGAGCCAGTAAGAACTATAATTTTCCAACAACCGAGGCTTGCATCTTCTGGGGAAAAAAGCCAATATGCCGACCGACACTGTACGATACAGGCAACTCGACAATTATGGTTGCCGGCGGGCCGCCAAAGAAACCTGGTTTATCATTGGATACTGGGGTCAATGTTACTGTAACGTCCCCGAACCATGACGAGTGGAGGTTCACCACCACATACAAGCCAGAGGTTGAGTTCGTTCCGCAAATTGAGCATCACATTATAGGCGTACGATATTTTGAAACGAATAGCTTGCTGTTTGACTTAGAGAGTAAAGAAATCGGCTTCCGCATTGGAAAGTGAAAACCGGCCGGGTCGATCTGATGCCATTGCTAAGGTGCGTGTAGCGCTTGTTGCCGCCGACCTTGCCGGCGGCTGCACTGGCCGTCCCGTGCTTGCGCTGTGACACTTCACGACGCTCGCAGCGCTACACCGAACGTCGTCGCCACAGCCCGGCACGTCTGGCCCGACGCAATGGCAGCAACCACGCATTCGCAAAGATCGGGGAATATGTCACCGTCCCGCAAATTGTGCCCATTCTGCACTAAGGTTTGGCGCGTGTCAGCCCGAGCCCTCCACAATCGTCCTTGCGGCCGGAATTCTCGTCCACAAATGAGGACCGTTCGTTAAATTAGGCCGGCCAGAAGTAATAGACCGCCACCATGTTGGCGGCGGCCGCCGCCGTCAAAGCCGGCAGGGATGGCCGCCAGATCGCGAAAGCAGCGAGCGCCAAGGCGATTGCCGATGCCGTCCACGCGGTGCTGATTTCCTCATTCAGGACGACTGGCGCACCAGTGCCCGGCAGCGTTGCCTGAAAGGCGGGATTGGGCTCAACCGCCATGCCTGCCGGGGCACCGGTCAGAGCAAAACACAACCCGCCCCGACATGAGCAGCCTGCTCGATTATGGTTAACGAATTCTCAATGCCGCCGCATCGTTTCCGGCTGGCGCGACAGGATCGAACAGGAAAAACGAACGTGTCACCGACCAATCTGCTTGAAGAAAACGAAACGTGCGTCCTGGGCCGTCTCTGTGGCAAGGAAGGGCTATCTAGGCAAGCTGCACGCTGACTGGAAGCACCCGTTGCGATTTTATTTGGCGTTTGCCCTCCACTGTATTTGGTGACATGATCCCATCGCTGGTTTCGGCCAGCGAGCGATGAAGCGCTTGTTGTCACAGCGGATCGCCAGAGCAGAGCTTGACAGCACCCTTCAGTGGGTCCGTTCAACAGCGCCAGATGCGATACGCAGAGCGGCAGCGCCGAATCGAACAGGGGCGACCGGAGAAATTCGATCGCCTCTTGCTTTTCCGGCCTTCAGGTCCGGGTGGACATGATTTCAGTCCCTGCCTGTCGCTTCAATTTGACAGCGTCCACCAGTCCAAGCTTGTCAAAATCTTCTTCCGTCAACTTCGTTTGCGACAGAACCGTGACGCTTTCGCACTGGGCTAACACCTTCGCCTGTGCGACCTCTTTATCGCGAACCCCAACGATAAAGTGTCGTGTCTTCCCACGATCTTCTACCGCGATTTGCCAACCGGTTCCGGACACATGAAACTCCTATGCCTTGCGGTACGCATATAGGAGCGGGGCCGGAAGCGACAACGTCAGAGTTCGGGGGAGTGCCCGCTGCCTTGATGCTCGATCGCGCAATTTTATTGGCGGTGTTGCACTATCCGTACCCATCGCAATGTGTTGTGAGATGCGAAAACGCGGCTCCCAAACGCTGAGATTGAAAGCGTCCTGGTTTTCTCGGACTTCATGATTATTCGCATTCATGCGGTGCACTCTGGAACGAGATAGTCGAAAGCTTCAACTGGGCTGATTTAGCTTCTTCGCCTAGTCTAGACGGGAGTAAGTGGCGCGAGGCTTGCCGATAAGCGTGCCGTTTCGGCGAATTGAGAACTGCAGCGTCAGGGTCATGCCCGCGGTTCCGGGCGGCGACTCCCAACAGGCGACGATCGCGGAGAACATCTCGTTTATGGTGTCGACGGGATCGGGACTGCGACAGCCGCGTTCCTGCGATGTTGCCGCGTTAGGACCGGCAACCAGGGCAAGGGCAAGGGCGGCAATTGCGGACCGAGGTTTCATCTCGGGTCTCCGGTTTCGCACGGATAAATATAATGTAGGCGAATTTTTCGACGAAAGCCTCCATCGATATCAGCGCGGCGGATGGATCCTTTCAGACGTCGGCGTCGATAACGGCCAGCGCCGCATCGATGCCTTTGCCGACCGCAGGCTTTTCGCCCAAAGCATTCATCGCGCCGCCAAGTGCCGACAGCGCCGCGATCGCATAGATCGGCTGGGCGGTCGGGCCCATGTGGCCGATGCGTGTCAGCTTGCCCAATGTTTCGCCGCGGCCCGACGAAAACACCACGCCGTAGCGGGCGCGCGCGGCCTGGCGAAGCGCCTCCTCGTCGATGCCTTCGGGCGTCCTGACGGCGGTCGTGGTTGGCGATGCGATATTGTCGCTGGCAGCCCAGATCGACAGACCCATGGCGGCGACGCCCGCGCGCATGGCCTTGGCGGTGAGCGCGTGGCGCGCCCACACCGCCGCCGGTCCCTCGTTGAGGTAGAGGTCGAGCGCGACGTCGAGCCCGTTCATCTCCGCGACGGACGGCGTGAACGGAAACGGCTGGTCCTTCGACCAAGCATGCTCCCAGTCGACGATGCTCAGCATCGACGCACGTGGCGCTGCCCTGTTGGCATTCATTTTCGCCCAGGCCCGCTCGCTGACGCCCATCATCGTGAGGCCGGGAGGCGCGCCGAGGCATTTGTTCGGGCCGGTGACATAGATGTCGGCCTTGCAGTCCTCAGGATGCGTCTTCATGCCGCCAAAGGACGAAACGGCATCGACGATCAGATAGGCGCCATGCGCCGAAACCAGCGCGCCGATGGCGTCGATCGGGTTGATGGTGCCGGACGGCGTGTCGTGGTGGCAGACGGAAACGATGGTGATTTCCGGATGCGCTTCCAGCATTGCCGCAACCGCCTGCGGGTCGATCGCCTCGTTGTAGGGCACCTCGATTTCGAGCAGATGCGGCGAATAGCGCTTCGCCCAATAGCCAAACCCCTTGCCATAGACGCCGGAGGCGAGGTTGAGCACGACGTCGTCGGGCGTGATCAGGGAGGCTGCGGCCGCCTCCAGGCCAAGAACCGGCTCGCCATGGAGAATGACCGGCTTGTTCGACAGCCGCATCGCCTTCTGCGCCTTGTCGACCACACGCTCGTAAAAGAGCTGGAACGCCGGATCGTGATCGTAGAGCACCGTGCGGCCGAGGCCGCGCAGCACGGCGGGATAGGCGTTCACCGGGCCCGCGGTGAGCGTGATGACCGGTTCGGCGTGTTCGAAATAGCGCATGGTCTTTGTCTCCGCATTGGCGGCGGTCAGCCGTAGAATTGCGTGCCGGTCCGATAGGTTTTGAAGTTATCCATGTCGTGCGAATACATCAGCTCGGCGCCGGCGAGCTTCTTCACCTTGCGCATCGAATTGAAGGCCGCCTAGCACGACGTTTCAAGGCTCTTCTGCGTGTAGGCCGCGTCGATGGTGAACATGATCGGCTTGCGCTTGGGACCGGATCTATCCCGCACGGCCTATTCCGCCCAGAGTTCGCGGCGCAGTTCGCGCCAGCTTTCTTCGTCCGGTGCGACAAGAAGGCCACCTCCGACGTGCGAAGGCAAATAGGCGCTGCCATCGAAACGCGCCGCGAAACCACCTGCCTCGGCATGGATCAGCACACCGGCCAGGTGGTCCCACGGCATCAGCTTGTTGTAGACGACGAAGTGGGCGTGGCCGCTCGCCAGCAGGCGGTATTCGTGAGCCGCACAGCGATAGCCGAATTGCGACAGGGATTTCGTCTGGTTGCGCGCCAGCCGTGACCGTTCCGGCTCGGGCATGTATTGCCAGGAAACCGCGCCGGTCATTTGCGAGATCGGCGCAGGCTCGGCGACATGCACCTTCTCCAGCGTGCCATGCGCATGCCGTATGTGGCTGCCAGCACCTTTGGCGCCGATCAGCCAATCCTTGCCGACAGGATCGTGAATGATGCCGGCGACGGTCTCGCCCTTCACCACGACGCCGAGCATGACGCCGAACAGCGGCACGCCGGAGGCGAAGTTGAAGGTGCCGTCGACCGGATCGATGACGAAGGCGAGATCGGCTTCGCCGAGACCCTGGAGCAGCGCCGGATCGTCGGAGCAGGCTTCCTCGCCGACGATCATCGCCTGGGGGTAGCGCTCACGCAGCCTGACGGTGATGAGCCGCTCGGCATTCACGTCAGCCTGCGTCACCAGGTCGGCTGCCGAGGTCTTCTGGCGGACCTCGCCCTCATCCAGCCGGCGAAAGCGCGGCATGATCTCGGCAATGGCGGCGTCGGACAGAAGCTTGGCAAGCCAGTCGATCGCGGTATCGTCAAATGTCATCGGGGATGTCTTGCCGTGTAAGGGTTTCATTGAGTGCGGCGAAATCGAAGAGTTTGCGATCGAGCAGATGCGAGGGCCGCACATTGGTCATGGCGTGGATCATCGTGTCCTTGCGGCCGGGCATGCGCTTTTCCAAGTCGTCGAGCATCGCCTTCATCGCATTGCGCTGCAGGCCGTCCTGGCTGCCGCACAGATCGCACGGGATGATCGGGAATTTCATGGCGCCGGCGAATTTTTCGAGATCGGCCTCGGCGCAATAGGCGAGCGGCCGCAGTACCATGACGTCGCCGTCGTCGTTGAGCAGTTTTGCCGGCATGGCGGCGAGGCGCCCGCCATGGAACAGGTTCATGAAAAAGGTTTCGAGAATGTCTTCGCGGTGGTGGCCGAGCACCAAAGCCGAGCAGCCCTCCTCCCGCGCGATGCGGTAGAGATGGCCGCGCCTGAGCCGCGAGCACAGTGAACAGTAGGTGCTGCCCTCGGGAAGCTTGTCGGTCACCACCGAATAGGTGTCTTGATATTCGATGCGGTGCGGAATGGCGTATGTGTCGAGATAATCGGGCAAAATGTGTTTCGGGAAATTCGGCTGGCCCTGGTCGAGATTGCAAGCCAACAGGTCGACCGGCAGCAGCCCGCGCCATTTGAGGTCGAGCAGCAAAGCGAGCAGACCGTAGGAATCCTTGCCGCCAGACAAGGCGACCAGCCAGCGATCGCCGGGCCTCACCATCGAAAAATCGTCGATCGCCTGGCGGGCGAGACGCAGCAGCCGCTTGCGCAGCTTGTTGAATTCGACGGAGGACGGCACGTCGGCAAACAGCGGATGAAAGCCGCCTGCGGCATCGGCGATCGGTTCGAGTGTTTCGGCGTCTGGCAGCATGTTCATGGCGCGTCGGCCCCAAAATCCTTGTTGCTGCCCGGATTAGCGCATCGGCCCGAAAATCGAAATCGATTTTCAGATGCCCACAAGAAAAGGCCGCCTCGACGGCGGCCTTCGGTGGTGTCGCAGACGAAGAAATCGATCAGCGCGAATAGAATTCGACGACCAGGTTCGGTTCCATCTGCACGGCGAAGGGAACATCCGACAGGCCAGGAATGCGCCCGAAGGTCGCGGTCATCTTATTGTGGTCGACCTCGATGTAGTCAGGCACGTCGCGCTCGGCCAAGCCTACCGATTCCAGGACGATCACCAGCTGCTTCGACTTTTCGCGCACTTCGATGACGTCGCCCGGCTTGCAGCGGTATGAGCCGATGTTGACGCGCTTGCCGTTGACATTGATGTGGCCGTGATTGACGAACTGGCGAGCGGCAAAAATGGTCGGCACGAACTTGGCGCGGTAGACGACCGCGTCGAGACGCGACTCGAGCAGGCCGATCAGGTTCTCCGAGGTGTCGCCCTTGCGGCGGTTCGCCTCTTCATAGACCTTGCGGAACTGCTTTTCCGAAACGTCGCCGTAGTGACCCTTCAGCTTCTGCTTGGCACGCAGCTGCAGGCCGAAATCGGAAAGCTTGCCCTTGCGGCGCTGGCCGTGCTGGCCGGGACCGTATTCGCGCTTGTTGACCGGGGATTTCGGGCGGCCCCAGATGTTTTCGCCGAGACGGCGGTCGATCTTGTATTTCGCGGATTCGCGCTTGCTCATCGCATTCCCTTTCAAAACAACACACCCGGAAACCTCATGGTCCGGGTGAAGGAAACGCGCCCTCCTCTGGCCCCCGTTTTCGAGACCTGACAGGATTTTCCCACGCAACGCGGCGGAAGACCCACGGGACACGTCATTCTAGACAAGACTCCGGAAAGAATAGAGCGGCTTTCCCAAACGCCTTGCGCACATAAAAAGAACCACCGGACGCTGCGGCCCGGTGTTGGTGGGCTGATTAGACGGAGATTTAACTGGTGTCAAGCTTGCAGCGGCTGGCGTTGGTGATGGCGAGCGGATACGGCCCAAGGCCGCGGTTCAGCCGCGGTCTGTGCTGGACCACGGCTATCCAACTATGGAATCGGAAACGACCGTCCTGTGGACGCGTCCGGTCGGACACGCGGCGGGCTAGTGTTTCGATTTCTTCTCGGGCAGGCCCTTACGCTTGGTTTCGGCGAATTCCTCGAGCTGCTTTTCGCTCATGGATTTGTACATTCCCTTCGAAGGGCCTTTGAGTTCGCTCTTCTTGGTTTCGCCACGCTTGGCGGACAATGCTGCGCCGGCGGCTTTCTGCTGGGCCTTTGATGTGGCTGGCATGATCGTTTCTCCCGTCTGCAATGAGGGAAAAACGCACCGGTCCGGGTGATGTTCCCAGGCATCAGGAAATCGCCAGCCCAAATCCCTGCATCAGGCGGCGAGTCGGGAAATCAACCCGCTTCGAGGTGAAGACAGCAAGGTCGGCGCCTTCCGGCAACGCCTCGCCGCGGTGGCTGGCCTCGGTGCCCGCGAGCAGCGAGAGCGCCCGCCGTGCGATCGCCTCGGCGGGATCGAGCCAATCGACCGGCCAAGGTGCCGTCTTGCGCATGCGGTTGGCCAGAAAGGGATAATGGGTGCAGGCAAGCACGACGATGTCGGTCCGCAGCTCATCATGTTCGACGAAGCACGGCGCGATCTCGACACGCACAGCCTCTTCATCGACAAAGCCTTCGCGCATATAGACCTCGGCCAGTCCCGCCAGACTGTCGCTGCCAACCAGACGGACATGGCATTTCTGCGCCCATTTGCCGATCAGGTCGCGCGTATACTGGCGCTTGACGGTGCCGGGCGTCGCCAGCACTGAAACCAGCCCTGAGCGCGTGCGTTCCGCCGCCGGCTTGATCGCCGGCACCGTGCCGACGAAGGGGTGGCCGGGAAATCTTTCGCGCAACGCATCGATGACCAACGTCGACGCGGTATTGCAGGCGATGACCGAAATGGCCGGCGCAAAATGGCCGAGTAGCTTGCCGAACAGCTCCAGTATATGTGCCCTCAGTGCCGGTTCCTCCCAAGCGCCATAGGGGAAAGCCGCGTCGTCGGCGACATAGACGAACCGTCGGTCGGGCATTAGCACGCGCGCTTCGCGCAGCACCGTCAGGCCGCCGATGCCGGAATCGAACATCAGGATCGGGCGAGCGTTTGGGGGATCGGTCATTGCCATCGATCAGGAAAGGGAGTTGGGGAGAGAAGGCTGGCCCAGGCTTAGGCCTACGATGCGTTTGTCTGGGACGGTTCTATCTGCAACCATCATGGCCTTGATGCGGCGAGATGATCACACAAGGCCTCGCTTGCCGAAGCCGCCGGGCCGCGGCCGGCCATTTGGCAGAGACGCAGGTTGAGATGCAGGGTGGTTCGACGGCGCCGGTGCAGCGCGCATGGCGTAGGCCGGAGCCTGGGCCGTCCCGCCGGCGGCCGACTCTGAATGGGGCGCCCGGCCGCCGTGCAACGGCCTGGGAGGGTCGAGATCATCGAAACTCAGGGAGGACGCCATATCCGCAGAGCTGCCACCCGCCGGCTTGGCCGCCAAGATGACCGCCCAGAGCCCGACGAGAGCGAGTCCCAGCAGGTTAAGGCCGGAATGCGAATCTTCGCCGTCGAATTTCACGACAAGAACAGTGCCGGCCTGCAGAATCGCAAACAGGGCCGAGAACACAATGTACGACCAAAGGATCCATTTGGGTCCTTGCGCGTCGCGGCTTCGACGCCAGGCGAAGTTCGCGCGAAACAGCACGATCACCAGCGAAGCGATGAGAACGGCCGCGGCCAGCCCTTCCCTGGAAGGACCAGGTTTCGAATTGGCCAATCCCTCGATGCCGATGGTCGATACGACGCAAAGCACAAATGTCACAATTTCCGCAACCAGCAGGCCCGCAGAATAGAAGAAAAAGCGAAGACGACCGATATTGGAGTTAAACATCCGAGGATCCACCCTTCGCCGGACGATGGATCATATCGAATAAAATTCAGTTACTGGTGAAGCAGCCGTTCTCACGATCGGTTCTATTCTTTGTCTGTCACCTTGCGGGCGCGTGCCGCCGCTGCCGGAAGCCGTCTTGGATCATCGCCCGGCGATCCGTCGCCGCGCGGCATGGCCGGCGAGAACCTGTCCAGCGATGATATTATGCCGCGCAGCACCTTGAGTTCCGGCTCGGCGAAGCCGGCGCGCGTCAGCACCGCGCGCAGATTGTCGACCATCTTCGGCTTCTTCGGCGCTGGGCGGAAATAGCCGCGCGCTTCGAGCGCGCCTTCCAGATACGCGAACAGGCCGTGCAACTGTTCCTTGGTCGCCGGCATCATGTCAGGGCTGGAAAAATTGGTTTCCGTTTCATCTTCCAAGCCCGACTTCATCCATTCATAGGACATCAGCAGGGCCGCCTGGGCGATGTTGAGCGAAGAGAAGGCGGGATCGACCGGGAAGGTGACGATCTCGTCGGCCAGGCCGACCTCGTCATTGTAGAGCCCGAACCGTTCGCGGCCGAACAGGACCCCGGTTTTCTGCCCGGCTCGCTGGCGCGCCCTCAGCGCCCTGCCCGCCTCGACCGGTCCGCGCACCGGCTTGAAATTATCGCGCGCGCGCGCCGTGGTGGCGAAGACGAAGTTCAGGTCGGCGACCGCCGAGGCAAGATGGTCAAACACTCTAACGGCATCGATGACATGATCGGCGCGGCTCGCGGCAGCGCGCGCCTTTTCGCTCGGCCAGCCGTCGCGCGGATTGACGAGGCGTAGTTCGGCAAGGCCGAAGTTCGCCATGGCGCGCGCGACCATGCCGATATTCTCGCCGAGCTGCGGCTCGACCAGGATGATCGCCGGGCCTGTGGCAGGAAGGATGTCGTTGCTGGCTTGCATTCTCTCAATGAACTGCTGTTTGCGGCATTTCGGCGTCCCCTGCCATATCCGGCCGCGAAAATGAAGCTTTCGCAAGGAACGCCCGATGCCACAGTCGAGCCCGCTAGTGTGGATCGCCGTTTGCGCGGCCAAAAATGCTTTGATATACGGGCCGCATCCCCGGCCAAAGCCATGCGGGCAAGGCCGTTCCGATCCCCAACAATGAGGCATTCTTTCCATGGCGAAGATCAAGGTGGCGAACCCGGTCGTCGAACTCGACGGCGACGAGATGACCCGCATCATCTGGCAGTTCATCAAGGACAAGCTGATCCACCCCTATCTCGACCTCAAGCTTGAATATTACGACCTCAGCGTTGAGCACCGCGACGCCACCAACGACCAGGTGACCATCGATTCGGCCAATGCCATCAAGAAACATGGCGTCGGCGTGAAATGCGCGACGATCACGCCCGACGAGCAGCGCGTTGAGGAATTCGGGCTGAAGAAGATGTGGAAGTCGCCGAACGGCACCATCCGCAACATCCTCGGCGGCACCATCTTTCGCGAGCCGATCATCATGAAGAACGTGCCGCGGCTGGTGCCCGGCTGGACCAAGCCGATCATCGTCGGCCGTCATGCCTTCGGCGACCAGTACCGCGCCACCGACTTCCGCTTTCCCGGCAAGGGCAAGCTGACGATTAAGTTTGTCGGCGAGGACGGCAAGGTGATCGAGCATGACGTGTTCGATGCGCCGGCCGCCGGCGTCGCCATGGCCATGTACAATCTCGACGACTCGATCCGCGAATTCGCCCGCGCCTCGCTGAATTACGGCCTGCTGCGCAATTACCCGGTCTACCTCTCGACCAAGAACACCATCCTCAAGGCCTATGACGGCCGCTTCAAGGACATTTTCCAGGAAGTCTACGAGGCGGAGTTCGAAGCCGAGTTCAAATCCAAGAAGCTCTGGTACGAGCACCGGCTGATCGACGACATGGTCGCCTCCAGCCTGAAATGGTCGGGCGGCTATATCTGGGCCTGCAAGAACTATGATGGCGACGTGCAGTCGGACACGGTAGCGCAAGGTTTTGGGTCGCTCGGCCTGATGACCTCGGTGCTGATGACGCCGGACGGCAAGACGGTGGAGGCGGAGGCCGCACATGGCACCGTCACCCGTCACTATCGCCAGCACCAGAAGGGCGAGGAAACCTCGACCAATTCGATCGCCTCGATCTTCGCCTGGACGCGCGGCCTCACCCATCGCGCCAAGCTCGACGACAATGCCGAGCTGAAGCGTTTTGCCGAGACGCTGGAAAAAGTCTGCATCCAGACCGTCGAGGCCGGTTTCATGACCAAGGATCTGTCGCTGCTGATCGGTCCCGACCAGCCATGGCTTTCGACCACCGGCTTCCTCGACAAGATCGACGAGAATCTGCAGAAGGCGATGGCCTGATCCGACGGGCGACATGAGCAAGCCCGTCGTCTACGGGGCGGACAACAGCGTCTATGTGCGCATGGTCCGCCTCGTGCTCGAGGAAAAAGGCATCGACTACGAACTTGTGCCGGTCGACATCTTTGCTGCGGACGGCGTACCGGGCTGGTATTTCGACCATCAGCCGTTCGGCCGCATCCCCGCCTTCGAGCATGACGCATTCCGCCTCTATGAGACCAGCGCGATCGCCCGCTATGTCGACGAAGCGTTCGACGGCCCGGCGTTGCAACCGATCGAAGCCCGACCTCGCGCGCGTATGAACCAGATCATCGGCATGCTCGACGCCTATGCCTATCGGGCAATGGTCTGGGATGTCGCCGTCGAGCGGCTGGAGAAAGAAGCGCCCGACGAAACGCTGATTGCCGACGGGCTTCGGCGGGCGAGCACGGCGCTGCGGGCGCTTTCTTCGCTGAAAGCTCCCGGGCCATGGTTGATGGGAAACCAGCTTACGCTGGCCGACCTACATGCAGCACCGATCATCGGCTATTTCGTCAAGGTCACTGAGGGGCAAAACCTGCTGGCCGAGTTTGCAGACATTCACGATTGGTGGACGCGCATCGCAGGGCGTGCGAGCGTTGCCAACAATCTGACCTAACACCGGGGGCGCTCCATGGTTGAACACTCTCACCAGGACGCGCTAACGGTGGCCAGAATAGTCAGGGTCAACCACGCCGGCGAGTTCGGCGCGATCAGAATCTATTCGGCGCAGATTCTTGTCTCGAAGCGTTTCTGGCCGCGTTGCGTGCCGTCTTTGTCAGAGATGCTTGGGCATGAGCGCAGTCATTGCGCTGCTTTCCTAGCAGCGATGCCGTCGCGACATTCGCGACCGTGCCGCGTGATGCAATTCTGGAGCTGGGGCGGCTGGCTACTGGGTTTCCTCACTGCCCTGCTCGGCCCGCAAGGCATCTGGGCCTGCACCGCAGCGGTCGAAGCGGCGGTGCACCGCCATCTCGACGATCAGCTATTCTTTCTTGCCGGACGCGATCGCGAGTTGCACGGCATCATCCTGTCCATCCGCGAAGAAGAGCTTGCCCATCTCCGTCACGCCGAAGTGCAGCTGAGATCGCCCGGACCGTTGCTGAACCTCCTGCGCGCAGCGATCTCCGTCACCACCGACTGCCTGATCTGGTTGTCCCCCTGGGGCGACTCCACGCGAATGACGCGCGCCCTGAAGGCAGCAAAGCATGCCTGACGGGCGCTATGCGGCTTCCAGCGCCGCTTTCACCGCAGCGATCGCATTCTCGGCTTTCGAGGCATCTGGGCCGCCGGCCTGAGCCATGTCAGGCCGACCGCCGCCGCCCTGCCCGCCCAATGCGGCGGACGCCACGCGGACCAGATCGACGGCGCTGAAGCGGCTGATCAGGTCGTCGGTGACGCCGACCACGACGCTGGCCTTGTTGTCCTCGCCGGCGCCAACGAAGACGACGACGCCGGAGCCGAGCGACTTCTTGCCGGCATCGGCCAACGGCTTCAAATCCTTTGGCGAAACGCCCGACACCGCCTTGCCGAGAAAACCGACACCGGCAATGGTCTCGTTTTCCGCAGGCACACCGGCGGGCGAGCGGTCGCCCAGCGCCAGCTTCTTGCGCGCCTCGGTCAATTCCTTCTCAAGCTTCTTGCGCTCGTCGAGCAGCGCCTCGACGCGGCCCGGCACGTCGGCCGGCGAAATCTTCAGCGTGGCAGCGACCGCCTTCAGCCGTTTGTCCTGTTCGTCGAGATGCTTTCTGGCCGCCTCTCCGGTCAGCGCCTCGATGCGGCGCACGCCGGCAGCGACAGCGCCTTCCGACACCAGCCGGACCAGGCCGATATCGCCGGTGGCGCCGACATGGGTGCCGCCGCACAGCTCGACAGAATAAGGCTTGCCGGCCTTGTCGCCGGCAACCCCTGTGCCCATCGACACGACGCGGACCTCGTCGCCGTATTTTTCGCCGAACAGCGCCATGGCGCCCTCGGCGATCGCGTCGTCGACGCTCATCAGCCGCGTCGTCACCGGACTGTTCTGCACGACGATCTCGTTGGCCATCGCCTCGACGCGTTCCAACTCCTCGGCCGAAATCGGTTTCGATTGGGAAAAGTCGAAGCGCAGCCGTTCCGGCGCAACCAGCGAGCCCTTTTGCGCGACATGAGTGCCGAGCACCTCACGCAGCGCCTCATGGACAAGATGGGTCGCCGAATGGTTGGAGCGCAGCCGCGTGCGCCTGATATGGTCGACCTTGAGTTCGACCGCGGCACCGGTCTTGACGATGCCCTTGGTGACCTTGCCGAAATGCACGAACAGGCCGTCGCCCTTTTTCTGGGTGTCGGTGACCTCGATCGCAAACCCCTCGCCTGACATGACGCCGGTGTCGCCCACCTGGCCGCCGGACTCGCCATAGAACGGCGTCTGGTTGACGACGACGCCGACGCTCTCGCCGGCTGCGGCGCTGTCCACCGCGATGCCGTCCTTGACCAGTGCCTGAACGATGCCTTCCGCCTGTTCAGTGTCGTAGCCCAGAAACTCGGTCGCGCCTGACTTCTCACGCACCGCGAACCAGACGGTCTCGGTGGCCGCGTCGCCGGAGCCGGCCCAGCTCTTCCGCGCCTCGGCCTTCTGCCGCTCCATCGCCGCATTGAAGCCGTCGAGGTCGACCGAAACGCCGCGCGGACGCAGGGCATCCTGGGTGAGGTCGAGCGGGAAGCCATAGGTGTCATAGAGCTTGAACGCCGTCTCACCGTCGAGCCGGTCGCCGCTGCCGAGCGTCTCGGTTGCGTCGGCAAGCAGGCCGAGGCCGCGCGCCAGCGTTTTGCGGAAGCGGGTTTCCTCGAGCTTCAGCGTCTCTGATATCAGCGGCTGGCCGCGCACCAGTTCGGGATAGGCCTGACCCATCTCACGCACCAGCGCCGGCACCAGCCGCCACATCAACGGATCACCGGCGCCCAAAAGCTGTGCATGGCGCATGGCGCGGCGCATGATGCGGCGCAGCACGTAGCCGCGGCCTTCGTTCGACGGCAGCACGCCGTCAGCGATGAGGAAGCTCGATGCGCGCAGGTGATCGGCAATGACGCGGTGGCTCGCCCGATTCTTGCCTTCCGCCTTCACGCCGGTCGCCTCTTCCGAGGCGCGGATCAGCGCCTTGAACAGGTCGATGTCGTAATTGTCGTGCTCGCCCTGCAGGACGGCGGCGATGCGCTCCAGGCCCATGCCGGTATCGATCGACGGTCGCGGCAGTTCGATCCGCTCCGCCTTCGTCACCTGCTCGAACTGCATGAAGACGAGGTTCCAGATCTCGATGAAACGGTCGCCGTCCTCATCCGGGCTGCCGGGCGGGCCGCCCGGAATGTCGGCGCCATGGTCGTAGAAGATTTCCGAGCACGGGCCGCAGGGACCGGTATCGCCCATCGCCCAGAAATTGTCGCTGGTGGCGATGCGGATGATCCTGTCCTCCGGCAGCCCGGCGATCTTCTTCCAGAAGTCTGCGGCCGCGTCGTCGGTATGGTAGACGGTCACCAGAAGCCTGTCCTTGGCGATGCCGAACTCGCGGGTGATCAGGTTCCAGGCGAGCTCGATGGCGCGCTCCTTGAAATAATCGCCGAAGGAGAAATTGCCGAGCATCTCGAAAAAGGTGTGGTGACGGGCAGTGTAGCCGACATTGTCGAGGTCGTTGTGCTTGCCGCCGGCGCGCACGCATTTCTGCGAGGTCGTGGCGCGCGAATAGGGACGGGTTTCAAACCCGGTGAAGACGTTCTTGAACTGCACCATGCCGGCGTTGGTGAACATCAGCGTCGGGTCGTTGCGCGGCACCAGCGGGCTCGACGCCACGACCTCGTGACCCTCTTTGCGGAAATAGTCGAGAAATGCCGACCTGATCTCGTTGACGCCACTCATTAATACTGCCTTTTCGAGAGAACCGCCGATTGCCGGCGGAAAACAGACATGGCCTTTTAGCGGTCGCACCGCACCCTGTCCAGAAACACGGAATTGCTCCAAATCGTAGCCTTGGCCGGCTGTTCGGAATGGCCAGAGCCACCGCCAAAAACGCAAACCGCCGGCCCAAGGCCGGCGGCATGAACACATCGATACACCAACTCAATTCGGGATACGTGAACTCAAACGGATATTCTGGCTGGCACAGCCTGCATCCTACATCGCGCCCGCTTCGTCCTCGAAACCGTCGTCTCCGCCTTCGGAACCACCATTCTCGAGGAATTTCTCGGCGATAAGTCCGGCATTCTGCCTCAGCGCCAGCTCGATTTCGCGCGCCGTGTCGGGATTGTCGCGCAGGAACAGTTTTGCATTCTCGCGGCCCTGGCCGAGACGCTGCGAATTGTAGGAGAACCAGGCGCCCGACTTCTCGACCACGCCGGCCTTGACGCCGAGGTCGACCAGCTCGCCGGTCTTGGACACGCCCTCGCCATACATGATGTCGAATTCGACCACCTTGAAGGGCGGCGCCAGCTTGTTCTTGACCACCTTGACGCGGGTCTGGTTGCCGACAACCTCGTCGCGGTCCTTGACCGAGCCGATGCGGCGAATGTCGAGGCGCACCGAAGCGTAGAATTTCAGCGCGTTGCCGCCAGTCGTGGTCTCGGGCGAACCGAACATGACACCGATCTTCATGCGGATCTGGTTGATGAAGATGACCATGGTGTTGGAGCGCGAAATCGAGGCGGTCAGCTTGCGCAGCGCCTGGCTCATCAGGCGGGCCTGCAGGCCCGGCAGCGAATCGCCCATTTCGCCCTCGATTTCGGCGCGCGGCGTCAGCGCCGCGACCGAATCGACCACCAGCACGTCGATGGCGCCGGAACGCACCAGCGTGTCGCAAATCTCCAGCGCTTGCTCGCCAGTGTCGGGCTGCGAAATCAGCAGGTTTTCGAGATCGACGCCGAGCTTGCGGGCATAGACCGGATCGAGCGCGTGCTCAGCATCCACGAAGGCGCAGATGCCGCCCTTCTTCTGGGCCTCGGCCACCGTGTGCAGCGCCAGCGTCGTCTTGCCCGAGCTTTCCGGCCCGTAGATCTCGACGATGCGGCCGCGCGGCAGGCCGCCGACGCCAAGCGCGATGTCGAGGCCAAGCGAACCGGTCGGCACCGTTTCGATCTCGACGACCTGCTCGTTTGCGCCGAGCCGCATGATCGAGCCCTTGCCGAAGGCACGCTCGATTTGCGACAGCGCCGCGTCCAGAGCCTTTGATTTATCCACTGCTTTGTCCTCTACAAGCCGCAAAGAATTCTGAGCCATGATACATCACCCCTTGGTCGTCAATGAAGGCCGGACAATCCGTAATCCTTATCAATTTGTACCGTTTTTGTTCTCGTCTGGCAAGGGGAGACAAACGATTGAAAAACAAACAATATCCGGATTTGTTCTTTTTTTGTTTCGTGTTTTCACCCCAGGATGTATCCCGCTTCACCCGCAGGATTCTGCTGGGCATCTTGCGAATCGCGCCTCCGGTTGCCGGGTTCCGCCTGACAACCTAGTCTCACCCGGCAACAGCAAAGGTCATCTCGCCGGCATGATGAAGTCGCCGACAATCCTGGCCGTGGGCGGCGCCTATATAGATCGGCGCGGCCAGGTTTCGGGCGCCTTCGTGCCGGCGGCGTCAAATCCCGGCACCATGCGCGAGGCTGTCGGCGGTGCCGTCTTCAATGCGCTGCGCAGCGCCGTGCGCCGCGGCGTCTCCGGTTCGCTGCTTTCGGTGCGCGGGGGTGATGTTCTGGCCGATACGGTCTCGCGCGCCATCACTGCGGCCGGCATTGCCGATCTGTCCGTGGTGTTCCTCGATCGCACGACGCCGAGCAACACGGTACTGATCGACGGCGACGGCGCGCTGATCGTCGGCCTTGCCGACATGGCGCTCTACGACCTGGCGCTTCCCAAGCAGATCCGCCGTGCCAAGGTGCGCGAGGCGATCAGCACCGCCGATGCGGTCCTGTGCGACGCCAACCTGCCGTCGACGGCGCTGGAGCGGCTGGTGACGCTTGCCGCCGGCAAGCCGGTCTTCGCCCTCGCAGTCTCGCCCAACAAGGCGGCGCGGCTCGCACCGGTGCTGGGCAGTCTGGCGATGGTCTTCATGGACCGGCGCGAGGCCATCGCACTCGCCGATGTCGGTATCGACACGGCGGAGCGAGATATCATCGACTGCCTGAGGCGCGCCGGCCTCAAAGGCGGCGTGGTGACGGCGGATGACGCTCCGGTGCTGGGTTTCGACGAAGCCGGCGCCTTCTCGATCCTGCCGCCGAAAAAAGTTGCGGACGGCGCCGCCGATGCGCTGGCGGGCGCAACGGTCGCCGCCCTGCTGCGCGGCCTGACGCTGCGCGCGGCGCTGCGCGACGGCGTTGCCGCAGCAATGCTCGCGATCGAAAGTGCCGAGCTTGTGCCGGTCTTTGCGGCGGCAGACTTTGCCGACGCGCTAGCCCTTGTGCCCGAGCCGCAGAAAATTGGCATGAGCTGATGACCAGTGGAGAGGCAGCCTATTTGCCGGCACGCAGCCCCGCTTCATAGGCCCGGCGTGCCCAGACCGACATCTCATCCGGATCGTCGAAGGCGCTGTCGGGAACGCTCCAATACGGCATCGACACCAGCTTGCCGTGCCGCGACCCCGTATAGGTCCATTGCCGACAGCCGGCCGCCTCGAATTCGGGCGCGCTTTCCGCGTCGGCCTTCAGCATCAATTCGCCACGCACCACGATGGCGACGATAACGCCGTCAAAATAGATGCCCTTGCCGCCGAACATCTTGCGAATGCTGACCGGGCCGAGGCCCTCGAAAAGTTCGGCAATGCGTTCATTGTCCATGCCGCGATCATGTCACCCGGATTTCCCCTTGTCATCGCCGCAACCGGCACCATCCTGACAAGTTGAAAATCAACTTTGTCGGAGTTTTTCATGCCGCTTCTTCTCAAAGGGTCCTGCCGGTGCAATGCTGTCCGCTTCGAGGTGGAAAGCCACACGCCGGTGCCATTCATGCTCTGCTACTGCTCGATCTGCCGCAAGCAGCAGGGCGGCGGTGGCTTTGCCATCAATCTCGGCGCCGATTTCGAGACGCTGATAATCAAGGGCAAGCGCAATCTCGGCGTCTATCAAGCCGAGATCGAGGACGACGAGCATCCGCAATGCGAAATCTCGTCAGGCGAGCGGAATTTCTGCAGGAAATGCGGATCGGCACTCTGGCTCTACGACCCGACCTGGCCGGAGCTGGTCCACCCCTTCGCCTCGGCGATCGACACAGACCTGCCGAAACCGCCTGAAAAAGTGCACCTCATGCTGAAATACAAGGCGAACTGGGTCGTGCCCGAGATCGGCAAGGGCGACAAGGTCTTCGATGTCTATCCGGAAGAATCAATCGCCAGATGGCACAAACGAACGGGAATGTGGGTGGATTAGCTATTTGCGTGGCGCTGAAGTTTTGACGAATCGGATGGTGCGGCGCTGGCGGATATTGTGCCCAGGCGATTGGCCGAAACCCTGTTCCGTCGTCATCCTGGGGCGTCGCTTCGCTCCTGCTTCGCCCAGGGATGACGAAGTTGAGAGTTTCGGGCAATCCCGACGTTTGCGTGTCGAGGAACTAGCGGGGCCAGATCAGGCCGAAGCGCGCGCCTCGGCCAAGGCCTTCAGGTCGGCCGGCTTGAGCTCGACCGATTCGCCACAGCCGCAGGCCGAACTCTGGTTCGGGTTGCGAAAGGTGAAGCCGGTGCGCAGCGTCGTCTGCTCGAAATCCATCTCGGTGCCGAACAGGAAAAGCGCTGCCTCAGGCGCGACATAGACGTGGGCGCCGTCGCGCTCGATATGGTCGTCCTTGGTGTTGGGCTCAGTCACCAGGTCGACCGTATATTCCATGCCGGCGCAGCCGCCCTTCTTGATGCCAAGGCGAATGCCATGCGCATTCTCACGGGTTGCGACGATCTCGCGTACCCGGTCGGCAGCCTTTTCGGTCATCGTGATGACGGCGAAGCGTCCCATCTTTTCTTTCTCCATTACGTGCAGGTTTAAGGCCTGGCGAATGATTCCTCACCTAAAATGGTGAAATTTTCGGCCTGGCGCAAGTGCGCCCATTAATACCAACCCACCGCGACCTGCGCCTCTTCCGACATGCGGTCGGGCGACCAAGGCGGGTCGAAGGTCATGTTGACCTCGACGCCGGAAACGCCCTCGACCGCGCCGACGGCGTTCTCCACCCAGCCGGGCATTTCGCCGGCCACCGGACAGCCGGGCGCGGTCAGCGTCATGTCGATCTTGACCGAGCGGTCGTCTTCGATGTCGATCTTGTAGATCAGGCCGAGCTCGTAGATGTCGGCCGGGATTTCCGGGTCGTAGACCGTCTTCAGTGCCGAGACGATGTCGTCGGTCAGCCGCGCCAGTTCGTCGGCGGGAATGGCCGAGGCGGAAACCAGACCGTTGGCAGTCGTCTCCGAAGTGGTCTCAGCGGTGCGGCCTGCATCATCCATGATCGTCATCCGAAGAACTTTCGCGCTTTTTCGAGCGCATCGGCCAAAGCGTCGACTTCGGCCCTGGTATTATACATGCCGAACGATGCCCTGCATGTGGAGGTTACGCCGAAGCGTTTCAACAGCGGCTGGGCGCAGTGGGTGCCGGCGCGCACGGCGACGCCTTGCCTATCGATCACCATCGACACGTCGTGGGCATGAATGCCCTGCAGTTCGAAGGAGATGATGGCGCCCTTATCCGGCGCATCGCCGAAGATGCGCAGCGAGTTGATGGCGCGCAACCGCTGATGGGCATAGTCCTTCAGATCCGCCTCGTGGGCGGCAATGCGCTCGCGGCCGATCTTTTCCATGTATTCGAGCGCCGCACCCAGCCCGATCGCCTGGACGATCGGCGGCGTGCCGGCCTCGAAGCGGTGCGGCGGATCGTTGTAGGTGACGATCTCTTGCGTCACCTCCTCGATCATCTCGCCGCCGCCCATGAACGGACGCATGCGCTCCAGCATGTCCTTCTTGCCGTAGAGCACGCCGATGCCCGAGGGCCCGTAGACCTTATGGCCGGTGAAGACGAAGAAATCGCAGTCGAGGTCCTGCACGTCGATCGGCATATGCACGGCGCTCTGGCTGCCGTCGACCAGCACCGGAATGCCGCGCGCGTGCGCGATGCGGACGATCTCTTTGATCGGCGTCACCGTGCCCAGCGCGTTCGACATGTGCGTGATGGCGACCAGTTTTGTGCGATCAGTCAGCCGCTTTTCGAACTCCTCGATGTGGAATACGCCGAGATCGTCGACCGGCACCCAGACCAGCCTGGCGCCCTGGCGCTCGCGGATAAAATGCCACGGGACGATGTTGGAATGGTGCTCCATGATCGACAGCACGATCTCGTCGCCCTCGCCGATGTTGGGCATACCGAAGCCGTAGGCGACGGTGTTGATCGCCGCGGTCGTGTTCGAGGTGAAAACGATGTTGTCGGTATCAGGCGCGTTCAGAAATCTTTGCACTATCTTCCGCGCGTTCTCAAAGGCGTCGGTCGCGGCATTCGAAAGGAAATGTAGCCCGCGATGAACATTGGCGTATTCCTGGGAATAAGCGTGCTGGATGGCGTCGAGCACGGCCTGCGGCTTCTGCGCCGAGGCGCCGTTGTCGAGATAGACCAGCGGTTTGCCGTAAACTTCCCGCGACAGAATCGGGAAGTCGCGGCGTATCGCCTCGACGTCGTAGGGGATGTTTTCGACTTTCTGGTCCATCACAAGCTCTCTCGAGGCATCGCCTCATTCCGTCCAGCACCCCTCATCCGACCGAGCTTCGCTCGGCCACCTTCTCCCACAAGGGGAGAAGGTAAAGCGCTTTACCTTCTCCCCTTGTGGGAGAAGGTGGATTGGCGCGAAGCGCCAAGACGGATGAGGGGTGTTGGCCGAAGCCACCCCTCATCCGCTGCTATCCGTGCGCCACGAACCAGCCGTCGAGCCTTGCTTCCAGCGCCTCGACGATCGCCTCGTCGTCCAGTTCCTCGATCACCTCGGCAACGAACGCCTTCACCAGCAGCCCCCGCGCGGTCTTCTCGTCAATGCCGCGCGCCATTAGGTAGAACAGGTGGCTATGATCGATCTCGGTGACGGTCGCGCCATGGCCGCAGACGACGTCGTCGGCGAAGATCTCAAGCTCAGGCTTGGTCGAGAACTCGCCGTCATCCGACAGAAGCAGCGTGTTGCAGGCCATCTTGGCGTTGGTCTTCTGCGCATATTGGTGGACGTTGATGCGCCCCTGGAAGACGCCGCGCGCTCTTCCCGTCACCACGTTGCGGATCACCTCGGTCGACGCCGTGTGCGGCACGGCATGGTCGAGCACCATGGTCACGTCGGTATGGGTGTCGCCGGCAAGCAGGTTGATGCCGCGCAGCGTGAAATCGGCGCCTTCGCCGGTCGTTCTGACCACGACCTCCTGGCGCACCAGCTTGCCGCCGGCATTCATCACGAACAGGGTCAGCTTCGCATCCTTGCCGAGATGCGCCTTGAACTGGGCAAGATGCGTGGCCGTATCCGCCTGCTCCTGCACGATCAGCCACATCACGTCGGCGCCCTCTTCAAGCAGAAGCTGGCTGACCGAGCTGACGAGTGCGGCGCCCTCGCCCGCCTGGCGCTCGACGATAACGGCCTTGGCGCCGGCGCCGACGCGGACGCTGAAGCGCACATGCGTCTGGCCGCCGGCCTGCAGGTTCTGCAATTCGATCGGCTTGTCCAGTTCGGTGCCGTCGGCGATGTCGACAAAATAGCCGTCGGCCACGAAAGCGGTGTTCAGCGCGCCGATGGCATCGTCGGCGCCATAGGCATCGAGCCCCGGCGCGATGCTGCCGTCGGTCAGCTTTTCCGACAGGCGCTGCACGGCAACACCGTCGATATCAGGCAGTTTCGTGCTCGACACGCCGTTCAGCACCGGCAGAACAGCGGACCCTTCAACAACAGGCGCAATGGCTTTCGCGACGGCTGCGGGATCGAAGTCCGGCACCGAAGTCAGCAGGCGGCGCAGGTCGGTGTAGTGCCAGGATTCGATGCGTCGCGTCGGCAGGCCGCTCTTGATCGCCTCGATGGCGTCGTCGCGCTTCAACATCACCGTGCCGTCGCCGGGCAGCAGCGACAACCGGTCGCTGAAGGCGTCGATCAGCGCTGTTTCGGCCGGCGTTCGCTGGGGTGTCGTGTGTATGTTCATCAGTTTCGCCTTGTTTGGCTTGCCTTCTGGGCCTTCTGGCATCTCACGCGGCTTGGCCGATCACGCCGGCATAGCCATTGGCCTCGAGGTCGAGCGCCAGCGACTTGTCGCCCGACTTGACCACCTGGCCCCTGTACAGCACGTGCACACTATCCGGCACGATGTACTGAAGCAGGCGCTGGTAGTGGGTGATGATGACGATGGCGCGGTCTGGCGCGCGCAACGCATTGACGCCTTCCGAGACGATCTTCAGCGCATCGATGTCGAGGCCGGAATCAGTCTCGTCGAGCACACAGAGTTTTGGCTCCAGAAGCTTCATCTGCAGGATCTCGGCGCGCTTCTTCTCCCCGCCGGAGAAGCCGACATTGAGCGGCCGCTTCAGCATCGCCATGTCCATGTCGAGCAAGGCGGCCGCGTCCTTCACGCGCTTCAGGAATTCCGGGATCTTCAGCGGCTCCTCGCCGCGCGCTTTGCGCTGCTCGTTCATCGCCACTTTCAGGAATTCCATCGTCGCCACGCCCGGTATCTCCATCGGATACTGGAAGGCGAGAAAAATGCCTGATGTGGCGCGCTCGGCCGGATCCATCTCGAGGATCGACTGGCCATTGTAGAGGATATCGCCTTCGGTCACTTCATAGTCCTCGCGACCGGCGAGGATGTAGGACAGCGTCGATTTTCCCGAGCCGTTGGGGCCCATGATGGCGGCGACCTCGCCGGCTTTCACCGTCAGGTTCAGGCCGCGGATGATCTCGGTGCCGTCATCGACGATGCGAGCATGCAGGTTTCTGATTTCAAGCATTTTTTCTTTTCCTGAAAATTTTCTGTCCGGTCAGCCGACCGAGCCCTCGAGGCTAATCCCAATCAGCTTCTGCGCCTCGACCGCGAATTCCATCGGCAGCTGCTGGATGACGTCCTTGACGAAACCGTTGACGATCAGCGCGATCGCCTCTTCTTCCGGAATGCCGCGCTGCATGACGTAGAACTTCTGGTCCTCGGAGATTTTCGACGTCGTCGCCTCGTGCTCGAACTGTGCCGTTGCGTTCTTGGCTTCCATGTAGGGCACGGTGTGCGCGCCGCACTGGTCGCCGATCAGCAGCGAGTCACAGTTGGTGAAGTTGCGGGCGTTGGTTGCCTTGCGGTGCGCCGAGACCTGGCCGCGATAGGTGTTCTGCGAGTAGCCGGCGGCGATGCCCTTGGAGATGATGCGGCTCGACGTGTTCTTGCCGAGATGGATCATCTTGGTGCCGCTGTCGACCTGCTGGTAGCCGTTCGACACGGCGATCGAATAGAACTCGCCGCTGGAATCGTCGCCGCGCAGGATGCAGCTCGGATATTTCCAGGTAATCGCCGAGCCGGTCTCGACCTGCGTCCACGAAATCTTCGAACGGTGGCCGCGGCAGTCGCCGCGCTTGGTGACGAAATTGTAGATGCCGCCCTTGCCCTCGGCGTCGCCGGGGTACCAGTTCTGCACCGTCGAGTATTTGATCTCGGCATCGTCGAGCGCGATCAGTTCGACCACGGCGGCGTGAAGCTGGTTCTCGTCGCGCTGCGGCGCCGTGCAGCCTTCGAGATAGGAGACGTAAGCCCCTTCCTCGGCGATGATCAGCGTGCGCTCGAACTGGCCGGTGTTCTTCTCGTTCATGCGGAAATAGGTCGACAGTTCCATCGGGCAGCGCACGCCCTTGGGCACGAAGACGAAGGAGCCATCGGTGAACACCGCCGAATTCAGCGTGGCGTAGAAATTGTCGGAGGTCGGCACGACCGAGCCGAGATATTTCTTCACCAGTTCCGGGTGCTCGCGGATGGCTTCCGAGATCGAGCAGAAGATGACGCCGGCCTGCGCCAGCTCCTTCTTGAAGGTGGTGACGACGGAAACTGAATCGAACACGGCGTCGACGGCGACGCGGCCCGACTTATAGACATTGTCGCTGGCTTCCTCGAGTTCAGACGCATCGGTCTTCTGCACGCCGGCAAGGATTTCCTGTTCCTTCAGTGGGATACCGAGCTTTTCGTAGACCCTCAACAGCTCGGGATCGACGTCGCTCAGCGATGTCGGTCCCGGCGTGCTCTTGGGCGCCGCGTAATAGTAGAGGTCCTGGAAATCGATCTTCGGATAATGGACGCGCGCCCACTTCGGCTCGTCCAGCGTCACCCAGCGCCGATACGCTTCCAGACGCCATTCCAACATCCAGGACGGCTCGTCCTTCTTCGCCGAAATGAAGCGGATAATGTCTTCGCTCAGGCCCTTTGGGGCCTTGTCCATCGCGATTTCGGTCTGGAATCCGTATTTGTATTGGTCGACGTCGATCTTTCGGACCCGATCGATCGTGTCCTGCACAGCAGGCATTAGCGTTCTCCATCCACGCCGGGGTCAAGGCCCGGCAGTTTTCAAACTATGGCACCGCGAAACCAGTACCCGTGAGGCACCCAAGGCGGCGTAAGTTCCATATAGTGCGTCCTTGCCGGAAATTCACCCGGCCACCATGAAACGCACGGCTCTACCAGGCCGGAAGGCCTGCATCATTCTGCCGCACTCAGGCAGCTTCTTCCCTGCCCCCGCGGCGCGAGGCGATACCTGCCAGCGCAGCACCGAACAGTTCGATGTCCTCGGCGCTCGTTGCGTGGCCGATGGACACACGCAAAGCGCCAAGGCTGTCATTGTATCCCATGGCTTTCAGCACATGGCTCGGGCCGACCTTGCCCGACGAACAGGCGGAACCGGCCGACAGCGCCACACCGGCGAGGTCGAAGGCGATCTGCGCCGTCTCGGCCTTGATGCCCGCAATAGCGAAGAATGTCGTATTGGCAAGCCTCGGCGCCCCGGTTCCGAAGATTTCCGCATCCGGCACCAGCGCTTTCACGATGGCTTCGATCTCGTCGCGGCGGCTACCGACCGCATCGATGCTCTTCAATCCGATCAGGGCCTCCCGCGCCGCCGCGCCAAAACCAGCGATCGCGGCCAGATTTTCGGTGCCGCCACGATGACCCTTTTCCTGGCCGCCGCCGGCGATCAAGGGCCTAGGCATCATCAGGTCCGAGGCGGCGATAATGGCGCCAACGCCCTTGGGACCGCCGATCTTGTGCGAGGACAGAATTAGGTAATCGGCGTAACTCGCTGACATATCGAGCGGAATGCGACCGGCTGCCTGCACGGCGTCGACGACCAGGATGCCGCCCGCCGCCTTGACGATTTCGGCGATGCGGTCGACCGGCTGGATGACGCCGGTCTCGTTATTGGCGGCATGGATCGCCACCAACGGCAGACCGTCTGCCTTGTCATGACGGCCAAGTGCCGCCGCCAACGCGTCCAGCCGGACTATGCCGTCGGCGTCGACGCCGATGCGTGTCACCTGGACTGCCGGAAAACGCCCGCCGTTCAGCACACAAGGATGATCGGCTTCGCAGACATAGAGCCGGCTCATGCGGACAGTGCCGCGCCCCATCTGCCAATCCGGCGTCAGCAGCGTCGAGGCGGCTTCCGTCGCACCGGAGGTGAACACGACATGCTCGGCGCCGGCGTTGACCAGCGCCGCCACATCGCGCCTTGCATTCTCGATCAGCCGCCGTGCGGCGCGACCCTCGGCATGGACCGACGACGGGTTGCCGGCGGCATCGAGCGCGGCAATCATTGCCGCGCGCGCCGCGGCAAGCAGCGGCGCGCTGGCATTGTAGTCGAGATAGGCGCGTGGTCCGGCCATTTTCGCTTCAACTGGTCCCGTCAAAAGCCGTTCCGCGAGGATAGCGCGTAATTTCCTTGAAATTGCAAGGCAAGACGTCCTATTTACGCGGCGTGCGGCGTGGGTAGCCGAGCCATTACGTTTGGCCACCCAGTTTTGAACAATTCTAAACTAGCTTCTAGAAAGACGCTCGCCCTGCGTCAAGGCCAGAGGAAGAGTTGTTCCGGGCGCCGCGCATTCTTATGCCATGTGGAGTATTTTATGCCTGAGGTCATCTTCACCGGTCCGGCCGGCCGCCTGGAGGGTCGCTACCAGCCTTCCAAGGAAAAGAGCGCGCCGATTGCCATCATCCTGCACCCGCACCCGCAGTTCGGCGGCACGATGAACAACAAGATCGTCTACGACCTCTTCTACATGTTTCAAAAGCGGGATTTCACCACGCTTCGCTTCAATTTCCGCGGCATCGGCCGCAGCCAGGGCGAATTCGACCACGGCACCGGCGAATTGTCGGATGCGGCCGCGGCACTTGACTGGGTGCAGTCGCTGCATCCGGATTCCAAGAGCTGCTGGGTCGCCGGCTATTCGTTCGGCTCGTGGATCGGCATGCAGCTTCTGATGCGCCGGCCGGAGATTGAAGGCTTCATCTCGATCGCGCCGCAGCCCAACACCTATGATTTCTCGTTCCTGGCGCCCTGCCCGTCGTCCGGCCTTATCATCCATGGCGACGCCGACAAGGTCGCGCCGCCTAAGGACGTGCAGGGGTTGGTCGACAAGCTGCACACGCAAAAGGGCATCACCATCACCCAGAAGACCTTGCCCGGCGCCAACCATTTCTTCTCCAACGACGCGGACCTCCTGCTCCAGGAATGCGCGGACTATCTAGATCGCCGTCTGGCCGGCGAGTTGTCCGACCCGCGGCCGAAACGGTTGAGATAGTCGGCAAACGGCGATGTACCAGCCCCCGCATTTCCAGGAAACGCGGCAGGACGTCCTGCACGGGCTGATCCGGGCGCATCCGCTTGGCTTGCTGATTTCAAATGGAGCCGAGGGGCCGGTCGCGAACGCGATCCCGTTCCTGCTCGACGCCGAAGTGCCGCCGAATGGCAGGCTGCGCGCCCATCTGGCGAGAGCCAATCCGCAATGGCGCCTGCTGGCCGACAGCCCGGCATCGCCCGTGCTGGTCGTCTTCCAGGGTACCGATGCCTATGTGACGCCGTCCTGGTACGAGACCAAGCGCGAGACCGGGAAGGTCGTGCCGACCTGGAACTACGCCATTGTCCAGGTGCGCGGTGCCGTCAGGGTGATCGAGGACCAGGACTGGCTGGCCCAGCAGATTTCCGATCTGACGATATCACAGGAAGCCGCTCGCGAAGCACCCTGGGCGGTGGCCGACGCACCAGCCAGCTTCATCCAGTCGCAGATCAAGGGCATTGTCGGGCTGGAAATCGAGATCACTGACTTGCAAGGCAAGTGGAAGGTCAGCCAGAACCGGCCCATCGCCGACCGTAGCGGTGTCGCCGAGGGGCTCGAGAGCGAGGATCCGAACTCGCCCGACATGGTTCGGCTTGTACGATCCTACGGCGGACTGGACGACAGATAGGACCGACCTTGTGCAAGGTCGCAGCCGGAGACTCCCAGGGATTGCTGCGGCCAGGAAGGCATCGGTGTCGACCTTACCGGCGTGCGCCACGTCGCTCTGAGAGGCAGGTCGCTCAATCGACCTTCGTCATCGCCGCCTTGTGCTCGTTGGCGATCAACCACAGGTTGCGGATGTAGATGAACAGGCCCAGGGCCTGGCCGGCGATGAACACCGGATCCTGCCGCTGGATGGCGTAGATCAGCAGCAGGCTGCCGCCGAACAGCGAAAGAACCAGAAAGCGATCGGCACGACGCTGCGCTTGGCTTTTCCGATGCGATCCACTGCACGACGAAGCGCATGCTGAAGAAGAACTGGGCGACAAAGCCGAGCAGAATCCACGTATCGAACTGCTTGACGAAGACGTCGTGAAGCCAGGTCGCCAGTTCCTGAAGCACGTTAGCCATGCCGGATTTCCTGTGTTTTTGGCATTCTCCGGCGCCGGCGGCGCAGCCACCAGACACCGGCGAGATCAAGCACCCCTTGCAGGCCGCGATCGAAAATTCCGTAATTCGACTTGCCGTGGCGGCGAGAGCGGTCGACGACGTCGCAATGCACGACGCGATACCCCTCCTGGATGACGAGGGCTGGAACAAAGCGGTGCGTGCCGTCGAAGAACGGCAATTTCCTGAGGATGTCGGTATGGATCGCCTTCAGGCCGCAGCCCGTGTCGCGGGTCTCGTCATGCAGGACGGCCTTTCTCAGCCAGTTGGCAAAACGCGACGCCAGTTGCTTGATCTTGCTGTCGCGACGCTTCAGGCGCTGCCCCTGCGCAAGACCGAAACCGGGACCGGCGTGCCGCAGGGCATCGACGAGCGCCGGAATATATTTGGGATCGTTCTGGCCGTCGCCATCGATGGTGGCGACGATATCGTCGCGGGCCGCCCAGGCGCCCGAACGCACAGCGAAAGACTGGCCGGCGGATTTCTCATGCCGGAGGTGGCGAAGCGGAAACGGGCGAAGCACCGCCTGGGCGGCAAGCACCGAGGTGGTCTCGTCGGTCGAACCATCGTCGACGACGATCACCTCGAAGTCGCGCCCGACCATCGCCGCCCCGATCTCGTCAAGCAGAAGCGGCAGGTTCGCCGCCTCGTTCCTGCAAGGAATGACGATGGATATCTCCGGCATTTCGCGTCGGGCTCTGTCACAGGATATTGGCATTCGATTCGATGCCGTGCGGTGCCGTTCCAGCGGGTCATGTGCGGCGAGAATCCGCTGGCGCGGCGCCTCATTACGCCAGCCCAAACGATGAAGCAAGGATGCAGCCGGAAGGCGAGCTTGCGCCGTTTCAAGGCGCCGTGATTGCGTTCGCACCGAACCGATCATGTAAAACGCGATCGAACGCAAAACCGGATTCCGCTTTTGCTGACCGCGCTTGGATGCTAAACGCCCGCGTTCACGCATACCACGCCCGATCCACTTCGGTTGGGCGCTTTCGGGAAAGATAAAATGTCCGCCTTCAAATCCGATTTCCTGCGCATAATGAGCGAGCGCGGTTTCATCCACCAGATTTCGGACGATGCCGGCCTCGACCAGCTTTTCGCCAAGGAAACGGTGACCGCCTATGTCGGCTACGACGCCACGGCGACCAGCCTGCATATCGGCAATCTGATTTCCGCGACCATGCTCTACTGGCTGCAGGAAACCGGCCACCGGCCGATCGCGCTGATGGGCGGCGGCACCTCGATGATCGGCGACCCGTCCTTCCGCGACGACCAGCGCAAGCTTTTGACGCCTGAGGCCATCGCCACCAACATCGAGGGCATCAAGCGCATCTTTGGCCGCATCCTGCGTTTCGGCGACGGTCCGAACGACGCGATCATGGTCAACAATGCCGACTGGCTGATGAAGCTCAACTATGTCGAGTTCCTGCGCGATGTCGGCCGGCATTTTTCGGTCAACCGCATGCTGACCTTCGACAGCGTCAAGCTGAGGCTCGAGCGCGAACAATCACTGTCGTTCCTTGAATTCAACTACATGATCCTGCAGGGCTATGATTTCGTCGAGCTCAGCCGGCGATATGGCTGCCGCCTGCAGATGGGCGGATCGGACCAGTGGGGCAACATCATCAACGGCGTCGATCTCGGACACCGCATGGGTACGCCGCAGCTTTATGCCCTGACCACACCGCTGCTGACGACGTCCTCAGGCGCCAAGATGGGCAAATCGGCGAAGGGCGCGGTCTGGCTGAACGGCGATCTCTACTCGCCCTATGATTTCTGGCAGTACTGGCGCAACACCGAGGACGCCGACGTCACGCTCTTCCTCAAGATTTTCACCCGCCTGCCGCTCACCGAGATCGCCCGGCTCGCCGCGCTTGGCGGCTCCGAGATCAACGAGGCCAAGAAGGTCCTGGCCACGGAAACGACGGCCATCGTGCACGGCCGCGAGGCAGCCGAGCAAGCCGAGGAAACCGCGCGCAAGACGTTCGAAGAAGGCGCGCTGGCCCAAACGCTGCCGACGGTCGAGGTGGGCAAGGCCGATCTGGAAAGCGGCGTCGGCATATTGTCGCTGTTCGTCACCGCCGGGCTTGCCGCGTCCAACGGCGAGGCGCGGCGACACATCCAGGGCGGCGCGGTGCGTCTGAACGACCAACCCGTGTCCGACGATCGCCGGTTGGTGACACTTCAGGATCTCGGCCCGGAACAAGTCGCAAAACTGTCGCTCGGCAAGAAAAAACACGTTCTGGTGCGGCCGGTCTGACCAGCGCCTGATCGATCCCGATGGAATCGGGATGGGGCTCCATTAGACCTTTTCCGAAACCGGTTTCACTTCTTGCTGCGCTGACCTTCGGTTCGCCCAAATTGCTGGATTTGGCAGCCCAGGAAGGATAGGCTTGGTTTTTGGTTCAAGCGATGGAACAGAGACTAGCCGCAATTCTGGCTGCCGATATGGCGGGCTACAGTCGGCTAATGGAGGCCGACGAATCCGGCACGCTCGCACGCCTTCGGACCCATCGCATAGAACTGGTCGATCCCGCCATCGCGAAGAACAAGGGCCGCATCATCAAGACCACCGGAGACGGCATGCTCGTTGAGTTCCAGAGCGTGACCGATGCCGTGAAATGCGCCGTGGAAATCCAACAGCGCATGAAACGGCGCAATTCGGATGTGCCGCAAGAACGGCGTATCGAATTCAGGATCGGCATAAATCTCGGCGACATCATTTTCGACGATGAGGACATTTTCGGCGACGGCGTCAATATTGCCTCGCGCATCGAGCAACTCGCCGACGTCGGCGGTATCTGCGTGACCGCAGCGGTGGCGACCCAAATTGCCGACCGTCTCGAAATTGCCATGGAGGACCTGGGCGAGAAGACGTTAAAGAACATCAGCCGCCCGGTTCGCCTCTATCGCATTGGGTTTGACAGTCATGTCCTGCCAGAAGTCGAGGCAAAGCGATCCATCTCGAAACCTTCGATAGTGGTGCTGCCATTCAACAACATGAGCGGCGACCCCGAGCAGGAATTTTTCGCGGACGGACTGACCGAGGACATCATCACCGAACTGTCCCGCCACCATGAGCTGTTCGTCATCTCGCGCAATTCCAGCTTCGTCTACAAGAACCACGCCGTGAATGTGCGCGAGGTGGCCGAGAAACTCGACGTCCAATACCTGGTGGAGGGAAGCGTCCGCAAGATCGGCGACAGGGTGCGCGTGACGGTTCAGCTCATCGACACGGCGAATGACGCTCATATTTGGGCAGACAAGTATGACCGGAAGCTGGACGACATATTCGCGATTCAGGATGAGGTGACCGCGGCGATCGCAGCCACGCTGCCCGGTCGTGTCGAGGCGGCTCAGCGGGACCAGCTCGCGCGGGCGAAACCTGCAAACATGGCCGCGTATGAATGTGTGCTTGCTGCCAAGGTGCTGCATCACCGAAGCACGATTGCGGATAGTGAACGCGCGCAAACCTTGATAGACAGGGCCGTCGCGCTCGACCCCGATTATGCCCATGCCCATGCCTGGCGGGCCTGCATTCTTGGCCAGGCCTGGGTCCATAACTGGTGCGAAGACAGGGATGCCGTCTGGAACGACATCATGGCAGCGCTGGACAGGGCGCTGGCGCTGGACGACAACGATGCCGATGTCCACCGCATCCTCGCTGCAGTGAACGTGAACAACAATGAGCTGACCACAGCGCGCTACCATCAAGAGCGCGCCCTCGCCCTCAATCCCAATTACGACCTCGTGGTGGTGCAGCAAGGCGAGTTATTGACGTGGCTGGGGAGGCCGGAAGAGGGAATTGAATGGATCCGCAAGGCAATGCAGTTGAACCCGCACCACCCGGAGAGGTTCTGGAGCCATCTGGGAAAGGCGCATTTCGCCGCGCGCCAGTATGGCGAGGCGATCGAAGCTTTCATGCATCTGTCAACCATGGACTCGGTTCAGCACGCTTTCGCCGCTGCCTGCTACGGCTGGCTCGGCGACGAAATCGCGGCCGCGGCGCATCTAGGCAAGATCAGAACGCTCGATCCCCAATTCGACCTCGATTCATTTATCGCCACCCTGCACTATGCCCAGGAGTCTGATGTGCAGCACGTCCGCGAAGGACTGCTGAAAGCCGGTATTGCCCACCTGTAGCCAGCCCGTAACTACGAACCAGATCCAATCGGGGACAGGCAAAAAAGACCCGCCCCCACCCGATACGGACCTTGTGGCATGACCGTACGACGGGCGGCTTAGGGTCATGGGCGTGAATTCGGCCGGGGCGATCCACTTAGGGTCAAGACTCGGTCGCTCGAAGTGATTGGGTTTTGACCTTACCGATACTCGAAGATCGACCTGAAAATCCCGGGGGCGATCACCGACAGCGGATTGACGTCCAGTTTCGGCTTGTTGGCATCGCCCCTGAGCCGGTAAGTCACGCCGATCAGGCCGCGATCGCGGCCATTGCCGAGCAGCGCGCCGAACAGCGGCAGTTCGCCGAAGATGCGGTTGAGGCCATAGACCGGCATGAAGGTGCCGGTCATGTCCATGTTGTTGTTCCGGTCGTAGAGCGTGCCCTGGAAGGTGGTGCCGATGCGCGGGCCGCGCAGCACCCCATTGGCCAGCTTCAGATAGCCGGCGCCCTTTTCGATCTCGGAAAAGCCGCGCTCGAACTTCACTCTCGACGTGTCGATATTGGCTTTGACAGCTTCGTTGAGGCTGCGGCTGTCGCCCGCCGGCGTCGTCGATACCAGCGAGGCGAGTTTCGGCTCGTTGACCACGAAGAAGTCGTGCGAGTCGACCTGACCCTTCATCGGCCCATCGCTTGACCCGGCGAGCGCCAGCGTGATCGAACCGCCCTCCATATGCTCGTAGATGTTGAGGAACCGCAGGATGGCGCCCGCATCGGCCGACCTTACGTTGAGGGCGCGCTTGCCGGCGCCGGTCGTATTGCTGATGCTTATGGCAGCACCCGAACTTGCCGTGGCGCTCACCTTGAGCCCATTCACCCTGGAGCCGGCGGCGCTGTAGTCGAGCTTAAGGTTCGACAGCGTCTCGTTGTGGAAGCCGGTCAGGGAATTGACATCGGCGCTGACCGAAATCGCGTCGGAACCCGTGGCCTTGGTGGCGGTGTCGACATCGGACGTGAATTGCTTGATCAACGAGCGGGCGTCCAGCGCGCTGCCGCTGATGTCGATCGCGTAGCCCTTGCCCGATCGCTTCACGGAAACGGCAACATCGTCTCCCCGGTTCAACTTGACGTTGCTGAACCGCGCCGAGGACAGCGCGCCGTTGACCAGCACCACGCCGCCGTCGATCGAAAAAGTCTTTCCATTCAGGTCGAAGTCGGACAGCGTCGTGGTGTCGCCGGACTTGGCCATGGCAAATGTGACATTGGCTGAAATGCCAGGCCCCTTGCTCCAGCCCGCCCAGGGAATGTCCAGCCTGGCATTGGTCAGGTCCGCCGAAACAGTCTCGTTGCCCGTGCCGCTCTTGTCGATCTCAACCTTGATGGTTCCGGAAAGTAGCGCCGACAGGCCAGGCATGGCGGCTGCACGCATCTTGTCGTCGAGCACCAGCGCCACTTTCCGGCTGCGTGGCGGTCCGCCATCCCTGAGCGGTTCGATCAGGTCGAGTTCGGCTGGAATGCCGTTGAGCAGCGCCTTGGCGGAGATCACGGCCTTCTCAGGCTCCACACTGATCGAACCGTCGGCGTCGGTCACCGTCTGGCCTTCGAACGGCTTGCCCAGCGACAGGTCCTTGTAATCGAGCGTCACCAGCCAATCGAGTTTCGACCTGTCGACGCCGGACTGTAGCGGAATGTCCGCCTTGACGTGGCCGGTCACCGTGCCCGACAGATCTTCCGGCAGCAGGCCGACATGGCGCATGGCATTGATCGGATCATAGGAGGCGAGTTCGGCGATTGCGGACGCTTCCCCGGCGACGTCGATATCGAGCGCGCCGATCACCGGCGGGCGGTTCGCCGCCTTGATCGTCATCGTGCCGTTGCTTGCCGCCACCGTGCGGCCGCTGCCCATATAGACGTTGCCCGAGGACAAGGCGATGTCGACGTCGTTGCCGTGGAATTCGGCGACGCCCACGGCATCGCGTATCGGCGGGATGTGGCCGGCCGTATCGAAACGCGATCCCTCGATCTGGAAACGGCCGAACACTTCATCTGATGAAAGCGGGATCCCGTTGCCGAGACGCCCTGGCACGACCTGGAATTGCAGGCTCGCATCGACGACGCGGCCGCCGAACAGGTTCTTCAGCACCCAAAGGCGAGCCTTTCGCGCGGAAAACCAGGGCCACAACTGCTTGACATGCGAGACCGGCATGTCGTGGACATTGAAGGCAACAGATATGCCCGGCACCTTTCCCTCGACGAACTCAACCGAAGCCGTGCCCAACGCCTCGCTGGCGGACCCCGACCTGATGCCGATCTGCTCGGCCACGAGCTTGTGGCTGCGGGTCTGGTAGACGCCGGCGACGCGGGCGATGAAATCGAGCGCAGGTTCGGACGATTCCGAAGGCGCCAGCGTCGAACGGTCGCTGGTCAGGTCGTAGCGATAGGACGGCTCCTCGCCCGCTGTCCCGGTCGCAGGCTTCGGCCCGATCGAACCGGCGAAATTGAAGATCGAGCGATCGGTTTTCAACAGCAGCTTGTCGACATGGATCTTGTTCGACCCGGCGACAAGTGTCGCATCCAGATCGGCGTCTGCTGTAAGCGAGCCACGCGAGCCAAAATCGAGCACGGAACCGGCGAACGACAACGAGGCCGTCAGCCGCGACGCGTTCTCGCCGGATCCTTCCGACCCCGCCAGCTTCAAGGCAATCGCACCCAGCGTCCCGCCCGGCGCGGCCGCAGCCTTGTCGGCCTGCGCTATCTCGACGCTGGCATCCAACGCCGTCACGCGCTGTGTCGTCGTATCCCGGGTGGCTGAGGCAGCGATGGTGAGCGCCCTGCCGTCGATATCCGCGTCGGATGAAAACTCCATGCCGCCCGGCCCCGACTGCGCAACGGCGGCATCTGTGATCCTGACCAGTTTGACCGACCCCGCCTCGGGCAGAACGAGGTCGACATTGTGGAGGTCGATCTGGCGCATCGAATCCTCGCGCACCGCATCGAGCGCGTGGTTGATGTTGGCAAAGACCGCATCGGACAGTCTTTCCGGATCGACGAGGCCGTCTTCATTGCGCAGCGCCGCCGTCCAGTCGCCGCCCGACGGCAGCGCCGCCATCACGATGCGTGCATCGGAAATCCTGGCGCTGGTGAGCCGCACCTCGCCCGAAAGCAGCGGTATCAGCCTTATGCCGAAGCGGACACGCCCGGCGTCGGCCATTGGCTTGCCGTCGGCGGCTTTGAGGCTGACGTCGCTGACCTGCAGCGCGATGAAGCTCGACCCGTCGAGCGTGAGACGGGCCGGCCCAACCGCAACATCGACGTCGACGCCGGCCAGTTTCTCGATGGCCGCTTCCGCTTCGGCCCGCAGCCGCTCGGCGCCGAAACCGGACATGCCGATCGCATACACAGCGGCGGTGGCCAGCAGCACAAGGACCACAAGGCCGGCAAACAGCCGCGCAATAATACGAACGCCGCGGCCGATCGACGCCTGGCCGAGCGGCGGTACGCGGCACGCGGACGGGAAGGCACCCAGGTCGGTGATCTCATCACGCCTGAATCTGATCTTCTCGTGCTGCGGCTGCTCCTGATCCACGCAATTTTCCGTTGAACGAACTCGACCGGTGGACGAATCCCAGTTTGACATTATATCGATGCGGCTTGGCGCGTAACCACAAACAAGGGCATCGATATGGCTGATCTCGACGTCGGCGATCTGGCGCCGCAATTCGATCTTCCCCGCGATGGCGGCGGATCGCTCAGCCTCGCGGCCTTGCTGGGAACGCCGGTCCGCAAGACGACACCACAGGCTGTACCAATGAGGCGATTGGCTTTTCGCAGTTGAAGCCGGAGTTCGAAAAGCTCGGCGCCGCCGTCATCGGCCTGTCGCCGGACAGCGTCCGAAAACACGACAAATTCAAATCAAAATACGATCTGACCATCGACCTTGTCGCCGACGAGGAGCGCAAGGTGATCGAAGCCTATCACCTGTGGGTCGAGAAGAAGCTTTATGGCCGCCGCTATATGGGCGTCGAGCGTGCAACGTTCCTGATTGGCAGCGACGGACGGATTGCCAGGATCTGGCGAAACGTTCGGGTCAAAGGCCATGCCGAGGCGGTGCTGGAGGCGGTACGCGCGCTTTGACGTAAACACCGGCTGTGGCCTGATGCCCCATGTGAGGCATCAGGCGCCGGAGCCTGCGCCTCAGCCCTGATGCCAATTCGGCTGCAACCCATGGGCTGCAAAGAGCTGGGCGCTAGCAACCGACCGTTAACCTTAATGATGTGTAATCAGGCTTGTCGTTGGTGTCGTAACGAAAGCTTGGTCCCGTGAACGTAGCCGGTCAGTCAACGGTCTTTGGCAGGCGCAAGGAGCCCCACACGGTCATTATCGCCCGGGGCAACGAGATAAGGCATTTCACCATACGGCCATGGGTAGCCGCATTTTGCGGCTCCGCGCTGGCGGCGATGGCCATAGGCTATCTGCTGGCGACCTCCTACCTCGTGCTGCGCGACGACCTGATCGGCGCGACCACGGCACGGCAGGCGCGCATGCAGCAGGCCTATGAGGACCGCATCTCGGCACTGCGCGCCCAGGTCGACCGGATCACCAGCCGCCAGCTTCTCGACCAGCAGCTCATGGAAACCAAGGTTGGCGAACTGCTGGAACGACAGACCCAGCTCAGCCTGCGCCATGGCCGTCTCGGCCCGCTCCTCGAACGCAGCGAGAACGACGTTGGAACGCCACCTGCCGCAGGCACTGCTGTGTCGGCAAAGTCGGATAAACGCGCCGACGCGACCGACGCCCAGCCGCAGGCCTATTCGGTTGCCGGCGTCGGCGCCAACCTTGGCGCCGGCGACACCAGGCCGTTCTCCTTGTGGTCGACCCGCTCCGATCCGCTGCCGAGCGACACGGCGGCCGATCGTGCCGACAGACTGTTCGTATCGATCAACGAGTCGCTCAAGGCGATAGAGAGCCAGCAGCTCACCCGCATCACCACGCTGGCCGACAACGCCTACAGAAACGCCGATGCAATTTCTCAGGCGCTCGAGGCGGCTGGCCTGCCGGTCGACAGCGATTTCGGCAAGAGCGATGCCGGCGGTCCGCTGATACCGCTCGACAGTTCGATGACGTTCGACAGCAAGGTCAAAGAACTCGACGAGGCGCTAGACGCGCTCGACCGGCTGAAGACGGAGGCGCGACGGCTGCCGCTTGCCAATCCCGCCCCCGGTCGCTCGGTCACCAGCCCGTTCGGCGTGCGCACCGACCCGCTGCTCGGCACCGCCGCGCTGCATTCAGGGATGGATTTCAGGGCGCCGACCGGAATGCCCGCCAAGGTCACGGCGCCCGGCATCGTCGTCAAGGCCGGCTGGAACGGCGGCTATGGCCGCATGGTCGAGGTCGACCATGGCAATGGCTTTGCGACGCGCTATGGACACCTCAGCAAAATCAACGTGACCGTCGGCGAGAGGCTCAACGCCGGCGACGTCATCGGCAAGACCGGCAGCAGCGGCCGCTCGACCGGCCCGCACCTGCACTACGAGATCCGCCACAATGGCGAAGCCATCGACCCGCTGCGCTTCCTGAGGGTCGGCAAGAAGGTCGCGCAGTATCTTTAGTCCCCGGCAGGGGTCCTTCTGACAAGTCGGAGGCCTGTCGGCTGCGAGCGTCACGTCGGTGCAGGACCTTTGATGCTGGCGGGACAGCGCCCCCCTCTGTCCTGCCGGACATCTCCCCCACTTGGGGGGAGATCGTGCTCACGGCGGCTTTCGCCAATCTCCACCGCAAGAAGAGCGCCACCGGCGAAGCTGCCAATCTCCCCACTTGTGGGGGAGATGTCCGGCAGGACAGAGGGGGGCGCGAAGGATCGCTACAGAACGGCTTAATTCTGCGCCGCTTTGAGGCTCCCGCGCCTTCGTCGCTGCGACGGCAAGCAAACCGATTTTATTTTTGAATTCCATTTGACTGAATAAATATTCGGTGCGAACCTCAATGTCTCCTAGGGACGCAAGACATGGCACTGCGGGGGACCAATCAGGAATTCGGGCGGCCTTACAACAGGCGCATCGTCCTCGAATCCATCCGCCTTCACGGTCCGATCGCCCGCGGCGACATTGCCCGGCGGGTCGGGCTCACCGTGCAAACGGTATCGACCATCGTTCGCGAGCTGGAAGAACACGGCTACGTTCTGTCCATGCGCGAAGAGCCGCGGGGGCGCGGGCTGCCTCCGGCGACCCTGCGGATCAACCCGGAGGGCGGCTATGCCGTCGGCATCCACGTCACCCCGCTGGGTATCAATGCGGCGCTGATCAATTTGAGCGGAGACGTGATCGAGAGCACCTACCGCGAGGCCCACAACGCAACGCCCGATCATGCCTTCGACCTGATCGGCGCGATGGTTCTTGAATTGACCCGACTGCGGCCTGGCGGTCGCGTTCTCGGCATCGGCATGGCGCTGCCCGGCCCTTTCGGCGTGGAGTCGATGAGCTTTATCGGCCCGACGACGATGACCGGCTGGAAGGACGTGGCGCTTCGGGAACGGCTGGAGGCCTCGACCGGGCTGCCCGCGTTTTTTGAGACCGACATGGCGGCCGCGGCAATGGGCGAGCGCCTGTATGGCCTCGGGACGGGGTATTCCGAATACTACTATCTCTATTTCGGTGTCGGTCTTGGCGGCGTCATGGTGCATGAGGGAAGCGCGTTGCGCGGCGCCTGGGGAAATGCCGGCGAAATCGGACACATCCCTGTCGTGCCTGGTGGCGAGCCGTGCCCCTGCGGCAATCGCGGCTGCCTCGAACGGTACCTCTCGCTTGAGGCGCTGCGGCGCCGGAACATCAGCGACGCCGACTGGGTCAGCGAAATCGGGCCAATCTTCCGCAACGCCATCACCATCATCGAGAACCTGTTCGATCCCGAAACCATCATCCTCGGCGGACTGGCTTCCACCGATTTGCTTGAACGGCTGGCCGGTTCGGTTGCGAACCTTCCCAACTCGATCTCGGCGCGAAAGGACCGCACGGCGCCCCGTGTCACCGTCGCACGCGGCGGCCAGCATGCGGTGCTGCGCGGGGCCGCAGCGCTTGCCGTCTCAGGGGTGCTTTCGCCACGCTTCGGCCAGATATTCGCCGCCGAGCGCGAACGCGGGCGAGATATCCTGCAAGGCAAGGGGATCGCGGCATGAGTGAACCTCTGCTGGTGCTCGACAACGTCGCCAAGAACTATGGCGCGATCGAAGCGCTCAAGGGCATCAGCTTCTCGATCGGCAAGGGCGAGGTGGTGGCGCTTTTGGGCGACAACGGCGCCGGCAAATCGACACTGGTCAAGATCATCGCCGGCGGCCTGGAGCCGACCTCCGGTCGCATGCTGTTCGAGGGAAAGGAATACCTGGCCAAATCTCCCGCCGAGGCCAAGGCAGCAGGGATCGAGACCGTCTACCAGGACCTCTCGCTTTGCACCAATGTCGACGTGGTGGCCAATTTCTTCATGGGCCGCGAGATCATCAGGAAATTTCTTGGTGTTGCCGTGCTTGACGAACCCGCCATGGAGCAGGTGGTCGAAAAGGCGCTGGCCCGCGCAGGCACGCGCATCCCTTCGCTCAGAACCAATGTCGAGCACCTCTCGGGCGGGCAGCGGCAGGCCATCGAGCTCAACCGGTTCGTGCATTTTGGCGGCAAGCTCGTGCTTCTCGACGAGCCGTTCGCAGCACTCGGTGTCGAGCAGACGCGGCGCGGTCTCGACATGATCCGCCAGGTGGCGAGCCAAGGTATCGGCGTCGTCATTATCACCCATATCATGCAACAGGCCTTCCAGGTCGCCGACCGGATCGTGGTGATCCGGCAAGGCGTCGTGGCGGGCGATGTCGCGCGCAACAAAACAAGTCCCGACGCGGTGGTCAACATGATCACCGGAGAGACGCTCGCTGGTGCCGGACCGGCAGGCTGAGGGACAAACGAGGGGTCCGGCGCAAAAGGAGCGAACGACATGAAGAAAATACTTCTTGCTGTCTTCGGTATCCTGGCACTGGCCTTTGCCACGCTCACGCCGGCATTCGCCCAGTCCAAGGGCACCGTCTACTACCTGGTGCCGACATTGCTCGACGAATTCCAGACCGGCTCGGTGAGCGCTCTGGAGATGTTCCTGAAGCAGGTCGGCTACGAGATGAAGACGCTGAACGCCGATAACAAGACCGACGCTCAGCAATCGCAAATGAACGACGTTATCGCGCTCAAGCCGTCAGCGATCATTCTCGCTGCCGTCGATTTCAATGCGTTGAAGCCGTCTATCGAGGCCGCCCGCGCCGCCGGCATCCCGGTGGTCGAGTTCGATCGCCAGATCACCTCGACACCGTCCGACTTCACGTCGGTGGCGGGAACGGTCGAGATCGGCCAGATTGCCGCCGATCAGGCCGAGAAGCTCTTGAAGGCGAAGCACGGATCGGTGAAAGGCAAGATCCTCCAGGTGCTCGGCGATCCCGGCGACCCCTACACGCTCGACATCCAGAAGGGTTTCGAGGAGAAGATGAAGGCGTTCCCGGACGTCAAGATCATCTCGGTTCCGGCCATGCAATGGGCGGCGGATGCAGCCGGGACCATCGTCAACGACCAGATGCTAGCCAACCCTGATATCGACCTGATCTTCAGCCATGCGGCTCACCTCTCGGTCGCCGCCGTCGCCTCGCTCGAGGCCGCCGGCAAGAAGCCGGGCGACGTCATGCTGATGAGCTCGAACGGTGCGCCGGTCGGCCTCGACCTGATCCGCAAAGGCTGGCTCAACGTCGAAGTCGAGCAGCCGCTCTACGCTCAGGCCGCCGCCGTCGCCATGTTCATGGACAAGGTCGTCAACAAGCAGGAGATCAAGCCGGGCGAGTACGACGTGCTCGGCCTGAAGTCGACCGTGACCATTGAAGCCTGGGGACCGAACATCAAGATCCCCGGCGCTGCGATTACCAAGGAAAACGTCGACAACCCGGCCTTCTGGGGCAATCTGAAGCCGCCCTCGGGCACCGTGAAGCCGGTTGAATAGCAAAGTCGCCTAGGGCTTCGGGCCACGCTGGCCCGGAGCTCAACCGGCGCGTTCGAACGGACGCGCAAAGGGAAGCTGGAGCAATTTTCAATCCGCGCATGATCCTTTCGGAGAATCGATGCGCTAGACGGATCAGCACATGAATCCCCGCACGCGCCACGCCCTCGAGTTCGTCCTCGACAACCTCGTCTGGTTCATGCTGGTCTTCGTGCTGGTGGTCTTCTCCATCTCCATTCCGAACTATTTCCAGCTCGGCATCTTCGCCAACATCATAGAGGCGTCGAGCGTGCTTGGCGTCATGTCGATCGGCCTGGCGCTGGTCATCATCACCGGCCACATGGACCTGTCGGTCGAATCCGTGGCGGCGCTCAGTGCGATGGCGGTCGGTATCCTGTTCTGCTCGGCGGGCATCGGTCTTGGCGTCCAATTGCATCCGGAATGGCTGATGGTTCCGGTTTCTCTGCTTATTGCCCTTGCTGTCGGCGGCATCATCGGCGCCATCAACGGCTACCTGGTCGTCAAGGTGAAGATGAGTGCTTTCATCATCACGCTGGCGTCCTACATCTGGGTGCGCGGCCTCGTGCTGGTTATTTCGGGCGGCCGTTCCGCACAGGATCTTGCGCCGGCAATCCGCTGGTTCGGCATTCAGCGCCTTCTTGGCCTGCCGCTCACCGCCTGGATCGCCATTTCGTGTTTCGTGGTCTTCTCGCTGATCATGGCCAAGACCCCCTTCGGCAGGCATCTCGTCATGATCGGCGGCAGCGAGACCGCAACCTTCCGCGCCGGCATCCGCGTCAACCGCAACCTCGTCATTGCCTTCGTTCTCGCCGGCGCCATCGCCGGCCTTGCCGGCTGGCTGCTGGCGATCCGCACCTCCGGCGCCACCGCCAATCTCGGCGTCGGCCTGCTGTTCAACGCCTTCGCCGCCGTCGTCATCGGCGGCGTCAGCCTGAAGGGCGGCGTCGGCACCCTGCCCGGCGTCTATGCCGGCGTGCTTTTGCTGTCGGCCATCAACACCGCGATCAACCTCATGGGCCTTCCGGCCAACTTCACCCAGGTGATCCACGGCCTGCTGGTGCTTGCTGCCGTGCTGCTCGACGCTTTCAAGCAAACCATTCGCCAGAGGCTGGCATGACCGGCCGTCTCGAAGACAAGATCGCGCTGATCGTCGGCAGTGCGCGCGGCATCGGCAAGGGCATCGCACAGCGCTTTGCCGAAGAGGGCGCGAAACTGGTCCTGGCCGATACCGAGGTCGAGGCCGGGCAAGCGGCCGCGGACGAGGTCGGCGCTGCCTTCATCCGCACCGACATCTCGCAGATGCCCGATGCGGAGGCCGCCGTTGCGCTGGCGCTCGACCATCACGGCTGTCTCGACATCATGGTCCAGAATGCCGGCATCTATCCGTGGCAGTTGCTGGAAAACACCAGTCCGGAGGACTGGGACCGTGTCATGGCGGTCAATTTGCGCGGCAGCTTCAATGCCGCCCGTGCCGCACTGGTTCCGATGAAGGCGCAGCACTTTGGCCGCATGCTGTTCACCTCCTCCATCACCGGCCCGCACGTCACCAGCCCTGGTCACGGCCACTATTCGGCGACCAAGGCCGGCATCAACGGCCTGATCCGGTCGGCCGCTCTCGAATTCTCGGCCTATGGCATCACCGTCAACGGCGTCGAACCCGGCAATATCCTCACCGAAGCAATCCAGCTGCATCGCGGCGCCGCCTATATAAAGAACATGGAGGACTCCATACCGCTCGGCCGCCTCGGCAGCCCGCGCGACGTGGCCAATGCTTTCCTGTTCCTGGCCTCGGACGACGCCAGCTACATCACCGGCACGACTATAATCGTCGACGGCGGGCAGCTGCTGCCCGAAGGCAAGGATTTCCGGCTCCTTCCGCCATGATCCTCGATTTCGGCGCCGGTTTTTTTCCTGCACCAGGCAACAGCGGCAGATCATGCAGCACTTGCCATGGTTCGTCTCAAGACCGGCGACGCGGGCCAGGATGGTAGCCAAGCGACTTGGCTTCGCGCCGGAAGTTGCAGACTGAGGCTTCGCCGGACGTGCGGCGGCGCCCCCGATAAAACTCGATTCGCTACCAATACTTCAACATCGGTTTACCCGAAGTTGGTAACAGCAACGACGCTCGTTTTCATGATCAAGCAAAGGGCCTACCTTGTCGCAGCATTGCAGCTCTCGTTTCGGCCGTCGGGGCGATTGCAACTGGTCGAGATTGTACCGCTATGAACACCTGACGGTCGCCGCGATGGCCGATGGGAAGCCTGGCCTTGCCATGGTCTGGAAACGCGGGGACTCCGGTGCCGGGAGCGGGGCTTGAGCGTCATTCGCGCCCTGGAAGGTGCCGATCTTCCGGCAGTCGCGGGCATGTTTCAACGCGTGCTGCGCAAAGAGCGGACCGAAGCACCGGCCGCGCTCATCGACTATATGAGACGGTTTTATCTGGAGGCGCCCGGTTGCGGAGGCGAACTCCGCTCGCTTGTCCATGTCAACGACGCCGGCCGCATCTCCGGGTTTGTCGGCGTTCACGTGTTGCCGATGCAATTCAACGGCCGACAATTACGCGCCGCCATCTGCAGCTCGCTCATGGTCGAGGATCATGAGCGCGACCCGATGGCCGGAGCCCGCTTGTTGAAAGCTTACCTGGACGGTCCGCAGGACATCTCCTTCAGCGAGACGGCCAATGATATTTCCACGAAATTGTGGACCCGGCTGCGCGGCGTTGTCCTGCCGCAATACAGCCTTGACTGGGTACGCGTGATGCGGCCGTCGAGCTTTGTGCTCGGCCTTTCCGCCAGTCGCATGAAGCTTGCCAGAATGCTTAATCCGTTTGCGCATGCCCTCGACCGATTTTATTGCAGGCGAATGAAGTCAAGCGAACGACGCTGGTCCGGTGTGGCGGCGGACGGGGCAGGCCATGGCGCTTTTCGGACGTCGGAAATCGACAGCGGCACATTTGCCACGCTCGTCGAACCGTTGACCGCCCAGTTCGCCCTGCGCCCGGCGTGGGCGGAAAGCCAACTTGCTCATATCCTGACCGATGCGGCACAAAAGCTGGATCTGGGCGAGCTTGTCTACGTTTCCGTGGCATCGCCAGTCGGCAGCAATGTCGGCGCATTCGCCTATCACGTACGGGCGGGTGAAATCGGTCGCGTGCTGCAGATCCTCGCCCTCCCCGGCCAGGCGGGTTCCGTCATCGACTGCCTGATCGATCATGCCGCCGTACGCGGCGTCAGCGGCCTGCGCGGACGCATTCAACCCGCACTTCTGGAAGCAATGCTTGGGCGACGCATAGCTTTCCTAACCGTTGCCTCGACCGTGGTGCATTCACGCGATCCCGAGCTTTTGGATGCCATGAAGAACTCGCAAGCTTTCCTGAACGGGCTTGCGGGCGAGCAGTGGAGCCGCCTGATCGGCGGCCGCTTCACCTGAAGCATTCAGTCGTGCGGGAGCGAAGTTATTGGCTGATCGTTGGAGGCCTTTGCCTTCGCTCAGTGGGAACGTCGCTAAGGGGCGAGACGTGACCTGGTGGCGGCGCAAGGCGGTGGCTGACGATCTGCCGGCCTCTGACACTGATCCCGGCCCTGACTGTCAGGAGCTTCTTGACTATGCCAAAGGCGGTCACGAATGCCCTGCGATATGTTCGACAAGGCGAGGTGCTTCCTCGGCGATCACCAAGATGATGCCTGACTTGCGTGTGGAGGCGAAGTCCAGCCCTGCGAAGTAAAGGCCCGGCAGGGCGGCCACGCCATCCACGTGAACAGGCTGTCCCGCGTTGTCGAGCGCACCGGGAAGCCTCATCCAACTGAAATCGCCCTTAAAGCCCGTGCACCACACCACGCTCGTTACGCCGGAGCGGGAGAGATCGAGCGAACCGATCGTCGGGTTCGGCTGACGCATCGCGACCGTCTCCGCCGGGTCGGGCTCCGCAACGGGTGCATCGATCCCCATGCGGCTGATATAGTCGTCGACATGGCGTTTGACATTTTCGGAGGCTTCATCCGCAAAGCGGACATTCGCTTCGAGATCGTCGGCAAACGAGAGGTTGCCGCCATCCTCGATGCCGGTGAGACGCCCAAGCAGCACGACACCTCGGGCGCTGAGCGCTTGAAGGCTTATCGTGTGCACCGACCCGAGCACGCCACGCGGCGGGATGCGTCCCGCAAGTCGAATGACATCCTCCCGGCAGACGTCGAGAAACCCGCTTTCGAGCAGCCAGACCATGATGTCGCGACCCCGGTAGCGCCGTGGAAGCCGTCCGACACGACTGGTCGCAAGGAAGACCGTTCGACCCGTGTCTGCCAATTCCTCCGCGATCTGAGCACCAGATTGGCCGCTTCCGACCACCAGCACCGCTCCATCGGGCAGATCGGCAGCGCTGCGGTAGCCGGAAGCGTCGATCTGGCGGAGAGCTGGCGACAACGCGGCGGCCCAGACCGGGCGCACCGGACAATTCAGGCTGCCGCTTGCGACGATCACATTGCGCGCCCAAAGCGTGCCCTGTGAGGTGGTCAGCCGATAGGCGCCATTCTCGTGCGTGAGTTCGCTTACCGCAGTATCCGGTTCGATCGGTAGCGCGTTGCGCCCGGCGAAATCCTCAAGGAGAGTGACGAACTGATCGCGCGTCAGGGCACCATCCGGATCCGGACCGTCATAGCAATCGCCCGGCATGACGGTCTGCACGTTGGGAGTATTCATCCGAAATAAATCCCATCGCTGTGTGCGCCAGGTCTCTCCTATGCGGCCCCGCTCCAATACGCTGTGGCGCAGGCCCCGTCGCGCCAGCCAATAGCTGACACCCAGGCCGGCCCAGCCGGCCCCGATGACGACAGCATCGAGAACATCGCCGCCATCGGTCATTTGCTGCGGTGATCTCATAATCGCCCCCGGCAATCTCGCCATCCCCGCGCAGCATTAAGCCTTGTCCACGGCAACGAGTCCAGCACCGCCGATTTCCGTCCGACTGGCCGAGCGCATTCCGGTTCGCCAGCCTCTCGCCAGACCACAAGGCGAACCCGAGAACCTCCAACGTAGTCTCCATCGAGAAACTCCCTTTGCTCGTCCACGGAAAGCCGATCACAGATCAAGACGGGACAGGGCAATGTGGGGGCGGAACATCGGTCACCCTGAAGCGCTCGCCGTGGCTAATGCATGTCGCGCAAAAGTGTGCAGCGGTTTTGCGATAACGACATGCATAAAAACAACAACCTAAAGCGCACCGCATGAGGCCGGTCAAACGCGACGCGCTTTAGGTTGGAGAGGCAGCTCAGGTATCGACTTCCTCGACCTCATTAACGAGTTGCGGACGCAGGTGCAGATAGCGCGTCGCCTTGCGCTTGGCCGCGATGTCGGTCCAGACGCGTTCAACTTGCGAGGCAGTCAGTCCCGCCGCCTGCCCCACCACTTCGGCGGCCACGCCGTTGTTGAGGCCGCAAAGGCAAAGATCCATGCGGTCATAGGGAAGCGAGAAGTAGAACTCCTCCTGCGTCTGTGCCAGCGAATAGGTATCGGTGGTCGGCGGCCGGATACGGATTTCCTCGGGAACGCCGAGATAGGCCGCGAGCGTGTAGACCTGCGTTTTATAGAGGTGGGCGATCGGCTTGACGTCCGCCGCGCCGTCACCGTTCTTGACGAAGAAGCCCTGATCGTATTCCAGCCGGTTGGGCGTTCCAAGAACGGCGAAGTTCAGGCGGTCGGCATGAAAATATTCGATCTGTTTGCGGGTGCGCTGCTTCATGTTGGTTGCGGCGACGATACCGAGATAGACCTGGAGTGGCATTCTTATTTTGGTCTGCTTGCCATTGGGGTCCTGCACCACCAGCGACGAAATATTGTAGCCCTCGCCCTCGAGGGCGTTCGCAATCACGATCTTCGAGGCCCAGCCTTCGCCGTATTCCGGGACCAATTCGCGGATGAAAGCGTCGCGACGATCGTAGCAGCCCATCGCACGCAGGGCCGGCCCGATATCCTCTGCGATAGCCTCGACACCGAAAGTATCGGCGACAAGGCGGCCGAGCCGTAGACTTTCCGGATCGGAATCGTTTTCCGGCATGAAGAGGCAAAGTACATTCTGGTGGCCGACGGCGCGCGCGGCCAAGGCGACCGAAACGCTGGAATCGATCCCGCCGGAAAGACCGAGCACGAGGCCGCGCTTGCGGATGCCGCGCAACTGCTTGCGCAAGGCCGTCACGATCCTGTCCGTTTCGACGGCGGGGTCGATCGCCAGAGCCTGCGCCAGAAAGGTCTGCGCGTCCTGGGTCGGGCGAACACTCACTGCGCGGCCTCCATCATCTCTGCCGCAAGCCGACGGCTGACCTTGCCCGTATCCGTCTTCGGCAGTTCCCGGCGGAACTCGATGACCTTGGGGACCATGAAGTCCTCAAGGTGACGTGCGCAATGGCGCATGACATCTTTTTCGCTGAGCTTCGGGTCCGAGCGTACGACGAATGCGCCGATCGCATGCCCGAGCACCGGATCCGGCACGCCGACGACAACGGCTTCCGCGACGCCGGGATGGGCGTGAAGCACGGCTTCCACTTCCTTCGGGGCCACCTTCTCTCCCCGCGTCTTTATGATGTCGTCCTTGCGGCCGACGAAATAGAGAAAGCCGTCCTCATCGGTCCTGAACAGGTCACCGGTGTAGAGAACCTTCTCCCAAGGAACCGGGCCCGCTCTGAGCACTCGTTCCGTCGCAGCTTCGTTTCGCCAATAACCTTGCATGACGTGCGGTCCGCGAATGACCAGTTCACCCGCTACGCCTGGCGGCACGCGTTGCCCGTGGTCGTCGACGACAAAGGCTTCGGTGTTCGGGATGGCTATTCCGACCGACCCCGGCCGGCGATCGAGCTCCTCGGGCGGCAGGTAGGTGCAGCGCTTGCATTCCGTCAGGCCATACATCGAATAGAGCCTGACACCGGGAAAAAGGAATCGCAGACGTTCTATATGAGCCGGCGGCAAGGCAGCCGCCGTGTTGGAAATATAGCGAACGCTGGGCAGGAAGCCCGGCGTCAGGTCACGCATCTGCAGGATCATCGCTGCCATCGTGGGCACAAGCGGAAAACCGGTGGCGCCTTCCTCGCGGATACGCTCAAAGATCGCTTGAGGAAAGGCGAAGGACTTCTCGAGCACGAGCGTGGCGCCGAGCCTGACGGCCATCAGCAACTGATAGAGGCCATAGTCGAAAGAGAGTGGAAGGACATTCAGAATGATGTCATCGGGCGTGTTACGCAGATAGGTGGTGATGGAGTCCGCTGCCGCGTCGCAATTGCGGTGCGTCATCATCACGCCCTTGGGCCGGCCCGTTGAGCCTGAGGTGTAGATCAACATCGCAAGATCGACGTCAATGCCACGGTGGTCTATCTCTCTGGCTTCGAGCGTCAGGCAGTCCGCCAGGGATGCAGCCCCTACCGGGCATTGGCCATCGGCACCAGCGGTCGAAGCCACGAAGATGCCGGTTTTGCCGTGCGATCCGCAGGCTTCAGCGACCACGGGCATCAGTTTTGCTTGCGTGAGGATCGCCGCAGCGTCGCAATCGGCAATAATGTAGGCAAGCTTGTCGGCCTTGGTGGATGGGTTGACCGGACTGAAGGTCGCACCTGCCTTGAGGACGGCGAAAATCGAAACCGCGGCCTCCCAGCAATTGTCCATGAAAACGATGACGCGGTCATCGCGCCTGACGCCGTTCAGGAAAAGGGCTGCGGCAAGGCGGCTCGAAAGATCGTCCAGTTCTTCGTAGCGCAGCCTTTTATGCGTGGTGATCAATGCCGTTTTGGCGGGATGGGCAGCGGCCTTTGCGGCCAGAAAATGTTCGATCCGCACGGACGCTCCTCGCCGATGGCGCCTACGCTGCCAGCGTTTCTGCTTTCGCCTTGATGAAGGACGAAATACGGTCAACCGAATCCAGGTTGGCCGGTACAATGTCGGAATCGACCATCGCAATACCGAAATTGTCCTCAATGAAAGCCACGAGTTCCACCACGGCGGTCGAGTCGATGATGTCGTTCTCGATCAGCGAGGCTGTATCTGCAAGTTCGTACGACGTGTCGCCAAACAAGAAGTTGTCAACGATAAAGGCTCTGACCTTGTCCTTGATTGTTATCATCATTTTTTCCTTCCCTGGATTTCTCAGGCCGCTCGTGCTGCGCTGACTTCTTGGCTGGTGAAATTTTTCTGCCACAGTTGGGTCGATAGGATGCCGACGAAGGCCGCGTTGTCGCGGAACCCGGACGCTGGCTGCGTGCGGCATTTCTCATGAAGGTTCGCCACCGCCTTGGCGTTGAACAGTCCGCCGGCAGCGATGCTCGCTTCACTCAGCAAGTCGCGGACATAGTCCAGTTCCCCGGCTCCAACGAAGGAGCGGGCTTCTGGAGCCCGGTAAGGCTGTTTGGTACGCTCCCGGATCGCGGTGGGAAGCAGGTGCTTGGCTGCCTTGCGCAGTATGTGCTTTTCGACCAATCCCTTCAGCTTCATTTCCGGCGGAAGTCTCCCTGCGAACTCCACCAAGCGATGGTCGAGGAAAGGGAACCGTCCTTCGATACCGTGCGCCATGGCCATGCGATCGCCTTGGCTGGACAGGATATAACCCGGCAGGAGGAAGCGGGTTTCGAGATATTGCGCCTGATGCAGCGGGTGCCACAGGGAAAATGCTTGGGGCAACCGGCTGACCAGGTCCTCGGCGGCATCATAGCCCTTCAACGTCGCACGCAGGTCGCCGGAAAAGAAAATCTTTGCCGCCGCCGTCGTCTTGAAGCGCGGCCGATGCGAGAACAGCGGATCGTCGAGGGCAGCGTTGCCGGTGCCAAAGAATGCAGACAGGTACTCCACGGATTGCTGTTGCAGACCAGGCAGATAGGGATAAAGCCTGCGGAACAGCTGCGGCCTCATGCGCGATGCCGGCTGACGTCCGCAGAACCGCCGAACACGCGCTTCCCTAAAGACATCGTAGCCGGCGAAGACCTCGTCGGCGCCCTCGCCGGTCAGCACCACTTTGAGGCCAGCCTGCCGAACAAGGCCGGACAACTGGTAGAGAGGTGCCGGTGCCGTGCGGATGATCGGCCGCTCGGCAAAGCGGATGACTTCGGGGAAGACGCCGGCGATATCGCCGGCACGGCAGGCAACGGTTCGATGCCGGGCGCCAAGTGCTGAAGCCATTTCGGTCTGGAAAGCGCTCTCGTCGTGCTCGGCGCTGTCGAACGTCACGGAAAACGTCTGCAGTCTCCGAGGAGTCATGCCGGCGGCAAGCGCCGAAACAAGAGATGAATCGAGCCCGCCCGAAAGATAAGAACCGACTGGCACGTCGGCGCGCATGCGAAGCCTCACCGCATCGGTCAAAAGGGCCTGCAGTTCGTCGGCCGCATCGTCCTCGTTCGTGACCTTCGACGGCGCATCCCGATGCGGATAGTCGAGGTGCCAATAGCGTTTGACCGTGACTTGCTCCTGTGTCGCGATCAACACGCTTGCCGGCTCCAGCTCGTGGATATTGCGGAAAGCCGTGCGGGGAGCGATCGGCGCCCACAGCGTAAAGATCTGGTCGAGTGCAATCGGATCGATTTCGGCCGAGACGCCGGGGACCTTCAGGAGGGCTTTGATCTCCGACGCAAAGTAAAGCACGCCGTCCTTGCTCGTGTAGAACAGCGGCCGGACACCCATCCGGTCTCGGGCAAGCACCATACGCCGATGCCTGTTATCCCATATCGCGAAGGCGAAATCACCGTTCAGAAGCGACAGGCAGTCTTCGCCCATCTCGTCATACAGGTGCAGGATGACCTCTGTGTCGCTCGACGTACGGAAGCGCCGGCCCTTGGCTATCAGCCCTTCGCGCAGTTCCAGGTAGTTGAAAATCTCGCCGTTGAACGCAATCGTCAAATTGCCTGACACGTCGGACATCGGCTGCTGGCCATCACCGATCCCGATCACCGACAGCCGCGCATGCCCGAGCCCAGCGTCCGGTGTTACAAATTTCCCTTGCTCATCCGGCCCGCGATGGGCGATCGCAGCTATCATGCGCGCAAGCAAAGCTTCCGCATCCCGGATCGAACCGAAATAGCCCCCGAATCCGCACATTTCCTACGACTCATCTATCAGCGAGGTCCGAAACATAACCTCAATAGTTGCCTCAAGCGTTAACCGGATAATTTCGCCCAGCACGTGGTTAACAATATTTAAACAACAAAGGTACCCTTTTAGTTCTATTCTTACCTATAACATGGAAGTATATTTCAAAGCTAAATGCAACTTTGTTCGAGTTAGGGCGGCGCCGTCGCGTTGCCGCACATGGACGGCCAGTGGGTCCGTCACAGATCGCTTGTTCGCTCGATGGATTTGCAATCCCGAACCGCCCCGCTCTAACCCGACAAAACGTGCGGAAACTAAAAGCGATTAGGTTTGCCCCGAAGTCAGCGAGCGCCTGTCGATCCGCTCACGTGCAACCTTAAGCGCTGATAGTCGAATGAACCGGCGGAGATGTCCAGGAGGGAACCGAGGGGCATTTCTGCCAGCTCAACTGGAACCCGGAGGAGTCATTCTGGGTTGCCAGTGCGGCCTAACGCAGTCCGGCCCTGATCTGTTCCGCGTCTAGAGCCCGCAACAACCCTGAGATCGTGTTGGGTAGCCGGTCCCCGTGATACCATTCGGCGGCGTGGCCTGTGGCCACTCCCGAGGACTGGCGCTACTTCGGGTCAAACGGTAGTGCCAGCCGCCCCACCGCCGTCTGCCGGAACAAATTTGATCGTGCCGCCGTTGATCCACCGTCGCACCGCGAAACACGAGATATGGCCAGCGAAGCCGGAAATGAAGGGAGCGATTGCCGAGGAAATGTACACGGCCGCGCAACGGCTCGGCGCTAAGAGCGACTGCTCGGCCTCATCGGGTCGTTTGGCGACATGGTGGATGAAGACTGGGCTTTGGCGCAGTTGAGCCGGTGGGTCGCATTTTGCCAAATAGAGCCGCAAACATGTTGGGATGGCGAATAAAACAACTGATAGTTCCACTGTGCTGGCCGTTGGCCTGGGCACTTCTTACTCGACTGCGTTCGATTTGGATGCGGTTGAGCGTCTCAGGTCCAAGCCAATATGCGCAGACTGCGACCTATCGGGCGCCAGCATGACGGGGAGCTATCTGCCGGGCGCGATTCTGACGAACCTGACGGGCGCCGACCTTAAAGAAGCAAACATGAATGGTGCGGACCTTCTCGGTGCGAATCTCTCCGGCGCGGAACTACCTGGCGCGAATCTGTCGAATGCGAACCTGTCGAAGGCGAGCCTTTCTGGCGCAAACCTGTCAAACGCGAGCCTGTCAGGAGCGGTCTTGACTGTCGCAAGCCTAAGGGGCGCGCGCCTTGCGCAAGTGCAGCTGTCGGGCGCAAACCTGGAGGGAGCAAACTTGCATTTGGTGCTAAACTTAGACGCGGCGCTGCTTGGACGCGAAACTTTGCAACACAACAATGCCGGACGGCCTCATAGATAACAGAGGGTGCTAGGTGTTTAGTCCCGGCATTTGATGGAGAGGGGGTGCCGTTTTGAATTGCCTCCGAGTTCAATGAACCCGGAGGTAACTTCGTCTTCTGGGCGGAAGTTATTGATTTTTATGGTGGGCGATGACGGGCTCGAACCGCCGACATCTTCGGTGTAAACGAAGCGCTCTACCAACTGAGCTAATCGCCCGCTCCGGGCCGGACCTTTAAGCAGTTAGGACGGGGTTCGCAAGGCCAAATGAGCGCACGATGCCCTCGCCGCTGGTCGTTTTCGGCAACAAAATTCGCCTTGTCAAAAAACCTTCTCCTGTTTGCTGTTATGCTGTCGCGCTCCGCTTGACACCCGGTGGCTTACGCCTTATCCACCGCCCCAACGACGAACACGGCTGACCGTGCTCGTCTTGCGCGGGTGTAGCTCAGTTGGTTAGAGTGCCGGCCTGTCACGCCGGAGGTCGCGGGTTCGAGCCCCGTCACTCGCGCCATTCCTTTTGAATGGCTCAAGTCCTTTCGTACAAAAAGTTTCAACTTTCAGTTTCCTGAGAGTTTCAACTTTTTGTATTCGGTGCGTCACAACCCGGCCATATGCGTTTGAGCATTGGATTTTCCCAAGCCCGGTCCCACTTTTGGGTCCGATGCTCTAACGGAGAAGAAGCCTTGGATGCCCTGAAGTCGCTCATCGAATCGCGCCGCTTCGACCTCGCGATCATGGTCCTGATCCTGATCAACGCTGTCACGGCCTCGAAACCTCGCCCGACGCGATTGCTGCTTTTGGCCCGCTTCTAACGGCCATCGACCGCGCGATCCTCGGCGTCTTCGTGCTCGAACTCGCGATCCGGGCGGTCGTCTACAGGACGCGTTTCTTCCGCGATCCATGGCGCATCTTCGACCTCTTCGTAGTCGGTTTCGCGCTCATCCCCGCGACCGGTTCGCTCTCCGTGCTGCGGGCGCTGCGCATCCTGCGGGTCCTGCGCCTGATCAGCATCGTTCCGTCGCTGCGCCGTGTCGTCACCGGCTTCATCACCGCCTTGCCCGGCATGGGCTCGATCATGCTGTTGCTCGGGTTGGTGTTCTACGTCTTTGCGGTGATGGCGACGAAGCTCTACGGCTCGTCCTTTCCCGAACTGTTCGGCGGCAATCGCTCTTCACGCTTCTCCAGGTCATGACTCTCGAAGGCTGGTCGGACGGCGTGGTGCGCCCGGTCATGGAGGTCTACCCGACCGCCTGGCTGTTCTTCATCCCGTTCATCATCGCGACCTCGTTCACCGTGCTCAATCTGTTCATCGGCGTAATCGTTTCGGCGATGGAGGCCGAGCATGAAGCCGCGGAATCGGCCGATCGGGCGACGCTGCATAGCGATCAGGCCATCATCCTGGCGGAGTTACAGGCGCTGCGGGCAGAAGTCCGCGAATTGTCCGGCGTTCGCGGCTAGATCGCCTCATTCGGCGCCTCGACCTCCTGCAGTGACAGAATCGACGGCGCCGTGCCGGGCCGCGTCACCGAAATGGCGGCAACGGCGCAGGCGAAGCGCACCGCCCGCAGCGGTTCCATCTGCGGGTTTATTCACCCGTTTCGTCGGCACCTCCGTGGAAGAAGGATCGGATTTCCTCCCTGTCGACGCTGTCATCGCCGTTCTCGTCGACGGCGTTGAATATCCGCTCGATGAAATCCTGAACCTCGGTTTGAGAAAGCGCGCCATCGCCGTCGGCGTCGACTATGGCGAACATCATTCGCATCCGTGCGCCATGCATCACCCCGCCTCCCATCCGGCGCCCGTCATGTGGACCTCTTCGGAAATCGCGATGCCAACGATCGCCACCTCGTCGTTCTGCTCGGGGGCGGCGATGCTCCTGCATTCTCTCCTCCAGCATCTCAGTCATCATCTCACGCATCGTATTGCGCATGGAGTCTTCGGTTGGCCCGCTCACTCCTGGCGCTGGCTCTGAGCCACGATCCGGTGCAGGTGCGGCGGGCGCAGGTGAACTCGTCTGGGATAGTGCCGGCGAAGCCAGCATAGCCAACGCCGCGGCAACTGCTGTGGTCTTGCTTGCTAATGTCATCGTATTCTCCTTGGAGAATGGTGAACCGAACGTGTCGGCATCCAGCCAAACCCGCTGCTCCCCCGCATGGTTCCTGGCGACTTGGTAGATGATCGCTGCGTGCCGCTTCATCCTTCGCGCTGCCGTAGAAAAATGCAGTCCCTGCAGCGACATAGAGTAGTGATTGGCTTTGACAGCGGGCCAGAGGCCATTTCCGGCCGGGGCCTGTCACGCTGGAGGTCGCGGATGGCCCAGGTTCCTTAATACAAAAAGTTTCGACTTTCGGTTTCCTGAGAGTTTCAACTTTTTGTATTTGTTGCGTTCCAAGCCTGTCATATGCGTTTGAGCATTGGATTTTCCCGAACCCGGTTCCCACTTTGGGTCCGATGCTCTAACGGAGAAGAAGCCTTGGACGCCCTGAAATCGCACATCGAATCGCGCCATTTCGACCTCACGATCATGGTCCTGATCCTGATCAACGCCGTCACGCTCGGCCTCGAAACCTCGCCCGATGCGATTGCTGTTTTTGGCCCGCTTCTAACGGCCATCGACCGCGCGATCCTCGGCGTCTTCGTCCTCGAACTCGCGATCCGGGTGGTCGTCTACAGAACGCATTTCTTCCGCGATCCATGGCGCATCTTCGACCTCTTGGTCGTCGGTTTCGCGCTTATCCCCGCGACCGGTTCGCTCTCCGTGTTAAGGGCGCTGCGCATCCTGCGGGTCCTGCGCCTGATCAGCATCGTTCCGTCGCTGCGCCGTGTCGTCACCGGCTTCATCACCGCCTTGCCCGGCATGGGCTCGATCATGCTGTTGCTCGGGCTGGTGTTCTATGTCTTTGCGGTGATGGCGACGAAGCTCTACGGCTCGTCCTTTCCCGAACTGTTCGGCGGCAATCGCTCTTCACGCTTCTCCAGGTCATGACTCTCGAAGGCTGGTCGGACGGCGTGGTGCGCCCGGTCATGGAGGTCTACCCGACCGCCTGGCTGTTCTTCATCCCATTCATCATCGCGACCTCGTTCACCGTGCTCAATCTGTTCATCGGCGTGATCGTTTCGGCGATGGAGGCCGAGCATGAAGCCGTAGAATCGGCCGACAGGGCAACGCTGCACAGCGATCAGGCCACCATCCTTGCGGAGATACAGGCGCTACGGGCGGAGGTCCGGGAATTGTCGAGCGTTCGCGGCTAGATCGCCTCCGCGAGCATTGCAAAACACAGCCATTCCTATCCGTCGGCGGCATGTGATGGTGTGGTGCCGTGAAAGAGCCCGCCGCTCCATTTGCGAAGCGGCGGGGCCCCCCGATTACCCCCCCCGATTGACAGGTCAAGATCGCCCCCCGGCATCGCCGACCGTGCATTGCGGCGCCAGACCCAGTGACCCATTACAGGACACCTATGCCAATGACGCAAGATAGGTTTTCCGATTTACATTAACTGTGGCTAATATGTCACCGTGGTCGGAACGGACTAAAGTCGAGACCGCCGGCGAGGCTGCGCGGCCTCACCCCTTGGCGAGCAATGCCTCGACCTCTTGCAGCGTCGGCATCGACGGCGCCGTGCCGGGCCGCGTCACCGAAATGCCGGCGACGGCGCAGGCGAAGCGGACCGCCTGCAGCGGTTCCACCCCTCTCGCAAGTGCAGCGGCCAGGCCGCCATTGAAGGCGTCGCCTGCTCCGGTGGTCTCGACCACCGGGCCGGCATTGATCGCGCCGACATGGTCGGAGCGGCTGGCCGTGTGCAACAGCGCGCCTTTTTCGCCGAGCGTCACGATAACCGCGCCGACGCCCTTCTGGAGCAGACTGTCGGCGGCGCGGCGGGCGTCGTCGATGGACGACACCTTGATGCCGGTCAGTTCCTCGGCCTCGGTCTCGTTGGGCGTGACATAGTCGCAAAGCGTGTAGATGCGCTCGGGCAGGCTTGCCGCGGGCGCCGGATTGAGGATGGTCGTCACCCCTGCCCCGCGCGCGATCTCCAGCGCCCGCAGCGCCGCCTCGATCGGCTGTTCGAGCTGGGTGACGAAGACGCCGGCCGAGCGGATCAGGCCGGCGTTAGCCTCGATGTCGTCGGGCGAAATCAGCATAGCCGCACCCGGGCTGACGATGATGGCGTTGTTGCCGGTCTTCTCCTCGACGAAGATATAAGCCGCCCCCGTGTAGCTTTCCGGCGTGTCGATGACGGCGCTCTTCACGTCGGCCTGCGCCCAGGTTTGCCTGGCCATGTCGGCAAAGGGATCGACGCCGAGGCGCGTCAGGAAGGTGATGTCGGCACCGAGACGGCCGGCCGCAACCGCCTGGTTGGAGCCCTTGCCGCCCGGGCCGAGGGTGAAGGATGTGCCAAGGAGCGTCTCGCCCATGCGCGGCTGGCGGGCGGCCCGGTAGGCGGTGTCGGCGACGAAGACACCCAATATGACGACAGGCTTGCCTGGCATCCTGCTACTCCCCGTCCGGCGGCACGACGCCCTTGCGGAAGGCGAAACAGCCATAGAAACGACGCTCGCCGGTCTGGATGACGCAATAGGCTTTCTTGGCACGTTCGTAGAAGGCGTAGCGCTCGACCGGGATCATCGGCCATGCCTTGCCCTCCGCCGCGTCGATCTCTCTTTGCACTTCCGTCTGCACTGCGGGAATCTCGTCCGGCTTGCCGACGATCTCCATGCGGGCGGCCGCGTCGTCTACGAAATTGTCCAGCGGATAGAGCGACAGCACCGCCTTGACCACGTCCGCGGCCGGCGCATCGATACGCAGCAGCCGGCCGAGGACGGTCTGGCGCGCCACCGAATCGGAGGGGAAGTTGGTGTCGGCGATAATCAAATCGTCGCCATGGCCCATCGCCCTCAGCGCCTGGAGCACGTCGGCATTGAGCAGCGGATTGATCCCTTTGAGCATAATTCCCTCCCGAACGGGCTTTTTTTGATGCGAAACCTGGCGCATGATCCCGAAAAGTGTTGTCGGTTTTCAGGCGCAAATTCAAAGTGTTAAAGACGACGGCCGGTCTCTGAGTCGAAGAGATGGACCTGGTCGAGCCGGGGTTTCAGGTGCAGCGTGTCGCCCGGCTTGAAGTCGTGGCGCTCGCGAAACAGCGCCACCATCTCGCCGTCACCGAAACGCAGGAAGACCAGCGTTTCAGAACCGGTCGGCTCGACCACCGAAATCTTAGCCGGCACGCCGTCGGGGTGGATTTCGAGGTGCTCTGGCCGCACGCCGTAGACGACATTGCGCCCGTCTTCCACCTTGCTGTTTGCGGCGATCGGGAACGGCGTCCCGGCGATCTCGACGACGGGCTTGTCGCCCTTGCGCACGACGCCCTTGAGCAGGTTCATCGAGGGCGAGCCGATGAAGCCGGCGACGAACAGATTGGCCGGCCGGTCGAACAGTTCCAGCGGCGCGCCGACCTGCTCGATGCGGCCGTCACGCATCACCACGATCTTATCGGCCATGGTCATGGCCTCGATCTGGTCGTGCGTGACATAGATGGTGGTGGTCTTCAGCCGCTGGTGCAGCTCCTTGATCTCGGTGCGCATCTGCACGCGCAGCTTTGCGTCGAGGTTAGACAGCGGCTCGTCGAACAGAAATACCTGCGGGTTACGCACGATGGCGCGGCCCATGGCGACGCGCTGGCGCTGGCCGCCCGAGAGCTGGCGCGGATAGCGCTTGAGGTAGGGATTGAGGTCGAGGATATCGGCGGCACGCTTGACCCGCTCGGCGACCACAGCCGGGTCGGTCTTCCGCAGCTTCAGCGCAAAGGCCATGTTCTGCTCGACCGTCTTGTGCGGATAGAGCGCGTAATTCTGGAACACCATGGCGATGTCGCGCTTGGCCGGCGGCAGATGGTTGACGACACGGTCGCCGATGGCGATCGTGCCACCGGAAACGGTCTCCAGCCCCGCCACCATCCTGAGCAGCGTGGACTTGCCGCACCCCGAAGGACCGACCAGCACCACGAACTGCCCGTCGGCGATGTCGACGCTGACATCGTGCAGGACCTTGACGGTTCCGAACGCCTTGGCCACATTGCTGATCGCGACTTGAGCCATCGGCCCCCCTTTCGTTGCGGTGAAGCTAAACAACGCAAACGGCGAGGGCAAGTCAGTCTTTTATAGATAAAAAACCCCATTCTCGTTTGACACGGCACTTGGTTGTGAGAATAGTGAAAGGGCTCGGGTTTTGACCCTGTTCCGGGCGCGCCGGCACAGTTCGGACTACGGAAATCGAAGTGTCGCGGGAGGAAAACTTGGGCCGCTATTTCCAGGAGTCGCTGTTGTTGGGGAACACGTCCAGCGCTCCAAACACCCGAAACAATCACCATTGAGATTCTGGGAGGAACGAAATGAAAGTCAGCCTTTACAACCAATTTATGCGCGCGGGAGCCACTCGCCGCGATGTCCTCAAGGGCGCGGCCAGCATGGCCGCGATCGCCGCGGCATCCGGCGCCGGGCTTGGCGCACTGACGCGCCCTGCTTCCGCCGCAAGCGAGCTGCGTGCGCAGATCCTGCAGATCCCCGGTGTCGGCAAGGGCCAGCCGACCGATGCCGACTTCCAGCAGGTCGGCGAGCTTTGCCTGGAGGCGACCAAGGCCAGCGTCAAGGAAGGCGAATTCGCCGGTGTCCAGCTCACCTTCATGGGGCTCAACAACCAGAACCTGCATAATGTGCTGTTTCGCGGCTTCCTGAAGCCGTGGGAGACCTATACCGGCGCCAAGATCAACTGGATCGACCTGGCGCAGGCGGACTACAACGCCCGCCTGCAGCAGTCGATCGCCACCGGCACCGTCGATTTCGACATCATCGAGATGGGCGCGCCGTTCGAAGGCGACGTCTGCGGCAAGGGCCTGACCTCCGAAATGCCGGACTGGGTCAAGGACCAGATCGACATGAAGGACGTCGTGGCCTATCTGCAGCCACCGGTCGGCACCTGGGACGGCAAGCAGTACCGCGTGACCGTCGACGGCGACGCGCACAACTTCAACTACCGCACCGACGTGTTTGCCGATGCCGACCTCGCCAAGGCGTGGAAGGACGGCGGCGGCGGCGGTGAATGGGGCGTGCCGAAGACCTGGCAGCAGGTGCAGGCGGTGACCAAGTTCCTCAAGGGCAAACAGTTCCAGGGCCAGGACGTCTTCGGCTATCTCGACGCGCCCAAGGCGTGGGGCGGCTTCGGCTTCTACTTCCTCGGCAGCCGCGCCAGCGCCTATGCCAAGCATCCCGACGACAAGGCCTGGCTGTTCGATGCCGATACGATGAAGCCGCGCATCAACAATCCAGCCTGGGTGCGGGCGATCCAGGACGTGATCGACGCGCTGCCTTCCGAGCCTGCCGATCAGATCAACGCCGACCCGAACACCACCGCCTTCCAGCAGTTCCTGGCCGGCACCGGTTCGATGGTCACCTGGTGGGGCGACGTCGGCTCCAACGTCAAGACCAACGACAGTTCTGTCGTCGGCGACGTCACCGGCTTCTCGATCCTGCCGGGCTCGGATGACGTCTACAATTCCAAGACCGGCCAGTGGGACAAGCTGGCCAGCGGCCCGAACCATGCGCCGAACTGCGCCTATCTCGGCTGGGGCGTCTACGTCATGGCTCGTGTCGATTCGGATGAAAAGAAGAAGAAGGCGGCCTGGTCTGCCGCCGCCCATCTCGGCGGCAAGGACCTGTCGCTCTGGTGCGCGGCATATCCGTCCGGCTTCCAGCCCTACCGCAACTCGCATTTCGACGTTCCAGAATGGGTGGCGGCCGGTTACGACGAGGCGTTCATCACCTCGTATCTGAAGTCGGAGGCCGACAGCTACAATCATCCGAACGCCGCAATCGAGCCACGCATCCCCGGCATCTTCCAGTATTACAGCGCCGCCGAGGACATCCTGGCCAACACATTCGCCGGCAAGATGACGGCGCAGGAAGGCGCCGACGCCATCGCAGCCGCCTGGGAGAAGCTGACCGACCAGATCGGCCGCGAAAACCAGATCAAGCTCTACAAGGCCTCGCTTGGCATGTAGGCTGAGATTCTAGGAACCGTGGTCCGGCGACGCAAAGCCGCCGGACCGCAGCTTGACCGGCCAGCCGGTCATGAAAGCTTTCAGTGAACGGACGAGACGCGTGGCTGACCAGACTTTGCCCACCAATGCGTGGCCGGCAGACGCCGCTCCATCCGATCTGATATCGCCGGGCCGTAAGCGGCTCGGCCGGGCGTTGATGGCCGCTGCGACGCTCGGCCTGCTGGCGGTGATCGCAGTTCAGATCCTCTACAAGACAGAGGTCAACACGATCGGCTTCGAGACCTGGCGGCCGGTCGTTTATGCCTATGTGCTGTGGGGTATAGCACTCGGCATCGGCCAGGTGCTGACGCGCGGCGAAGACGGCCAGCGCGCGCTGTTCCTGCTGCCGGCGCTGCTATTCACCATCGCGATGGTGATCTTCCCGACGCTGTTCGGCTTCTACATCGCGCTGACCGACTGGAACCTCAGTTCCTTCTCTGGCCGGAAGTTCAACGGGCTCGACAATTTCTGGCAGATGCTGGCCGACCCCTACTACCGCAACGCGCTGTTCAACATGGTGCTCTATGTGCTTGCGGTGCTGGTCGAATATGTCATCGCCTTTGGCCTCGCCCTGTTGCTCAACGCACAGATCAAGGCGCGCAAATTCTTCCGTGTCGTCTTCCTCATGCCGTTGATGCTGTCGCCGGTCGCGGTGTCGTGGATGATCGGCAAGTCGCTGATGGAATACCGGTTCGGGCCTGCCGCGGCGCTGGCGCGCCAGCTCGGCTGGGAAAATCCCGCCTTCTTTTCAAACCCGATCACCGCCCGCATCTCGATCATGGTGCTGGATGCCTGGACGTTCATCCCGTTCATGATGATCATGCTGCTCGCCGGCCTTCAGGCGATGTCACGCGAGGTTCTTGAGGCGGCCAGGGTAGACGGCGCCAATGCCTGGCAGACCTTCTGGCAGGTCACCTTCCCGCTGATGCTGCCGGTGTCGGTGACGGCGATCATCCTGCGCATCATCTTCAAATTGAAGCTTGCCGACATCATCATCACCGTTACCTCGGGCGGCCCGGGCGGTGCAACCGATTCCGTGTCGAGCTTCATCTACCGCGAGTATCGCGACCGCTCGAATGTCGGCTACGGCACCATGCTGGCGATGGCCTACCTCATCATCATCATCGTGTTCGTGACGTGGCTGTTGAAATTCGCCAACCGCTTCGTGCGCAACGTCAACTGATAGGGGCGGCGACATGAGCGTTCAGACCACCGACTATGCCGCTTCCGAAATCCGCTCGCCGGCGAGCTTTTTCGCCAATCGCGTCTTCATCTATGGCGCGCTGGTGTTCTGGGCCTTCATCTGCCTGTTCCCGATCTACTGGACGATAACCACCTCGTTCAAAACCGCGGTCGACGTCACCCAGGGCCATCTCATCCCGTTCGTCGACTTTCGGCCGGACTGGAAGGGCTGGCGCTCGCTCGGCCTGTCGCCGGACTCGATCTTCCGGACCTCGACGGTGCGCGATGAATTCATCAAGCGCTTCATGAACTCGGTCATCACCTCGGTCGGCGCGTCAAGCCTCGCCATTATCATCGGCAGTCTCGCCGCCTATGGCCTCACCCGCTACCGCTATCACTTCGCCTGGTTCAAGAATGAGGACATCTCCTTCTTCTTCCTGTCGCAGCTGATCCTGCCGCCGGTCGTGCTCGCCCTGCCCTTTCTCGTGCTGTATCGGGAAGTCGGCATGCTCGACACGCGCATCGGGCTGATCCTGCTCTACACGCTGATGGTGCTGCCGATCGTCATCTGGATCATGCGCGACCAGTTCAATTCGATCCCGGTCGAACTGGAGGAAGCAGCCCTCGTCGACGGCCTGTCGATCTGGGGCGCCTTCTTCCGCATCGTCATGCCGATCGCGCTGCCGGGCATGGTTGCCGCCTTCATCCTGGCGATGGTGCTGTGCTGGAACGAGTATTTCTTCGCCGCACTGCTGACCTCGACCGATGCCAAGACCATTCCCGTGATGGTGGCGAGCCAGACCGGCTCGCAGGGCATCAACTGGTGGTCGATGGCGGCGCTGGCCACCGCCGCGATCACGCCGCTTGCCGTCATCGGCATCGCGCTGGAGCGTTATCTGATCATGGGCATGACCGCGGGCGCGGTGAAGTAGCGCCTCCTTCTTCCCTTTTCCCCTTGTGGGAGAAGGTGGATCGGCGCGTAGCGCCGAGACGGTTGAGGGGTGCTGGACGGAGCGCTGTTGGTGCCAAGCTGGAACACCCCTCATCCGACCGAGCGGAGCCTGTCCTCGGGCTTGCCGGAGGCAAGACCCGTGGGCTCGGCCACCTTCTCCCACAAGGGGAGAAGGCAGAGCCACGCTAGGCCGACAATATCGCCCGCAGGTGATCGAGGATCATCGCGACGCCCTTTTGCCCCAGTTCCATCGAAGCCTCAGGGGCGGTCGCCGTGTACCATCCCGTATTGTCGGCGAAGTGGCCGGCGTCCACCGCTTCCGGGCACAGCGCCAGCATCAGCGACGTCTCGCCGACGCCGGCATGATCGAAGGGATACTGGCCGTCCGTCACCGTCGGCATCAGCGGATGCACCTGCACCCAGTTGAAGAAATTGGCGCCTTCGGCGTGTTCGGCATAATAGCCTGCCATCGCCTCGGAGCCCCACCAGCCCTCGCCGCGCTCCTTCTCCAGAAAACGGAAGATCGCCTGGCGGCCGGCGGTCTTGAAGGCGAGATCGGTCGGCATACCGGCGGCAAAATTCTCGGTCTGGTGGTGGATGATGGCGTGGATGTTGCGAAAACCGATGCGCAATAGGCTGTAGAACAGTTCCTCCGCGAACGGTGCCAGCGCCCTGCCGCCGACCTGAACCGAGCCATTGCCCTCCGGCGGCGCCACCGCGTAGCTCGCCGCGCCATAGTAGAAGGCTGGCAGGATGACGATGTCGGCTTCCTTTTCGAACAGCTCCAGCATCTTGACCACCGCCAGCGTATCCATGCCGACGGCCATGTGCTCACCGTGGTATTCGAGCACGCCGAGCGGGAGCGCGACCGGCCAGTTCTCGGCGATCGCAGCGCGGATCTGGTGCGGCAGCATCAGCTCGTAGCGCATGACGCCTACTCCATGTTGGTGTGGCGGGCTGCGTCGATACGGCTTTCGCCGATCCGAGCCAGCACAGTGCCAAGCTCGTCGAGCCCAATTCTGAACAGATCTGTGCCGGCATTGGTCACGATGGTTCCACCAATTTCCCGGAACCCGAAACTTGCCTGAATGTTTGGGCCATTTTTTCCCGAACAGCTTGTTTTTGCTCATGCTATCACCGTGAAAGTTCGTGTCCAACGGCTCGGAGTGCTTTTGCAGCGCCCCAGGTGATAGTGTCGTGGCAATTGCGTACGTGAGGAAACAACAGGACATGAAGACACGGCATTTCGACCGCATCGGCAATGGCGGCATCAGTTTCACTGAACTCGGCTTCGGCACGGCGCCGCTCGGAAACCTCTATCGCGCCGTCTCCGACGAGGATGCCAACGCCACCCTGGAGACCGCCTGGCGGGTCGGCTGCCGCTACTACGACACCGCGCCGCTCTACGGGCTTGGCCTGTCGGAAACGCGGCTCAATCCGTTCCTGCGCTCGAAAAAGCGCGACGACTACGTGCTGTCGAGCAAGGTCGGCCGCATCATGCGCGCCTGCCCGCCGGACCAACGCACCGGCATCGGCAAGTTCTTCGACACGCCGTCGCGCCGCGAGGTCTACGACTACAGCTATGACGGCGTCATGCGCTCCTTCGAAGCCTCGCTCGAGCGCCTCGGCGTCGACCGCATCGACATCCTTTTCGTGCATGACGTCGACATCTTCACGCACGGCAGCAAGGAGGCCTCGGACCAACGCATCGAGGAGTTCATGCGCTCGGGCTATTACGGGCTGCTGGCCTTGCGTGATCAGGGCGTCATCAAGGCGTTCGGCGGCGGCATCAACGAATGGCAGGTTGCCGAGACACTTGCCGAGCGTGGCGACTTCGACCTTTTCCTGCTTGCCGGGCGCTATACGCTGCTGGAGCAGGAGGCACTGCAATCCTTCCTGCCGCTATGCCAGAAGCGCGGCATAGGCATCGTTCTCGGCGGGCCGTATAATTCGGGCATCCTGGCAACCGGACCGAAGCCCGGCGCCCATTACAATTATTCCGAGGCGCCGCAGGACATCCTCGACCGCGTCGCGCGCATCGAGGCCATCTGCAAACGCCACGGCGTACGCCTGATCGAGGCGGCACTGCAATTTCCGCTGCTGCACCCTTCGGTCGTGTCGGTGATCCCCGGCGGCCAGCGGCCGAGCGAGGTCGAAAGCAACCGGTCGCTGCTCGACGCGAAACTGCCATCAGCACTCTGGGCCGATCTCAAAAAGGAAGGGCTGATGCGCGCGGATGCGCCGACGGCATAGAGCCGTCAACTGTCAACTATTCTAGACAATATGAGCCCACCAAAGTGGGTGCAAAAGAAAAGCCGGGCATGCCCGGCTTTTCTGATCTCTGAAAAGGGTAAGAAGGCCGCTTAGTTGACTGCGTCCTTGAGGCCCTTGCCGGCCGAAAACTTCGGCACGGTGCGCGCCGGAATCTGCACTTCCGCGCCGGTCTGCGGATTGCGGCCGGTCGAGGCAGCGCGTTTTGACACTGTGAAATTTCCGAAGCCGACAAGCCGGACATCGCCGCCCTTCTTCAGTTCGCCGGTGATGACGGAGAACACCGCATCGACCGCCGACTGCGCGTCACCCTTCGAAATACTCGCGGCATCGGCGACAGCGGACACCAGTTCGTTCTTGTTCATAAAAATTCCCTTCCATGAGAAACCGGAACGTACGACTCGTCCGGCAGGAAACGGACTTTAGAAAGAAGCGCTTCCGCAACCAAGTCGAAAAGCGTCAACAGGGTCGAAAAAACCCCGGAATTCCGGGGTTTTTCACATGAAAAGGCCGGGCGCTAGGCCCGGCTCTCTCTTGTGCATTGCAACCTTAGCGGATGCTAATGCACGAGTCCGAAAACCGGTTTCGGTTTTCGCTGGGGATCATGCATAGACTCAGTAGCGTTAGAGCGTCCTTTGCGCGTCCAATTGGACGCGCGGCGCTCTAATGGGCAAGTGACTTGCTGGCGTCGTCTCCGGCATCCACCGCAGCCGGCGCATTGACCGGTTCAACCCAATCGATCGGCTCCGGCATACGCACCAGCGCATGGCGCAAGACTTCACCGACCCGGCCGACCGGAACGATCTCCATACCGTTCTTCACGTTGTCCGGAATCTCCGCCAGATCCTTGGCGTTGTCTTCCGGGATCAGTACCTTCTTGATGCCGCCGCGCAGTGCTGCAAGCAGCTTCTCCTTGAGCCCGCCGATCGGCAGCACCCTGCCGCGCAGCGTGATCTCGCCGGTCATCGCCACGTCCGCCCTGACCGGGATGCCGGTCAGCACCGAGACGATCGCGGTCGCCATCGCCACACCCGCCGACGGTCCGTCCTTGGGCGTTGCGCCTTCGGGCACGTGGACGTGGATGTCGCGCTTGTCGAACAGCGGCGGCTCGACGCCGAAATCGATAGCCCGCGAGCGGACGTAGGAGGCCGCCGCCGAGATCGATTCCTTCATCACGTCGCGCAGATTGCCGGTCACCGTCATGCGGCCCTTGCCGGGCATCATGACGCCTTCGATCGTCAGCAGCTCGCCACCGACTTCCGTCCAGGCGAGCCCGGTGACGACGCCGACCTGATCGTCGGCCTCGACCTGACCGAAGCGGAAGCGCGGAACACCGAGGTAATCGGCGAGATTGTCCGCCGTGATGTCGACCGTCTTCTTCTTCGTCTTCAGGATCTCGGTCACCGCCTTGCGGCCGAGCTTCATCAGCTCGCGCTCCAGGCTCCTGACGCCCGCTTCACGGGTGTAGGTCTGGATGATGCCGCGGATCGCGTCCTCGCCGACGGAGAACTCCTTCGGCTGCAGCGCATGATCGCGGATCACCTTGGGCATCAGGTGGCGCTTGGCGATCTCGATCTTCTCGTCCTCGGTGTAGCCGGCGATACGGATGATTTCCATGCGGTCCATCAAGGGCGCAGGGATGTTCAGCGTGTTCGCCGTCGTCACGAACATCACGCTCGACAGGTCGTATTCGACTTCGAGGTAGTGGTCCATGAAGGTCGAGTTCTGCTCGGGATCCAGCACCTCAAGCAAGGCCGAGGACGGGTCGCCGCGGAAATCCTGGCCCATCTTGTCGATCTCGTCGAGCAGGAAGAGCGGGTTGGACTTCTTCGCCTTCTTCATCGACTGGATGACTTTGCCGGGCATCGAGCCGATATAGGTGCGCCGGTGACCGCGGATTTCGGCCTCGTCGCGCACGCCGCCCAGCGCCATGCGGATAAACTCGCGGCCGGTCGCCTTGGCGATCGACTTGCCGAGCGAGGTCTTGCCGACGCCGGGAGGTCCGACGAGGCACAGGATCGGCCCCTTCAGCTTCTTCTGGCGGCTCTGCACGGCGAGGTATTCGACGATGCGGTCCTTGACCTTGTCGAGGCCGAAATGGTCGGTGTCGAGCACGTTCTGCGCGAAGGCCAAATCCTGCTTGACCTTGGAGTTCTTGCCCCACGGTATCGACAGGATCCAGTCGAGATAGTTGCGCACGACGGTCGATTCAGCCGACATCGGCGACATCGTCCGCAGCTTCTTCAGCTCGGCTTCCGCCTTTTCGCGGGCCTCCTTGGAGAGCTTGGTCTTCTTGATGCGCGCCTCGATCTCGGCGGCCTCGTCGCGGCCGTCCTCGCCTTCGCCGAGCTCCTTCTGGATCGCCTTCATCTGCTCGTTGAGGTAGTATTCGCGCTGCGTCTTCTCCATCTGGCGCTTGACGCGTGAGCGGATGCGCTTCTCGACCTGCAGGACGGAGATTTCGGCTTCCATGAAGCCCATCGCCTTTTCCAGCCGCTCCTTGACCGAAAGCGTGGCCAGCATCTCCTGCTTCTCGGGGATCTTGATGGCAAGATGCGAGGCAACCGTGTCGGCGAGCTTGGAATAGTCGTCGATCTGGCTGGCGGCACCAACCACTTCGGGCGAGATCTTCTTGTTAAGCTTGACGTAGTTCTCGAAGTCGGTGACGACGGAACGGGCCAGCGCCTCGACCTCGACCTCTTCCTCATCCGGTTCGACCAGCGCCGCGGCGTGGGCCTCGTGGAAGTCGGGACGGTCGGTGAACGAAACGATTTTCGCGCGCGAGGCGCCTTCGACCAGCACCTTCACGGTGCCGTCCGGCAGCTTCAGCAACTGCAGCACATTGGCGAGCGTGCCGATGTCGAAGATCGCATCAGACTCGGGATCGTCATCGGCGGCATTCATCTGGGTCGCAAGCAGGATCTGCTTTTCCTGACCCATCACCTCCTCCAGCGCCTTGATCGACTTTTCACGCCCGACAAAGAGCGGAACGATCATGTGCGGGAACACCACGATGTCGCGCAGTGGGAGGACTGCGAAGACGCCGTCGCTGGGAGCCTTGGATACTTTGGCCATTGTCCAACCTTTCATGTCGCGACCGCCAATCGGCCAACCGCGAATCTCATATTAACGACCGAGGATCGTTCCGCCTACCACCGTTTGTGACGGGAGTTTTACAGCACAGAATTCGGCACCCCGGCCTTCCTCAGTTAGTTGGAGGCACGGGGGGCAAAGATCAAGGGTCAACACGAAACCGTTCATCCAATCTGTCACAATCCGTTCATCCAATCTGTCACAATCCGTTCATCCAATCTGTCACAATCCGTTCATCACAAGTCGGCCCTCCGCAAAACAAAACGGCGCCTCACGGCGCCGTTTGAAGAATTCCACTGCAGAGGCTCACGTCAGGCGCTGACGTTGCCCTTCTTTTCCTTCTGCTCGGAATAGATGTAGAGCGGCCTGGCGTTGCCGGACACCACCTCTTCCGAAATAACCACTTCGCGCACGCCTTCCAGCGCCGGCAGCTCGAACATCGTGTCGAGCAGGATCGCTTCCATGATCGAGCGCAGGCCGCGCGCGCCGGTCTTGCGCTCGATGGCGCGCTTGGCGATCGCCGACAGCGCATTCTCGTGGAAGGTCAGGTCGACATTCTCCATCTCGAACAGCCGCTGATACTGCTTGACCAGCGCGTTCTTCGGCTCGGTCAGGATCTGGATCAGCGCCGGCTCGTCGAGGTCCTCCAGCGTCGCCAGGACCGGCAGACGGCCGACGAACTCGGGAATGAGGCCGAACTTCAACAGATCCTCGGGCTCGACCAGGCGGAAAACATCGCCGGTGCGGCGATCCTCGGGCGAAGCGACGGTGGCGCCGAAGCCGATCGAGGTCTTGCGGCCGCGATCCGAGATGATCTTGTCGAGGCCGGCGAAGGCGCCGCCGCAGATGAACAGGATGTTGGCGGTGTCGACCTGCAGGAATTCCTGCTGCGGATGTTTCCTGCCGCCCTGCGGCGGCACGGAGGCGACCGTGCCTTCCATGATCTTCAACAGCGCCTGCTGCACGCCTTCGCCCGACACGTCGCGGGTGATCGAAGGATTGTCCGACTTGCGCGAGATCTTGTCGATCTCGTCGATGTAGACGATACCGCGCTGGGCGCGCTCGACATTGTAGTCGGCCGACTGCAACAGCTTCAGGATGATGTTCTCGACATCCTCGCCGACATAGCCCGCCTCGGTCAGTGTCGTCGCGTCGGCCATGGTGAACGGCACATCGATGATGCGGGCCAGCGTCTGCGCAAGCAGCGTCTTGCCGCAACCGGTCGGGCCGATCAGCAAAATGTTGGACTTCGCCAGCTCGACGTCGTTGTTCTTGCCGGCATGCGCGAGGCGCTTGTAATGGTTGTGGACGGCCACCGACAGCACGCGCTTGGCGTAGGGCTGGCCGATGACGTAGTCGTCGAGAACCTTGAGGATCTCCTGCGGGGTCGGCACGCCCTCGCGAGACTTCACCATCGAGGTCTTGTTCTCCTCGCGGATGATGTCCATGCAGAGCTCGACGCATTCGTCGCAGATGAACACCGTCGGGCCGGCGATTAGCTTGCGGACTTCGTGCTGGCTTTTGCCGCAAAACGAGCAATAAAGCGTGTTCTTGGAATCACCGCCGCTGTTGCCGACCTTGCTCATTTTCATGTCCTTTCATAGCCGCCCGCCGATGGTCTGGTTGAAAGGGCGCATATCTCAATCTATCGCGGGAAATCGCCGCCGCCAGTATTCCGGCTCCCGCAACGCATTCCATACGAAACACATATCAGAAAACGTCGCAATGATTCGCACCAACCCCGCACAAAGCTAAGCCGTCGAAAATCAACATAGGCTTAACGTAGGCAATTGCTCCCGTCGAGGGAACAGCCAATTGTGGCCGAAATGCCGCAAGCGGCATCAAAAGCGTGTTTTCCCACCATCCAACTGCCACGGGCTTATGCGGCGGCAACCTCAGCCGGCTCGCGCGACGAAATGACCTTGTCGATGAGACCGAAATCCTTCGCCTCGTCAGCGGTCATGAAGTGGTCGCGGTCGAGCGTCTTCTCGATCTCGTCGTAGCTCTTGCCGGTGTGCTTGACATAGACCTCGTTGAGACGACGCTTCAGCTTGATGATGTCCTGGGCGTGGCGCTCGATGTCGGAAGCCTGGCCCTGGAAGCCACCGGAAGGCTGGTGGACCATGATGCGGGCGTTCGGCGTGGCGAAGCGCATGCCCTTCTCGCCTGCGGTCAAGAGCAGCGAGCCCATCGAGGCCGCCTGGCCGATGCACAGCGTCGCCACAGCCGGCTTGATGAACTGCATGGTGTCGTAGATCGCCATGCCCGAGGTGACGACGCCGCCGGGCGAATTGATGTAGAGGTTGATTTCCTTCTTCGGATTCTCCGCCTCGAGGAACAGGAGCTGCGCGCAGACCAGCGTCGCCATGCCGTCCTCGACCGGGCCGGTGATGAAAATGATGCGCTCTTTCAGCAGCCGCGAGAAAATGTCGTAGGCCCGCTCGCCGCGATTGGTCTGTTCGACCACCATCGGAACGAGGTTCATGTAGGTTTCGACGGGGTTCTTCATGGACTATCCCTTTTCAAAGGTGGGATTCCGGCGCCGGGAGATTAGCAAGTCGGGCAGAATCGGTTCTGGATCGTTGTCCTGTAAATAGGATGTCGGCTCACCCTAGCGCAAGGCCGCCCCTCCTAGCCATCCGGTTAAGTCGAATCAAGGTTTCTGCACAGGATTCGCCCGAGGCTATGTCGGCAGCCCTCTGCTGCTGTTGAAGCAGCACGGCTGGGTAGCAGTTTCTTAACCGCGTCGCTTACGAAATATCTCGAAACTGCTTTCCCGCGATACGGCTTCCCCTACAATTCAACGTTGAGCTTGAATTGAAGGTTCAACAGGGGGAGTGCCATGATCAGGAAAACTGCTTCCTCCGCCATCGCCAGCCTTGCCGTTCTCGGCATGGTGTCCGAAACGGCTGCCGGCGGACGCGCCGTCGAATGCTACGAACAGGTCAACACGCCGGCCGTCTACGAAACAGTCTACGAAAATTTGCTCGTCAGCCCGGCCGGCCAGCAGGTGGAGTATGTTCCCGCGATCTACGGGACGCGCGAGCGGGTGGTGCAGATCGCGCCCCAGCGTGTCAGCTACGAGATCGTGCCTGCCATCACCCGCACCATCTACCGAACGGTGAAGGTCAATGACGGCGGCTACTCCTGGGAATGGCGCGTCATCCATGGCCGCCAGGTGCTGTGCAAGATCAGGCACAAGGCGCGCTATGAACGCGTGGCCGAGACCGTGGTGGTGCAGCCGGAGCGCCGACGGCGCGTCGTCATCCCCGCCGAGTATGAGAGCGTGGCCGAAGAGGTTTTGGTGCAGCCGGAGCAGCGAGGCATCATCGAGGTTCCCGCCTCCTACCAGACAGTGGCGCGACGCGTGGTGGTCAGGGAAGGCTCGTCAGGCTGGCGGCGTGTGCATGTTCCACGGCACTGCCGGTATTAGGTCAGGCCACCTCGGCCCGCAGCCATTTCTTTAGACCGTCGACATCGCCATCGCCGATGGAAGCTGCAACACGCCGGCCGACCGCTGCGCCGAATTTGTAGCCGTGGCCGGAGCAGGCCGAGACGATCAGGCACTTGCCTTTCTGGTGGGCCAGGAACTTCTCGTCGGCGGTGAAGGTGTAGGCGCAGGTGACGACCTCGGTCACCCGATACTCCTCGATGCGGGCGATCGGCGGCGAAAACAGGTCGCGGATCGCCTCGCCCTCGCCCGCCACCGGCTGGCGGTTCCAGTCGGCGTCGCTGGTCGGCACCCTGTGCAGCCCTGAGCCGAATTTCATGCCGGCGCCGCCGGACGGCGGGATCACGTGGCCGTCGACGGCGCCGCCGACATCGAGGATGACCGGGGCTGCCTGCCATGCCGCTTTCAGATCCGCCGGCGGTTCGACATAGGCGAGCGCGGTGCGCCAGGTCTTCAGTTCGCCGTCCAGTTCCGGAAACAGTTTCAGCACCCAGGCGCCGGCGGTGACGACGATGCGGTCGGCCTGCATCGTCTCGCCGCTTTCAAGCACGATGCGGCCGGCCTCGGCGTCGACTTCCGTCACCTTGCTGTTCTCGTAGACATTGGCGCCGTTAGCCCGCAGCCATTTGGCGAGACCGGCGGCGATCCTGCGGCAATGCAGCGCACCGCCATCCGGTGAAAAATACGCGTAGCGGAAAGAGCCGGGCTCCAGGAACAGCCAGCGTCTAGCCGCGGCGTCCGGCTCGAACAGTTCGAATGGATAGTTTCCGGCTTCCATGCCCTCGCGGTATTCCTCGGCTTCGTCTCCCGGCTCCCGCGAAATGCAGATGAAGCCGCGCCGGTCGAGATGGTTTTCGCCGAGATCGGCCCACATCTCGTCCCAGGCCTCATAGGCCTCGGTGATCAGCCGGCCATAGCCCGCCGCTGCACCATAGGCGCGGCGGATGATGCGGTGATGGTCGCCTGAGGCAGCAAGCGGATTGGGAATCGACCCCTGCTCGACGATCGAGACCCGGTGCCCTGCCTTGACCAGCGACCAGGCCGTCGAAAGCCCTGCAATGCCTGCGCCAACCACGATCACATTCATCAAGTCAGTCTTTCCGCAGCCGCTTCGGCTGGCTCAACGCGCTTTTGTGCATGTCGTTGTCCCAAAACCGATTCACACTTTTGGGCGACACGCATCAGATTGCCGGGCGCCAACATACGGTCTGGCATCAAGCTGGCAAGCCGCGTTAATTGTCTGGCATGACCAAATTGATGCTGACCTATCTTGCCTTCGATTCCTCGACCCGCCATGTGCGACTGGACCCGCACGTGCCGGCTTTCTTCCAGAACCCCTATGAGGCCTATGCCTTCATGCATGGCGCATCGAATGTCTTCTTCTGGGAAGAGTTCGGCTTCTGGTGCTTCGGCGGCTTCGACGACGTTAGCCGGCTGCTGCGCGACCGCCGCTTCGGCCGCCAGAACCCGGCCGGCATCCCGGACAGAAGCGGCATCGGCCGGGATCGCACGCATCTCAACGCCTTCGACGGAATCGAGGCCAATTCGATGCTGGAGCTGGAACCGCCCGTTCACACCAGGCTCAGAACGCTGGTCAACCGCGCCTTCGTCTCGCGCCAGGTCGAGCGGCTGCGTCCGCGCGTCGAGGCGCTGGCCAACGAGCTGATCGACCGTTTCGAAGCGGACCAGGTCGACCTGCTGCCGGCTTTCGCATCGCCTTTGCCGATCACCATCATTGCCGAAATGCTCGGCGTGCCGGTCGAGATGGGGCCGCAACTGCTCGACTGGTCGCATCAGATGGTTGCCATGTACATGCATGGCCGCACACGCGAAACGGAAGAGACAGCCAATCGCGCCGCGCGCGACTTTTCGGGGTTCCTGCGCGGCTATGTTGCCGAGCGGCGCAAAAACCCCGGCGACGATCTATTGTCGCTGCTGATCTCGGCGCAGGAGGACAACCAAAAACTCTCGGAGGTTGAACTAGTGTCCTCGGCTATCCTGCTGCTCAATGCCGGCCACGAGGCAACCGTCCATCAGACCGGCAATGCGGTTCGCGCGATCCTCGCGCAAGGCGGCGACCCGCGCCGCTTCTTCCCCTCGCCTCAAACGACAGCCGCCACAGTCGAGGAATGCCTGCGCTTCGACGCGCCGCTGCACATGTTTACGCGTTATGCCTATGAAGAGATCGAAGTCGGCTCCGGTGTCATCGTGCGGCCGGGCGAGACGATCGGCCTGCTGCTCGGCATGGCCAACCACGACCCGGCAGCGTTTGCCGAGCCCCTCGCCTTTCGGCCCGATCGTGCGGACCAGAAGAACGTCTCGTTCGGCGCCGGCATTCATTTCTGCATCGGCGCGCCGCTCGCCCGGCTCGAATTGCAGGTGTCGCTGAAAACCTTGTTCGAGCGCCTACCCCAGCTCCATCTGGCCGAACAGCCGCGCTTCCGCGATACCTATCATTTCCACGGGCTGGAAACGCTCGCCGTGCACACCGGACAATGATCAAAGCTTGATCACATACTCCTTGCGAGTCGTTTCAAGCACTTCCCAGCTGCCCTTAAACCCCGGCCTGAGCACGAAACTGTCGCCGGCCCTGACGGTGCGCGCCTCGCCGGCGTCCTCTGATATCACCGAGACGCCCGACAGGATGTGGCAGAACTCCCACTCGTCATACTCGATGCGCCATTTGCCCGGCGTCGCCTCCCAGATGCCGGCATAGAGCCCGCCGTCGCGTTCCTCGACATTCCAGGTGCGGAACTTTGGATCGCCTGAAATCAGCCGATCCAGCGCCGGCGCGCCAGGTTCCGGCTCGACGCTTTCAATATCGACGGAGAGAAATTTCGGCGCGGTCATGGAAACTCCTTCCATCGGGGATCAAACCTTGGCGAGAGCCTGTTCCAGATCGGCGACGATGTCGTTGACATCCTCGATGCCGACCGAGAGCCTGACCGTATCCGGCCCAGCGCCGGCGGCGACCTTCTGTTCGTCGGACAGTTGCCGGTGCGTGGTTGATGCCGGATGGATGACCAGCGACTTGGTGTCGCCGACATTGGCAAGGTGCGAGAACAGTTCGAGCGCCTCGACGAATTTGATGCCCGCCGCATAGCCGCCCTTCAGGCCGAAGGTGAACACCGCACCGGCGCCAAGCGGCGAATATTTTTTCTGCAGCGCGTTGTTGTTGTCGCTGGGCAGGCCGGGATAGGACACCCAGACGATCTTTGGGTGGTTGGACAGCCAGCCGGCGACGGTGACCGCATTATCGCAATGGCGCTGCATCCTGAGCGGCAGGGTTTCCAGCCCGGTCAGAATCAGGAATGCATTGAAGGGCGAGATCGCCGGGCCCATGTCGCGCAGGCCAAGCACGCGCGCGGCAATGGCGAAAGCGAAATTGCCGAAGGTCTCGTGCAGGACGAGGCCGCCATATTCGGGGCGCGGCTCCGACAGCATCGGATATTTGCCGGATTTCGACCAGTCGAAGGTACCGCCGTCGACAATGGCGCCGCCGATCGAATTGCCATGGCCGCCGATGAACTTGGTCAGCGAATGCACGACAATGTCGGCGCCATGCTCGATCGGGCGCACCAGATAGGGCGAGGCCAGCGTGTTGTCGACGATCAGCGGCAGGCCGTGTTTCCGGGCGATGTCGCCGATCTTCTCGATGTCGACGAAGACGCCGCCCGGATTGGCTAGGCTCTCGATGAAGATCGCCTTGGTCTTTTCGTCGATCTGGCTTTCGAAGGTCGAGATGTCATTGGTGTCGGCCCAGCGTACCTGCCAGCCGAAATTCTTGAAGGCGTGGCCGAACTGGTTGATCGAGCCGCCGTAAAGCCTTGTCGCCGCGACGAAATTGTCGCCGGGCTGCATCAGATTATGGAAGACGAGCACCTGCGCGGCATGGCCCGACGCCACCGCCAGCCCCGCCGTGCCGCCTTCGAGCGCCGCGATACGCTCTTCCAGCACCGCCTGCGTCGGGTTCATGATCCGGGTATAGATGTTGCCGAAGGCTTTTAGCCCGAACAGCGAGGCAGCATGATCGGCGTCATCGAAGACAAAGGAAGTCGTCTGGTAGATCGGCGTGGCACGCGCGCCGGTCGCCGGATCGGGCTTGGCACCCGCATGGACGGCGAGCGTGTTGAAACCGGGCGTGCGGGTCATCGAATACCTCCCTTTTGAACCGTCTGAAAAACGCCGGGCATTCTTGGCCAAGCCCGGTCGCGAATGCAAAGGAGAAAATGCCCTTCGATGCACGTTCTGTGATCGAGGCACGAGAAAATGTTCCGATTGGCGGAATATTTCTTTGGCCTACTTCTGGCGGACGCCAAAACTCTGGAATCCCGGCCGCATCAGCGGCTTCTTCGACGACAGCACGCCTGAGTTGACGCCGGTCCAGCCGATTTCGCCCGACAGCTTGCCATACTCGATCTTGGGGCAGCGGTTCATCACCACCTTGATGCCGGCGGCCTCGGCGCGCGCCGCCGCCTCGTCGTGGCGTACGCCAAGCTGCATCCAGATGACTTTCGGCAACGGATCGAGTCGCAAGACCTCGTCGACGACGCCCGGCACTGCCGCGGAGCCGCGAAACACGTCGACCATGTCGATCGGCTCGGGAACATCGGCGAGCCTGGCATAGGTCATCCGGCCAAGGATTTCCTTGCCGGCCTGGCCGGGGTTGATCGGGAATACCGAAAACCCCTTGCCCAGCAGGTATTTCAGCACGAAGTAGCTCGGCCGCACATCGTTGGCGGACGCGCCGACCATGGCGATGGTCTTCACCGAATTGAGAATGCCGGCGATATAGGCATTGTCGTAGGCGTCGTGGTTCATGCCTCGTCCTCATACAGAGCTTCGGCGAGAAAACCATCCGGGTCGTTGCAGAAACTGCGCCAATCTGCGACCCGCGCTGGCTCGATCAGGATGCGCTTGAGATAGGGCGCCTTCAGTCACGTCAGTTGCTTGCGATATGCCATATGGCAGTGGTATCAGCCCGGCAGCGAGATGCTGCCGTCTTCCGCGATCGGAAAAGCCGGATTGTGCGCCACTTCCCAGACATGCCCTTCCGTGTCGGCGAAATAACCGTACCAGCCGCCCCAGAAGGCGCGGCCGGCCGGCTTGACGATACGACCGCCGGCCTTCTCGGCCATCGCAAGCACGTGATCGACTTCCGTGTCGGAGCGGGTGTTGTAGGCGAGGTAAATCGCCGACGGCGCCGTGCCGAAGGTGATGCCTGAATCCGCTTCGGCGCTTTCGCGCGGAAACAGCCCGAGAATGACGCAGCCCATCTGGAAGAAGGCGACGCCGTCGGTGATCCCGGCATGGCGGGTCAGGCCCATCGCCTCGTAGAAGCGCGTGGCGCGCTCGAGATCGTCGACGGCGATGGTGATGATGGAGATGCGGGGTTCCATATCTATTCGTCCGTCCATTCCGGCTTGCGCTTACCGATGAAGGCGCCGATGCCCTCTTCCGCGTCGCGCGCCAGCATGTTGTCGACCATGACCCGGCCAGTGTAGGCATAGGCCTCGGCCAGCCCCATCTCGGCCTGCGCGTAGAAAGCTTCCTTGCCGGTCTTCACGACCAAAGACGATTTGGCAGCAATGGTTTGCGCGTATTTGGTGACAATCTGATTCAGATATTCGCGCGGCACGACGCGATTGACCAGGCCGAATTCCTTGGCGGTCGCCGCATCGATCGTCTCGCCGGTCAAAAGCATCTCCATCGCGTGCTTGCGCGAGACGTTGCGCGACAGCGCCACCATCGGCGTCGAGCAGAACAGACCGATGTTGACGCCGGGCGTGCAGAAGGTCGCCTCGTGCGAGGCAATCGCCAGATCGCAGCTCGCCACCAGTTGCGCCCCGGCCGCCGTCGCCAGACCATCGACCTCGGCGATCACCGGCCTGGGATGGCGCACGATCGCCTGCATCAGTGCCGCGCAAGCGGAAAACGTCTCCTCGAAGAATGCCTTGCCACGATCGGCGTCGGCGCGGCGCGCGGTCATTTCCTTGAGGTCGTGTCCGGCGCAGAACACCTTTCCGGTCGCCGCCAGGATGATGACGCGGACGGATCTGTCTGGTTTCGCGCGGTCGAGCTCCGCCGTCAGCGCCGCCATCACCGCCAGCGACAGGGCATTGGCCGGCGGATTGGCGAGCGTGAGGCGGAGCACGCCCTTGTCCAGCCTCGCCACAACAGGACCTTCGGCAACAGCCGGCTTGATGGCGACGATTTCAGCCATGTCTCCAACCTCTTCATTGGCCAGCGGCATCGGATTCGCCGGCCATGGAACAAAAGAACTAGCACGCTGCCGATTGAAGAACAGCCTTGAGACGTGTTTTCTCGGCAGCGCGGCCTTAGCCAAGTGGCCTCGCCTTGAGACCGCCGGCCCCCACGGCGCCGTATATAGGAACCGCCTATGCCCGCCCAAAACAATCTCAAGCCGGTGCTGACCGCAGCACAAGTCAATGCGCTGATGGAAACGGTCTACCCGCAGCTCAACGACCAGTTCACCTTCTACGAGGCGATCGACGTGTTTCCGGGCGGCTGCACGGTGCGCCTGAATGCCGACGAGCGGCATTTGCGCCCCGGCGGAACCGTGTCGGGCCCGTCGCTGTTCACGCTGGCCGACATTGGCGGCTATGTCTGCGTGCTTTCGCATGCCGGGCCGGATGCGCTTTCGGTCACCACCAATCTCAACATCAATTTCGTCCGCAAAGCCGAGGCCGGACCGATCGACGGCCATTGCCGGATCCTGAAGCTGGGCAAGAGCCTGATGGTGTTCGAAATCGACATCGTCGCCGGACCGGGCGGACACACGGTAGCGCACGCCACGGGAACCTATTCGATCCCGCCGAAGCGGTTTGATGATGTGGTAAAATAATACCTTTCGCTCAAACCTTTGTTTTTACTGTGTTTTGCCTGCCTTGTTGGTTTTCACCAGCCTTGACGCGATAACCGCCCTCACCTATAAGCCCTCACAGAACAGCGGCCCGCAAAGGCCGCCGTTTTGTTATTGGCGGCGGGCGAGCGCTCTGCGTCATTCCAAGCAACAAGAAACGCCTTCCCTTGTCGATCGTGAATGGGGGAAGGTCCGAACCGAAAGCAACAATCCATGGCAACCTTCTCGCAGAAGCCTGCGGATGTGGTGAAGAAGTGGGTGCTGATCGACGCCGAGGGTCTCGTCGTCGGCCGTCTCGCCACTGTCATCGCCAATCATCTTCGCGGCAAGCACAAGCCCACTTTCACCCCGCATGTCGACGACGGCGACAATGTCATCGTCATCAATGCCGACAAGGTGGTGTTCACCGGCAAGAAATTCACCGACAAGGTCTATTACTGGCACACCGGCCACCCCGGCGGCATCAAGGAGCGCACCGCGCGCCAGCTGCTCGAGGGCCGTTTCCCCGAGCGTGTCGTCGAGAAGGCCGTCGAACGCATGATCCCGCGTGGCCCGCTCGGCCGTCGCCAGATGAAGAATCTCCGCGTCTATGCAGGCACGGAACATCCGCATGTCGCCCAGCAGCCCGTCACGCTCGACGTGGCCAAGCTGAACGCCAAGAACAAGAAGGTTTCGTAAAATGGCTGAGCTTTCCTCGCTCGCAGAACTCGGAACTGCCACCGGCAACACCAACACGCAGCCGGCGGCACCCGTCCATGTCCAGAAGCTCGACAAGTCGGGCCGCGCCTATGCCACCGGCAAGCGCAAGAACGCCATCGCGCGTGTCTGGGTGAAGCCCGGCTCCGGTAAGATCGTCGTCAACGACAAGGTGTTCGCCGAATATTTCGCGCGCCCGGTCCTGCAGATGATCCTCAACCAGCCGATCATCGCCGCCAACCGCGCCGGCCAGTACGACATCGTCGCCACGGTCATCGGCGGCGGCCTTTCCGGCCAGGCCGGTGCGGTGCGTCACGGCATCTCCAAGGCGCTGACCTATTACGAGCCGGCGCTGCGCGCCGTGCTCAAAAAGGGCGGCTTCCTGACCCGCGACAGCCGCGTCGTTGAGCGCAAGAAGTACGGCAAGGCGAAGGCCCGCCGCAGCTTCCAGTTCTCGAAGCGCTAAGCACTGCGCAGCTTCAGACATTCGAAAAGGCCGCCTCCGGGCGGCCTTTTCTTTTGGTGATTACTAACCTGGCCCAAATTCAAGACCGATCGGCCGGTACTTTGATGAAGTCGATAAACGCCCGCAGCGGCGCCGGCACGAGACGCCGGCCGGGATAATAGAGGAACGGCCCGGGGAAGCTCTGCCACCAAGGTTCGAGGACGGGTTCGAGCGCACCGCTCTCAAAGTAAGGGCGCAGCCAGTCCTCGAACAGGCTGACAATGCCGGTACCGGCGATAGCGGCATCGACGGCGAGATCGGCCGCTCCGCCCAGGGTCACGAGAAGCGGCCCCGTCGGATCGACCCGCACCACCTCGCCGGCACGCTCGAATTCCCACGGCGGCATCGCACCACTGGCGAAGCGGCCGCGCAGGCAGGCGTGACCGAGAAGGTCGCGCGGGTGTTCCGGCCGACCATGGCGGTCAAGGTAGGCAGGGCTGGCGGCGGTGGCAAAGCGCTGCAGGCGCGGTCCGATCGGCACCGCGATCATGTCCTGTTCCAGTCGCTCGTCGTAACGGATCCCGGCATCGCAGCCTGCCGCCAGTACGTCGACAAAGCTCTCCTCGGCGATCACCTCCAGCCGGATGCCGGGATAGGCAGCGAGAAACCCCGGGACGATGCTGGGCAGCACCAGCCGCGCCGCGCTGACCGGCACATTGAGGCGCAGCGTACCTGCCGGCCGGTCACGAAAACCGTTCACCACGTCAAGTGCTGCCTCGACCTCGTTCAGGGCCGGGCCGAGCCGCGCCAGCAAGCCGACACCCGCGTCGGTCAGCGCGACGCTGCGTGTCGTGCGATTGAACAGCCGGACGCCGAGTTGAGTCTCCAGCCGGCGCACCGCCTCGCTCAGACCCGACGCGCTGCCGCCGCTTGCACGAGCGCCCTCGCGAAAACCGCCGGCGCGCGCCACCGCCAGGAAGGCATTCAGATCACCAAGTTCGACATTCACTGTTCGCAATCCCGCACAACCCGTGCGGATTGTAGCGGATTATCAGGACAGCGCACAGCGGCTATTTCTGCTTCATCATCCGAAGGAGACAGGTCATGCCCAGCATCGACAAGTCAGGTACATTCACTCTTGGCGACCGCTCCGTGAAGCGGCTCGGCTATGGCGCCATGCAACTCGCCGGACCCGGCGTTTTCGGCCCGCCTAAGGATCATGACTCAGCCCTGGCCGTGCTGCGCGAAGCCGTCGCGCGTGGCGTCGACCATATCGACACCAGTGACTTCTACGGCCCACACGTCACCAACCGGCTCATCCGCGAAGCGCTCGCGCCCTATTCCGACGACCTCACCATCGTCACCAAGATCGGCGCCCGGCGCGGCGCCGATGGTTCATGGCTCCCCGCCTTCTCTCCCGAGGAGCTGACCCAGGCGGTGCACGACAATCTGCGCAATCTCCGGCTCGACGTGCTGGACGTGGTCAACCTCAGGATCATGTTCGACGCGCATGGCCCTGCCGAAGGGTCGATCGAGGCGCCGCTCACTGTGCTGGCCGAGCTGCAGCGGCAGGGTTTGGTGCGTCACATCGGGCTCAGCAATGTCACGTCAGCGCAGGTCGAAGAGGCGCGACGGATCGCCAAGATCGTCTGCGTGCAGAACCAATACAATCTGGCGCACAGGGGCGACGATGCCTTGATCGACAAACTCGGCAGCAACGGCATCGCCTATGTGCCGTTCTTTCCGCTCGGCGGCTTCAACCCGCTGCAGTCGTCTACCCTATCCGGCGTCGCTCAGCGCCTGGGCGCCAGGCCGATGCAGGTCGCGCTCGCCTGGCTGCTCGGTCGCGCGCCCAATATCCTGCTCATTCCCGGCACCTCGTCTGTCGCCCATCTCAGGGAGAACCTTGCCGCAGCCGAACTCGATCTGCCGGAGGATGCCGTCAGGGAACTGAACGGCGTGGCGATGGCTGCATGAGGATTGGCGAAAGCGGCAACGAGCCAATCTCCCCACTTGTGGGGGAGATCGGCAGCTTCAGCCACCACGTCTAGTTGATGCTCGCGGTGTTCGCCGGCTCCGCCGGTCGCGCCTCATCAGAATATGGCACGCGGTAGCCGTTTGCCGCCAGCCAGTCGATCGCCGCTTTCGGCTCGTCGGTCTGGATGATGGTGGCGCCGCGCTCGGCCCAGAAGCCGTACGTCTCGCGCGGCAGACTGGCGAGCACTGCCAACTCGTCGCCGCGACCGCCGGCAAGGAAGCCGCCCGGTTTGTTGACGATGGCGTAGGTATTGGCCCAGATGTGCCAGTCGCCCCTAATCGCCGCAGCGCGCATGCGGGGGCTGAACAGCGGACCGCCGGTGTCGGTCAACGTCTCCGCGCCGGCCCGCCAGTTGATCATCTCGACCGCGCGCGGCGAAAAGATCCCGCTGACTTTCTCGGCGAAGCCGGCATCTCGAACCGCGTCGTCGGCGATAATCGGCATGAACTGGAACCCACTGCCAATCGCACCCATGGCGGCCTTGACAGTGGTAATCCTGGCCGGGTTCCACAAGTTTTCCTTGACGATCACCTGTTCGGCCATGCCGAGGTCGCGCGCGACCGCGATCATGCCGGCCAGGCTGTCGACATCGAGCTTGTTGTCGATGTTGATGAGAATCCTGTCCTTGGTCGCCATCAGCATCTCGCGCAGCGTCGAAACCGGCTCATCGGTGACGGCGCCGGTGCCTTCGATCACCAGCCTGCAGGTTTTGAGTTCGGCTAGCGTGCGCTTGACCACCTCGCCCTTGCAGTTCGTCGTGCGGTCGAGCCAGCTGTCATGCATGACGATGAACTGGCCGTCCTTCGAGCGCCTGACGTCGACCTCGACGATTTCGGCACCAAGCGCGATCGATGCCTCGACGGCGGCGATCGAGTTCTCCGCATAGAGCGTCTTGCGGGCCTGCATGCTGCCGGCCCGGTGTGCCGCCACCATCACATGATCGCGCCACTGGTTGGCGTGTTCGAAACGGTCGAGAATCTGTCTGGCGCGTGTTTCGCCTGCCGATGCCGAGCCTGTGAAGAGCGCCAAGGCGGCGGAAAGCAGAAGATTCAACCAGATCGTTCGCATGAGAATCGCTCCGTACCGGATGGGACCCCGGTTAAGCGACGCACGTGACAGCCTAGTGAACGAAGCCGGCTTGGCAAACGCCGGAAGGTCAGGGCAATGCCGGCTAAAGCGACCGTTCTGCAATCTCGAACCATGAGGGGTAATCAGCAGGTCGCTGCAATCAGCTTGCCGCGATCGATGCTGCCGCCTAGCGGTCGGTGGGCCGGCTTGGCGCGCCCATATCTGTCCGCTCCGGGCCGCCACCCGTCCCATGAGGGGACCGCCATCTACTTTCGGTTGTATTTATGCTTACCTAGACAATTTCCGGGCTTGCCATGTGGGCTCACCTGGCAAGCAAGAATTTGTGACCGATCTCGAATGGCCATGGCCTCGGAAGGGGTCGCATTTCTGAGAATTATATCCAATAAGGTTGCGCCTCGACGCACAGGAGACCCTTCATGCCGAACACCAACATCGACCACGCCTTTACCGCCCGGGCCAGGACGGGCGCTTCCTTCGAGCCGACCTATGCCGGCGCGCTGTCGTTCATGCGGCGCAAATACACGAAGGACGTGAAGGGCGCGGACGCCGTGGTGTGGGGCATCCCCTTCGACGCCGCCGTCACCAACCGGCCGGGCGCGCGTTTCGGACCGCAAGCGATTCGCCGCGCCTCGACCATCCTCGACAACGACCCGCAGTATCCGTTTTCGCGCGATCTGTTCCAACAGCTTGCCGTGGTCGACTATGGCGATTGCCTGCTCGACAGCGGCAATCACCAGAAGACGCCGGGGACGATCGAGCGCGAGGCGGCAAAGATCCTGAAATCAGGCGCCTTCCTGCTATCGCTCGGCGGCGACCATTTCATCACCTGGCCGCTTCTCAAGGCGCATGCCGCCATCCACGGCCCGCTGGCTCTGGTGCAATTCGACGCCCACCAGGACACCTGGCCGGACGATGGCAAGCGCATCGATCACGGCTCCTTCGTCGGCCGTGCGGTCAAGGAGGGGATTATCGACCCCGACCGTTCGATCCAGATCGGCATCCGCACCCATGCGCCTGATACCTTCGGCATCAAGATCCTGTACGGCCACGAAGTCGAGGAAATGCGCGCGTCCGATATCGCCTATGCCATCGTCGACCGCACCGGCGGCAGGAAGGCCTATGTCACCTTCGACATCGATTGCCTGGACCCGGCCTTCGCGCCCGGCACCGGCACACCGGTCGCCGGCGGGCCGTCCTCGGCAAAAATCCTGTCGGTGCTGCGCCAGATCAATCAGGTCGATATCGTCGGCGCCGATGTCGTGGAGGTTGCGCCGGCCTATGATCACGCCGATATAACGGCAATTGCCGGGTCGACGGTGGCCATGCACTATCTCGGGCTCCTGGCGGAACGAAAGGCCCGGCTCGAAGAGCTGAACAGCGGCAATAACGTCGTTGCCGCATTGAATCAGGCAAGCGGCATATAGCTATCAGGAATCAAAGGCAGGCAATGAAACCGAAAATCTTCATCGACGGCGAGCACGGCACCACTGGTCTCCAGATAAGGGCGCTGCTTGCCGAGCGCGGCGACCTGGAGATCATCTCCATTCCGACCGAGCGCCGCAAGGAACCGGCAGCTAGAGCCGAGTTCCTCAACGCCGCTGATGTCGCGATCCTCTGCCTGCCGGACGCAGCCGCGAAAGAAAGCGTCTCGCTGATCACCAACGACACCACCAAGGTCATCGACGCCTCGACCGCGCATCGCGTGGCCGAAGGTTGGGAATATGGTTTCGCCGAAATGGACAAGGATCAGGCGAAGACAATCGCCAAGGCGAAGCGCGTCGCCAATCCGGGCTGCTGGCCGCAAGGCCCGATCGCGACGCTCAGGCCGCTGGTGGCGGCCGGGCTGTTGCCGCCGGACTTTCCAGTTACCGTCAACGGCATTTCGGGCTATTCGGGCGGCGGCCGGCCGATGATCGAGGACTATGTCGCCAAGGGCGAGGATGCGTCGGAATTCCTGCCCTACGGGCTGACCCTGCAGCACAAGCATGTGCCGGAGCTCAGGACCTATGCGAAGCTGTCGCATGATCCGATCATGCAGCCTGCGGTCGGCAATTTCGCGCAAGGCATGATTACCGTGGTGCCGCTGCAGCTCGGCGGCCTCGACTATGTGCCGACCGGCGCCGAGCTCCATGCGGCGATTGCCGACCATTTCGCCGCTATCGCTGGCGGCGTGGTCGAGGTGGCGCCCTATGTGCAACTTGAGCGCGTGCCGGAGATCGATCCCGAAATCTACAACGGCACCAACCGGATGAAGCTCTATGTCTTCGCCAACGACGACAGGGCCCAGGCGCTGCTGCTCGCCGTCTACGACAACCTCGGCAAGGGCGCCTCGGGTGCTGCCGTGCAGAACATGGATCTGATGCTCGGCCTCGAGCACTGAATGGACGCTCCTGCATTTCCAGAACGCTGGAAGGTCAACGCGCCAGAACCGATCGCCGAAACCTTCAGCAGCCGCATCTGGAAGGTTTTTCGCGCGGATGGCTCGCCGGCGATCGTCAAGGCCCTCAAACCTTTCGACGATGTCGAAGACGAGTTGCGCGGCGAGCATTTTCTCGCCTGGCGGCGCGGCGAAGGCGCGGTGCGGCTGCTCGGCCGCGACGGTCACTGCATGCTGCTCGAATATGCCGGCGAAACCTTGCTGTCACAGGTTCTCGCGGAGCAGGGAGACAATGCCGCCACAGCAATCGCGGCCGAAGTGATGGCAAGACTGTTCTCGCCATCTGACCACCCTGCCCCACCGGATCTGCAGCCGCTGCAGCTACGGTTTTCCAGTCTGTTCAACAAGGCGAAGATCGATCGCGACGCTCGCGAAAAGAGCCTCTACGTCGAAGCGGCTGCGACCGCGGAACGGCTGTTGGCCGATCCTGTCGACGTGCTGCCGCTGCATGGCGACCTGCATCACGACAACATCATGCTGGGGCCGCGCGGCTGGCTGGCGATCGATCCGAAGGGCGTTCTCGGCGATCCCGGCTTCGATGCGGCGAACATGTTCTACAACCCGCTCGACCGCGACGATCTTTGCCGTGATCCCCGGCGGATTGCCCACATCGCCGAGATCTTCGCCAAGACGCTCGGCCAAACGCCGCCAGCCATTCTGGATCATGCCATCGCCTATGGCTGCCTGTCGGCGTCATGGCATCACGAAGACGGCAATGCGATCGAGGAAAGCCGCGAATTATCCATTGCCACGGCGATCAGGACGGTGCGGCTCAGCCTCTGACGGCGATCTGGTTGGGCAGCGGATAAGCGCCCTTGGTGCCGCGCCAATGCGCTGCGGCGAAACCCAGCAGGACAAGCGCAAATGCCTGATGCATCAGCGCCATGTGCAGCGGCACGTGCATCAGCAGCGTGCCGATGCCGATCAAGGCCTGCGCCAGCACCAGCAGAAACAACAACGTCGCGCGGTGCGCATGCGTCGTGCCTGGCTGGCGGCGGTGCGTCGCGATCATGTGCCAAAGTGCTGCGACGAAGATCGTGTAGGCGCCGAGCCGGTGGATGAACTGAACCGTCTTCGGGCTCTCGAAGAAGTTGCGCCATGCCGGCTCGAGGATCAACAGATCGCCGGGGATAAGCTTGCCGTCCATCAGCGGCCAGGTGTTGTAGCTCAGGCCGGCATCGAGGCCGGCGACCAGCCCGCCGAGATAGATCTGGATCAGCGCCAGCAACACCAGAAAGCCGGCCAGACGCTGCGTCGAACGGTCGGCGGCGGGCGCGGAATGAGGGGCCAATCCACGCGCGACCACCATGGTCGCGGTGAAGATCAGCGCGGCCAGCGTCAGATGCGTTGCCAGCCGGTACTGGCTGACGGAGACCCGGTCGACCAGCCCGGACGCCACCATCCACCAGCCGATCGCGCCTTGCAGGCCGCCGAGAAGAAGAATGCCTGATAGTTTCGGTCCAAGACCACGTTCTATGCGGCGCGTCGCCCAGAAAAACACCAGCGGCACGGCGAAAACCAAGCCGACACCGCGCGCCAGGATCCGGTGCACCCATTCCCACCAGAAAATCGATTTGAACGCTTCGATGCTCATGCCCTTGTTGAGCTCGGCATATTGCGGGATCTGCTGGTAGCGCTGGAACTCCTCCTGCCATTCTGCGTCGTTGAGCGGCGGGATGATGCCGTGGATCGGCTTCCATTCGGTGATCGACAAGCCGGACTCGGTGAGCCTGGTGGCGCCGCCGACCAGCACCAGTACGAACAGCACAAGAACCACGGCGTAGAGCCAGCCGCGCACCAGCGCCCGGTTGCGCAGGTCGCGGTCGCGGGCCACGAAAGGCGCGGCAGCTGATATGGCAGCCATAGGCTTGTCCCGGCAGGTTGCAGTCGCGGATTGGTGAACCATCGCAACTCAGCTGGCAAGACCGGACAGCGCGGCACGCCGTCGCGCCGCTTCTTGCGGGTTGCGTGCCTCTTCCGTTGGGCCTAAGCGATAGCAATCAACGGGATCGCGAAATGCCCATTCGCCTGAAGAAGCTGATCGGAACATTCCTGCTGGTGGCGCTGGTCATCGTCTATGCATTGGTCGCATCGATCGTGGCGGTCGCCCAACTGGCGGAATCGGGACCGTGGGCGCATTTCCTGTTCTTCCTGCTCAGCGGCATGCTCTGGGTGCTGCCGGCTATGGGCATCATCAAATGGCTGATCCTGGAGCCCCCGCGGCCGAAGAACTGAGGCTCGCTCGCCGCCGCTAGATGGTGAAAGCCTGACGCTTTCTACCCGACGTGTAGGGCAGCTCAGGGTGGTTTTCTGCCTTCCGTGTCGCCGATCGGAACGCGCAGGCAGCGCCAGAAGCGGCTGTTCAGTTGACAAACATCCAACGGCGGGAGTCGACGCACCCCGGCCGCTCACCAATGCCCTTGCTCTAGCACCCTTGCCGCTGGCTGCATAAAACGTCGCTGATTGGCCGTCCCGTTAGACCTCCTCTAGGGCGCACGTACGAGAAGGTGGGCTGGCATAGGCTCCGTTCATCAACCGAAGATCGCTTTTTTGCACCCGGTTTCAAAATTGCGGTTCAGCAAGGCAGAATTTTTGAACGCCAGAACTGCCATTCGCTCTTAGCTCGGAACGGCTGACGCCGACCATCGCGTGGTGAGGTCGACAGCGCATTGGAGCGATATCAGCTTGGACAGTCGCCAACTTCACCTTCGACAGGAAGGAAGAAACGTCGCCGTTCGCAGGCGGTCAGTTCGCGTGGAACAATCCCACGTGCGTAGTCAATGAGGTCCAGAGGTGTTTGGAACGCGCGAATTATTCGGACGCTATCATCACCGGACACGATTGCGATCCTCGTTCCATCGGAATTGAAAGCCGCCCGCATCAGCGCCGGTCGGTTGGCCTCGTCCTCAAGGCTGGCAGGCACTGCGATCTCGCGCCCCGACTGCGCCGCCCAGAGCCTGACCGTGCGATCCTGAGACGACGTCGTCACGACATACAAACCGTTAGGACTGATTTGCGCGCTGTCCACTGCGCCGCTGTGACCCCTGAGAACGACCTTTTCTGTTCCTACCGGAACGCTCCAGATTCGAACGGTCCCATCGCGTGAGGCAGTTAGGAGAGACTGACCGTCCTGGCTGAACGCGACTGCTGTCAGCTCGTCGCTGTGGCCCTTCAGCGTCGCGACACTGTTTCCGTCCTTGATCGACCAGATCCGCGCGGTGCGGTCGAGTGAACCCGTGACAACCAGTTGGCCGTCTGGACTGAAAGCGGCCGCGGTGATTCGGTTCTGATGCCCGATGAGAACCTTGAATTCAGTTCCGTCCGTCTTCAAAAGGTGGGCAGCGTTGTCGTCCGTCGCGGTAAGGACGAGATCCCCGTCCCGGCCGAAAATCGCCTGTGGCAACTTCCCGCTTGTCTTGATGGTGGCCAGTTCGGCGCCGCTTGCCGCGTCCCACAACTGTGCGGTACCGTGAGCCGAACCCGTCGCTAACAGGTCTCCCTTGGGACTAAATTGAACTTGAAGTAGCCCCTCACGAGATTTGAGCTGCGCGACCTCGCGTCTGCTTGCAACGTCCCAAACAAGAACTCGGCCCCCAAGAGATGCGGTTGCAACGCGACTTCCATCAGGGCTGAACGTCGCACTTTGGATAGTTTCGTGTGTGTCAAGCTCGGCTATCTGACGTCCGCTTACAACCTCCCACAGGTGCGCTGCGCTATCCCCACCTCCTGTCAAAAGGTGCACATTATCGGGACTAAAGACCGCAAAGGTCGGCGGATATTCATGGGACAGCGCAGTTGTCAGAACCCCGTCGATATCCCAGAGCCGAGCGGTGCGATCGTGCGATGCAGTGAGAAGAATGCTGTTGTTAACTGGGCTGAATTCCACGTGCTCGACCAAGGCGTCATGGCCGATGATGGTGGTGAGCAGCGACGTGCGCTCGACATCCCAAATACGAACCGTGCCGTTGAGGGAAGCGGCAGCCAAGAACCGATCGTCTTGGCTGAAGACGCTGTTCATCTCCTGATCGCGCTCATCCGGGCCCAGGTAACTTAGTTTGAGCCCCGAGGACTCCTGGCCGAGCACGCCAAGCAAATTACCCGAGATTCCGTCCCAGAGTCGTGCGCTACCATCGAGTGATACCGTCGCAATTCGACGGCCGTCGTGACTGAACATTACGCCTTGCAACTGTGTGTCGCTCTTGTGACCGGCCAATTTCGCAATTTCCATGCCTTTCGACACGTCCCAAAGATGCGAAAGGAAAGGGTATGAAATTGGGCCCCACGAGCTTATCAGGATCCGGCTTCCGTCCGGGCTGAATGCGACGCTGTACGGCCAAGCGTTAACCCGCAGAGTCCGGTTCAGTTTGCCATCTTCCGCATTCCAGATAAGAACGGAGCGTTGATCGCGTTGTGCGATTGCGAAGCTCTGGCCATCGGGACTAAAGCTAGCCAGGGAGCTTCCACGTCTCTCTACACTTAGGATTTTCCTTCCGGTTTGAGCGTCCCAGAGTGATGCATCGCTGTTCTCCCCCGCTGTCAGCACGCGGGTGCCGTTTGGGCTGAAAATCGCCGTAGGAAAATTGCCGACCGGCTGAAGTAAAAAGAGCTGCTCCCCTGAGGTGGCGCTCCACATGCGCGCGGTGCCATCTCTAGCAACTGTAATGACGCGGCTTCCGTCCGGGCTGAACTCGGCTCTCTCAACGGCGCCTTGGTGGCCCTTCAGAACCGCAGTCTCGGTACCATTCAGGGCGTCCCAAATGCGTGCCGTCGCGTCATGCGATGAGGTGACAATGCGGTCGCCGGTCCGATTGAAGGCTGCATGTGTCACACTGGCGTCTTGGTGGAAGATCCTCGTTTGACGATGCGCTAGCAAAGCCTTGTAAAGCGCGGCCTCCGCATCAACGATGTACGGGCGTCTGTGTTCAGATGTGCCCGTCGGCAGCGCTTCGAGCGCCAGCAAAACCGCGGCCTCAGTATTACCGCTCGTTGCGGTTTGCTGCGAAAGAAACGCAAGCGAAAGAGACTGGTTGCGCAGCGCCTGGTCGCGCGCCTCAAGGGCCTTCCTCTCGGCCGACCTGGCCTTGTCCGCGCTCATTTGCGCCAGCACCGCCTGCCGCATTGCTTCCTGCTGTCCTCTGAACCCAATGAATGCGCCTGCTCCAGCCAAGAGAGCCAACACCGTCGCGACAATGGCCGCATAGCGCGTACGTCGTGCCAGCTGTATCGCAGCAGTTGCTGCCAGATCCCGACGCTCAGCTTCTCCCGCGAGCCGGTCGGCCTCGCGCTCCAAGCGTTCGCGTCTTGCTACTTCAGCAGCCTCGATCAGTGCCCGCTCTGCTTGCCGGTCCTTCTCCTCTCTCTCCTTCTGGGCACGTGAGGACGCCTCGATGTATTCAACGACTTGATCGTCGACTTCCTGGCGTCTCGATAGCAGCAATTCCTCGCCCTCGGCGAGACGCTTGCCGGACGGCAGCAAAAGATCGCGGTTCTTGTTGTCTGAGTGCCATCGATGGGCGTCAGCCTTGAGCCGAGCCCGCGTCTCGAGGAAGCTCCTATTCGCGTTGACAATGTCGCTGGCGCGCGGCCAGCGGCTGAGCAGCGCTTCATGGGCCACGCGGACGAAGACATGGCCCGCGGCATCTTCATCACTGACGAGGAGCCGGGCGGCGATCAGCGCATCGACGAGAGCCACTCGTGCCGGCTTTCCAGCCACTTCGCTGAGCAGGACTGGACTTGCCGTAACAGTTTCATCGCCCGGACGCACCGTGGTGAGAGCACGCAGCACCGCCGGCAATGCCTCCTGGATGTCGGGCGGGAGCGCGTCGACGACTTCATCGGCGCGGCGCGCGATCGCCCCTTCGAGGCCGCCAAGCGCACGATACGCAGCAAAGGTGAGGATCCGGCGCTCCCGGCCTACCTCGTACAGCGCATCGAGAACGAATTCGAGAAGCGGCAACGATCCGGGATCGGCGGCTGCCGCGTCCTGCAGCACATCATCGAGCCGCCCCAGATCGGCGCGCTCCTCGAAGCGGAGTGCGGCAGCACGAGCCGGCTCGCGAATGATCTGGGCGATCTCAGGGCTCGTCGGCGGCAAGAGCTCATAGCTGCCGAGGCCGTCCTTCAGCGCCGAGAAGCCTCGGACTTCGCCGCAGCGGTGAAAGAAATCCGACCGGATCGTCGCAATCACCCAGACCAGTCCGCTGCCGGCGAACGCCGCCAAGAGCCGCACAAGCCCTTCGCGCGACGCCGGTTCCTTCTCCGTCGTGAACAGCTCCTCTGTCTGATCGATGGCGATCAGCAATCGTATTTGCGAAGGGACCGAGCCAGCGGCGGTGGCTGCTTTGCCGAGTGCCTGGCGGATCAGAGTCAGCGCGCGATCGGGAGCGCTTCGACAGAGTTGAGTCAGCTCTGCCGCTGTCAGTTCGAGAGCCAACTCGGGCAAGGCACCTTCGCGAAGCAGTCCCGCGGTCAACGAGGCGACAGCATCAGGCCCTTCGGACGGGCGGATCAGGCAACGGCGCCACAAACTGATGCCTACCACTGCGCCGGGTCGGGTGATTGAAGGCATCAGCCCCGCGCGCAGAAGAGAAGACTTGCCGGAGCCGCTCATCCCGTAGATGAGCAAAAATGCTTTGCCGTTGGCTGCCAGCTGCTCCAGCCTTTCGGTGCAAGCAGTGATCGCCCGCGCTCTGCCGAAAAAGAGGTCGGCGTTTTCAAATTCGAAGACGTCGAGACCGCGAAAAGGCGACCTGACCTGTTCCTCCGAAGCGAGGGGTACACGATAGACGTGCACAGGCCGGGCGATATTCTTCACCTTGTGCTCGCCAAGATCGATGAAATCGAGCGAAAGCCGATCGCGAGCCTGCGCATAGATCGCCTCGGAGACACATATTCCGCCCGGCCGTGATAACGGTTCCAAACGCGCGGCGACGTTGACGCCGTCGCCCATGAGGTTGTCACCCTCTACGACGACATCGCCGAGGTTGATACCGATGCGAAATCGCAGGCGGCCTGGCTCGGGGAGGTCGGCGTTCTGTCTATCGATTTCCAACTGGATTTCGGTGGCACACCGCAGCGCCTCGACAGGGCTTGCGAACTCCGCGATGACACTGTCTCCGGCGCTGCCGAACACCCGTCCCTCATGGTGCACAATCAGCCGGTCAATGATCTGGCGATAGGCTCTCAGGGTCGCAAGAGTACCTTCCTCATCCCTGCCTATCAGCCGGCTGTAGCCGACCACATCGGCTGCAAGGATGGCAGCCATTCTACGCTGAACGCGATCCACGGCCATAGCCAGCTCCCGCAATCCTGAAGCATCCTAAAGGAAATGGCGGCCGATGAGGAGGGAGCACCAAGCTTACCCGAAGGACGGCGTTGGCAATTATTCCTTTTGACCTCAACGCACAGTTTCCGCCATTGTAGCGGAGAAATCCAACCCCAGTCGGTTCTGCCACTACCAGCATAATTCTAGTTTTATTGATCGTCCATTGGACCTCCATCCCGTGGCGCACTTGCGACAACGGGACACCGGCATAAGTCCCGCCTATCGACCGAAGATCGCGTTTTCGCACACGGCTTCAAAATTGCCATTCGCAAACGACGGGGTTTGACCTGACCCGGACTTCCAAGGTGGTTCCACGGAACGGCAGCTAGGGGTCACGACGTTCCCTTGACCTCCCATCAGGGATGGTCCGCAAAGGGTCGGTTCTTGCCGTCCACGGGTAAGTTGCGCGGGCGACCATGTAATTTCCGAAGAAAAAAGCCCGACAAAGGGTCGCTTACTACGAACGAATATGCCGGTGTCTCCGCCTCAATTTGGTACGATGGCTCCAAGCTCACCTTCTGGCGCCGCAGCATGAATGAATTTATGGCCCTTGAATTCGCGGGTGATACGAACAAGCTGCTGGATGAACTGACCGATAAGTATAAGTTCGAAATTCCACTTGCCGACCTCCTCTACTCGGACGTGAGCAAGGCCCTCGCGAAAACAGCCACCAGATCTCGTTTGAGAGCCGATGGCGCGGATTGGCAGCTCTGGGTCGAAGCGGGCTCGACCCTCGTTCCCCGCCGCTTCGCCGACAACTTGGCGGACGCTACCACGTCGATGCCAGTCAACAAGCCGGCAATTACCGATCAAGTATGATGACGCGGCGCCGGTAGTTTCCATAGTGGCCTGAATTAAAACTGCGACATTTTCCGGCATCATTCAGCTTGGGCGAGCATGGACGCCCGCTGGCGTAATATTCTCCGTAGTACCTGTCGCCGTCGTACCTGTCAGCGTAGTCAGCCGGTCGATTGAAAACCGCCAATTGAGCATCGAAAGCACCCTTGAGCCATGATCACTGGCGGATAACTGCGCGATGACTTTCCCAATCGTAGCCCAAAACGACAAAGCGCGAGCAAGACCCGAAGACGTGAAACGCGGTGGCAAGGCAAAAGAAGACAAATTTCTGTTGCACGCTGAACGATGAGCACACATCAAGTTCCCCGCGGCCACAAGCGAAAGATTTGGCAAGAAGCGCTAAAGGCATTTCCATCTTCGTTGAACGACTGTACCTTAGCCGATGCCGTAGGGCCGTACTCATGAAACTGCTCCCCATCTTACGCAGTTTTGGTCCGTGATGGTCCTGTGCGTGAAGGCAGAGGAGGGGACATGATCCGGCAGCTTACGTCCTCGGAACGCCAGCGCGGCGCAGCTATCGCGCTCGCCGTGGTGATCACTGGAGCGGCGATGGCAGCCCTGGGACGTTCGGACACGCTTGGTGTCCAGGGCGTTATCGTAATGCTGTTCGCAGGCGGATTGCTCTACGGAGTGCTGTCCTCGTTCTACGAGCCGGAGCCGACGGAGGACCGGGAGGCGTCGTATTACGACGATCCGATCAAAGTCGGCATTGTGCTTTCGATGGCCTGGGCTGTATTCGGCATGTTCATGGGCGTTTGGGTGGCCGCACAGCTCGCGTGGCCCGACCTTGCCTTCGATGCGGCGTGGTCCAGCTTCGGGCGGCTGAGGCCTGCGCACACCTCCGGCGTCATCTTCGGGTTCGGCGGAAATGCCTTAATCGCGACCTCGTTCCACGTCGTCCAGCGCACGTCTCGTGCACGGCTTGCTGGGCAGATCAGCCCGTGGTTCGTGCTTCTCGGCTTCAATCTGTTCTGCGTTCTGGCCATTTCCGGCTATCTGCTAGGCGTCACCCAGTCGAAGGAATACGCGGAAGCCGAGTGGTATGCCGACTTGTGGCTGGTGATCGTGTGGGTGACCTACTTCATCCTCTACATCGCTACGATCGCGCGACGGAAGGAGCCGCACATCTACGTCGCCAACTGGTACTTCATGGCGTTCATCCTGGTCGTCGCGATCCTCCACATCGTGAACAACCTCGCCGTTCCCGTCTCATGGGGGCACGCCAAGAGCTACACGATCTGGCCGGGCGTCCAGGATGCGATGGTCCAGTGGTGGTATGGCCACAACGCGGTCGCCTTCTTCCTGACTGCGGGCTTCCTCGGCATGCTCTACTACTACCTGCCCGTCAGGGCGCAGCGACCGATCTTCTCCTATCGCCTGTCGATCCTGAGCTTCTGGGGCATCACCTTCTTCTACATGTGGGCGGGTTCGCACCACCTGCACTACACCGCGCTTCCGCACTGGGTGCAGACGCTCGGCATGACGTTCTCGGTGATGCTGCTCGTGCCGTCCTGGGCTTCAGCAGGCAACGCGCTTCTGACCCTCAATGGCGCATGGCACAAGGTGCGCGACGACGCTACGCTGCGCTTCATGATGGCCGCCGTGGTATTCTATGGCCTTTCGACCTTCGAGGGCTCGTTCCTCGCCATCCGGCCGGTGAACTCGCTGTCTCACTATACCGACTGGACCGTCGGGCACGTTCACGCAGGCGCCCTTGGCTGGGTCGCGCTGATCACCTTCGGCTCGCTTTATACGCTCGTGCCCAGCCTCTGGAAGCGCGAGCGCATGTACTCGGCGACCCTCGTCGAGGTGCACTTCTGGCTGGCGATTGCCGGAACGCTGATTTACGCCTTCGCGATGTGGAATTCAGGCATCATCCAGGGGCTGATGTGGCGGACCTACACGGAAGACGGCGCGCTCGCCTATTCCTTCGTCGACTCGCTGGTGGCGATGTACCCCTATTACATCGCCCGCGCCTTCGGTGGCCTGCTCTTCCTGCTGGGCGCGGTAGTGGGCTGCTATAATATGTGGATGACGGTCCGGTCCGCGCCGCTCGCTGCGCCGCGCGAAGCAGACGTGCCCGTAATCCCGGCGACCCTCCCGGGGGAATGACAGATGCCTGAACTCTTCCACCGCAAGCTCGAGCGTTCTGCCATCTGGTTCGTTATCGCAATCATCGCGGCCGCGAGTGTCGGCGGCATCGTCGAGATCGCGCCCCTGTTCACCATCGATGAGACGGTGGAAGAAGCTCCGGACATGCGGATGTACACCCCGCTGGAGCTCGCCGGGCGCAACATCTATATCCGCGAGGGCTGCTACGCCTGCCATAGCCAGATGATCCGGACACTCCGGGACGAGGTGGAGCGCTATGGGCCCTACTCGCTCGCCGTAGAGTCCCGGTATGACCGCCCGATGCTCTGGGGGTCCAAGCGGACGGGACCGGATCTCGCCCGTGTCGGCGGCAAGTATTCCGACTTCTGGCACGTCGCGCACCTGACGAACCCTCGTGACGTGGTCCCGGAGTCGAACATGCCCGCCTACCGCTGGTTGGCCCGTACGTCTCTGAAGATTGAAGACCTGCCCTTGCACCTGGCGGCGCAGCGGGCGCTCGGCGTACCCTACACGGACGAGATGCTGGAGAACGCGGCGCGCGACGCCTATGGCCAGGCGACTCCGGACACGGACTTCGCCGCAGGCGTCACTGAGCGTTACGGCGAGGAGACCCAGGTAAGCGCGTTCGACGGAGTGACGACCGACGTCACCGAGATGGACGCACTGGTGGCCTATCTCCAGGTCCTGGGGCGACTGACGGCAGCAGCGTACGGGAATACCGCGGCCCCTGAAGAAGAGCCGGACCCGGAAGGCTAATGGCGGAGGCTATCGGATGGACCTGGATTATAACGCCGTTGTCGCATTCTCGAAGAGTTGGGGCCTTTTTTACCTGATCGCGTTCGCACTCGGCGTGCTCGTCTATACCTTCTGGCCTTCGAACAGGAAGCGTTTCGACAGGGCCAAGCACAGCATCCTCGACGAGGACGACAAGCCATGGAAGTGAATGAACGCGACCCCGTCACCGGCCGCGAGACCACCGGTCACGAGTGGAACGGCATCAAGGAGTTGGATACGCCGGTCCCGCGCGGCGTGCTCATGTTCCTGATCGTAACCCACGTCTGGGCGATCGCATGGTGGTTTCTCGTTCCATCCTGGCCGCTGGGAACGACCTATACGAGGGGCCTTCTCGGAATTGACCAAAGACAGACGGTCGAGGCGCGCCTCGTCGAGGCGCGGCGCGATCGGGTGAACTGGATGAATCGCATCGAGACGGAAGGCTACGATGTGATCCTCGCCGACGAGGCGCTGATGCAAACGGTTCGCAGCACCGGACGGCAGCTGTTCGGCGACAACTGCGCGGCATGCCACGGCAGGGACGGCAAAGGCGGAGCGAACTATCCCGACCTTACGGACGACGATTGGCTATGGGGCGGCGGCCCCGAACTCATCGAGCAGACGATGCGCGTGGGCATCAACACCCGGCACCCGGAAAGCCGGATCGGACAGATGCCGGCTTTCGGGCGCGATGAGATGCTCGACCGCGAACAGGTCCGGACCGTGGCCGCCTACGTCTATTCGCTGACGCACCCCGACTACTCTACCCATGAAAACATCAAGCAGATAGAAGCAGGGCGGGAGGTATTCGTCACGACCTGCGCGACCTGCCACGAGGAGAATGCCAAGGGGAAGCGGGATGTCGGCGCTCCAAATCTCACGGACTCGCACTGGATTTATGGTGAAGATCTGGACACGATCATCGCGTCCGTGCACGGCGGACGGCAGGGTCACATGCCGACCTGGGACGAGAGGCTGACGACGGCCGAGATCAAGACGCTCGCGCTCTATGTCCACGATCTTGGAACGCAGCAGCCATGACCACAAAGATATCCCACAGCAAAGCATGGATAGCCTGGGTGCTGGTTCCAGCCGGGTTGCTGATTTTTGCCGGGGCGAACGCGCACCTTGTCTATGTGGCGGTTCAGTCGCAACCGGACTGCGTGGAGCACTTGAAGGCCGGGGGCGAAGGCGAAGGCTACCGCGCGGCGAAGTCAGCGTGCTGAGGAGGAGTGAGATGAGCGAGACCGACAAGTCGTATTGGCTGCTCAGCGAGACCTCGGGCATTGGCGAAACGCGCGACCGGCGCCTCGACCGGGGACTGCCGCTTTTCGAGGGACTCCGCTGGCTCTCTGCGGGCTGGCGGGATTTCTGGATCCGGCCCGCGTCGAGCCTGGCCTATGGGATTGTCGTCTTTCTCCTGTCCGTCGCCTTCGTTTGGACGCTTGTCGGATTCGGTCGTGACTACATTCTGTTTCCGGCGCTTGCCGGGTTCATGATCGTGGCCCCCTTTTTGGCGCTAGGCCTGTATGAAAAGAGCCGGGCAATAGAGGAAGGACGCGCCATCGGTCTGGCATCAATGCTCCTGGTGCGCCCCACCGGCGGCGCACAGGTCTTCTTCACGGGCCTACTACTGTGTTTGCTCCTGCTTCTGTGGACGCGTGCGGCGGTGCTCCTCTGGGCGCTCTTCTTCGGCGTGACGCCCTTTCCCGGATTCGACCGCATAGTCGGAGTGCTCTTCGGCACCGCATATGGGTGGGCGATGATTGCGATCGGGACGGCGATAGGAGGCCTCTTCGCGGCCTTCGCTTTCGCCATCAGCGTCTTTGCAGTGCCGATGCTGCTCGACCGGCGCGTGGACGCGCTGACGGCTATGGCTATCAGCGCGAAACTGGTGTGGAACAACCTTCCGCCGATGCTGGCCTGGGGCGCCTTGGTGCTCCTGCTCTTCGCAGTCTGCGTGGTCACAGGGCTTATCGGGATGATCGTCATCTTTCCTCTGCTGGGGCACGCAACCTGGCATGCGTACAGGGCGGTCGCACGTCCAGAGGGGTGAGACCATGAGTTGTTGCGCGCCGGGAGCCGAAGCCGCATTGCTGCTGGCGCCAGGGCGGGAGATTGCCGAGCGCGAAATCGTGCTCGCCAGCCGCGACATGGGGGATGGCGCTTTCCAGACCCAGTTTTCGGTACCGCAAGCGCATTGCGCTGCCTGCATAGCTGCGATCGAAGGCGCGCTGCAAAGTCTCGACGGAATCATCGCGGCACGAGTGAATCTCACGTCCCGACGTGTCGCCGTGAAGTGGAGGAATGAAGGTCGTGTCCCTCCGATGTTCGACGCCCTGAAGGCTGTCGGATACGATGCCTGCCTCGCGGAGACGGAAGACGGCGCATGCGATGCCGAGTTGTCGCGGCTGCTGCGGGCCACAGCCGTGGCGGGATTCGCCGCCATGAACATCATGTTGCTGTCGGTGTCCGTCTGGTCTGGCGCAGATCAGGGAACTCGAAATGCATTTCACTTGATCTCGGCGCTGCTGGCCGTCCCCACCGTCGCCTATTCCGGACGGATATTCTTCGTTTCGGCGTGGAATTTGGCGATGAAGCGCACCGCCAGCATGGACTTTCCCATCTCAGTCGGAATCCTGCTGGCTCTGGGCTTGAGCCTCTACGACACGTCTGTCGGAGGACCTCACGCCTATTTCGATGCGGTAACGTCGTTGATCTTCTTTCTGCTTGTCGGGCGCACGCTTGACCATGCGATGAGGCGGAAGGCGCGGAACGCCGTCACCGGTCTTGCCCGCTTGATGCCGAGGGGGGCGGCGGTGGTCGGGGCGGACGGAAGCCGCGAGTTCCGCGACCTGACAGAAATCGAGCCGGGCGACATGATATTGGTAGCCCCCGGAGAACGCATTCCGGTGGACGGGACGGTTGTCATGGGCGCGGGCAGCCTCGACGTTTCGGTGGTGAGCGGTGAGTCCAAGCCCGAACGCGCGCAGCCGGGCAGCGCCGTTCTTTCGGGAGCGCTAAGTCTTGATGGCGCGCTCACTGTCCGTGCCGAGCGGCGTGCACGGGATTCCTTCCTCGCCGACGTGGTCAGGCTGATGGAGGCGGCTGAGCACGGCCGCGCCCGCTATCGCCGCATCGCCGACCGCGCGGCCGCGCTCTATTCCCCTGTCATCCATCTGCTGGCGCTTGCGACTTGCGCCGCCTGGATACTGCTTACAGGCGACTGGCATCGATCGGTTACGATTGCGATTTCCGTCCTCATCATCACCTGCCCGTGCGCGCTCGGCCTTGCCGTGCCGATGGTCCAGGTCGTGGCGGCGCGCCGGCTGTTCGATCTCGGCGTCACCCTCAAGGATGGCAGCGCGCTAGAGCGCCTTGCCGAGACCGACACCGTGGTCTTCGACAAGACGGGCACGCTCACGACGGGCGCCGCCCGCGTCGAACGGCACACGGTAGCTCCGCAAGATGTTGTGGCCGCCGCAGCACTCGCCTCCTTTTCCAGGCACCCGGTGGGGCGCGCGGTGGCCGCGATGACAGTCGCAAGAGTGGCTATCGAAGGGTTCCGCGAAGTTGCCGGGTACGGGATCGAAGGGCGCGTTGGCGAAGCGTTTTACAGGCTAGGAAGGAAGGATTGGGTCTCCGCAAGCGTGGCCAACGTCCCGAGTGAAGCCGCCACGTGGCTTTCGAAAGACGGAAAGCTTGCGGGTTCATTTGCGATTGCCGACGAAATCCGTCCTGGCGCGACGCGTGCCATCCGAAAGCTAGCTGACCTCGGGTTGGCGACAGAGGTGCTGTCCGGCGATCGAGTGGAGGAGGCTTGCAGGGTGGCGGCTGCGTTGGGAATCTCGGAAATCCGCCACGGTGCGCTTCCCGAGGACAAGGTCGAGCGTCTGGAGGAGCTGGCGCGGTCCGGCCGCCGCATCCTTATGGTTGGAGACGGGCTGAACGATGCCCCCGCGCTCGCCACCGCGCATGTCTCAATGGCGCCCTCGTCGGCGGCAGACATCGGGCGGAATGCTGCCGACCTTGTCTTCCTGGGCACGAGCCTGGAGGCCGTACCACATGCCATAAGAGTCGCTCGGAACGCATCCCGGCTGGTGCGGCAGAACCTCGCCCTTGCCATCGCCTACAACGTTCTGGTCGTGCCCCTCGCTGTGATGGGCCATGTTACGCCCCTTATGGCCGCTGTCGCCATGTCGACGTCATCGATTCTCGTGGTCGGAAACGCATTGCGCCTTCCGGGCGAGCCTCCGCCCGCAGGATCTCCGGCTCTTCGCAGGCTCGACTTGGCGGAGGCGGCATGAACTATCTCGTCTGGCTTGTTCCAATTGCCTTGGGCATGGGCGTCGCGGGTCTCGCGGCGTTCCTGTGGTCGATGCGCAGCGGCCAATATGAAGATCTCGACGGAGCCGCCGAAAGGGTGCTGCTTTCAGACGCCGCGGACGTTCCCCTTCGTCAGTATGGGTGGAAAAGCGAGGCGGCCGCTCATGAGGCTCGCCCCAAGGGCGGGAAGGCGCCGACCGCCGACGGCGTTTTCTCAAGGAGCAGAACGGACGGAAGGGTTTGACAATGTCTCAAGCTGGTGACAGGCCGTACGACTGGGTGGCGGCGTTGGCTTTTTACTCGGGAGCCGCCGTGCTTGTCCCAAGCCTCGCCGCCTTGGTCGTTAGCCTTCTGGCGGTCGCCTTGGCATTGCTATAGCAACGAGATGGCTGTCCTGCGTAGGGCGGCGGCTCCGCGACTGCTGGCCTCTTCAGTTGCATTCGGATGCGGACGGAGTATCCTTAAGTTTGGGCGCTGGACGTTGCTGCGCCTAGTGCTCGGGCGTCCTCGCACGAGCGAAATTGGGGAGTGGCAGGCATGTCCGAGGCAATGCATCCGGCGGCGCCGCATCATCTGCCGCCTTTCATAACGGCCCCCGGCGAGACCGATGTGTTGTTCACGGGGTCGGTCATCTTCCTTGTGCTGGCCGTGATGGGGATTGGAAGTTTGTACTTCTGGCTCCATTCCTTGCCGGAGCGCATGTCCCACGGCGGCAGTCAGATCCAGTTCCAGCTGGTGGCGGTGCTGTCGCTGCTGGCGTTGTTCACCCACGTCCATGCGTTCTGGATTGCCGCGCTGTTTCTGGCGCTCGTCCCCGTGCCCGACTTCTGGACGCCCCTGGCCAGCATGGCCGACTCGCTCGCCAGGATGGCGACGGGGCGGTTTCGATCCCCCGCCGCGGAGGCGCCGTCTGAGCCGGCTCCCGAGGTGCTTGCCAACTATACGCCGGTCAAAGTGGAGGCCGTACCTCCTCCGACCCCCTTGGAGAAAGCCCGAAGCGACCCCCGCGACGAAATCGCCAAGACGCATGCGCCGGAGCCGTCCGACCGCCATCAGCGCCAGCCGGTGTCAGTGGGAGGTCATGAACGATGATCGAGGTTCTGCTTTGTTCGGTCCTGACCGTCCTGCCCGATTTTCTCGTCCGGAGGTTCGTACAGGGAAAGAGGATTGGTCACGAGATCACGCTTTATTCGGTGTGGTATGAGCTGCGATACGGAATAACGGCGTGCATAGCCCTGACCATAGTCCTTTTGACGCTCATTCTTTACTATCATCCGTCGACGTCGAGCGCGGTTTCGTTCTTCCGCACAATTCCCATCCTTCCCGAAGGCTCCGGCCGCGTCGAGGAAGTCTATGTGGGCATAAGGGACAAGGTCGAGGCTGGCCAGCGCATCTTCAGGCTTGACAGCTCGGAGCAGGAAGCGGCGCTCGAGACCGCGCGACGGCGCATATCGGAGATAGACGCTGGTTTCGAATTGGCCAAGACCGAACTGGTTGGGGCCGACGCCCGCATTCAGGAAGCGCAGAGCGCCTATCAGCAGGCCCTGGACGAATTCGAAACCAAGAGCGAGCTTCAACGGCGAAACGCCAGCACGGTCGCGCAGCGCGAGATCGAGAGGCTCGCCAATATCGTGGAAGGGCGGCAGGCCGCCGTTTCCGCCGTCGTGGCGAGCAAGCAGTCAGTCGAATCACAGATTTCGTCCGTGCTGCCGGCGCAGAAAAAGAGCGCCGAGGCGGCGCTTGCCCAGGCCCAGGTCGAACTGGACAAGACCGTCGTCTACGCCGGGGTCGCCGGTACGCTGGAGCAATTCACCCTGCGAAAGGGAGACATCGTCAATCCCTTTATGCGGCCCGCCGGCGTTCTGATACCGGCGGAAGCCGGAAGGAAGGCGCTTATAGGGGGCTTCAGCCAGCTCGAAGCCCAGGTGATGAAGGTCGGCATGGTTGCCGAAGCGACTTGTATTTCGATGCCTCTGACGATCATTCCGATGGTGGTCACCGAGGTTCAGGATCTCATCTCGACCGGTCAGGTTCGGATGTCGGATCAGTTGATCGACGCCCAACAGGTGGTCCGGCCCGGAACGATCACCGTCTTTCTGGAGCCGCTGTTCGCGGGAGGGTTCGATGGCGTGCCTCCAGGCAGCAGTTGCATCGCCAACGCCTACACCAACAATCACGACCGACTTGCCGAGGAAGATTTGGGCACAGCGCACTGGCTGTTCCTGCACGTCATAGATACGGTCGGGCTGGTGCATGCGATCATATTGAGATTCCAGGCGCTCCTTCTTCCGGTGCAAACACTCGTCTTTTCGGGCGGGCATTGAGGAACCGACGCGCCGTCGAACATGCGGCCAAAGGAAATACCGTCATGTGCACCAAAGTGCGATCTTAAGCTCGCTATGGCCGTTCGTGCTTAAATGGAACGGGATTTGAACCGACATAACGCGGAGCAACAACGACGTCTCAAGGGATCAATGCGGCAAGTCATACGCTTGGCCTGCCGACCTTAGTTGCTCAAGTGTTTTTCCGGCGCAACTTCCCGACCAATCTCCGCCAACTGGCTCGGCCTTGCCTCGTATGGTGATTGTGCCGGCCTGATTGTCGGGGGTTATATAAACGGCAACCCCGTCTGGACCAATTTTGGACAAGTAGTAAGCACGAACGATGCCGCTTAATTCACAACGCACCAAGAAAGGAAAGTCCTCGAACGATCCCTCTTGGGCATGTGCTTCAGGGCTATACATGCAGGCAAGCGACGATTGCGCAATGACAGCGAAAACTGTTCCTGTAAATAGCCAACGAGCCTTCATGCGAATATCCTTCCTAGGCCAAATATACACCATTGCCAAATATACACCATTGATTGCCGTTCCTTGACCACCGGTTCCGAATAAGCTCGATGGCGCTTCGCCACTCGTCACCGACACGATCAATGCGAAAGCATTATCGGCAGCCGGACGTCCGACAGGATGCCTTTCGTGGCCCCACCGAGCACGAAATCCCTCAGTCTGGTGTGACCGAACGCTCCCATGATCATCAGGTCGGCGCCGATTTCGATCGCTCGCTCCTGAAGCGACACCTCGACCGGGCAATCCTCGGATACGAATGGCATGGCCTCGGCTGACAGCCCGCGTAGGTTCAGCCCTTGAGCCAAGCGTTGGGCGGCGTCCGTCTCCTGCAGGGACTTCTCGCCCGTCACGGTGAGCACCGTAATCTTGGAAGCGCGGCGCAACACCTGATGTGCATCCGCCACGGCGCGAGCCGCAACACGGCTGCCGTCCCAGGCAATAGCAACGCTGTGCAGCTTCGTGACAGGCTCGACCTCTGGCAGAAGGATCGTCGGCCTTCCCGACCCGAAGATAATGGCCTGCGCGGTCGTCCTGCTCGTGGGGTTGTTCGCCTCCCAGGCGCAGAGAACGAGATCATAGTAACGCGCTTGAATTGCAGCGGTGTCATTCAGCAAGGGAGCGTTCGACGCGACCGCGTCTGTGGTTGAGTCCACGCCTGCCCGTTTCGCTTCCAGCACAACCTTTGCTAGAAACGCTTCGCCGCGATCCCGGCACAGCGCTTCGGCCTCCCGCGTCATTTTGGGGACGTCGACCAGCCTCCGCGACAGCGCATTCGAGATGTTTCGGATCTCTACGTTGATGGCCAACGCATGCAGTTGCGCGCCGAGGGCCGCCGCCATCGCGACCGCCCTGGGCACTACCATTTCAGGGTTGGGTTCGGGATAGGTGATAACAGGAAGCAGGGCTATCGTTTTCACTAGGGACCTCCTTCTGAATGCAGGGTACGCGACAGCCATCTAGTCCCAAAGCACTCATCCGGCATGTGCATGGGTCCGCTCACTCGCCCGGATCGTTGACCACGGCCCAACCGTCATCGGGATCGAACGCCGTGATCTTTTCGGCGAGCGCCGCCGTATCGGGCCCGAGATCCTTTTCGTAGACTGTGCCGTACTGGTTTACGACGAAGGTCATGATGCCTGTGCGGTCGTATTCGGCAGGCATCGCGATCAGCCCAAAGCCGGCGATCATGTTGCCGTTGATGACGTAGTCGTACTGGCCGCCGGCGACGTTAGCGCCTTGACCGTTCAATATGCGGTAGCGGTATCCGAAATAGCCGTCCTCGGCGGCCGTCGCCAACTCGGCCTGGCTGATCAGCGAACCGAACGGGCTTTCCGGCACGCCGTCGCCGGGTTCCCAATAGAGCCCGTCATATGTCCCGGGCGTGCTGATCAACTTCTGAGCATATTCGCCGACGCCATCCTCGTCCCAGTCGGTTTCCTTGTAATCCTCCTGGGCCTCGACATAGGCGCGCAGGTTGGCGACGGTGGTCAGCTCGTTCTCGCCGATCCTGCGGTTGATGACTTCTTCCAGCCCGGCGATGGTATCGAACGCCCATTTGCCCTCTGTCTGCACGACAGGGAATGGAAACGGCCATACCTGGTTACCAAGAAGAAGCGAGCGGCGGTCGGATGCCAGTTCCTTGACGGCGATGGCCTTCGCCGCCTCTTCGCGGATTTCCGGAAAGCTCGCCTCCACTTCCTTCGACTTCAGCACTTCGCTGGGCGACAGTCCGAGAAGCGAGGCGACGGCCTCCTTGTCATCTTCCTCCAGCGCTTTGCGGAACGCCTCGACGAGTTCGTCGACTGTTGCGAACGGCGTGGGCGTCTCGCCGATGAAGGCATCGAAATCCTGCGTGGTGCTGGTCTGTGCTTCCTGGGCGCCGCCGGCCGAAAGTGCGGGAACGCCGAGCGAAAGTGCGAGAGTTGCGGTAATGAGGTATCGGATCATGATCATGTTCCTGAAATAAACCGGATGTCGCACACGATACGGCAGTTGCTACCGGCGTCCTCCGCCTCCGCCTCGTCCGCCTCCGCCTCGTCCGCCTCCGCCTCGTCCGCCTCCGCCCCCTCCTCTTCCACCTCTGCTCTGCACCTGGCGATGGCCGCCACCCCGGCTATAGGCGCCGCGGTTCGAATGGTTGGTCGCAACCCTGCCGGGCCGCGGATTTCCCATCGCCGACGGCTTGCGCGGACGATTGTCGGCGCGCGCAGCCGGCTTTTTCCTGGAGGACTTTTTCTGAGCGACTTTCTTGGCCGCGGGCTTGTTGACCGCCGGCTTCGCCTTCCTGTGCTGGTCCGAGACGCGCTTTGCGTCGGGCCGCTTCGTCCCCGACTTCGGCAGCTTGGCCTGCGGCCGGTCCTTCAAACCCTCGGCGACGTTCTTGCGGACATCCTTGCCCTTGAGATCATGCGCCCGCGCCTGCTTGCCCTTGCCCGACTCCCGGCGGTCCTTGGCCTTGCTGGCAATGTTGTTGAAGTCCTTGCTCTTCAGGTTCTGCTTGAGCTTGTCGCGGTCGATGTTCGCGTTCTTGAGATTGATCTTGTCGCGGTCGATGTTCTTGAGATCGAGGTCCTTCAGTCTGTCGATGTCGATATTGTCGATGTCGATATTGTCGAAATCGATATCGATGTTGTCGCCGATATCGACGTCGAGATCCACGTCGCCGCCCCAGGTTCCCCAGTCGTCCCAGTCGACCACAGCGGCCCACATCGCACCGGTGGCAAGCGCGGCCCAGTAGGGCGCCGTCGGATAGTAGTAGGAGGGGTACGGGTCGTAGGCGATCGGGTCGCCCGCTATGACGTAGTCGGGCTCGTACAGCATTTCGGGGGGATAGGTCGGGATATAGACGGTCTGCGGATCAGCAGACCTGATAACGACATTGTCGCCTTCGTTGACAACCTGCACCTGTTCCGTCGTCTTCAAGTAGTTCTTGGCCACGGCCTCGTCGCGCAACTGCTGGATGGCGACGAGCATATCCTTCTGCTGGTTGGCGGCCGCATCCCCCAACTGCTCGGTCCACTCCAGATCGTCGTTCATCATCTTCACGATCTCGGGATAATTGAGCAGCGAGATCACGCTGCCATCCCATTTGTCGCTCGGCTCGAGGTCGGGAGACTTCGCCTTTTCGTCGAGAAAGCGGGCCGCCTGCACGATCTGCAGCGGATAGAGCGAAGCCGCGATGGTGAGCGCGACGAGATCGTCGGGATAAAGCGCGATCGGCGCGGTCAGAACCTTCAATTCGTCGAGCGTGAGAGGAGCAGGCTCCTCGGTGGCGGCGGCCGGTTCGCTGTCGACCGCCGGTCGGGGAGTGGGCGTGGGCGTTTGTGCGTAGGCTGGCGCACCCACCGCCGGCGAAAGCATCAGGAGGGCCGCAAGGCCGACTGAAACGAGGCCGAACCTGGAACAATGGGTCATCTGGCTGCTCCTACGGTAGCGATCGCCGAGCTATTTCTTTTGCACGGCGTCGAAAGTGTCGACGTAGCTCCGCCCAACCGCACGTACGGCGCGACCTATGTCGTCATGGATATCGTCCTGGAGATTGACGAAGGAGACACGCACGCTCCAGTTGGGAGCATCGAAACCCCCGCCATTGAGCAGCACGATCGAGTGGTCCTCCGCCAGGCGATAGACCAGGTCCAGTGGATGAACGTTCTTCTTCAGCCACGTAACCATTTCCTCGCCTTGGTATTTGCGCAGCCAGAACTCGAAATCGAGGGTTCCGCAGTACGCCGCAGAATTCGCGTTGGGCTGAACATCCAGAGGCGGTCCTTGCGCGTCCGATCTGCATCGGTCGGGCATTCCGGCCGCGCCACCGCTGTCGGAGCCTTCGCGAATATGGCTTGCACTGGAAACCGTTTGCGCGGCATCGATATGGTTTACCCGGTCACACGGGGTGAGCCGTCGCTTCAAGCTCGGAACAGAGCCAATCTCACTGGAAAATTGATGCGCCACAGGAATACCCCTTCAATGGCCATTCAACTCTCTATTGTTAAACTACTTTCTCGCGCAGTTTTTAGACATACAACATAACTAAAATAAGTTTTTGAATTGTCGCCCCTAGCTCGTTTACGTCTGTTGTTTAAAACGTAAACCTTGTAGTAGTCTACGTCAAAAAAAATCGAGACTTCAATAACATAGCGAGGCAGTTGTTTATCCCATGATAACACCTTGAATCAGGCACGCAAGGGTGTATTGTACGAATTCAAATTAACTGACATTACAATCAGAGGTTTCATTAGATAATTATCATATAATTTAGTTTTTGGCGAAGCAATCGACTTCTGGCCGCTTGCTCTAGTATTGAACCTGCAACAGGAGGGTATCATGGTTGAATGGGTTCGTGAGCACGCTTCGCAGCTGTCCTGAAATCGCGACCTTCATGTCTCTAGCCATTGGCTATTATTTCTGCCCCTTTGTGTATGAAGATCTCGGCTTAGGAGCGGTGACAGCGACCCCCATTGCAGCCGTCATCGTCGGGCAGCTTGGGATCACGATTTCTCCGTCGCTGAAGGCGCTGCTGGCAGGACTGGTTGTCGGGCATCTGCGTATGCGCTTCCCTCTCTTCGGTGGGGCCGGGACTGTACCTCTGGCACTACCTGCTCCGTATGAACCCCATACTGCTCCTGGGAGGACTGGCTGGGGCGCAGACCATGACCGCCGGCATGGCGGCGGTGCAGGACCGCTCGGGTAGTCCGGTTGCCGTCCTTGGCTATACGCCGGCGGTTCCGATCGGCCACATCCTGCTCACAACCTGGGGGACGGTGATCGTGGGCGTGATGGCGAACTGAAATCCGACCTGAGAAAGGGACCTCGGTGGCAGTAGGATTACCCGGCAAGCCCCGATCGCGGCAGTTGAGACGCAGCTTCTTTTATGCGCTCGTGCAGCAGCTTCGCGTGGTCTGGCCGATCTTCTCCGGCATCCTTCTCGCCATGGCGGGATGCGGGCTGATCATCGGGCGTATTGAAAATTGGCGCGTCGACGAAGCTCTGTACTTCACCTTCGTGACGGGTCTTACGATCGGCTACGGCGATTTCTCGCCACAGCACCTTCTGACGCGGTTACTGGCGATAGCAATCGGTTTTGCCGGCATAGTGATGACAGGCCTCGTTGCGGCGGTCGCCGTGCAGGCGCTGAGGGCGGCTGAGCGCAATCTCCTGAATGAGGCTGGAAATGGGCCCCTTGATCAAAGAGATCCGTAGCAACGTCGTACTCTGGCTTTTGGCGTTTGTTCCGGTGGTATTCGTCGTCCGGCAATTGGAGCCGGAAGCGCACACGCTGCTCTTTGTGCTCTCGGTGCTGGCGATTGTACCGCTGGCCACCTTGCTGAGCGCGGCTACCGAGTCGGTCGCGTCCAAGACGGGCGATACGGTCGGCGGGCTGCTGAATGCCACGTTGGGAAACCTGACGGAACTGGTCATTGCGCTGACTGCGCTGCAAGCCGGCCAGTACACGTTGGTGAAGGCTTCTATCGCCGGAGCAATCGTCGCCAATACTCTGTTCATGTTGGGCGCCTCGTTCCTGCTAGGCGGTATCAAGTATCATGTGCAGGAGTACAACAGGGTCAGCGCCAGGCTGCAAACCAGCCTGCTGTTCCTCGCTACGATCGCGATGGTGACCCCGTCCATGGTGGCGCAAGTCGATTCCGTTGCCACGTCCGCGTTCACCCAGCAGCTGAGCGTTGGATTGTCGGTGCTGCTCATCAGCGCCTACGCGATGGGCCTGGTCTTCTCGCTGAAGACCCATCGAGAACTTTTCAGCGGCACGGCCCATGCGGAAGACGGCGAAGCGTGGCCGATGGGCCTGGCTCTCGGAACGTTGGCAGCGGTGACAGTGCTTGTTGCTCTGGTAAGCGAAGTGTTCGTCGAGTCGGTGCAGGAGGCTGCGGTCGCGTTCGGCATGACCCCCGCCTTCGTGGGTTTCATCGTCGTTGCGTTGGTGGGCGGTTCCGCCGAGATGGCGGCGGCGTTTGCCGGCGCGCGAAGGAACCGGCTGGACCTGAGCGTGGGCATCGCGCTTGGGGCCGCATCACAGATCGCGCTTTTCGTTGCCCCGATGATGGTGCTCCTCAGCTATGTCATCGGCCCTGCTCCGATGGACCTTCTGTTCTGGCCGGGCGCGGTCGTCATGGTGCTTATCGCGACGATAACGGCATTTCTGATGACCAATAACGGACGTTCCGCATGGTTCGTCGGAGTGCTCCTGCTGATGGTCTATCTGATCTTCGCCATGACGATCTACCTTCTGCCACCGCAAGTTTAGGAAGGTGGGTGGAGCGTGGTTCCGTCACGGCGAATACCAGAGATGAACACCAGGATGGGCTGGTCTGACCGCCAGGTTTGGGCGCCCGAAGCAGGCCTACAGGACATGGCGTGAGAACGATAAGCAAGCGGCGGTCTCGTCGGGAGGGCAGATAATTGGATTCGGACGGTTCGCGTCCCCTCGTCCATCCTCGTCAGGATCTCACCCGCGTGACGCTGGCGGTGGTGTTCATCGGCAGTCTTCTCATCGCCAGCTTCTGGGTGATGCAGCCGTTTCTGCCGGCGATCGTATGGGCCACGACGTTGGTGCTTGCCACCTGGCCGCTCATGCTCTGGTTGCAGCGCCATACCGGCAACCGCCGCGGCCTTGCCGTCCTGATCATGACGCTGACCTTGCTGCTGCTTGTGATCGTGCCCTTCTGGCTGGCGCTCAGCACGGTCATCGCGAACATCGACAAGGTTGGCGACCTGGTCCGGACTATCCTGTCGATGCGACTGCCACCGCCACCCAGCTGGCTGGAGGGAGTGCCCCTGGTTGGAGCACGCGCTGCCGAAGCATGGGAGAAACTGAACTCGGCGGGCGTTCAGGAACTGGTCCAAAGACTGACCCCTTATGCCGGAACGCTGACCTACTGGTTCGCGTCAGCCACCGGAAGTTTGGGTGGCATGTTCATACATTTCCTGCTGACGACCGCGATTGCCGCGATCATGTATTCGGGCGGTGAACGGGCCGCCGCCACCGCAATTCTCTTCGGTCGCCGGCTGGGCGGCGTTCGTGGAGAGACCGCGGTAAAGCTAGCCGGCCAGGCGATCCGAAGCGTGGCCTTAGGCGTAGTGGTGACCGCCGTTGCGCAAAGCGCCGTAGCGGGTATCGGGCTGGCCGTGGCCGGCGTGCCCTATGCCGCCGTGCTCATGGCATTGATCTTCATTTTGTGTCTGATCCAGCTCGGTCCGGTCCTGGTAATGGCTCCAGCAGTGATCTGGATGTATTATTCGGGCGACACGCTTTGGGCGACGGTGTTGCTGGCCTTTACCATCGTCGCCGCGACAATGGATCAATTTATTCGCCCTGTTCTCATCCGCAGAGGCGCCGACTTGCCTATGCTGCTTATCCTGGCCGGGGTCATCGGCGGCCTGGTAGCGTTTGGCATACTGGGCATTTTCATAGGCCCGACGGTCCTCGCGGTCGCCTATACGCTGCTCAATGCGTGGATGGCGGATGGCGATGATAGAGAACCTCCTGGGGAAACGCCATGAAGCCGGCACGCGTTGCTGCTTTTAAGCTAGGCGGCAGCGCCGCGAGCCAAATCGGCTAGTAGGGTGGACTCAATGCGCACGCCCGGCAGTTCACCCTCCAAGCGCTATAGTCGTAACTACCAAGACGCTACCGATTGCCGCCATGGCCAGAGCCATCGGCCAAGGGCTTCTGCCCATATATTTGCCGAGCCGTGCGCCGATCAAAAACAGCATGGCGACGGCTACCGCGTTCGACGCGCGCATCGCCGTCGGCAGATCGTCGATGAACAGGAACGGCATGCTGGGTGGAAGCGTCGATAGGATGACCAGCAAGCAGATTGAAACTGCAGCTCTGACATCCCGAATGTTCACAATGCGCCGATTGTCGGATGCTGGAAGAGATCTGATGCGCGTGACGATACTTTCGGCGTCGGCCTCGGATGTGACCAGGCGGACGTCCTTCGGCAACTCGGAGAGGAAGACGCGCCGCGCCTCTGCCAGGGGCATGACGCGGATGGCCTCAAGGAAATTTAGGCGCTTCACCCGCTCCACAGCTGTCGTCAAGGCAAACATGACGCCGTCGACAATTCCCCAAGCGAGGTTGCAGCCCAGGGCAGCCATCAGCACGGCCCCCACCTTGTCGCCTTCGCCAACCGCGACGCTCATGGTGCCTGTGAAGGAAAGCGCCATCAATAGTCCGAAAATTACCTCCGACAGACGGTCGATGGGGTCGAGCACGGGTCTAACGGGATCGGGACCGTTCATGGCAGGACAACCGGCACATGACAACACTTGAGCAATCGCACCTTACAGCAAGCGATTTCCGTTTGGAGTCTAATTCCGCTTGCCGAGTTCCCGTGCTTTGGGCAGAGGCGAACGCGTGGCTCCGCTTCAGCATGGTGGCGCGGCGGTGTAGAACCTGTCCCATAGCGCATCCTTTGATTCGGATGGCAATGATGCGCCAGGCACCCAGGACGGGACGTTTGAGTTCAAGATCCCGAAGCGTCCGATCCGCAGGAAGATCACGGGGTTGCCGGCATTCACCACCCTCAGGGGCGGCGCCTACTTCTTCCTTCCTGGTATTAAGGCGCTTCGATACCTCGCGGCGCTCGGCGACGCCAACTCAGCCTAGCCATAAATGCGGGAGAACGACCATGAGCACAGTGCCACCAGCTCGCACCTACAACCAAGACCACATTGCCCGCAAATACACGCCGGGAAAACGCCGCATGAGCATCTACTGGACGTGGAGTTACCCTTGGGAATCCCAGCGCGATCCGGCGGCGATGGAAAACCGCTTCTCAACGATGACCGAAGTCCGCACCGTCTTGTGGCCGAATTACGAAACGCCGGAGTGGAGCGCGGCACAATTTCTACAAGGAATTGCGGGTACGCTGGAGCTTTTCCACCGTTCCACGCTCAGCTTCCAGCGCATTGCCGGCGAGGCCACCGGTCACCCGGTCGCCGTTTTCCAGCGCATTGACCAGGCGGGTTTCAAGCTGCCGATCGACGAAAGGATTCTGGCAGATACCGACACGCTTATGGTGTTTGGACTCGACCACATCCTCTCTGAGCAGGAAGCCGCGCCAGAGGAAGTCGCCGCCATCGGCGAGTGGCTCAAGCGCGAAGGCACCTGTCTGCTGCTCGCGCCACACCACGATGTCGGTTTCACCGATGACCTCGAGCAGCGCCAGATGGAATACCGCCACCACGGCGATGCACTCGTGCCGCGCCAGCAACGCTTCGGGCAATACACCCGTTCGCTGATGAAGGCTCTCGACGTCCCAGTGCATAACCTGTGGGGTCTCAGGCCAGCGCTCGTCAAAGGCACGAAGGAGATCGCGCCGCTTACAGCCTTTCGGGACATTGACAAGCTGGGTCTGCTCAAAAACGTCCCTACACTCAATTTCCATCCACACCTGCCGCACTATGAGCTGACCACCAAGGACACCAAGTCGGTGCATTTGCTGGCGCGCCAGCCTATTGATCCCGACCGTCCGCATCCCTTCACCGCAGCCGGCAACACGGAGTTCAATTGCCTGCTCTGGATGCCGCCAAATCAGCAGCGCGTCGGCGACATCGTGCTCGTGGACTCGACGAACTTCACCACCCTGTTCGGCGGCACGGACAGTCTGGCGAACTTTTGGCGAAATCTCGCACTGATGAAATAAGCGCCGCTCGGTCATTGCCAACGGCATTGACCGCGTACGCGGCTCCATACGGAGACAGCCCATGCTGATGGACTTGTTGAACAAAGCGGTCACTGTGGCCATGCTTGGTTTTGTGGTTTCAAGCATGCTGGCAATGGGTTCGGGGCTCACCATCCGGCAGATCGTTGAACCGCTGCGCAATGCCCGTCTGGTCCTGCTTGCACTGTTGGCCAATTTCGTCTTGATGCCCCTTGGCGCGCTTGCCTTGGCGAAGGTGCTCTGGCTCGATAACCCCCTCGCAGTCGGGATGTTGGTGCTCGGATGCGCGGCGGGAGCGCCGTTCTTGCCGAAGCTCGCCGAACTTGCCAAGGGCAACCTCGCGTTCTCCGTTGGCGTTATGGTGCTTCTGACGGTTGTCACGGTCGGTTACCTGCCTATCGTCATGCCCTTGCTGCTCCCGGGGGTCACTGTTGATCCGTGGAACATTGCTCGTTCCCTCGTCCTCCTGATGCTACTCCCGCTCGCCATCGGACTTGCCCTGAAGGCGCGATACGAAGAATTGGCCAGTCGGGTGAAGCCCATGCTCGACTGGATTTCCAACATCAGCCTCATCCTGCTGATGTTGTTAATCACTGCAGCGAACATCGACAAGGTTCTACAAGTCTTCGGCACACGAGGAATTCTTGCAGGGCTTCTGTTTGTCGCATTGGGCTTTGGGATTGGTTGGTTGCTCGGCGGTCCTGAGACCGGCACGAGATGGGTCATGGCGCTCGGTACTAGCCAGCGCAACATTGCCGCTGCACTCGTGGTCGCGAACCAAAGCTTCAGCGACCCACAAGTGGTCGTAATGGTAATTGTTGTCGCGATCGTCGGATTGATCATCCTCATGCCGCTTTCTCGTGCGTTGGCCAATCGTTGAGCCAACACGGCATGCTAGACTAAGACTATGGCTCCCATCATCCCTGGAGGTACCGTATAAGGCAGCCAGCTTTTGCTCCGCACCTGCGCCGACCCGGAGCCGGGTTCTCCACCTCGCCAACCTGCGAGAGGCCGCCATGCAGCTCGGCCTTGGTTTTGACAGTCTGTATCCAGCGCCGCCCGTCGAACGGGCTGACGGTGTCGCGGATCGTTTTGGTGGCGACATGGGTATATCGGGCGGTAGTCGCCAACCTGGCATGGCCAGAAGGACCTGGATCACCCGCACATCGGTGTTCGCTTCCAGCAGGTGGGTGGCAAAGCTGTGCCGCAAGGTATGCAGCGTCGCGGGCCTGGCGATCCCCGCCATGTGCTTGGCCGCCATGAACGCGCGGTTGAGCTGCCGCGGCGAGATCGGGTTGATCGGTTGATCCTGGGTTTGCCGGGAAACAGCCAACCTTGTGGCCGCGCTTCGCGCCAGTAGGCGCGCAAGAGCTCCAGCAGCCCGGGCCACAGCATGACCTTGCGGTCCTTCTGCCCTTTGCCTTGTTCGACATGGATCAGCATGCGGTCGCTGTCGATGTCGCCGATCTTGAGATTGCAGACCTCTGAGGCGCGCAGTCCGGCCCCATAGGAGATGCTGAGCGCCGCGCAATACTTCAGGCCCGGCCCCGGGGCCGCCATCAGAAGGTCGGAAACCTCCTCGACGCTCAAGACCACGGGCAGCTTCCGCGGCTGGCGGCGAAACTGCATATGCCGCTTCATGTCCTCGCGCCCGCAGGTGGTGCCGAAAAAGAACCGCAGCGCGACGATGCGGGCGTTGAAGGTGGGCGCAGTAAGGCCCGCATTGGTCATGTGCAGCTGGTAGGCGCGCAGGTCATCAGCTGTGGCGGTGTCCGGAGGTCGCTTCAGAAACCTGGCGAAATCCTTGATGGCTCGGATATGAGCCTGCTGGGCTTTGTCGCCCATCCCGCGGATGCGCATGTCTTCGATCATCCGCTCGCGCAGCGGGGTGGTCCTCTCCTCCGTCATGGGAACCTCCTGTCTGATGATTGAGAAGACCCCAATCGTCAGCCAGGACCGCAAATCCACAAATGCACAGCGTTCAGATCATTGCTGGACCTTCACCACGGGCGCCAGTGCCGCGCGAGCGGCTTCGTCCAAGGGTCAATTCTTCCGGTCTGCGAACAGGAAGGACGCGCCATTTCTTGACATTCCCGGCGCTTCTCCGAAGCTGACCTTCGCGCAAGGGGCTCGAGTCGACCCGCTCCAGTCGTTCGAACTCGAGCGCCCAACGGCGCAAGTCGATTAAAACGTGCAATCCACGGGCCTCTAAATCGCGTAATCGTTCCGACAACGTCGAATCCAAGATGACGCCAAAGCTTGACCGCGCGTTCGTTGGTACTGACCACGCAGTTGAACTGCATGGCCGGAAGCCTCGCGCAGCCGCGTGCCCCAGACCCCGCGCACAAAGGTGCAGGGCACGAAGGGCGTGATCGGTCGCAACGGCAGGCTTGCGCGATAGACGGATTGGGGACAGCCTACGGTCTCTTTTGGACCACACGTTGCGGTTACTCGAGTTTGTCACTTTCAGTAAGCAGTCTCAATGCCCGCCGCAGAATATCTGCTGCGGGTTCTCGGTCGTCTTTCGTCATCGCTTCAAGATCAATATCGATCCTCACGTTGGAATGCTCTTCCCGGAAATGTCGCCGTTCTCTCCCGAGGTTCTCGAAAGTGTCGACAACCCGATAGGTGGCGACTGGATACGAGATGCCCTTCACCTCTATCTCGCCATGTTCCTCACTGCGGACCTGATCCTTAACGTGCGCGAAAGTCTCGTACGAGATAAGGATTTCCCCTGGCGTGGCCAGTGATTGCAGGCGAGACGCGGTGTTCACGGCCCCCCCGATAATGGTGTAGTCCATCCGGTCCGCGCTACCGAAGTTTCCCACGGTACAATAGCCGGTATGAATGCCCATCCTGACCCGCAACGGCTTCTCAATGCCCGAGTCTCGCCACAGGTCGGTCAGATCATGCAATTTCTTCTGCATGGCGATAGCCATGTTCACACACGCGAGAGCATCTTCTTTGACACCTTTGGATTCGGGATCACCGAAGAAAATCAGCATGGCATCGCCAATGTATTTGTCGATGGTCGCGCCATAATTCACACCGATTCGGGACATCTCCGTGAGATAGTGGTTGATCAGCTGAGTGAGCTCTTCGGATTCCATTCGGTCCGCGGTTTCCGTAAAGCCGGCGATGTCCGAAAAGAAGACCGTCAACTTCTTGCGGCTGCTGGCAACCTTGACCTCTTGCTTGCCGCTGAAAATCGAATCATAGAGCTGAGGGGAAAGATATTTCGCTAGCTGGCTGGACAGCTGCTCTAAGGTCTTAGATTTTTGCTCCAACGCTTCAGACTTTTCGGAAAGTTCCTGCTCTCGGTGCTTGAGCTCAGTGATGTCCGCGTATACCGCGACGGTGCCCCCATCTTCAGTCTTTCGCTCGCTGATCAGAATCCATTGATCTTCGCTTCTTCGCTGAAGGTGAGGCTGACCAGGGTTGCGATGAAGCGCTAGACGTTCGGCAACCCAGGCTTCGATGCGCCCCTCAGCATCACGGATAAGCCCGCGCTCAGCAGCTGCGCGAATGATCGATTCGAAGGATGTTCCCGGCGTCACGACATCCTCTATCCACGGATATAAAAGCTTCCTGTACCTGCTGTTGCAGACCACCAGCCGGTCTTCGGCGTCGTAGAGCGAAAAACCTTCGAAAATGCTCTCGATGGCGTCAATCAAGCGTCGGCGTGCCTCATTGATTTCCCTTAAGTTGCTCTCTCTGACCTCGACCGCAGTGTCCCTGAACACAACGAGTGCCTTAGCCATGCCGCTGATCTCGTCATCGCCGCCGCCCGGAATAGTCGCTTCCAGATTACCATCGGCGATCGCCAGCATGCTGTCGCTGAGCGCGGTCAGTCGGGCAATCAGATGGCGTCCGACGTAGAGCCAGACGATGAGAATTGAACTTATTAGGCTCAACCCGACCACTGCGAGCAAAACCCCAGTGCTCCATTGCTGCACGGAAATTGCGCTTCGGTTCGCCATGTTTATGTCTTCATTTGTCGCTGCGACCAATCGATCCACCACGTCAGTCAATTGGCGAGAAAGGTCGACGTTTCCATCCAGCCGCAGTCTCGCGTTGTTCATTATTTCGAGCTCGTGCTCGCGGGCACGAAGGATACTATTCGGACCGTCTATCAAGCTTCGAAATTCCTTAGTTCGATCCGATATGCGTGATCGCAGCATTTGATCCATGTCGGCAGCGACGCGCTCCAACGAACTTACCGAACGCTCCAGCGGAAAGCTCAGAATCGGTAGATCCGCCAATTGAGAAACCGAGGCACGAAGCAATGTGTCGTAGATAGTTGATTCCTCGAACTGCGCCTTCTGCAGTGGCTGTAAAGTGGCAATTGATTGGGCCACCTTAGCGATCGTCCGCGATTTTTGGTCAGACGTGATGTCGCCATCGTCAATCGACTTACGCAAGCGCGACAGGTCTGCCTCCATCACCCGGAGGCCGGGTGCGAGTAAACGCAGGGTAGCAATATGCGTATTGGACAGCTGGCGAAGCAGCTCAGCTTTGCGGTCGTGGGCCTCAAGTTGCCGAGAAATCTCGGTGCCTAAAGAATCTAGATTAATAACTAGGTGCTCTACAGATGGCTCTATTAGATTGAGATATTTAGCACTAACGCCGCCGAGCTTGACGTCGGACAGTAGATCCTTGAGTCGCTCAACCTCTACAGCGATCCTACTCGACAATTGCTCATGTTCTATAGATGTTGCGACAGAAAGATAGGCCGGGGCCATCGAGACGACACGCTCGGCCTGACGAGACAATTGCTGAGACGCTAAGGCGGCCGGGACGCGTTTCTGAGTGATTTGGTCGAGGACTTCACCGACCTGGAGAAATGCATACATGGCGGCAGCCGCGGCGAATACGGCAAAGGCGCTGATGCCCAAGAAGGCCAAGAATAAACGACCACGAACCCCAAGCTGTTGCAATGGTTGCCGCCTCCCTTGGTTTGACCGGCGGTGTTCGCGGTTCCGTGACTTCTGACGGCTTACTTTGCTGGCACGTACTCCCCCTTCGTCCAGCGATACCAGACGTAGCCGGGAGCCGTTACGTCACCATTTTGATCAAAGCTGATCTCCCCCAAAACTGTGTGGAATCGATGGGTTCGCAAAGCCTTGATTACTGCCATGAGGTCGAGTGAACCGGCTATTTCGGCAGCTTGCGTCCAAGCTTGTACCGCCGCATATGTGTGAAGCGTGTATCCCCCGGGTTCGAAATTCTGCGCACGAAACTGATCGACGACCTCAGCTGCTTCTGGATTCATTCGGGGATCAGCGCCAAATGTCATCAGCGTGCCTTCGCCCGCTGGACCCGCAACCATCCAGAACTCTTCGGTGGTCAAACTATCCCCTCCAACAAGCTGAACCTCGAAATCTTGATTGTTGGCCTCACGCAGTATTAGTCCCGCATCGGCGCCATAACCGCCGAAATACATGACGTCGATGGCCACCGCTCGCATGCCGGACACCAGCTCCGCGTAGTCGCTTTTGCCCGGCATATAGCTTGCGTACATGGCCTCTTTGACACCGCGCTTGTGCAATTGCTTCCGGGTTTCGTCAGCAAGGCCCTTACCGTAGACTGAGTTGTCGTGCAGGATGGCGATGCTCTTGTCTGCCCACACATCCGCCAGGTAATTGCCGGCCACAAGTCCTTGCTGATCATCGCGGCCGCACACGCGAAAAACATTGGCACCACCCTCGTCCGTCAGTTTCGGATTGGTCGAGGCCGGCGAGATCATGAGAATGCCCTCTTCCTCGTATACTTTCGACGCCGGGATTGAGGAATGAGAGCAAACGTGCCCCGCGACGAAGACAACACCGTCAGTCGCAAGCTTTCGCGCCACTGCCACAGCCTGCTCGGGATCGCAGGCGTCATCACCGACCAGCAGTTGGACACGCTGGCCGAGTACGCCACCCTTGGCGTTGAGATCCGCCACGGCCAATTGGGCGCCCTGCTGTATCTGCTCGCCCCTAAAGATGTTTTGCCCAGTCATCGGGCCGGCGACCGCTATCGCGATCTCCGCCCGAGCGGCCACTGAGTTGAGTGTCATTAGGGCAACAACTCCAAATAACCGGATTAGCAATCTGGCCATGGTCAATGCCTTCATAGTCGGTACTCCAGTGGTCCCGCACAGTCCCCAACCCGTTCGCAGCCCTCGGTGATCAGCGCGATGACGTAGGTCGGATGGGTGTGAAGCTCAAAGCTATGCTGCCTGAAGCGCGCCTTGAGCAAGCCAAGGTCGCGGAAGCGTGCGTAGCGCGAGAACTCCTTCCTCTCCTGCACGCATCAATCCTCGAGCTGGTCAATCTGGTTCAAGACGAGTGCCGGCCAACTCTCCTATCCACGCGGCAACGCAGGAGAGAACCATGCTTCATAATGATCCCATCGCCGCCATTACGCCAGAGTCATCGCCTGGCGTCACCGCATCCACGCCAATCCCGAACTCGGCTTCCAGGAGAAGGAGACGGCGCGCTTCGTCGCCGATCAGCTCAAGTCGCTCGGCCTGGAGGCTCATAGGCATCGGTGGAACCGGAGTCGTCGGCGTCCTTCGCAGCGGGCGTGGCCGCACGATCGGGCTTACGGCCGAGCTCGACGCCTTGCCGGTCATCGAGAAGACCGGGCTGTCCTATGCATCGACCAAGGACGGCGTCATGCATGAGGTGCCCGGATCGCTGACCGAACGCGATCCTGTCAACTTGGGTTGCCGTGCGGCGGCCCAAAGGCGGCTCCCCAAAAGGTTCTCTCTTTTGTTCGGCGGCATTTTCGAACAGGCATTCAAATCTATACGTTCGAAAGTTTGGCGCGCCGGAGAGGATGAAACTGGGCACTGCTATGTCATTGTTGCGGCTATAGATTTCTGAGATCGTCGCTCGGAATGGAAGGTCCGCCTTGCGCCATAAGCAGACGAAGAATGCAGCCCGGCACCCCTGCAATGGGCGCCAGCCCTAACCACACTCGAACTCCGAAAATCTCCGAAACGTGTTGCGGCCGAGCGCTACAAGAGTCATGATCAGTCCGCGAACGAAATGACGCAGACGGCTTCGTTTGCCGCGGAGGCGGGGCGGTTCGCGGCCCGGGAAGGGCAAATCACAGGAATTCGCCATGCACAATGTCTCTCGGCGAAATGCCATTCGCCTCGTTCTGGCGGTCACAGCCGCCCTGTTTGCGACCTCGATGCCCTCTTTTGCCACGGAAGCGGTTCCGCTGGCGATCAAGGGTTATGACCCGGTCGCCTATTTCACCATCGGAAGCCCCACGCGCGGGCTGCCGGAGATCGAGTACGAATGGGATGAGCACCGCTACCTCTTCGCGAACGCCGAGCATCGCGAGCTTTTCAAGGCCGATCCTGTTCGCTACGCGCCAGAGTTTGGAAATTTTTGTGCAATGGCGCTGGCCCTGGGCGAGCTCGACGAGGCCAACCCGGAGAACTGGCTGATCAGCGACGGAAAGCTTTATATTTTCGGCAAACCGGCCCCGATGGGACCCGCGCTCTTCCAGCAGGACCTTGCTGCGAACATCGCGAAGGCCAACCAGAACCGCGCGCTACTTCAAGGACATTAGCGGTTCATTCTCTCGGCCGGTGGCAGGTCGCCTGTGACGGGGTAGAGGCGGGCCTTGCGGAATCCGTCGCGCAGATGTTCGAGATCGCCAGAGCTTAGAAGCTTGGTTCCGAACTCCTGCGGGTCGAAGGTTGGGTCGATGCGGCGTATCATCGTCACGACACGCGCGGCGTCATCCGCTCGATCGTCTTGTGCATAGGCGGCCGCCAGCAGGATACGGCTGAAGTTCGCGCCTGCGGTTGTTCGAAGACTAAGTTCCGCCTGTTCGATCGCCGCGTCGTAACGCCGTTTCAGATAGTAGGCCAGGCTCAGCGCAAAGCGATCGATCGCATTGAGATCGGGGTCGATACGCTGCGCCTGCTCCAAGGCCTCGATCGCCGCATCCGTCTGTCCCAGCCACAACAGGATGGTGCCGCGCCCGGCGAGGCCGTGAGCATCGTTCGGATTGATCGCAATGGCGCGCTCGATCTCAACCTCTGCCTGGTTGTATCTCTGACGAAAGAGGTGGATGTGGCCGAGGGTGATGCGCGCGCGCACGTCGGAATCATCAAGGCTCAGCGCCTTGATTGCCAGTTCCTCGGCACGGCTCAGGAAGGCGGTTGGCGATTCCGCCCAGCCCATCGAGCTGGCAATGTGATAGGTTTCGGCAAGTGCCGCATATGCAGCAGCGTAGTTCGGGTCAAGCTCGATGGCGCGTCTGAGCAGGGCGCGCGCCTCCACATTGTTTGCATGCGTCGGGCTCTGCAATGCCGGCCTGGCGCGCAGCACGTAATCATAGGCTGCGAGATTTTCGGTTGGCTTCGCGAACACCCGATTTTGTTCGATCTGGGTCACGCGAATCGCCAGGACTCTGACGATGCGAGTGACAATGTTGTCCTGCAGCGCGAACACGTCCGCCAGCGCCTCCTCGAAGCGTGCAGACCAAATCACCCGTCCCTGCCTTGTGTCGACGAGTTGCGCGATGACCCGCACGCGGTCGCCGGTCTGGCGGACGCTGCCTTCGACCAGATAGCTGACGGCGAGACCGCGGCCGATCTCCTCCGGGCTTGCGGGCTTTCCCTTGTAGGGGAAGACAGCGTTCCACGACATCACGGTCAGCGCGGAGAACCGACCCAGTGCGTTGATGATATCCTGCGTCAATCCATCCGCGAAATACTGACGAGCCGAATCGTCGCTCTGGTTCAGGAACGGGAGAATGGCGATCGCGGGTTTCGTGCTGACTTCAGCACTTTTTGTGAATTGATCGCCAGAGCGCAGAATGCTGAGAAATTTCCACTCAGAGCCAAGACCGGCCCACAGCGCGCCTACAATAAGCAAAATCATCAGAGCCAGAGCGGCGAACAATCCCCGGCGCCAGCCGGCGGGCGCCGGAGCGGCCGTGGCGTCGAGCCGCACGCGAAAGGCGCGCACCGGCCGAGCGATGTTCTTGAGCTTCTGTTCGCCGATATCCTCAAAGGCAATGTCGAGCTTGCCTTGCACGTCTTCCTGCACGCGGCCCGAGACGCAGATGCCGCCAGGCTCCGCGAGCCCCTCCAAGCGAGCCGCCACGTTGACGCCATCCCCGAAAATGTCGTCATCCTCGATGATGATGTCGCCGACATTGATGCCGACGCGGAACTCGATACGTTGTCCTGCCGGCACCGCGACATTGCGTTCCGCCATGCCGCGCTGGATCTCGACGGCGCAGCGCACGGCCTCGACCACACTCGCGAACTCGACCAGCATCCCATCGCCGGTGGTCTTGACAATCCGCCCGCGGTGTTCGTTGATCTTTCGGTCGACCAGAGCACGCCGATGCGCCTTCAGCTGGGCGAGCGTACCTTCCTCGTCGTTGCCCATCAGCCGGCTGTAGCCGGAGATGTCGGCCGCTAGAATGGCCGTAAGTCGCCGCTCTACATGCTCGGTTGACAATCCGACTCTCCCAGCGCGGAGTAGCCCACCACATCGGCAGCAAGAATGGCAGCAAGCTTGCGATCCACGACGGCGTTCTTTAAGACCACTTATGCCCGAGGAATGCACCGTAGCAGAAGTCGGACGCATTGTATCGCCGCAAGGCCCTTTGCTGTGCATGCGCCGGGAGGTCTGGAATGGGTCTTGGCAGTGTGAAAACGCGACAGCGCAACGAACCGGTAGAATGATTTCCTTGGGAGAGGCGATCAGAGACATGACGTCCTTTGGTGCCGTCAACGTGATCGATCTTGGGAAAATCATCCCACGCATCCGATCTCGCGGAGTTTTCACACAGCCACGGTCAAAACCGGACGTCGCGCTACATGATTTTGGAATGTACATCCCGCGCCGTACGAGATTCGAACTAAGACTGGGCGTCCGCTGTCGGCGCAAGCAGACATCTGGTCGAGCAATTTGGTTGTCGCCTTCGGGTCACGACGTTCCCTTGACCTCCCATCAGGGATGGTCCGCAAGGGGTCGGTTCTTGCCGTCCACCGGAGTGTCAGACTTTCACCACTAGATGGTGACAAGCATCTTGCCGGCATTGGCCAGCGGCGTCGTCACACCCGACAGCATCGTGCGGATATGGGCAACGCTCTGATAGCGACCGTTGACCGAAATGCGCGGCAGCGCTTGCAGGAAGCCGGCATGTTCGGCGCGCAGCACGCCGTGGCGCGTCGTCACCGCCGAGGCATAGCCGGCGTCGCGGGCAAAGCCGACTTCGCGGTCGCCAACGGCGCTGGCATAGCCATAGGGATAGGCGAAATGGCGCGGCGCCTCGCCGAGTTCGGCCTGCAATATGCGCCTGACGTCGTCGACCTCGTGCCGCGCATCGGCGTCGGGAAGCCGCTTCAGATTGCGATGATTGACCGTATGCGCGCCGATCGTCACCAGCGGATGCCCTGCCATGGCGCGGATCTCGTCCCAGTTCATCAAAGTGCTCTGGCGCGCGTCCCGCTCGATACCGTTCGACCGCGCCAATTCGCGCAGCACCGCGCGCTGGTCCTCCTCGCGGACCTCCAGCGTCAAATAGTCGTGCAGGCGCGCAAAGGCCTGGAGTTTCTTGCCCGCGGTCGAGCAATCGATCGTCACCGCACCGTCCGGTGTTGTCAGAATCAACCGGTCGCGCGCGCTGACGATGTCCTCGACCACCTCCCACCATAGATCGGCGGCGCCGTTTATCAGCCCCGGCGCGACATAGATGGTGACCGGCGCGCCGTGCTTTTCCAGCACCGGCAGCGCCTCGGTCATGTTGTCGCGGTAGGCGTCGTCGGCGGTGATCGCCGCGAACTGGCCATCCTTGCCGCCGGCCTTGATGCGCTCGATCGCCTCGTCCAGCGTGACGAATGTATAGCCGTTCACCGTCATATCGGCGATCACGGCGTCGAGGAACTCAGGCGCGATGTTGAGATGCCGGTTGACGCTATCAGGTTTTTCCGGCCTCGCGGTGACCCGGTGCAGCATAAGGATGGCGCCGATGCCGCCGACAAACGGCTTGGCCAGCGGGGCAAGACCGGTATAGCGGACGACGTTGAGCGCCAGTTTCCGGATCGCCTCGCCCCCGTCGATCATTCATTCACCTTTTGCGCCTAGGCTCATCCAAGCGCGGAATGCGCCTATGCGAGCCCCCAATCGCGGTGAATACGCCCTAAAGGATTGAGGTATGGTTGACGCCACCGCGTCATTTGACGGCAGTCGGCTCGAAGCAATGGAGGCGGCGCCGCGCGCGTTGCCTGCGGATCATGCCGGCCTGTCGGTCTCGGTCGCCGACGGTGCGGCACTTGCGGCCTATGCCGAGTTCTGCGGTTCGGCGCTGTTCGCGCCGGCGCAGAGCCCGGCCTGGATTCTGAACTGGGCCAGATATGCCGAAGCGGACACCGTTTTGGCGACGCTGAACGCTGAAGGCAGGCCGGCTTTTTCGTTGGCGCTGGAAGTCACCAGCCGCGGTCCGTTCCGCGTCGCCCGTTTCATGGGCGGCCGCCATGCCAACGGCAATTTCGCCGCCGCCGACCCGTCTTGGCTGACCAAGGCGGATGGCGCGGCAATCCGCTCGATGCTGGCGGCGATCGCCAGGGCGCGGCCGGACATCGACCTCGTCGCACTGGAACGGCTGCTGCCCGATCTCGACGGCATTGCCAATCCGCTTCTATCCCTCCCGCATTTTCCCAGCCCCAACCTGTCGCTGGCCGTCGACTTGGCGGGAGGTTTTGATGCACTGCTCTCCCGCGCGAGCGGCAAGCGCAGGCGCAAGAGGCACCGCTCGCAGGCGCGCAAATTCGAGGCCGTCGGCAGCCACCGCCGCATCGAGGCGCAGACTGCGGGCGAGGTGAACAGACTGCTCGATGCGTTTTTCGAGATGAAGGAGTTCCGCTTCCGCAAGATGGGCGTCGCCAACGTCTTCGGCGAGCCGAAGGTTCGTGCTTTCTTCCGCGCGTTGTTCGTCGAAGCGCTTTCCGACGACAAGCCGTCCTTCGTACTGCACGGGCTCGAAGTCGCGGGCAAGCTTCGCGCCGTCACCGGATCGAGCCGCTCGGGAAAACGCCTGATCTGCGAGTTCGGAGCGATCGCCAACGACGACGTCGCCCATGCCAGCCCCGGCGACTTCCTGTTTTTCGACAACATCGAGGAAGCCTGCGAGAGGGGATTCGATGTCTATGATTTCTCGGTCGGCGACGAACCCTACAAGCGGCTGTGGTGCGATATCGAGACCCAGCATTTCGAGGTCCTGATTCCGCTGATGCTGAAGGGCCGCGCGCTGGTGTTTGTCCTGCGGCAAGGCGCGCGCCTGAAAGCCTTCGTCAAGAACAGTCCGACGATCTGGAAGCTGACCAAGATGCTGCGCCGCAAGACGGCCGGACAGGCAGCACCTGCGGCGGGCGAAGACGACAGCTGAACGCTGCCGAGATTTCCGGGACGTCTCAGGCGGCGGAGCGCCGTCCGGGTATCGGCGTCCCTGGCGTCTCGTGGCCGACCGGCGTCACCAGCGTCAGGTCGGGATAGCCGCTCTCGATCAGCTCGACTGCGGCCTGAGCCACCTCGTCGTCCGGCTCCAGCAGCGACAGGAAGACCTCGGTGTCCTCGCCGACAAGGCGGCTGATGCCTTGCGCGTCTGCGGGTCCGCATTCGACCACGACCAGATCGTAGGCGGTGGTCAGCGACTGCATGATGATCGGCAGGCGGTCGGCGGCGCGCATGGCGCGGACCGGATCGGCGGTGCCGACGGGAATGACGTGGCAGTCCGAATAGAGATCGGGGTGGATCACGTCGCTGAACTGCGCTTCGGAGGCGAGCAGATTGGTGATGCCCGGGAAAAGCCCGCTGTCCAGCATTGGCCGCGAGGCGGCGCCCGAAGCGGTGAGATCGAGCAGGAGCACACGCAGACCGGCGTCGGAAACCTCACGCGCCACCAGCACCGCCGAGGCGGCCGCCTCGTCGCCTTCCGGCGACACGAATATGGCGCGTGCCGCACCGCTTGTGATCAGTTTTTCCACCGCCCTGTCGATTTCGACCTCGCCAAGGGTGGGGCGCGCCGGCTCGACGTCCTCGCCAGTTGCTGGGGCCGTTGCCGGCGCCGCGGCAGCCGCTTCCGGCTCTGCCGGGACTTCCGCCGCCCGATCCTCGACGTCCTCGATAACGGCCGGTTCGCGGTTGGACGGTTCGCGGGCAACCGGCATAGCGACCTGTTCGATTCGCTCGAAGCGGGCGCCGGCGGCCGGCCGCATGGCGCGACCCGAAAACAGCTCTTGCAGAAGCGTCACGATCGCCATGAGCAGCAACGAGCCGACGAAGGCCGCACCGGTGATCGGCAGGATTTTTGGGAAATAGGGCTCGGACGGCGCCACCGCGCGGGAAAAGACGCGGGCGTCGACCGGCAGATAGTTGCTGTCCTTGCGCGAGGACGCCTCACGGTAACGGGTCAGGTAGGATTCGAGCAGCTGCCGCTGGGCGGTCGCTTCGCGCTGCAGCGCATCCAGTTCGACCTGCTGGTCGCCGGCGCGCGCCGATGCGGCCTTCAGCGTGTTGACGTCGCCGACAAGCTGGTTTTCGCGGGCCTGGGCGGTCTGCGCCTGCGTCATCAGCCCTTTCATGATCTTTTCCGCCTCGTTGCGGATCTGGCGGTCGAGATCGGCAAGCTGCGATCTCAGCGCCCGGATACGCGGATGATTGTCGAGCAAGGAGGTGGAAAGGTCGGCGATGTTGGTCTTGAGCTCGACCTGCCGCTCGCGCAGCCGCTGGATGAGTTCGGAAGACAGCACCTCCGGTACCGCATCCAGCGAGCCGCCATTCTGCAGCGCCCTGCGCACACTGTCGGCAGTCGCTTCCGCCGAGGCGCGATTGGCCCGCACCCGCGACAGTTCGCTGGACAGTTCGGAAAGCTGTTGCGTGGCGAGCACCGAATTGTTGCCGCCCATCAAAAGATCGGACTGGGCGCGGTAGCTTGCTACCTTGGCCTCGGCATCCTTCACTCGCTTCGACAGGTCGGCGATCTCAGGCGCCAGCCAGTCGGTTGCAGCCGAATTCGATTCGATGTTGGCATTGCCCTGGACGGAGATGTAGGCGTCGGCGATCGCGTTCGGAATTTCGGCAGCGAGCCTGGGATTTTCCGAGGAGAATTCGATGACGATAACGCGAGATTTTTCAACGCGATAGACGTTGAGCTTCTCGCGCATCTTCGTCAGCACGCGTTCTTCCGGCGGAATCTCGTTGGGGTCGCTTTTCAGGCCGGCGATGACGAGCAGACGACTCGACACCGGCATGTCCGCCGTCTCGTCGAATTCGGGAAGCCGCGACAAATTGAGCTTCTGCGCAACCTGCTTGAGGATGTCGGTCGAGGAAATGACCTCGACCTGACTGGTCACGCCTTCCTCGTCGAGAATCGGCTTGTCGTTGTCGTTGGTGCCGTCGGGGCGCGTGTAAACCGATTCGCGCGTTTCGATCAAAAGCCGTGTTTCGGCCCTGTAATGCGGCGTGGCGAGCCAGGTGAGCGCGAACGCCAGGCCGGTTACTACAAGCGCGACGACAAGAATGCGCAGCCAATTCCTCGCAAGGCTTGCGAAGAGCTGCCTGAGATCGACGTCGACATCTGCGGCCGCGGATTGAACGGACATGGATCCTGCTCCGGTACTTAAAGCACGTCGCGTTGAACCGGTTCATGCGACGCGCTTTAAGCTCTTGTTTTCATGCATGTCGTTGTCGCAAAACCGCTGCGCACTTTTGGGCGACATGCATTGGTCAGGATGCACCGTAAACAACTATGGTAACTCAGCCGTTAATATCGCGGTAAGCATCTGTTAGGTTTTTACTCGCAAGCGGCAGGTAAAAGCATCGGAACCGGCCGTCTCTTGTCGCTTCGGCCGTGCACCTTTACCGGCCATTAACCCTAACGGGATGATAACGGGCCTCGATCCCCAGAGTTTGCCGCGGTGTAACGGCGGCCAGTCGAAGGTACATGTCCGGCCATGAAAAGCACTGCTTCCCTCTTCCGTGCGCTGCTCACCGTGTCGTTGCTTGCCGGCTGCTCCAGCTACCAGCCGGCGCCGGCCGCCTTTCATAAAATGCTCGATCAGCCTTATCGCCTCGGCGCCGGCGACCGGGTCCGCGTCACCGTGTTCGAGCAGGAAGGATTGACCAACGTCTACAGCGTCGACCAATCCGGCTATCTGTCCATCCCGCTCGTCGGCGCCGTTCCGGCGCGCGGCCACACCGCACAGCAACTTGAAGGCGAGATCGCCGACAAATTACGCCAGGGTTACCTGCGCGATCCGGACGTTTCGGTCGAGATCGACCGCTACCGGCCGATCTTCATCATGGGCGAAGTCGGTGCCGCGGGCCAGTACTCCTATGTTCCCGGCCTGACCGTACAAAAGGCGATTGCCATCGCCGGCGGTTTCAGCCCGCGCGCCAACCAGGAAAGCGTCGATATCACCCGCGACATCAACGGCAAGGTCATGACCGGTCGCGTGGCCACCTCCGACCCGCTCCTGCCCGGCGACACAGTCTATGTTCGCGAACGCCTGTTCTAGTCCACGTGGCGGACACACTCAGGATCGTTCACTGCTTTCGCTCACCTGTCGGAGGGATTTTTCGCCACGTGCGCGACCTGACCGAGGCGCAGGTCGCCGCCGGGCATGCCGTCGGCCTCGTCTGCGATTCGACGACGGGCGGCGACTTCGAGGAACATTTGTTCGAACAGATGAAGGGCACAATGGCGCTCGGCATCCATCGTACGCCGATGCAGCGGCATGTCGGACCGGGCGACCTCGCCTCGGCCTGGCGCACCTTTGGGATCATCAAGGAATTGCGGCCGGACGTGCTCCACGGGCACGGCGCCAAGGGTGGCGCCTATGCCCGTCTGTTCGGCTCATTGTTGCGGGTATCAAGGTCTCGCGTGGCCCGCCTTTATTCGCCTCACGGCGGCTCTCTCCACTATGACGAGACCACCGCCACGGGGAAGCTGTTCTTCGCGCTCGAACGGTTCATGGCGCGTTTCACCGACTACCTTCTGTTTGTCTCCGATTACGAAAGGCAGACATACCGCAGTAAGGTCGGCGAACCGCCCATCCCGAACAACCTTGTCTACAACGGCCTGAGCGCCGCCGAGTTCGAGCCGGTGCGGACCGAGCAGACTGCGGCCGACGTCCTCTATATCGGCATGATGCGCGACCTCAAGGGGCCGGACATCTTCATCGATGCGCTGGTCCTTGCCGGAACGCGGCTTGGCCGCCCGGTGAAAGCGGTGATGGTCGGCGACGGCGACGACCTGCCACGCTACCATGCGCAAGTGAAGCGGCTCGGGCTCGAAGGCCATATGCGCTTCCTGCCACCGATGCCGGCGCGAAAGGCCTTCGCGCTGGCCGAACTGGTTGTCGTTCCCTCGCGCGCGGAAGCCATGCCCTACATCGTGCTGGAAACGCTCGCCGCCGGTAAATCGATGATCGCCACCGCCGTCGGCGGCATCCCGGAAATCTTCGGAGCCGGTTCCCCTGCCCTGATCCGGCCTGACCCGCGCGAACTCGCCGGCAAGATGAGCGCGGCGCTGGCCGATCCCGAAGCGTATAGCAGCCTGATGCCCGACACCGCCGACCTCAAGACGCGATTCGGCGCCGACGTGATGGCCGCCGCGATCGAGACGGCCTATTTCGCCGCGCTCAAGCGTTAGCCCCAAAGGGCGCTAGCCCCAAAAGCTTCTCCAAAGCCACCTGTTGTTTCAAGGGTTTCTTAGCTCTCTTTTGCTATTCACCTGAGGGAAGCTTTGCGGATGCACCCATGAACGAGATCGATCCCGCACGCCGCTTTTCGATAGACGCGGTGCGCAAATTCGACGGCCCTGCCAGCGGCGATAAGCTTGGCGGGATGAACGACGTCGCCCGTCAGGTCGCGTCGCAATACAGGCGCGATACCATGTCGCCGATCATGGTCAGCGGTGTCCTGCGCATGGTCGAATTCGCGCTGCTGTTCCTGTCGGGCCTCTGCGTCTATTTCTACCATGTCGGCATCTTCAGCCATCTCGCCTGGCAATACCCGCTGACGATCGCCGCCGCCTCGTTCCTCGCCGTGGTGCTTTTCGACGTCACCGACTGCTACCAGGTCGTCTCGTTGATGCGGCCGCTCGCCAATTTCGGCCGTCTCCTGCTGGTCTGGGCCGGCACCTTCGCCTTGATGGCGCTGACGGCATTCGCCATGAAGATGTCGGAAGACTATTCGCGCCTGTTTTTCGGCACCTGGTTCGTTGTCGGCTTCATGCTGATCTTCGGTCTCAGGCTAATGATGTCCAAGCTGATCCGGCGCTGGGCGCGCGACGGGCGCATGGAGCGCCGGGCCGTCATCGTCGGCGGCGGCACGACGGCGGAAGTCCTGATCCGCTCCGTCGAAAAGCAGCCCTACAACGACATCCGCATCTGCGGCATCTTCGACGACCGCGGCGACAAGCGCTCGCCACCCATCGTCGCCGGATATCCGAAGCTCGGCACCGTTTCCGAGCTCATCGAGTTCGCCCGCATCGCCCGCATCGACATGCTGATCGTGTCGCTGCCGCTGACCGCCGAATCGCGTGTCCTGCAGCTTTTGAAGAAGCTGTGGGTGCTGCCGGTCGATATCCGGCTCTCGGCGCATTCGAACGCGCTGCAATTTCGGCCGCGCGCCTATTCCTATATCGGCTCGGTGCCGATGCTCGATATCTTCGACAAGCCGATCAACGACTGGGATTCGGTCGCCAAGCGCGCCTTCGACATCGTCTTCTCGATCATCGGCATCATCGTGTTCTCGCCGGTCATGCTGGTGACCGCGATCGCCATCAAGCTCGACAGCAAGGGACCGGTGCTGTTCCACCAGAAGCGGCATGGCTTCAACAACGAGATCATCGAGGTCTACAAGTTCCGTTCGATGTACACGGACAAGGCGGACCCGACGGCCAAGCAGACGGTGACCAGGATCGACCCGCGCGTCACCCGCGTCGGCCGCTTCATCCGCAAGACCTCGATCGACGAGTTGCCGCAGTTCTTCAATTCGCTTTTCGGTTCGCTGTCGCTGGTCGGGCCGCGCCCGCATGCCATTGCCGCCCGGTCGCACAACCTTCTCTACAATGAGGTGGTCGACGGCTATTTCGCACGCCACAAGGTCAAGCCAGGCGTCACCGGCTGGGCGCAGATCAATGGCTGGCGCGGCGAGATGGATACCAACGAGAAGATCCGCATGCGAACGGAATACGACCTCTATTATATCGAAAACTGGTCGCTGCTGTTCGATCTGAGGATCCTGTTCCTGACACCGATCCGGCTGCTCAATACGGAAAATGCCTATTGAGCGCCGTCACGCGTGAACTGCCGCCGGCCGCAGTCAACGCCAAGCTGATCGCGCTGATTGCGTCGGGCGCGGTTTTCCTCGGCGTCTTCCTGTCCGGCTTCGTCATTGCCGAGCCTGCCCCATACGACCTCTATATGGCCGGGCTGATCGTGGTGTGGGCCTTGTTCGGCCTGCGCATATCGCGCGCGGCGGCGCCGCTGCTGGTGCTGCTGGTGGTCATGAACATCGGCGGCATGATCTCGATGACCCAGATGTCGGATATTGCCGGCACCCCGCTCTATCTCTCCGTGTCGCTGTTCCTTGCCTTCACCGCGGTGTTCTTTGCCTCGGTGACATCAGTCCAGCCCAGTCTCTACCGGGTGATCTTCCTGGCCTATGTGATGTCGGCGGTGCTGACTTCGCTGCTCGGGATAGCAGGCTATTTCCATGCCTTCCCGGAGGCGGAGATCTTCACCAAATACGACCGCGCCACCGGCGCCTTCCAGGATCCGAATGTGTTCGGGCCGTTCCTGGTGCTGCCCGGCATCTACATGCTCTATCTCCTGCTGACAGGGCCGATCTCACGCATGCCGTTGCTGGCAGTGCCGCTGCTGATCATCACGGCCGGCATTTTCTTCTCCTTCTCGCGCGGCGCCTGGGGCATGTTCGGCGTTTCGGCGATCCTGCTCACCGGCGCCCTGTTCCTGCAGAGCGCCAGCGGAAAATTCCGGCTGCGTGTCGTCGTCATGACCATCGCCGCCATCTCGCTGCTGGTCATCGCGATGCTCGTGATCCTGCAGCTGCCGGGCGTCTCGGAGATGTTTTCCAGCCGCGCCCAGCTGGAACAGAGCTACGACACCGCCCGCCTCGGCCGCTTCGCCCGCTACACGATCGGTTTCCAGATGGCGCTGGAGCATCCGCTCGGTATCGGCCCGCTCGTCTTCGGCACGATTTTCGGCGAGGACACGCACGACATCTGGCTGAAGATGCTGATGGACTATGGCTGGCTCGGCTTCGTGTCGTTTCTGACGCTGACCTGCTGGACGATATCAGCCGGTCTCCGCATTCTCCTGCGTGACAGGCTGTGGCAGCCCTACCTTCTGTGCGCCTATGTCGCCTTCATCGGCAATATCGCGTTGGGCACCTTCATCGACATCGATCACTGGCGCCACGTCTATCTGCTGCTCGGCCTGATCTGGGGCGCCATCGCATTGGAATACCGCCATCAGCGGCAGTTGCGGCCGCTGGCGCTGCCTGCGCCGGCGGCTAAGGCATGATGGATTTCTGGGGGCAAGTCTAAGTTTTGAAATGGTCGGAGTGGCCGGATTCGAACCGACGACCCCTTGACCCCGAGGAAATTGGGCGTAAAGCGGATTTCTATTTAAAGTCATCGCGTTATGCCGTTTTTCCCTTCCTAGTTCGGGACTTTTTTCGGGCCTTCGCGGCAGCGTTTTGTAGCAACTCCATCGCTGCGGCCAACTCTTCGTCCAGCACGTGGGCGTAGCGAGTGGTGGTCTTAGCCATTGCCGTCGAGTATGGCGGGAACTCGCTGCAGGGCTGGTGATGGGCATAGGCATAGCCGTCGGCATGGCGCTGGCCGGATGAACCTAGGCGAGCGTTGCGCAATCTAACGTATAGGCGGCAACGCCATCACTACGACCGCGGCAACGGCCGTATCCGGGGGCGAAACGTTGATCGTCATCTAAGCATCCACCAAACGATGGCCGCACACAGCAAAAACACGAGCGCGGCACCCGCGATCAACATACCTCTTCGCGTTCGCCACCTTGGCGGCTCAGCCGGCGCAAGCCTGAACCGCTGGGCATGCTCCGTTGCGATTTTCAGTAGGGCTGCAGCCGTTTCGCGCGGCGTCCACCCCTGCGCTTCCGAGGCGGTCACTAGGGCTGCAAATGCGACCTCCAAGGCGACTTCACAGTTGACGTCCCGATCTGGGCTACCCTTTGGCAATATGGGTGGTTGCACGGCTTGGGACATGCACACAAAGCGGCTCGCGGATGAAAGGTTCCCGCGTTTCGAGCCCTTCACTTTCGAAGGTCGGCTTCCAGTCGCGATTGCGCGCCCGCTGCTGGCCTTCGTAGTCAGGAATGCATGTGAAGAACACCTGCCGGCGGACACGGCCGGCAGCCTTGCAATTTAAGCAGATAAAGAGCCCGACCAGGTCGTCATGCATCGAGCCGTGGTCACGGCCGAGTCTGTCAATCAGCGCCTGGATGTCGAGCTTCGTCGACCTCTGCGTGAAATCAATGCGACTTTCAGCGCTATGATTAGCTCTCACTAATATGCTATACGCAAAATGGTGAGGGGCTAGTTCCATGAGACAGTTGCTAGGACACATTGCATTGGCGTGGCTCGTGCTGCCCAGCGATGCAGACGCCCATGATTGGTATACGGGCAAGACTGATCCCGTTCTTCACTATGACTGCTGCGGAAACAAGGATTGCCACCCGATCGATTCCAACGACGTCAGGATGACTAAAGACGGCTATTTCGTCAGGCTGCAGCGCCCCGCTTACTTGAATGAAACCCAGGAAGCGGAGTGGTTTATCCCCAGAGAGCGTGTCCAGACCTCGCCTGATGATCGATACCATATCTGCGAACGTCTAACGACGTTTTATCGAACGATCATTCCCCATATGAAGTTCGAGGCCTATCACAGATTCAGATGGACGTGCTTCTTCGCGCCTAGTGGCACAAGTTCAATCCAGCCGGATGAGATTTACTTCCGGCTTTTGGATTTCAAACTGACCAACTACCTATATTAGAGATGGCTTGAATTTTGCGCAAAGCAGGATCTGCTTAGACCGCGCGGATGTGCGGGCGACCAAGCTTAACTTGGTTTAAGATTTGCTTTTCCCGCTATCTTCGCAGCGTATCCAAGTCACATGGCCGTTGAGGTGCAGAAGATCGAAGGCGACGAAGTAGAGGTCGTGCTGGCGCCGCGTGATCGCCTTCCGCAGGGCGGCAAAGTCCGAAATACCATCCTCGTTCAAGACGATGATTTCGCCGTCGATGATGGCACTCTCGACGTCCATCGTCTTGGCCGCCGTCGCTAGGTCGCGGTATTTGGCAGTCCAATCAAGGCCGCGCCGGGTGAAAATGCGAATGTCCGCGTTTTCGATGATGATTTGTGACCTGTAGCCGTCGAACTTAGCTTCATGAAGCCAATCGTCACCTTTGGGCGGCTTCTCAACCAAGGTCGGCAGTAGTGGCGGGACAAACTTCAGACGCATGCATTGACTCGCAAAACCGCGATTCAATTAGCATGTTCTTAATTAGTTCCGGAAAATTTTAACGGATCGTTGACCGCGCTGTCCCAGAATAGGACGGCGCGGTCAAACCCCCAAACGGGCTGCGCTGGCGGCTCCGGCAATTCGCCTTCCCGTGCCACTGTCGGAGCCGCTACCACACTCCTCCAAAATACCAGTAATGGTTGAATCAACTGTTACCGCACGTGCTTTCCAGTGCGTTTTCCCAGTCGTTAGACTTTGATGGAACAGGGCCTCGCCTCGTCCGGGCGGAAGCCCGTTTTGCCCTCGCGGCTCGAAACCGGCATCTTCCTAGCCATGGGGGATGTTGCAGCGAAAAAGCCAAAAACGGTCTACGGCGCCGATATGACGCCCTATGTGTTTAGTCCCGGCATTTGATGGGTGGGATCGAGTCGGAACCGTTCGGGCTCTTTTGCCCAGATTTTGCAGATGAATTCGTGGGGCGTGAGGCCCTTGAGGGTCTTAAGCCGGCGCGCGAAATTGTAAGCTAAGATGAAGTCGGCGAGATGCCGACGCAGTTGCTCGTGATCGTCATAGTGGAAGCGCTTGACGGTGGCGTCCTTGATGGTCCGATTCATCCGCTCGACCTGGCCGTTCGTCCAGGGATGGTTGATCTTTGTGAGCCGGTGCTCGATGCCATGTTCGTCGCAGATGCCGTCGAAGATGTGCTGAAGGGCATGCCGGTCGCAGGTCCGGTTGGCGAACTGAATGCCGTTGTCGGTCAGAATGGTATGGATGGCATAGGGCACGGTCGCGATCAGGTTGCGAAGGAATTGGGCCACCGCCATCTTGCCCGCCGTCGGGTGCAATTCCGCATAGGCGAATTTCGACGTCCGATCGATGGCCAAGAAAAGGCGCAGCTTGCCCTCGGCGGTCTGCACCTCGGCGAGGTCGATATGGAAATAGCCGAGCGGATAGGCGTTGAACTTCTTCCTGGCCGGCTTGTCGGCGTCCACCTGCGGCAGCCGCGAAATGCCATGGCGCTGAAGGCAGCGATGCAACGACGAGCGCGTCAGATGCGGGATCGAGGGCTGTAGGGCATAGAGACAATCATCCAGCGCCAGCAACGTGTGCTTGCGAAAGGCGACGATCACCGCTTCCTCTTCGAGCGACAGCACTGTCGATCTTGGTTTCTTCGGGCCGGTGGGAAGATCGGCGGTCGAGATCCGGTTCCTCCACTTTCTAACTGTCTTCTGATCGATGCCGTAGCGCTTGGCCAGCGCTCTCAGGCTCTCTTGACTATGCTGTATCGCTCGACGGACTGCCTCTGTCGTCGTGGCGCGGCGGTGTAGAACCTGTCCCATAGCGCATCCTTTGATTCGGACGGCAATGATGCGCCATTAAAGTCCGGGATCAAACACCTATGGCGTGTTCATCTTCGCCAAAACCTACAGGTTGAACGCCGATGTCCTAGTGGTCCCACAGATCGGGCCAAGCCTGTCCGATCACCCGAGAAGGTTTCTCTACTTCCAGGCGCTAGAAAACTATCTCCGGTGCTTCCTTCTGCTCCAGGGCAAAACGCCGGATGAAGTCCGCGACTACCAGCACCGTTTCGGCAAAATGCTTGATGAGAGCAAGCGCCTCGGGCTTGTGGTGCCAAAGGCCGTGGAGAAGTTCATCCACTCGCGCACTCTTTCAAGTGACTACACACGCATAAGGTACGATTTTAAGCTGGATGATCCGGAGGATCCGACGCGACAGCCTCCCCCCATGCAACAAATGCAGCGTGCGGTCAGGGTGCTCGAACAGGCCGTCGGCCGCGCTGTCGAGGCAGCGGACCCAGAGTTCATAACGATGGGCGATCTGAAACTCTTCAAGATATCGTTCGGCCAATGTAAGGCAGTGATCCAAGCCGTTCCGGCGCAGCACCTTCGCGAGCGGCCAGTTGTCATTGGCTGCTTCGCGTGGCTCGCCGGCATACCAAGCCAAACCCGACGCGATAAATTGCTCCGGTGAAGGGCCGTCTCCCGAGCGAGTGATAGGCGTTCCTAGGGGCCGTTTGACGCGGCGTGGCGACCATTCGATCTCATCGGTCTCGGCTTTCTACGATTGGCGTTAACGGCGATACCGGCCTCGAGCGCAAGTCGATCGAGCTGTTTGAAAGACATTGGATTTCCCCATGAAGCCATCCGCCAGGATGGTGGTGAACCGGCCAGGCCAGTCCGTTTCCGCAAAGTGCGGGACGGTAGAAAAATCAAACGCGCCAGCCAAGGATCGGAAGGCCCCTAGTCGTCTTCCTTCTGGATCTCGGCTTCTTCCCTTAGCTTTTGCCAGTCGGCCCCGTGCTTGCGAAGCAGGGCTCGCGCTTGTTTCGGCGTCACGTCTGTGACCTCCGTCAAGTGCTCAACCTCAAGCTCTGCACCTTTCTTGACCCGGCTCGTATCGGTCGATTTCTTTCGGGCCACCTCTGCGCCTCCTTGCTCCACCGTCAGTGGCAACGAGTGTCGAACGTTGAGGTTCCACCCATGTGGAACTATCTGCCGGCCGCATGGTTTCTACCGCCTAAGGGAGACAACTATGCTTAGACTGTTGCTCGTTGCAGGCGCCCTCTACGCGGCATTCCAAATTGGTAGAGAATACGGCCGCGCCGAAGCCGAAGCGTTGCTATCGCCGCCTGTCGATGACGAGCATCGCCCGACGGCAAGCGACGAGGCAGAGTTCGGCGAGCCGCCATAGGGCGCTTGCTCATCGTCATTCGCGGGCTTCAAGTCTGGCCTGATCTTCCAGAATTCGTTCCAACTTATGCGGCGAACTTGAACGGCGCCGTCGCCGATGGTGACGGTGTGGGAAGTGGTCATAGGGGGCTTCGTGGATGGCGCTCGAGGCGGCCGTGATCTCTGCATCGAACTTGGCGACGCACGGAAAACGCGCGTCGCCAGGGTTGGCGGCAGGCTCAATAGAAAGGATACGCATTTCGGGTTCCTTAGAGGAATTACGCAGGCTAGATTCGGAGTAGCCGAGGCGCACGAATGCAGAACATTCGCGCCTCCGCTTCGGGACTTTTCGGGACTCCAGGTTCCGAAACGGGCGATTTGAGCGCCTTTCGTTCCGAAAAAAGAAAAAGGCGCCGGAGGGCGCCTTCAATAAGAACTAGGGACTTCAAGGTGCCCTTCCCGAGAGATGGGTGACAGTTCATTCCGGAGACATGGGTTACACTTTCGGCCCTTTGCAAGGAGAGCAAGGGTGCCTTGGAAGGAGTGTAGCCAAATGGATGAGCGGCTGAAGTTCGTCGCGCGGGTTCTGGATGGAGAGAAGATGGCGGTGCTGTGCCGGGATTTCGGCATCTCGCGCAAGACCGGCTATAAGATCCTCAAGCGCTACAATGACAGCGGGCTGGAAGGGCTGACGGATCGCTCGCGCCGACCTTACCGGCACGCCAATCAGCTTCCTTTCCAAATCGAGAAGCTGATTGTGCGTGCCAAGCAGGACAAGCCCAGCTGGGGCGCGCCGAAGATCAGGGAGCGGCTGGCCCGGCTCTACCCGGACGTCCACACCCCCGCGATCTCAACGGTGCATGCAGTTCTGGACCGCCACGGCCTGGTCAAGCGCCGCAAGCAACGACGCAACCGAGCGCAGGGAACGGCGCTCTCCCATAGCGGCCAGCCCAACGATCTGTGGTGTGCCGACTACAAGGGCGAGTTCATGCTGGCCGACAAGCGCTATTGCTATCCGCTGACAATCAGCGACTTCGCCAGCCGCTATCTCCTGGCCTGCGAGGCGCTCCACACGACCAAGGAGGCCTATGCCTTCACCGTGTTCGAGAACGCTTTCAAGGAGTTCGGCCTGCCCGGGGCGATCAGAACGGATAACGGTGTGCCCTTCGCAAGCCCCAATGCTCTCTTCAATCTTTCCAGGCTGTCGGTCTGGTGGCTCAGGCTCGGCATCGCCATCGAGCGCATCAAACCGGGCAACCCGCAACAGAACGGCCGCCATGAACGCATGCATCTGACTCTGAAGCTGGAGACCACCAAACCGGCCGGCGCCAACTTCCTGCAGCAGCAGGCCAAGTTCGATGACTTCATTCAGGAGTTCAACAACGAACGTCCACACCAGGCGCTCGACATGGACTGTCCGGCACAGCACTACGCGCCGTCACCGCGCACCTACACTGGCCTGCCTGACCTCGATTATCCGTTCCACGACAAGGCCGTCACCGTCACCACCTGCGGGCGCATCTGCTACAATCGCAAAAAGATCAACCTCAGCCAGGTCTTCGCCGGCCAGACCGTCGGCATCAAACAGGTCGAGGACCATATCTGGCTGGTCAGCTTCGTGGACTATGATCTGGGATATTTCGACGATGAGACATGCAGGCTCGAACCACTCCAAAACCCTTTCGGGCCAAAAGTGTTACCCATGTCTCCGGTATAAACCGTAACCTATGTGTCCAGAATGGACCCAGGACTTAATGGTCGGAGTGGCCGGATTCGAACCGACGACCCCTTGACCCCAGCAAGGGCTTCGCCGACATCAACCTGCGCCGCCGAATGCTGATGCGGTTCAAGACCCACCACGAAGCCGTGCGGAAGTGCGTCCTGCTCTACGTCGGCGACCACGATCCCGCTGGCCTGCTGATCTCCGATGTCATCAAGTCGAACCTGATGGACTGCGCCAACGTCAAGGGCGTCGACTTCGATCCGTCGCCGATCCGCGTCGAGCGCATCGGTCTGACACGCGAGCAGATCGACGACCTCGGCCTGCCTTGGATCGAGAACTTGGAGACCGGCAGCGGCAAGGACCTCGGCGATCCGGGTCACCCCGATCACCGCAAGCCCTACGTCCAGAACTACATCGCCAGTCAAGGTCGGCGAAAGGTTGAGGCCAATGCGCTGGTTCGCGATCTGCGTGGTTCGCGTGCGTTGGTCGAGGCGGCGATCAACCGCTACATCCCGGCAAGCTGGCCCGCTGAGCACGAAGCGCGGCTGGCTCCGCATCGACAGGCTGCCCGCGATGCGTTCGCGGCGCTGATCGCGGTCAGGTCATGACTCAGGCAATCTCGATCTCGCCGGCAGGACCTTCGCCACCGTTGCCGAATCCGGCGTTAACATTGCCGCCATTGCCCGCCGTTGTCAGCGCGCGACGCTGCCGCTGCCTCCGACGCTGCCGCTGCCGCTGCCGTCAATGCTGCCGCTGCCACCGATGCTGCCGGTGCCGCTGCCGCCGATGCTGCCGCTGCCGCTGATGCTGCCGGTGCCGCTGCCGTCAATGCTGCCGCTGCCACCGATGCTGCCGGTGCCGCTGCCGCCGATGCTGCCGCTGCCGCCGATGCTGCCGCTGCCGCTGATGCTGCCGGTGCCGCTGCCGTCAATGCTGCCGCTGCCACCGATGCTGCCGGTGCCGCTGCCGCCGATGCTGCCGCTGCCGCCGATGCTGCCGCTGCCGCTGATGCTGCCGGTGCCGCTGCCGTCAATGCTGCCGCTGCCACCGATGCTGCCGGTGCCGCTGCCGCCGATGCTGCCGCTGCCGCTGCCGTCAATGCTGCCGCTGCCGCCGATGCTGCCGGTGCCGCTGCCGCCGATGCTGCCGCTGCCGCTGATGCTGCCGGTGCCGCCGACGCTGCCGGTGCCGTGGTCGCCGACGCTGCCGCTGCCGGCGATGGTGTCCCTACTAGCTGTGCCTGTCGGATGGCCCTCGCCAGTGGTGAGCGGCGGGCACAAGCGACATTGCTGCCCCGCCGAGATCTGGCGCTCAATCGCCTGCGCAAATGCTGGAACGGTCGCCGTTGAGCCGAAAAATGCACTTGAAATCAGCACCATACCGGTGCCGGCGAGGAGATGATGGATGGTTTTCATTGTGTTGCTCCCTAAGACTTTCACCTTGGGTTAACAATTGAAACTCAGAGCTTGTTAAATCGGTTCCCTGCCATGTCGTTCTTAGGCGGGCCGTGGCCGGAAACTGGCCGTTTGGCAAGCGCCTGGGGTTGATTTTGAAACGCAGGCGAGCCGCTGGACGCGATCTCGCCCTTGGCTGGTCTTATGGACCGGGATGCGGCTCCCGCGCGTCCTGACGCGCCGTAGGACTCGCCAATCGCCCATCCTGCGCCAGTCTGGTCAGCCGCGCATCGTCTTCGATCCACTCGGCATGCGTCGGGTAGCACAACACCGCCCATGTTGGCGCGCCGTACCTCCGCTCAAGCTCATCGTCGCTCACGCTAAGATTGCCCCAGTACCTCGCACGCCATACTCGATCCGCCTCGGGCTCGGGCTCCGGATCGACCTGCACCCGCTTCGGTTTCGCGCCCTTGTACACCTCGACAATCAGCCGCCGCTGTTCGGCAACCGCCACGTTGAGCGCTCGCGTCGAAGCCAACGATCCTGACGTTTTCTCAGCCTGCCTCAGATCGGGCAAGCGAGCGCTGAGCCGGACGAATTGCTCGACCAAACCAGCCCTTGCGTCGGCATCAATCCCACGGTCGATCAGCGTTTTGACCGTGCTCCGTTGAAGTGGACCCCCAGAGACCTAATGAGAGATGCCGTTAAGGCCAAGTATGATCGGTAGGACGATGAAAAAGAGGATTGCGAGAACGTAGATTACGGCCTTGTTGTCGGTGATCGGCTCAACCAACCAGTGGTCATCTCCATAGCGGTTGCGCTTAAGCCAACCGCGCTCCCATCTGTCACGGGCCTTCTTGCTTCGATATGGATTTGCCGCAACAGGTTGGCCCGCGTGTCTCGCCCGATAGCCAGCCTCGTATTCCGCCGAAAAGTTGTGTCGACTGGTATTGAGCATCGCGATGCTCACCTTATCGAAATGGGTGCTGGTCTCCTCATCGTAGGAATATACGCCGTAGCCTGTCACTGGAGACAGAGACTCGTGTGCGGCGAGGGGCTTGGAGCGGCCCGCGCGCCTGTCTTGGAACTGCTTCAGCTGCCGTGCGATTTCAGCATCCGCCGCATCGCCGTGAATTTCACGCTGCTTCGCTATCCAATCAGTCCCGAATAGTTCGCCTGCGGATTCGAGCGATCCGCCCTCGCAGTACTCCATCACCAAATGGACGGCATCTGCATCTTTTGCTTCAGTTAGGTAGTGAACCTCTACGATGTTTCCGTGCCTCGCCTTCTCAAGACTTGCTCCTTCTCGCAGCAGGCCCTCTTTTCTTGCAGCCCATTTGTCTTGTGTCTCATCAGGCAGTTGCCTAAGTACTTTGACTGCAAGGCGGTCGCGGATTCCGTCGTGTCCCAAATGAACACGGCCGAAATGGCCGTGGCCGATCTCATCTTCTATTACCAAGGTGGAGCGCAGATCGGTCATTTTCGACACTTCGCCAGGATACAAAACGCTGCTTCTCTGCTTCCAGATCTTAGCTCGTTGCCGTCGAACCGTTCGTCCCAGAAGTCGTTGTCTGCTATGTAGTCATCCGCCTTTCGCTCACCGAAGGTGCGGCTGATGCTTGCCTTCGTAACGGTCTCAGTATCACAAACGCTAGAAAGCGCGGACAGCACAACACCTCTCAGCTCTGCAGACTCAAGGTGAGCTAGGGTTGGTCTTCCTTGTTGACTCACAGCGCTCCCTTTTACAACAGCACGACTTATGCCTTTCTCCCTAGCGTAGTCTGAAATCTCTTGCGCCACAGATGCGTACCCTGCCGGGCGGCTTCCTTTGGGAAGTCGCACAGTAACATCCGCGTTGATAATTATCGGCCCATCTTCGTCAGGCACATCGACGTCGACCATAACCACGCGATCCCCACCAACGGTGAGACCTAACCATCTCTTTGGCAAATCTACCCCTCTCTCTGGCGCGTTACCCTAGTACTCGTCATCGGGCCGAATCTTTACCGAGGAAGATATTCCGCTGGTGAGCCTACAAGCAAGCTCAACAAACCGTTCGACCGCTACGGTCTCTGTTAATCCGAAAGGGATTAATTACTTATGAGTAACTTAGAACGCGCCGCGGCGCGACCGCACAGCCGTGCCCACACCTTCGAACGCGCCGTGGCGCGCACGCACAGGCTTGCGCGAATGGTGAGTTTAATGACGGCAAAGCGGCCATACGCGGGCGCAAACAACCGAGGCGCGGATCTAGGAACCATCATAGGCGACTACCGTTCTGATGCGCGGCCGGTTTTCTCCATCCTTCCAGCCGCTTTCCTCGATGCCCGCCCGCCGAAAAGGCGCGGCGGGCTTTTTGCAGGTATATGAGCTAGCTCGTCTGAGTCTGGTCCGGCTTCTGCCGATCGTTGGCAGGGCTCAATCGCTTGCTGTTTACGCTCCCGCTGGGTTTCAATCTCTTCAGGTTCTTTGTCGTCGATCTTGGCTGTCTCGCTGTCGGCCTCGCCGACTGCGCGAAGCAGTTCGTCCAGCTTGGCGTGCAGCGCCTGCGTATCGCGATGCTCGGCGCGCTGGATGAACAGCGTCATTGCCCACGTCGCCAGTGTCGCTAAGGCGTGCCAATCGAAGCTGCGTCGATCAAAGATCAGCCAGAGAGCGGCGTAGGCGAAAAAGATCAGGAATGCCTGCGGGCGCGATGCCAGCGTACCAATGTGGGTGATGGCCTTCCTGACCTGATTGGTTGACATTTCCTAGACGCCTCCTATCCGGTCAGGAATCGAGTTCGAGTGGTTCGTGTCCCGGCTGCTCATGCCAGATCACCTGCCGCAGATCGCGCCTGTCGACCAGCTGTCCGCAGGTGGGGCAGGCGTAAAAATGCTCCTGTTCGGTCGCAGGCTCGCTTCCCTCGTGGCGTCGCCCGGTGATCGGCGGGCCGAGGTCTGACAACTTCGTCACCGGCGAAGCTTCTTCGCCTCGCGTTCGAGCGTGGCGCGTTCGTTGCCGTGCCGCCTGATCAGGTCGCGCACTTCTTCCGGCGTGAGATGCATCGTCCCTGGCGAAATAGTCGATCTCGTAGTCTTCCTCGGCGGAGACCCGGTTGCGGTCACGGAAATCGCGCTTGGTCTTGTCGTCGGTCATGGCTGTTCCTCCTGGTGAAAAGGAAACAGCGATCCGGGGCGGAATGTTCCACTTTGCTTATTCAAGCGAGAGCTAAGGGAACTGAAACAACCATGCTGGCCGCTATGCCGGCTGTTAAGGAAGCCTGAAGAACAACCCCATTTGACCGCGCAATCACGCGGCCGGGCCCAGACGCCAGGTATTAGGCCGTGAACTCATTAAATCGAGGCTGACAAGAAATGCACGAGCTTCCGGTCTCCAAGACCGTCACCGACACCGCTAGCGCGGTCCACTACGACGTCGTCACCAAGTTACTGTCGCCGATGGGCCAACAGTGAAAGTGACGGGCGGGTAGAACGTGGGCGCTTGCTGAAATGAGTGCATAAGCGACATTTTCTGTCGGCCTCAGGTTGACGCGATCATTGGAGAAGCGCGCTGCGGGTTTCTTCGACCCAACCGTCCGCTTCTATCTCTTTGAAAAGTTTAAGAGCGCTGTGTAGCAGTCCCTCGGCTTTATCTCTTTCAGTCGCGAGTTCAAATTTGCCAAAAGCAAGCAGGCTCTGGGCGAGTTCGGGCCGGGACTGGATTTTCTGAAGAACGTCAATACTTCGACGGAACTGCCCGTCGGCCGATTGGCGATCGCCGTTGGCCTCGTAGGCCTGGCCGAGTGCGCGGTGAGCAGCGCCGATCTCAAGCCTTGCAGTGACGCGCTCCGCGAGCTCCAACGCGCGTTCCGCGGATTGCAATCCCGCTGCAGCATCGCCTTCGGCAAGGTGCAATTGGCTCAGTGCGATATGCGGATAAATTTTGCAGAAATCGAAATCTAGGCGGCGCGCCGCCGTCTTCATTGCCGGCTCCAAAAAGGCTCGGGCATCGGAAATACGGTTTAACTTCAAACAGGCGATGGCGGCCCAACCCGAAGCCCATAATACGACGTTCCATCTCCCGTTTTCCCAAGCTGTCGATAAGTTCTCGTCGACAACCCGGACTGCGCGGTGCCAAAGCCCCTTATAAAACCAAGGCTCCGCTTCCATCGCAAACCACGAGCGCACATCCAAGTTGTGGGTGGACGCTGCAATCTCTCGGGCCATCTCCGCGAACTGCAGAGACCGGTCCAGCCTGCCGGCGCGAGCATTGTTGCAGCGGCCGGCGCCTGCAGCGAAATTACCGAGCTCTTCCAGAGCTCCGACTTGCTTCAAGAGCTTGACGGCCTTTTCGATCTTCCCGAGCGATTCCACAAGCCGTCCGGTATTACCCAGGAAGTAGGCGTAGCGACACGCGACTTCGGCCTGGAGCGCCGCGTCCCCCAAACCGGCATGTCGCTCTGCACTGACCAGCAAGGACTCTTCCAGCCAATCAACTCCTTTGTAGGACTGCAGGCGTGCTAAAGCAGCGATGTCTCCGTCAGCAAACGCGATGGCTTTGTCGACTTGGTGAAGCGCTTCGGCACGCTCTTCTTTGGTCGCGTTAGACCAACCACACCTGATTCGCGCCAGGAATGTCTCAAGGTAGGATTGCCGGTAAACCGCTGTGTCTGGAAGATGTTCAAGAGCGTGGATGGCGCGCCGGTAATGCTCGGCCGCCTCCCAACCAGCTGATCGGCTCTCGGCTTTCGCCGCAGCCAGAAGCCGGCAATTCAGGACCTCTTCCCACGCATGCGCACATTCGTAATGATGCGCCAGCAATGCGGGATCGTTGTCCAGCGACTGGCTGAGCGCACCCGCGACTCGCTTGTGCAGCTCTCTCCTCGTATCACGAAGCAAGCTGCTATAGGCAGCATCCTGAAGAAGCGCGTGCTTGAAGACGTAAGTCGCTCCCGAGGCGGTTTGGCGGGAGACCAGCAGCCCGGCCTCTACCAACGCGTCCAGAGCATTCTGGAGCGCAGCTCTGTTCAGGTCGCATATGTGCCCGAGGAGCTCGGTCGTGAACTCGCGACCAATCGCAGCTGCGGTCTGAATGACCGGCTTTCCCGTGGCCAGCCGGTCGAGCCGGGCCATAAGCAGATCCTGAAGCGATGCGGGCACATCCAGCTTGAATTCACCAGTGGCAGTTGGTTTGCCGCTTCGTGCCTCGATGAGTGTCCGAGCCATCTCCTCAAGAAAAAGCGGGATGCCATCGCTCCGATTGACAATCTCCTCAACTAGGCGCTCCGGAAGCAAGTCATCGTTTGAAAGCGAATTTAGCATTTTCTCGCACTCACGCTTGCTGATGCGATTCAACATCAGCGTCGTGACATGAGGCTGATCCGACCAGGCCACGCGGATGCCGGGGCGAGAGGTGACCAGCAGCAGAACCGGCAGGGTCTCTACCCTGTCGACCAGCCTGCTGAGAAATTCGAGCGTGGACTGGTCGCACCACTGCAAGTCCTCGAAGATGAGAACCGAGGGGCCGTTGGCGCAGGAGTCTTCCACGAGGCCCGCAAGCACGTCATAGGTTCGCTCGGTCTGTTGGGCCGCATCGAGGCTCGGCGACCCCTCTCCTCCATTCTTCGGTATTGAGAGAAAGGTAGCGAGGACCGCCAATTGCTCCTTGGTGCCGTGAGCGGACATCCGGAGCATCGCAGCAAGCCTCCTCAACTTTTCGCCAGGATCGAGGTCCAGCCGAATGTCGGCCGCCTGCTCAAGCTGCATGGCCAAAGGGTGAAACGCTCGGTCCGTGTGAGAGGGCGAGCACTGGTACGTCAGACGCGTATGCGGCCGGTCGAGGAGGCCGGCCCGCAAGGCCTCGCAAAGCCGGGACTTGCCGATGCCGGGCTCGCCCGAAATGAGGACGACCTGGCCTTCTCCTGCTTCTGCCTGCTGAAATCGTTTCATAAGCAGTTCCACCTCATCGTCACGCCCGATCAGCGGTGTACGAAGTCCGCCGTGCAGCGCCTCGAAGCGCGTCTCCTTGGGCTCTTTGCCGCTCACGCACCAAGCACGCACGGGCTCCGCAAATCCCTTCAAGGACTGCTCGCCAAGATCGGTTGTCTTGAACAGATTGCCGAGCAGCTTCCGCGTGCTCGACGCGACCACCACAGTCCCGGGCTCCGCGACGCTTTGCAGGCGCGCCGCCAGATTCGGCGTTTCGCCGACCACAGCTTGCTCACGTGCCGTACCTGCGCCGGTCGTTTCACCGACCATTACAAGGCCGGTTGCGATGCCGACACGAGCTGCAAGGGGCCGTCCTACTGCGGTGTCCAACGTTGCCACTGCCGATGTTAGTTCGAGACCCGCCTGGACGGCGCGCTCAGCATCATCCTCATGGGCGCGCGGCCAGCCGAAATAGATCAGGACCCCATCGCCCATAAACTTGGCGATGTGCCCATCCCATCGCGCGACGACTTTTGTGCAGCTTTCGTGATACACACGGATTGCGTTGGCTAGGTCCTCGGGGTCGAATTCCACCGAGAGAGGCGTCGAACCCACGAGGTCACAGAACATCACCGTGAGCTGGCGGCGTTCGGCTGACACTTCCTCCGGGGACCTAGCACGCGCGACGGGTTCCGCGACAACTTCCTCATGCTGCGCATTGTGGGTCTGTGAAAGGACGGCGATTGCATCGAGAAGCCTCCGGCGATCGCCGACCGTGGCAACGCCCATCTCCTTGAGGTCCTCCCCCGTTAAGCTTGGCAGCACATCGCGATCGATTTTGTTCCTGGCGAACGCTTCCGCGTACTCCCCAAAACCTTGGCCCTCCAGCCACTCGGCGATATCGTGCATAGCCGTTCCTCGACTGGCTACGGTCCGTTCTAAATGAGCGTCATTCCTAGTTCGCGCTATGTCGGCCGCAAGTCAATTGTCTCCGTCGGACCGGCTCACTGTCAGTTCCAAATTGGTGCTAACCCCGGAACGCAGGACGAGGCCTTGAGTGGGGAGCTGATGTGGTCCTCGTCCGTAAGTGGGTCCGAGCATGCGATATAAACTTAGCGACTCTGAATGGCGCGTCATTGCGCCGATGCTCCCGAACAAGGCACGCGGCATTCCCCGTGTCGACGACCGGCGCATTCTCAACGGCATCTTCTGGGTCTTGCGATCGGGTGCGCCGTGGCGCGATCTGCCAAAGAACTATGGTCCCCATACGACCTGTTACAATCGCTTCGTTCGCTGGCGGCGGGCTGGCGTCTGGGATCAGATCATGGATATGCTGGCTGCCAGCCATGATGCGGCGGTGCAGATGATCGACACGTCAGTCGTTCGGGTCCACCAGCACGGGGCCTGCATAGCGAATAACCGCGATCAACAAATGGGCCGTTCACGCGGTGGGCTGACAAGCAAGATTCACGCCGTCGTGGACGCCAATGGTCTGCCGGTGCGCATTGGTCTTACGTCCGGTGAGGCTCACGACAACCGGCTGTGTTCGGTTCTCCTAAGCGGGCTGCATCCACACACGATGCTGCTAGCTGATCGCGGCTATGATGCGGATTGGATCAGGGAACTCATCAGCGCGAAGGGCGCCTGGGCCAATATACCGCCCAAGCGAAATCGCAAGGAGCCCATCTCTTTCAGTCCATATCTCTACCGAGCGCGCAATCTCGTCGAGCGGTTCTTCAATAAGATCAAGCAATGTCGTCGCATTGCCACCCGTTACGACAAACTCGCTGCAAACTACCTCGCCTTCGTCAAGCTAGCATCCATCCAGCTTTGGCTGCGCGTTTTATGAGTTCACGGCCTAGAACAAGTCGAACGAGAACCTCTTCGAGATACTCAAGCCGAAAGCGAATTGATCTTCGCTGCCAAACTTAACAATCGGCGAATCGGCGGCGTCGCCCACAAGCTTACTGTACGATGCCTTTGCGTTCAAAAACCAGGTCGGCCGAAATTCATATCTTGCAAGCCCCCTGATACCCACGCTCTTAAAGCCACCGCCTGGATCAAAGGCGTCAACTCTGAAGCCTGTGTTAGCGGATTCTCGAGCCGAAACTCCGAAATAGCTGTCCATATAGTCGGCTGAAGCAACTGTCGCGAAAGGTCCCAATTTGAGCTCGAGCTCAGGCGTAGGCCGGGCCACCGCGTTCACGCCGAATTCACCCACGACACCGTCAGCACCCCCGAAAGCATAGCGAGCCTCTCCCCAAACCTCCGCGTTGGTCCATTCATAGCTGGCCCGCAAACCAGCTTCGAATGTAGCGTCGACATCATCAAGCCCGGACAGGTCTGGATCATCGCTGACGTCCCGATCAGAGGTGTAGTTGAAGGACGGACCGATCGCGAATCCGCCTGCCTGAGCCTCTGGGCTACCGATTGCAAACAAACCGGGGATGGCGAGATAGCCGAAGCCGATCACTGGCCACGGCCAAATCTCATAATCCTTTGAACCTTCGTATTCAGGCTGAATTATTCCGCCAAGGCCGAGTTCAATGACAACGTCGACATCAGTCTGCGGCGCCTGATCCACTCCTGAATTGTCGGCTGACCAGGCGGGCGTCACAAGGAGTACGGTTGCAGCAACCACGCTGAGGCCAATTTTGATCAAAACCTTCCACCTTCGGACGCTAGATATCGTTCCACTGCATGGTGAAGTATCAACCAAGATGCTGCAAGCGAAATTGGCTATCAGCAACCGCGTCGTGTGGCCGAATTTTGGAGTTCGTGGGCGAACAGATCGAGGCATAGCTTAAACACAACCTCGGCCCGTCGTGATTATCACTGGGGCCGCGCCGACGCGGCCTATCTCAAAAGGGCTGGGTGGTGATCCGGCATGACCAAGGCAAAAGCTGTCTGAAATGGGTGTCAAAAGCCCCAAATCCGTCACTCGATCGTGATGGAATAGAACCGAGCGCAATGTTGTTGACCGATTGCGGGGGAACCCACGGAAGGGAGACAACCCTTATGCCCAGTCACATCACAATCGCAGTCTTGCTCATGATCCTAACCGGTGCCGCCGGGTGCATGACCAGCAATGGAGCGCAGCATTCCACGACACAGACCACAAACGGTGGCAGCAGTAGCCCCGGCGGTAGCGGCGGCATGGGCGGCGGCGGCTACTAAGGCGAATGTGACGCGGACGGCGCTCCACGCGTCTGTGCGGCGGCTTACCTGACGCTGCCGGTGGTGATATTTCAAGGAGAACGGCATGCCGATCTGGCTGGTTCTAATTCGGGTCACTTGGCCTCACCGTGCCTACCACTTCAGGCGGCCCGGCAGCCAATTGGGGGGACCAGTCGGCCGTCGGGCCTAACCGACGGGCGGGGGACGTTCGCCGGCTGGGGTTTAATCATCGCCACCTTCATAAGTTGCAACTAATTTAGTAAAATGATCGTGTTTCGTTCCCCTAGCAGCCAGATCGACCGGACCTATAGTCGAATCCGTGCGTAAACGAGTGAGTACCGGCGCTGACCGGCTGGCGTTCATTCCACCAATGTTGCCAACCCTGGTTGCGAAGCCACCCGAGGGGGATGGCTGGATTCACGAGGTCAAGCTCGACGGCTACCGGTCGCAGATCGCACGCACCGCTGTCACGATGCAACGACGTCAATACAGCGAGAGCAATTCGCACTCCGAGTTCCTCGTGTCGTCAGGCAGTTATCCATCCGGCCCTAGGGTCAAAACCCAACGGAAGATCAGTTGACTTTGGGCCGCAACGGCTCATCCTTGATTTGTTGGCCTACCTTTCCGACCAACTTTTGATAGGGAGGAAGCAATGGAAGCCGTCAATCGTAGATCCACATTTGCACTCGGTCTTACAGTGGCCGCAACGCCACTGATCGCTTGGGCAACCCCAGCCGCCGCACAGACTTACGGCCCCGATGAGGGCAAGGAGATCGGCCCCGGTGTCAGAGTTGTAGCGCTTGGTGAGCGGGCTTCGGTCATACACGCGATGTTGTTATCCAACCCGGGGCGAAGACGCCGGACAACATGATGAAGAACGACATGCTCTGCCACATGACTGAGGGAGAACTTTCGGTCGTTCACAACAAAGAACAGTTCACAGTCAAGAAGGGCGATGTTTGGGCCTGCGCTAAAGGCGCTACTACAGAAGGCACCCAAAACACGAGCAGTGCGGTCGCGATCATGCGGGTCATCGATTTGATGCCCGCATGAGGTAAGCGATGGGGCGGAAGTGCGGCTATGGCCCGTCCCTAAAGAGATGCCCGAGCGCGTATCTGTCGTGTTGGGGAACGTCCAGCGACGGGCCGCCTTCCCCGCTTAATCCGCCATGTCGCGCAGCGGCGTCTTGCGCTTTGGCGCCTGGTATTTTGCGACCAGCCTTGACCTTGTCGATGTCAACCGTCACCAACGGTCCCAGTTCAATCGTCACCTTGCCGCCTTGCTCGTCTATGCGTGTGACCTGGCCGGAAAGAGCGCAGCAGCAGGTAGGCGCGCAGAGGTATGGAAATCATTCGCACGGCGATCAAAACTGATGTCGGCAAAACCGACAGATACGCGCATCCGCCTTCACCATCTCAGCGCAGTCGGGGCATTGCTTCTCGAGTATAGGGCCGAAGGTGATTCCTGGTCCCGTGACTGGCATTTGGACCGTGTATTGGGAGGGTGGTGGCCGCCTGTCACCAAGCGCCAGCACGAGAAGACCCGCAAGCAACGGCGAAATCAGGATCGCCAGCAAGAACCAACCGAAGGTGCTGCGATTGCGTTTGCCGGCTGCGACCCCGACGATGGCTGACAAGCCGAGCCAGAATAGAAGGAACCCCATCCGCGATATCCCCCCAATATCCAGCGAAAGCCTGAACTAATCAGATTTGGGGTAGTTGGTTTTCAAAGATGGTTGGACAATCTGCTTCACGGCATAGTTGATCTTCAGGGCGCACGAAACCGCATCATTCGACTGCTGCGATCCGATGAAAATCCCCATCACTCGGTCGCCGTCATAGGAAACGATGCTTCCTCCTTGGTTTCGGATCAGACGCGCCGAAGCGTAGAGGAATGTCTTGTATATCTCGGCAGCGAAAGACCAAGTTTTTTTCTCAACCAGATTTGTTGAGCCATCTAAGTCGGCGTAGAGAACGGTCGCTCTTTTGAAATAGATAGCGTCATTCGTTAGCTTTAGCGCTGAAGGCTCTGGAACAACAGTTCCGTCGCGGCTCTCCCACGTGGTTTTGAATGTCGTATCTGAATGCGATTTTATTTCGTCACTCAAAGCCACCCAAGTTGCCCCTGCGCCCGTGGAACTGTCTGGCTAAGAAACACTGTGGTAGGCTCGCGGCAAGTGCACCGCCAGCCAATGCACCGTTATAATTGGTGTGGCAGTTCTCTCTTGCAGCGAACGCTTCCTAAGTGCACCGAAGAGTAGTCTTCGCAAAATCGGCCCGCCTAGCTACGTGAAGGAACATTCTGTATGTTCCGCGTTCTTGGGAGGGGTCTATGCGCATCAATTTGCTTGTCAGCTTCATTCTGACGCTTGCCACAGTTAGCGCCAGAGCGGACGACGTTGAAAGCTTGTATTTCACAACAAAGAACGGGGAAGGCCCGAAGGTCGTCAGCCGTTCGACGGGTTTCGCTCAGCCAGTCGTCGAAGCGGTCGATGGGAAGAAGCCATTGGACTGCCCGCCAGAGGCATATTGGTCCGCGGACGATGCAGTGTATCGATGCAAAGATGACTTGAAATACCTTTTGGTGAGCCCGCCAAACCCTGCGGCATATCCAGCCGGCGCACTGATCCTAAAAACTTCCCACCCCGGCACAGACGATCCTGGTCCGAGTGCGCCAAAAGGTTAAGTAAAATGCTAGAACGCAAGGATTTCCTCGATGCAAAGCAGTCTATAACTGCGACTATTTCAGAAATATGTCGATACATCGCGTTCGGGTTACTAGTAGCATTTTATACGATTAGGACAGATAGTTCCCCCTTTGCAAAGGAGCTGCAGTCTTATGGATTGTTGGTATTTCTAGTCGGATTTTGTGGCGCGGCAGCGATTCTGAGTGACTATTTACAATATGTGTTCGGTAAGGTGACAGTCGATAGAGCGCTATTGGAACAAATGTACGAGTATGATGACACTTCGCTGCCCTACCAAGGGCGGAAACAAGCATTTGACGCTAAACAGTTGTTTGTCGGAGTCGGTGCGCTCAGCCTGGCAATTATGGTAGTGTTGGCTAGTTTCGACCCCATTCATTCCTGCTTTTAGGGCTGTCCGCAACTCGGGCAGGTGTAGAAATGGTCGACTTCCCAGGATTTCAGGGAGGACGATGAAAATGGCCCTAGCTAAAAAGGACCAGGAGCGCACCCCCTTCGCTTGATGCAGCCGCATCCGTCAGAGCTGATGAAGATGTGGCCAATCGACAACAAAGATCGGAAGCCCGCGGAACAACACGCCCGACATCATCGATGAGATGGACGGTCCGCCCGATCTGTTCTACGTGTAGGCTCGTCCCGACACCCGAGCACCAAATCGGCGTATCGTTCTCAATCGTCAGGTTATAGACTATAGGGCAATCGCCACCCAAGCTTCTTTGTGTGGAGTGCGGAATACTCTAACAAGGTGGCTTGCCGCAGTGGATGGACATCTAACAGCAGCTAAACATGCCTTCATTGCGCTGATTCTGGCAGCTGCAGCCTTCATTTATCTAGCCATTGGCGAGATACAACGAAATGCAAATTATGAAACCAAGTTGCAGTTGTCACTTATTTTGGCTGCTCGCGATATTGCCACTGGCCTTTATAAGCCGCACCAGGCCACTGATAAAGATATAGCCAGTTTTTCTGACGGTTTAGGAAAGCAATACCATGACCTTTATATAACCGCCATGAAAAAACGAGCAGAACAGACGGGACAAATTCCTGAATTAACGGAACTTATGAAAAGGTTCGGAGCTGCCAAGAATGACTTGGGCGTGGTCATAGACGATATACCAGTGCCGTACTCGATCCTCAAAAAATGCGATGCGCTTTTGATACAACCAGATACCTATTTCTTTTTCTATAACTTCAATTATTTGCGTCCTTTGGATTGGAACGACATATATAGCCGCAACGTGAGATATCTGATTTTCGACAATGATTGTCAAAGTTCTCGCAATCAGAGATTTTTCGCGCTGATTATTCCAGCTAACAATGGCACAACGAGTTTAGCGCTGCCCCACTCAGCATTGTCCATATTTCCATCAATTTTTCGTTGGGCAGAAGAGACCGGGTTATATTTGGCGAGGGCAGATAGGGACAGACTACTACCGGATCGTGTAAAAAAATATTTTCCTTATGACGAGGACTTATACATTTTAAACATTCGGACAATTGAGCTTCTCGCGATAGAAATTCTTGGTGAAATTGATGGAAAATATTATTTAGTAGATGAATTGTCGAAATCGTTGATCGACATTTATGACAAAGATCACAGCAAAGCCTCTCTTGGCGGGATAGACTTCAATTCGCTCGATTTCTTGCGGATTGTCCCTATCTGGATGTTTATGGTGTCCTATTATTATTGGCGTCAGCTCCGAGCCTTGCAGGCGCGAAACCTGGATGATCAAACGTGGACGCCCCTAGATACAGATGATTTGATTGGGGTGTCCGTTTCGTATCTGTGGGCATTCACGCCCGCGATAGCAACGGCGCTAGTCTACTCAATGTACCCGTCGGTTTTCAACTTGATAGCAGTTGTTTTTGGTTACGAGATATCCCCACTCGGGATATGGAAATGGCAATTCCAAGAAGCGCGCCCAATCGGACATTACGGCTTAGATTACATGGCATTCGCGACCCTCGGTGTCCTCGCCTTGCACACTTTTGTGATCTACATCTGCACGGTTTCATCTCTTCGTATAATCAGAAAGCATCAAAAGGTCTCGGTACGCAAAGTTATGTCGGATGTCTCACGTCAGTTTGGGACTTTGGCGCGGCGTTTGCGACACTAAGATCGAGGACCAATGGATAGGCGCGGCCCGTCGAAGCATGACCTGAAGATCGGCACGAGACATGTCTGCAACGCGGTCGGGATGCACCCTGCAGTTCCCCTGCGAAGGTTGAGCGGGTCATTGGTGCCGTCCCCTTGAGAGATATTGTTCGCCATCCTCACGATGCGCGAGACAGAACCAGTGAGACGGCTGCCTGGGCCTAGCGAAGCCAAAGCCGCCAAGGTTGCTGCAACCCGGATGCTCGCAACATGGTTCTCAATCGAGCCGCGCGACTGAGGCGGCTGCCGACCATGCGGCAGACGGGTCTCGTCGCTCATCGTGGATAGGTTCCACAAACCGTCTTGACGTGCAAGGAAAATGTTCCTCTTTTGTTCGCATGGGGCATGATCCAATCGACACGCTGGGCAAGGCAACCCGGCACAACATGCTCGTCAAGGCGGAATGCAGTTGCGGCAATGTGCGCTACTGCCGGTCCGCCGATCTCATGATGGTCTATGGCGGCGGCGCCGATCCTTTGAAACTCAAGTTCGACTGCAGCCGCTGCAAGCCGCAGATCAAGATCACGCTGCTTGAGGTGCATCCGGAGCACCTGCCGAAGCGGTTGATGATACACAAGCCGATGAAGATCGATGGCAAGATCCATTGGCGTACCGAGCGGTTCAGGGGATGACGGACCGCCTCACAGGTCGCAGGACAAGCTAAGGGTGGAGGATGCGAAGGTCGACAACCATAAAGCCAGGCGACGTGTTTGGGCGGTTTACAGTGGTTAGGCAGGTCGAGAACGATCGTCGCAACAGGCCTCAGCAACTTTGTCGTTGCGAATGCGACAATGAGCGCCTTGTCATCAACAACAGTCTGAAGACCGGCAACAGTCGCTCGTGCGGCTGTCTCGCACGAGAACGGTCGGCGGCGACACAGTATCGTCATGGTGGCAAGGGCACGCCTCTTTGGCGCATCTGGCGTGGCATACGAAAAAGGTGCGAGAGCCCGACCAACTCTGACTTTCGTCACTATGGCGGGCGCGGGATCAAGGTCTGCGCCGAATGGCATGACCTTGTCGTTTTCCGCGATTGGGCACTTGCAAATGGTTGGGAGGATCGCTCGCACCTTCCGAAAAACGAGCACTTGTCCATCGACCGGATCGATAATGACGGTCCTTATAGTCCTGAGAATTGCCGCTGGTCGACAAAATCAGAGCAGTGTCGCAACAGGCGCAGCAACCGCGCTGTGCGCCGCTCGGATGGCAAGACCTACGGAACGATCGTTGCTGCGGCTGAGGACGTGGGAACTTCTTACAAGGATATTCGAGCGGCCTGTCTCTGCACGCGCAAGCGCAAGATCGTCGGCGGATACGGCTGGGCCTTCGTCAGGAATGGTCCCGTAGTAGAAGCGGATTAACTGCGGCCTCAAGAGGTAAGGGATGACAAAGACACCTCTGAGGCAGAGATAATGGCATACCGAACAGAAAACGGGAGCTGGGCGGCGTAAGTCCCTAGCCCCGGAGGCATGGCCCGCTGCCGCAAGGTGGCGGGCCGTTCTGGCTAGAGCAAGACTGCCTATTTACACCTATCTTGAACATATGCCTCGGCGCGATTCGAATTGACCATGTAGTCGTCGATCCAGGCATACATTTTGGCCCCGCCGTTTATTTGCAGGCCGTCTGGTCCCACACTCGTCAGGTGACCTGTAATTTTGTCTCCATGCTCGACGTCCAAACCGGCGTCGAGACGATGAACGAGAGTGAATCCCGAATTGGTCTCAATAGCGAAAAAATCGCATCGGGGCATTTGCTCAAACTGGACTGTCCCAACAGTATCTGCTGCGGATGTATTTGCTACCAAAAGCGGCGAAAATGCCCAAAGAAACATAGCTTTCGATCGCATTCGAGTCTCCCATAGGCAAACAATTAAGGTGCGCCTGCCCGCATCGCGGTCTGTCGCGTCCATTGTCGCGTGGACCGGCCGATAGTCGCAGGAACCCGCGCAAAATAGGAGAGGTGTTACCCCTAGCGCTACCCTGGCCGAAAAATATGGGGGAAATTGAAGGTGGACTTTCGGGGGTAAGTCCTTGTTTTTTAAAATGGTCGGAGTGGCCGGATTCGAACCGACGACCCCTTGACCCCCAGTCAAGTGCGCTACCGGGCTGCGCTACACTCCGGACCGGTCGCGATGTATCGTGATAACCCGGTTCGGGTCAACCGAATTCGGCGGCCGTCGCGCCGATGCCCGGCATGGTGGATTTGAAGTTCCTGCTCTGTTGGACGTCGTCAGCATTCAGAAACTTCAAATCCAGTATCACACTCGTTTGTCTGGCTTGATCCTCTGGCGTCGCTGTTATGAGACGGGCCGTCGATTTTCCACGGATTGTGTCAGCACGGCTGTATTGATCAGCGCGTCTTCCGGAAGCCGGAGCGCGGAGGCTATTCGCCGAAGCTTCGATAAATCTGCATTCTTGCCGTTCTCGATGTCCGCGATTTCATCGACCGCCAGGCCGCACGTCAGAGACAGCTCTTCCATGCTGTATCCCCTGGTTTCTCGGATGGCCTTGAGGGCGCTGTGGTCGGGCGCAGCTTCGGTCGCCGACAGTTCGGAAAAAGCTTCGCTTGTTGCTATTTGGGGCATTTGGCAACTCCGTGGATTTAAAGAGTTTGATCAAATCAAGAAGTTGCCTGAGACGGCGCAGAGAATGCCCTCTCAATGGTGATTTGCCAAGCGCCAAAGATGCCGTCACGGCATCGTGATTCCGATCGGCGCAGCCCGGGCCTCGGCGGCACCGGCACGGGACCGTCATCCCCATCGGGTTCTTTGACTGGCCGATCGCCGAATTGTTCGACGGTTCTGAGCCGCTCCCTTGTTAAGCGGCTGTCGCTGGCCCGTCAGCCGTTTGAACGGATCGAATCCGCGGCGGGAGCCTGATGCAGGCAGAACGCGTCAGGGGACTGCGAATTTTTTGGACCGACGCGTGAACCTTTCCTCTCCGGGCCGCACCAAGACGGTATGGACGCCACAAAGGCGGTCCCCAACCAGAAGGACGCCCTGACGGCGATCCTCGATCCAGAGAAGGAAATGCTCAAATGACCAATATCTCGAACTTCAAGCGCCTGTCGCTCGCCGCTGCCATCGTCGTCTCGGCCTTCGGCTCGATTTCCGTTCCGAGCTCGGCCTTCGCCGACGGCACGCATCCGAGCGGCGGCGGCGCGGTTTGTAAGGGCGCGGGTCACTGCCTGGTGCTGCAGCTCGACTGCAAGGGTACATACACAGATGCCACCGACTCCAACGGCACCGTCTATGGCAAATGCAGCCAGACCGCGCAGGTCAGCCCGAAGAACAAGCTCAAGCTCGCGCGCTGATCGACTTTTTATCAACGAAAATGGCGGCCGTCCGCGCCGCCATTTTCTTTGTCTCAACGTGCCGATCTGGATGTCGCTCGCGACGTCTTCTGCTGTCGGCTGAGCAACAGGCTGGCGACGAGCCCGACCACAACCAGCCCGACAGCGGCCGCTGTCGCGGGATGATCGCGGGCTGTCTTCTCTATCACCCTGCTATGCCTCCTGATCGCAGGCAGAGCGTCACTGATGCGCTCGGCAAGGTCCGAGTAATAGTCCGACGCGGTGTCACGCCCGTCCTCGTAATAGGCGCCGCCGCGCCTGGACACGGCTTTTCTCAGCGCCGCCAGTTCCCTGGAGAGGGATGCGACCTGCTTTTCAAGGTCGATGTCGGAGAGGGTCGAAAAAGATACCATGATATGCTTCCTTCCTTTGCGAAAAGGAACGCATGATTTCGGAAGCAGTTCCGGTTTTTTGCCGGCGATCGATCGGCCCTTAAAGCGCGTCGCGTCTGAAGCAATTCATGCGACCCGCTTTTTCTTTTTATGCGTCGTTGTCCCAAAACCGCTGCGCATCCGGCTCAAGCCCGAGGGCAAGCTTTTGGGCGACATGCACTACAGCGCCGCGCGTCCTATTGGACGCGCAAGGGACGCTGTAGCACTTTAATTTTGCGCATGATCCTTTCCGAAAATCGATTCCGATTTTCGGGGTCATGCGCTAGCGCACCTGATCGAGCAGGCGCTTGCATTCCAGAAGGTCGAACAGCGCCTCCTGCAGCAAAGCACGGTTGTCGCGCGAGAGTTTCGACGTGCCCGGCTGCACCGGCCCGTCGTCGTCGGTCTTGCCCAGGCCGAAAAAGCGCCGGCTGGGTTTCACCTTGGGCTCGCCGACCAGCAACTCGTCATCGGCGCCGCGCGGCTGGGCCGCCGGCGTCAGCGGCACCGCATCGGCCTGCCGACGCTGCGAGATCGCCTCGACGGCCGCCATGTCGCCACTGCCGATGGCGACCAGGAAATGGTTGCCGTTCTCGCGCAGCAGCTTCTGCACGCCCTTGATCGTATAGCCCTGGTCGTAGAGCATGTGGCGGATGCCCTTGATCAGTTCGACATCCTGCGGCCGGTAATAGCGGCGGCCGCCGCCGCGCTTCATCGGTTTGATCTGATTGAAACGCGTTTCCCAAAAACGCAGCACATGCTGCGGCAGGTCGAGATCTTCTGCGACCTCACTGATGGTGCGGAAAGCATCGGGGCTCTTGTCCATGGGCGAAATCCTCACGCTGGAGCATGATCCCGAAAAGTGGGAATCGGTTTTCGGCCAAGATCATGCTCAACAAAGAGTCATTCCGATCCGGCTGGTTCTGCCGAATCGGGCCTTATTTCAGCGGTTTATGAAACAATATTCAAGCCCGGCGTCAAAGGAGGCGACCGTTTTCAACCGGGCTTTGATGCGCAGCCGCTATTTGCTGCCCTTGGCCTTGCTGTTCTGGTGGGCGCGCAGAATGCGGTTCTTCAGCACATTCGACGATTTGAAGGTCATCACCCGGCGCGGCAGGATCGGCACTTCCTCGCCGGTCTTGGGATTGCGCCCGATGCGCTCGTTCTTGGAGCGGACATGGAACGTCGCGAACGACGACAATTTCACCGTCTCGCCGCGAACGATCGCTTCGCAAATCTCGTCCAGAACCGCTTCGACGAGCTCGGCCGATTCAGTGCGCGACAAGCCAACCTTGCGATAAACGGCTTCAGCAAGATCGGCGCGCGTAAGTGTCTTTCCCCCCATGCGAACCGTCCCCATCAGCTCAAAAACATAACTCTATACAAGCAAAGAGAGAGCCTAAGTAATTGATCCGGCAAGGTCAAGGACCGAACCTGTCAGTTCGGCACTTACCAGCGAACCAAAACCGCGCCCCAGGTGAAGCCCCCGCCCATCGCCTCGATCAGCACCAGGTCACCCTTCTTGATGCGGCCGTCGGCGACTGCCACCGACAGAGCCAGCGGCACGGAAGCAGCCGAGGTGTTGCCGTGCAAATCGACCGTAACCACCACCTTTTGCTCAGCTATCCCGAGCTTTTTGGCGGAAGCGTCGATAATCCGTTTATTGGCCTGATGCGGCACGAACCAGTCGAGATCCTCAGCGGTGATGCCGGCAGCTGAGAACGTCGCCTCAATGACGTCGGTGATCATGCCGACCGCGTGCTTGAACACTTCGCGGCCTTCCATCCTGAGATGGCCCACCGTTCCAGTGGTCGACGGTCCACCGTCGACGAACAGCTTGTCCTTGTAGGCCCCGTCGGAGCGCAGGCTGGCCGCCAGCACGCCGTGGTCGGCAATGCTGCCCGCCCCCTCTCCTGCTTCAAGCACCATCGCGCCGGCGCCGTCGCCGAACAGGACGCAGGTCGAGCGGTCGCTCCAGTCGAGGATGCGCGAGAAGGTTTCGGAGCCGATCACCAGCACGCGTTTGGCCAGGCCGCCGCGGATATAGAGGTCGGCTGTCGTCACCGCGTAGACAAAGCCCGAGCACACTGCCTGCATGTCGAAGGCGAAGCCGTGATGCATGCCGAGCCGGTTCTGGATGTCGACGGCGGTCGCTGGAAAGGTGTTGTTGGGCGTCGAGGTCGCCAGCACGATCAGGTCGATATCGGCAGGCGTCAGGCCGGCATTGTCGAGGGCTGCGCGCGCCGCAGCCTCGCCGAGCGAAGCCGTCGTCTCGTCGTCGGCCGCGATATGGCGCTGGCGGATGCCAGTGCGCTGGGCGATCCATTCGTCTGACGTCTCGACCATGCCTTCGAAATCGGCATTCTTCATGATGCGGCGGGGCAGCGCGGCGCCTGTGCCGCGCACGACTGATCTGATCAAGGCTCTTTCCTATTCCTCTGCGTCGGCAACGACGTCGGATTTCCTAGATGTCTGGGCATGCGGATTGCGCGCATGGAACAGGTCGAGATCGGCTTCGATGCGGTCGAGCAGATTGTTGCGCACCATGTCGTAGCCAAGCTCGATCGCCGCCGCGAAGCCGTCCGAATCAGCCCCGCCATGGCTTTTCACCACGATGCCGTTCAGACCCAGGAAAACACCGCCATTGGAGCGGCCGACGTCCATCTTTTCGCGCAGGCGATCGAAGGCGCCTTTGGCGAATATATAGCCGATCCTGGCCATCAACGTCCGGTCCATCGCGGCACGCAGATAACCGGCGATCTGTCTTACCGTGCCTTCCGCCGTCTTCAGCGCGATGTTGCCGGCAAATCCTTCGGTGACGACCACGTCGACCGTGCCCTTGCCGATGTCGTCGCCCTCGACGAAACCATGGTAGTTCATCGAGGCCATGTTGGCCTCGCGCAACATACGGCCCGCCTCCTTGACCTCTTCCTGGCCCTTGATCTCCTCGACGCCAACATTGAGCAGGCCGACGCTCGGCCGTTCGATGCCGAAAACCGAGCGCGCCATGCCAGTGCCCAGAATGGCAAAATCAACCAGTTGATGCGCATCCGCGCCGATGGTGGCGCCGACGTCCAGCACCACGCTTTCGCCGCGCAATGTCGGCCAGAGCGCCGCGATCGCCGGACGGTCGATGGTCGCCATGGTGCGAAGGCAGAACCTCGACATTGCCATCAGCGCGCCGGTGTTGCCGGCCGAGATGCAGGCGTCGGCAGTACCTGCCTTGACCGCCTCGACCGCTTTCCACATCGACGACTTCCAGCGGCCATGGCGCAGCGCCTGGCTCGGCTTGTCGTCCATCTTGACTGCTATTTCGCAGTGAATGAACTCGCACACTTCCGCCAGCTTGGGGAGTTTCGCGAGTTCGGGGCGCACTGCCTCCTCGCGACCATAGATGACGAAGCGGATGTCGGGACGCCGCGTCGCGACCGTCATGAGCGCCGGGATGACCACGCTTGGTCCGTGATCGCCACCCATGGCATCGATGGAAATCCTGATCACGCGGTGTTCATCTCACAGTTTGCTTGAGCGAGCGCCTGGCGCTGGCAACGGTTTTGGGGCTCGCGAAGGTTCGGCGAAAATAGCGTTTTTGGGCTGCCGCACAACCGGCTTTCTCCGATTGGGTCGGGTTTTCAGGATTTTCCTAGCAGGGAACGCAGCTTTTGCTGGAATTCGCTTTCCGCAGTCCCGGCATCGTCGGCAGCCTCCATTGAAACGCCTTGCTTGCGCGGATAGGGATCGATCGCCAACCCAAAGAACTGTTCGGCGAGCGCCCCGACATCGATCGTATTGCCGGAAAATATTTCCGGGCTGTCCGGACCTTCGGCATCGAGCATTATCTCGCCGCCGCCCTCGAAACCCTGCCGCCCGAGCTTGGACTGCTCCGGCAGGAACAGTCCGTCGACCGCCTCGTCGATATGCGCCTCGACCGGGTCGAGGGTGACGATGCAGGCCTGGGTGATATCGGCCTCGACGCGGCCGCTGACCTTGATGCCGTTGCGCTTCCACGGCACCACCAGGAGTTCGACACGGTAGTTCTCGACCGAGAACAAATCGTGCTCGCCCGCCAGCGCGGCGCGCTGCGCGGCGTCGGCCTCGATCACCACCGGCAGTCCCTTTTGCGGCAGCCTGGCGACATTGGCCACGAAGGACACAGGGCTCTGGGAATCGGCGTGTTTCATCTTTTCCTTAGATAGTCCTGGCCACGGGGAATGCCACCGTGCCGGATACAATCGATTCGGTCGGCTGTTTCGCGAGTCGCCTGGAGACATCGGCGACGTAGCCGGCCAGTTGCGTTGCTTGCGGCCAGATGGCGGCATCGGGCCTGACATTGCGGGCAAGGGCGGCGATGAGTGCATCATGGTCGTTACGTTCCAGCGCATCGTCATAGGCGGCGGTGCGGCCATAGAACATCTTCGCCAGTTTCTTCATGCGCTTCGGCACGCCGACGTCGCCGATGCCCAGTTCCCGCAGCGAATGCTCGACATCCATGAAGAATTCGTCGATCAGCACCTGCGCGACCTCCCCGGCGACACCGCCCTCGCCGTGCAGCCGGTGCTGAAACAGGAACATGTGCAGCGACAGCATCTCGAAGCGGCCAAGCGGCGTGTCCGGTATATTCCAGTCGGAATAAAACACGGTTTGCCGCGCCGCTGCCACGATTTGTGCGTAAAGCGCCTCGGTGATAACGCGGTTGGCGTGACGTTCGCGACCAAAAAGGCGCTGGAACATTGAGGGTGGTCTCCTGGGGACCGTTTGTTTGAATTGGCCTTGTTGCATCGGCGAGCAAGCTGGTTTACCGGTTTTGCGGCCCAGCGCAAGTTGCGGCCAGCTAATGGAGTTGTAGTTGCGCGCGCTGAAATTCAAGTCGACTTTTCTGTCCAGGTCCGCTTTGTCGAGGTCCGCCGGCGCGGTTTCGCTGCTGGTGGTTGCATCGGCGCTGTCCGCCTGCAACTCGTCGAAAATGATCGGTGATCTCAATCCGGGCGAGACGCTGACGCAGGGCTACGTGATCGACCAGCAGGCGATCGACCTGGTGCCGGTCGGCTCGAGCCGCGAACAGGTGCTTCTGGCGCTCGGCACCCCGTCGACGAAGGCGACTTTCGACAACGAGGCCTTCTACTACATCTCGCAGACGCGCAAGCGTTACGTCGCCTTCGACAAGCCGAGGCTGGTCGACCAGAAGGTGCTGGCGGTCTATTTCGGCGAGGACGGGCGCGTTACCCAGATCGCCAATTACGGCCTGAAGGACGGCAAGGTGTTTGACTTCATCTCAAGGACCACGCCGACCGGCGGCAAGGACCAGAACTTCCTCAGCCAAATCATCGGCGGCGCCAGCAAGCTGGCGCCCGGCCTCCCCGGTGGCGGCGGCAGCTCGCTCGGCGGCACCTGATCCATCCCGGCAGAATCGGCTTCTCATCCTTTCCTTTTGCTTCCCTGGAAGCAGTAACATCTCAGGCGACCGAAAACCCGCGGGAGCGATCCTGCGGGTTTTTGTTTTGAGACAGCAAGCCAGCGTCGCAGGCTGCGAGCCGCAGACGACTTGAACGCGAGCTTTGGAGCAGTCACGGGCGTCAATGCCCTGATGCTGGACGTCCAAAATAGAAGAGCCCGCGGGATCGCTCCCGCGGGTTCGGTTCTGGATTTCGGGCCCGGAAGGGCCGAGCGGCCTCAGCCGTGCGCGAGCACGGCCAGCAGCAGCAGGGCGACGATGTTGGTGATCTTGATAGCCGGATTGACTGCCGGACCGGCGGTGTCCTTGTAGGGATCGCCGACCGTGTCGCCGGTCACCGAGGCCTTGTGCGCCTCGGAACCCTTGAGGTGCTTGACGCCGTTCTTGTCGGTGAAGCCGTCCTCGAACGATTTTTTTGCGTTGTCCCAGGCGCCGCCGCCAGAGGTCATCGAGATGGCGACGAACAGGCCGTTGACGATGACGCCGAGCAGCGAGGCGCCAAGTGCTGCAAAGGCGGACGCCTTCGAGCCCGAGATCAGCAGCACGCCGAAATAGACGACCAGCGGCGCCAGCACCGGCAGCAGCGACGGTATGATCATTTCCCGGATCGCCGCCTTGGTCAGAAGATCGACCGCACGCGCATAGTTCGGCTTCGACGTGCCGGCCATGATGCCCGGATCCTCGCGGAACTGCTTTCGCACCTCCTCGACGATGGCGCCCGCCGCACGGCCGACGGCGGTCATGGCGATGCCGCCGAACAGATACGGAATCAGACCGCCGAAGATCAGACCGGCGACGACGTAAGGGTTGGAGAGGTCGAAAGAGACGTCGCCCATGCCCTGGAAGTAAGGATATTTGTCGCTGTTGGCGGCAAAGAACTTCAGGTCGTTGGAGTAGGCCGCAAACAGCACCAGCGCACCGAGACCGGCCGAACCGATGGCGTAACCCTTGGTCACCGCCTTGGTGGTGTTGCCGACGGCGTCGAGCGCATCGGTGGACTGGCGCACTTCCTTGGGCAAGCCGGCCATTTCGGCAATGCCGCCGGCATTGTCGGTGACCGGGCCGAAGGCGTCGAGCGCAACGATCATGCCGGCAAGGCCGAGCATCGTGGTGACTGCGATCGCCGTGCCGTAGAGGCCGGCGAACTGGTAGGTCGATATGATGCCGCCGACGATGACGATCGCCGGAAGTGCCGTCGATTCCAGCGAGACCGCAAGACCCTGGATGACGTTGGTGCCGTGACCGGTGACCGAAGCCTGGGCGATGGAGTTCACCGGGCGTTTGTCGGTGCCGGTGTAGTATTCGGTGATCACCACGATGAGACCGGTCACCACGAGACCGATCAGGCCGCAGATGAACAGGTTCGCGCCGGTGATGGCCATGCCGTCGACCGTGCCGATTTCGCCCCAGCCCAGCGTTGCCGAGGTTGCGATGCCGAGGCCGACGATCGACAGCAGGCCGGTGACGATCAGGCCCTTGTAGAGCGCGCCCATGATCGAGCCGTTGGAGCCGAGCTTGACGAAGAAAGTGCCGACGATGGAGGTCAGGATGCAGGCACCGCAGATGGCCAGCGGATAGAGCATCGTGGCGCTGAGAACGGCGGTGCCGCCGAAGAAGATGGCGGCGAGGACCATGGTGGCGACCACGGTCACCGCATAGGTCTCGAACAGGTCGGCGGCCATGCCGGCGCAGTCGCCGACATTGTCGCCGACATTGTCGGCTATGGTGGCCGGATTGCGTGGATCGTCTTCGGGAATGCCGGCTTCGACCTTGCCGACGAGATCGCCGCCGACGTCGGCGCCCTTGGTGAAGATGCCGCCGCCGAGACGGGCGAAGATCGAGATCAGCGAGGCGCCGAAGCCGAGCGAAACCAGCGAGTCGATGACGACACGGTCGTTGGGCTGAAGGCCCATGAATTGGGTGAGGATCAGGTAGTAGATCGAGACGCCGAGCAGGGCCAGGCCAGCGACCAGCATGCCGGTGATGGCGCCCGACTTGAAGGCGATCTCGAGGCCGGCAGCGAGGCTGTTGGAAGCCGCCTGCGCGGTGCGGACATTGGCACGCACCGAGACGTGCATGCCGATGAAGCCGGCAGCGCCCGACAGAACGGCGCCGATCAGGAAGCCGAAGGCGGCGGTGATCGAAAGCAGCCACCAGGCGAGCAGCAGGACCACGACGCCGACGATGGCGATGGTGGTGTACTGGCGCGCCAGATAGGCCTGCGCGCCTTCGCGGATAGCCGCGGAAATTTCCTGCATGCGTGCATTGCCCTGATCGGCCGCGAGGACCGAACGTGTCGCCCAGATGGCGTAAAGGACTGAAAGCAGACCGCAGGCGATGACAGCTGAAATTATGGTCATTGCCGGATTTTCCTCGCTTGATGACCCAAAAGAACCCCTCCCTGGGCCGTTGAGACAGGGGAGCGGATTCCGCGCGCGGAATCCGCTCCCTTCCCATCGGCTTATGCGAAACAGGGTTGCGAACGTCAAGATATTGTTCGGTTTTTGCCCGGCTTTCGCCCAAAAGACTCTCGGCAGAGCCGCTCTTTCACTCAGAACCCGGCCGGGTCATGGAAATCGCTGTTTGGAATCCATTTCCGCCGAGATGGGCGAACGCGATATCTAAGCTCTGAGCTGTCGGCTACGCGGTCTCCTGCCCCATGCGGCGTGCGGTGTAGCGCTCGATAGCCGACAGCCCGTCATAGATCAGCACGGCAAGGGCTGCGACGATCAGGCCCCCCTGCAGGACGAAGGCGAGGTTGTTGGACAACAGACCGGCGATGATCACCTCGCCGAGCGTCCTGGCCGCCACGGTCGAGCCGATCGTCGCGGTGGCGAGACTGATGACCACCGACAGCCGGATACCGCCGAGAATGATCGGCGCGCTGAGCGGCAGCTCGACCTTGACCAGCCTTTGCCAGCCGGTCATGCCGGCGCCGCGCGCCGCCTCGACCACGTTGGCCGGAAGCGTCGTCAGCCCGGTCAGCGCGTTCTCGAAGATCGGCAGCAGGCCGTAGAGAAACAGCGCGATCAGCGTCGGCTTTTCGCCGAAGCCGACAGCCGGCACGGCCAGCGCCAGGACCGCCACCGGCGGAAAGGTCTGGCCGATATTGACCAGGCTGCGCGACAGCGGCAGGAATTCGACGCCGGCCGGCCTGGTGACCAGGATGGCGAGCGCCACGGCAACGATGGTCGCGGCCACGGTAGCGATCAGCACGGTTCTCAGATGCAGCAGCGTCAGCGTCAAAAGGCTGCCCTGGTTATAGATCGCCGGCGCGTTGTTCTCGGTCAGCGGCTTCAGCAGCGGTTCGAACCAGCCGGGATTGGTCACGAAGGCAATGAGCAGCACCACCAGGACAAGCCTGAGCAGTGATGGAAGCCAAGCTTTTACACCGGCCTCTTTCATGCCGGTCTCGCCGCGCGTTTCACCAGCCCCTCCACCGTCACGCGGCCGAGCGGCTTGCCGTCCGCGTCCTTTACCGGCAGCGCCGGGCGGCCCGACCACAACAGTTCGGCCAGCGCATCGCGCTGGCTTGCGCCGCCGGGAATCGCCTCGCCTTCGGCAGCGCCCGTCTCGACCGCGTCGCGCACGCGGCCGAGCGACAGCAGCCTGAACGGTTTTTCGCTGGCGCCGACCAGGGTCTCGACGAAGGCGCTGGCCGGCTTCGCCAGGATCTCGGCGGGCTTGGCGTATTGCACCAGCTTGCCGGCATCCATCACCGCGATCTTGTCGCCCATATGCACCGCCTCCTCCATGTCATGGGTGACGAGGATGATAGTGGTGCCGAAGCGCTTCTGGATCGCCAGAAGATCCTCCTGCGCCTTGTTGCGGATGATCGGGTCGAGCGCGCCGAACGGCTCGTCCATCAACAGCACGTTCGGCTCCGCGGCAAGCGCCCGGGCGACGCCGACGCGCTGCTGCTGGCCGCCAGAGAGCTCGTGCGGATAGCGTGGCCCGAACGCCTGGGGATCGAGCTGGTAGAGCGTCATCAACTCGTCGACGCGGCGCTTGATGCGCGCCGCGTCCCAGCCGAGCAGCACCGGCACGGTGGCAATGTTCTGCGCCACCGTGCGATGCGGAAACAGCCCATGGCCCTGGATGGCGTAGCCAATGCTGCGGCGCAGTTCGTAGCCGGGCAGCGAGCGGTTGTCGGCGCCGTCGAGCCTGATCACGCCGGAGGTCGGCTCGACCAGCCGGTTGATCATGCGAAGCAGCGTCGTCTTGCCGGAGCCTGAGGTGCCGACAATGACAGCGATGGTGCGCGGCTCGATCACCATCGACACGTCGTCGACTACCGTTGTCGCGCCATAGCGCTTGGTAATGCCTTCGATCTCGATCATGCCGATTGTGCCTCGCGTCTCCTGGTGGAGGTGATTTCGATCACCGCGTCGAGGATGATGGCGGCAGCAAAGGCCATAGCCACCGTTGGCACGGCGCCGAGCAGCACCAGGTCCATCGCCGTCTGGCCAACGCCCTGGAACACGAACACGCCGAAGCCACCGCCGCCGATCAGCGCGGCAATGGTGGCAAGGCCGATGTTCTGGACCAGCACGATGCGGATGCCGGTGAGGATCACCGGGAAGGCCAGCGGAAATTCGACGCCGAACAGGCGCTGGCGATCGGTCATGCCCATGCCGCGTGCGGCGTCATTGGCGGCGCGCGGCACGCCGGCAAGCCCGACCACGGTGTTGGCCACCACCGGCAGCAGCGAATACAGGAACAGGGCAACGAAAGCGGGCGCGGTGCCGATGCCGCGAATGCCGAGCGCGGCTGCGCCGGGAACATGCGTGGCGACCCAGCCGAGCGGCGCGATCAACAGGCCGAACAGCGCGATCGAGGGAATGGTCTGGATGATGTTCAGCACGTTGAGCACGCCGGCCCGCAATTTTTCGACGCGGTGGCAGAGGATGCCGAGCGGCAGGCCTGATATCACCGCCGCCGCCAGCGAACCCAGCGCCAGCGTCACATGCTTGGAGCCTTCCGCCCAGAAACTGTCGGCACGGTTGGCATATTCCTTGAGGATCGACAGGCTGTTCCAGCTTCCCGAGACCAGCAGCAGGCCGATCGCCGCTGCCGCGACGACAAGCACGCCGATCCGCGCCCATGGCGACAGGTTGAGCCTCGTCAGCACATCAACGAGCAAAAGCGTAAAGGCGAAGATGAGCAACCAGAAACCCGAAGCCGGCGAGATGCGGGCAAAGGTGTTGCCCTCAGGCGTCAGGAAGCTGCCGGCGACGCCGATCAGCAGCGCCAGTGCAGCAAGCGCGACCACGCTGGCGGCAAGGCGCAGGATGAGTGGCGTTTTCAGCAATGCGACGACCGCCGCGACGACGATGACCGCAAGCAGCAGCGGGCCTGCCGCCGCAGGCAGAGCTTCGAGGATCGAGCGTGCCTCGCCTGGCACGATGCGATTGGCGCGAAAGGTGGCGAAGGGCGCCGCGAAAGCGGCATAGGCAACGATCGCAGCGATGACCACACCGAGCTTGTCGAATCTGACGGTCATGACGTGCCTGTGCGATGGCGGCGACTTGAGGATCTGACGTCAGGACCGTCGCGCTCCGTCGCGCCCCCCTCTGGCCTGCCGGCCATCTCCCCCCTCAAGGGGGGAGATTGGCAGCATCAGCGCCGGTACACACCTTGCACAGCTGAAAGGTGGCGAAAGCCGTCGGGACATCTGATCTCCCCCCTTGAGGGGGAGATGGCCGGCAGGCCAGAGGGGGGCGCCGCGCACCGATGTCACGATTTCAGGAACGGCCTACTTCAAAAACCCGTTCTTCTTCAAAAAGTCTTCGGCGACGCCCTTGACCGGCTCGCCGCCGACCTGGAGGCGGCCGTTCAGTTCCTGCAGGGTGACGAGGTCGAGCTTGGCGAAGACCGGCTTCAGCAGCGTCTCGATTGCGGGATGCTCCTTCAGCACCGCCTCGCGGATGATCGGCGCCGGCTGGTAGACCGGCTGCACGCCCTTGTCGTCTTCGAGCACGACCAGGCCGGACGGCGCGATGCCGCCGTCGGTGCCGTAGACCATGGCGGCATTGGCGCCGTTGGTCTGGTTCGCCGCAGCGGCGATGGTCGCCGCCGTATCGCCGCCGGAGAGCGTGATCAGCTGGTCCGGCTTCAGCGTGAAGCCATAGGTGGTCTGGAAGGCCGGCAGTGCGGCGGCCGAATTGACGAATTCGGCCGAGGCCGCCAGCACCACCTGGCCGCCGCCGGAGACATATTTGCCGAAGTCGGACAGCGTCGCCAGCTTGTTGGTCTCGGCGACATCCTTGCGCAGCGCGATCGCCCAGGTGTTGTTGGCCGGCGACGGCGACAGCCAGACGATCTTGTTGGCGTCGTAGTCGAGCTTCTTGGCCGTTTCATAGCCCTTGGCGGCATCCTTCCACACCGGATCGTCGGCCTTCTCGAAGAAGAAGGCGGCATTGCCGGTGTATTCCGGATAGATGTCGATCTCGCCGGCGGTGATCGCCTTGCGCACCACAGGAGTGCCGCCGAGCTGCATGCGGTCGGTGGTCTGGATGTTGTTGGCGTTCAGCACCAGCTGGATGATGTTGCCGAGCACGCCGCCTTCGGTGTCGATCTTCGACGACACCACCACCTGAGCGTTCGCCGAGGCTGCGGTGATGCCGAGCGCCAGTGCTGCGCCGGCCAGAAACTTGACTGAAAACATTTCACAAATCCCTTGCTGAGAACCGGACTACGGCTGCCGCATATGAGCATGGCTTCAATGCCCCGTCGGGGCACACGGTTTCATAAGAAGGGTGATGGGGGCAATAATTTTGTTCGGATGCGGGTGGATCCGCGGCTGTCTGATCCCGACAGCGTCATGTCACTACAGCGCCGCGCGTCCGTTTGAACGCGCAAAGGACGCTGTAGCACTTTGATTTTTCGCATGATCCTTTCCGAACCTTCGGTTCGGGGTCATGCGCCGGTCGGCCGCGCGCTCGTCATCTTCAGCACGCCCAGCGCCATGAAGCACAGCACCGTCACCGGGAAGATGATCCAGTTCAGCATCTCCCAACCCCAGGCATTGTAGACCGCGCCCGACATCAGCGAGGCGAAAGCGACGGAGCCGAACAGGACGAAGTCGTGAAAACCCTGGACCTTGCTCTTTTCGGATGGCCGGTAGCTGTCGGCGACCATGGCGGTAGCGCCGATGAAACCGAAATTCCAGCCGAGGCCGAGCAGAATCAGCGCCGTCCAGAACTGCCACAGGGCCAGGCCCGACAGCGCCACCACGGCGCAGCCGACGAGCAACACAAGGCCGGTTGCGACGATCCGTTCGGCGCCGAAGCGATAGATCAGCGAGCCGGTGAAGAAACTCGGCGCGAACATCGCCATGACATGCCAGGAAATACCAAGCGTGGCGTCGTCCGTCGACAGGCCGCAGCCGACCATGGCGAGCGGTGCGCCGGTCATGACGAAGCTCATCAGCGCATAGCTGCCGACGGCACAGAACAGCGCTGCCACGAAGCGCGGCCTGGTCACGATCTCGGAGAGCGGCCGTGCGTCGCTGTCGGTGATATCCGCTTTGCCGGCTGCCTTGGCCGGGATGCGCAGGAGCGACAGGATGGCAGCGCCGACCGCCGCCAACACCAGGATCGACGCGAACGAGCCGGCAAACATCACCGGGGCAAACAGTTCGCGGGTGAAGATAACGATCTGCGGCCCAAGGATGGCCGTGACGATGCCGCCGGCCAGCACGAAGGAGATGGCGCGCGCCTTGAATTCAGACGGCGCGTTGTCGGCGGCGGCGAAGCGGAATTGCTGGACGAAGGCACCGCCGATGCCGATCACCAGCAGGCCGAAGGCGAACAGCCAAAAGCTGGCCTGGAACAGCGCCAGCGTGGCGATCAGACCACCGAGCGCAGTGACGATCGTGCCAGTCATGAAGCCGTCACGCTGGCCGAGCCGGCGGATGATGGCGGCGGCCGGCAAGGCGCCGAGCGCCACGCCGACGTTGAAGCCGGTGATCGGTGCGGTCGCCAGCGACTTGTCGGAGCCGAGCAGATAATGTCCGGCCAACCCACCCACGGAAATGGCGATGGGTGCGGCCGAACCGATGATCGCCTGCGAAGCGGCAAGGATGAGCGCCGTGCGGCGCGCTTCCCTGCCAGCCTCGGCGATAGCGACGGCTGTCATAAAGCGTCCTTGCCGCGCCCCTCGCCGCGCACCCGGCGCGACACGCGATCGAGCACCGCGTTGACCAGCTTCGGCTCGTCTTCTTCGTAAAACGCCTTGGCGATATCGACATATTCCGAAACGATGACAGCCACCGGCACGTCCTCTCGCTTCATCAGTTCGTAGACGCCGGCGCGCAATATGGCGCGCAGCGTCGAATCGAGCCTGGACAACGGCCAGTCCTCGGTCAGCGCCTGGCGGATGATCGGATCGATGGTCTTCTGGTTCTCGACGACGCCGGCGAGTATGGCGCGGAACCATTGTGCGTCGGCCTCGCGATAGAGCGCGCCGTCGACTTCCTTGCCGAGCCTGAACGCCTCGTATTCGGCGGTGATCTCGAAGACGCCGCTGCCGGCCACATCCATCTGGTAGAGCGCCTGCACGGCGGCCAGACGGGCAGCACCGCGCTTGTTGGCGTGGCGCACCGAGGGCTGGCCGGGTGATGCGGGTTCGCTCACGATCGCTCCCCCAACTGTTGCTTGAGGGCAATCATAGTCAGCGCCGCACGCGCCGCAAAGCCGCCCTTGTCGCCTTCCGAACGCCTGGCCCGCGTCCAGGCCTGCTCGTCGTTTTCGGTGGTCAGGATGCCGTTGCCGATGCAGACCGCTTCCTGCACGGATAGGTCCATCAGGGCACGGCTGGATTCATTGGCGACGATGTCGAAATGATAGGTGTCACCGCGCACGACGGTGCCGAGGGCGACAAAACCGTCATAGCTTGGCCCGCCTTCGGCGGCACCGTCGAGCGCGAAGGAAATCACCGCGGGAATTTCGAGTGAGCCCGGAACGGTGACGACATCGTATGTAGCGCCCGCTTCCTCGAGCGCGCTTGTCGCGCCTTCGAGCAGCGCGTCGGCAAGGTCGTCATGGAAGCGTGCCTCGATGACAAGAAGGTGGGCCTTCTTCTTCGGGCGAATGAACGCTTTGCCGTGTTGGGATGTGCCAGCCATAGATGTCTCCGGGATCGCCGGTGACTTAGGCCGAAGCCGGTTTGATCGCAAGCAGAAGATTGGCGGAGACGAGCCAGGCTTATCGCATCTTTGGGCGAGGTGCGGAGTGGGGGCAGTCAGCACCGATGCTTTCAGTCCACACAAGAACGGCCTCGTGATCCACCACACGGCCGTCATCCACGTCGGCCAAGGCTTCGCGCGTCAGCCGCTCTTCCTGTTTGGAATCCCTGCTTTCCATCAAAGTCCCTTCCTCATTTGAACAGCTCAGCGATATCAGCCATCGGCCGGAACAGCTTCATTGGCTGATCTGGGAACGGCAGAAAGCTCTCGCGTTGATAGAAGCGGCGTGCGTCTTCGCCTTTGGCATCGACTATAACAGCGAACGAGGCAATCTCGCTTCTGACGCACCGGGACAGTGCATCGGCCAAGAGATAGCGACCATGGCCTTGTCCCCGATATCGCCGATCAACGGCGAGACGACCAAGCAGCGTCGCTGGAATGAGGGGGTAGCGAGGAAGCTTGCGGATGGTCTGGGCGGGCCACTCGCCAATATCCACGGCAGTCGCCGACAACGTGTAGTAGCCGGCGATGGCTCCGTCCGGCAGGACAAGAACAAACGGTGCCGCGATGTTCTTGCGCGCGTCCTGTCCAGCCTGCATTCGGAAATATCGATCGAGCGGCTCTACGTCGCTCTCGAACGAAGTCCTTTCGTGATGTGGGCCAAGCACCTCAACCCGAAGAGAATCCTCGTTGGAGGCGCTCACTCGTCAGGTGCCGGTGGCCTGACGATACCGACGCACGGTATCGCGCAAACGATCGTTTACCGGCTGCGGATTGATTAGGGCATCGACGAAGGCCCGGCTGTCGCGGACAGACAAATCGAGACGCTGATGCTCCTCGATGGTCCTGCGGGCGGCTTCTTGCACACTGGTCAGCACGAAATCCGTCACCGTCCGGCCCTGCAGGGCCGCAGCATGTTCAATTAGGCTTTTCTGGTCGGCCGTAACGCGCGTCTCCAAACGCTCGCCACGGACACGGCCGCGAGGTGGGTGTGCATGTGCTGTCATCGTCATTCTCCAGCCGACAATGTACGGCCAATGGCCGGAAACTTCAAGGCTGTTGCCTCAAAGCCCCTCTTTCGCCGCCTCAACCAGGCGCGCCGCGTAGCGGGCCATGGTGTCGATCTCAAGGTTGACCCGGTCGCCGACCTGGCGTTCGCCCCAGGTGGTCACCGTCAGCGAGTGATGGATCAGCAGCACGTCGAAGCGCGAGCCTTCGACCTTGTTGACGGTGAGGGAGGTGCCGTCGAGTGCGACGGAGCCCTTGGGTGCGATGAATTTGGCCAGGTCGCGCGGCGCTTCCAGCGTGAAGCGCACGGCGTCACCTTCCTCCTTGCGCGCCACGATCTCGGCCGTGCCGTCGACATGGCCTGAAACGATGTGCCCACCGAGTTCGTCGCCGATCTTCAGCGCCCGCTCCAGATTGATCCTCGTGCCGGATTTCCAGCCCATCGCTGTGGTCAGCCTGAGCGCTTCTTCCCAGGCCTCGACTTCGAACCAGCGCGCATTGGCGCCGCTTTCCGGCAGCGCCGTGACCGTCAGGCAGACGCCGCCACAAGAAATCGAAGCACCGATGGCGATGGTCTGCGGGTCATAGGCGGTGTCGATGCGCAGGCCGACGCCCTCTCTCAGCGGCTTCACGGCAGCGACGGTGCCGACATCGGTGACAATCCCGGTAAACATCAGATCCTGTCTTCTTGTTTGGCCATGATCTTTTCCGAAAACCGGTTCCCACTTTTCGGGATCATGGCCTAGAAATCCCTTATCCACTCGGCGTAGCTGTCTTCGCCGAAACGCATGTCGCGCAATTTGCGAAATCCTGCCGGGATATGGTCGGCGTCGATGGGCGATGCAATGCCGCTCTTGCCGATCGGCTTCTGCCCCTGGAACAGCACGATGCGGTCGACCAGCCCTTCGGCGAGGAAGGCTTTGGCCACCTTGGCGCCGCCCTCGACCAGCACGCTGGCCATACCGAGCGCGGCCAGGTCCTCGAGCAGTTCCGGCAGCGCAATATCGCCCTCATACGTCTCGGTGCCGATGAAGCGCACGCCGGCATGTTCGAGCGCGGCCCGCCGGTACGGGTCGGCTTCGGCGCAGGCGGCGACATAGAGCGGAACCCGCTCGACGCCGGCGACCAGTTTCGACGTTTCCGGCAGCCTGATCTGGCGGTCGAGCACGATGCGCGCCGGCGAACGGTTTTCCAGCCCCGGCAACCGCACCGTCAGCGCCGGATCGTCCTCCAGCGCCGTGCCGATGCCGATCAATATGCCGTCGGCTTCGGCCCGCATCATATAGACTTCGCGCCGGGCGACGTCGCCGGTGATCGAGACCTGCCCCTCGCCTTCCATGCCGATCTTGCCATCGCTGGAAAGTGCAAGTTTCAGGATCACTTCCGGACGCTTTTTCAGAGATCGAATGAGATAGCCGGCCATCTGCTCGGCGGCTTCTGCCAGCAGCACCTTTTCGACCACTTCGACACCGGCGGCACGCAGGATCGCATAGCCGTTGCCGGACACGCGTGGATCGGGGTCGCTCGCAGCCCCAACCACCCGCGCGACGCCGGCATTGAGCAGTGCATTGGCGCAAGGCGGCGTGCGGCCATGGTGGGCGCAGGGCTCCAGTGTGACATAGGCGGTGGCGCCGCGTGCGAGCTCGCCGGCCTCGGCCAGCGCCTCGGTCTCGGCATGCGGTCGGCCGCCGACAGCGGTGACACCAGTGCCGACAATCATCGGTCCGGTGCCGTCGTCACGCACGATCAGCGTGCCGACGGAAGGGTTGGTCGAGGTTCGCCCGGCATTTTTCCGCGACAGCCTGAGTGCTGCCGCCATGAAGCGGCGATCAAGAACTTCTTGTTCGGCTTGGCTGCGCCTTGCCATGCTCAGCCGGCGTCCTCTTCCTTGAGCTCGTCACCCTTCAGTTCGCCCAGCACGTCGTGGAAATCCTTGGCCTCGCGGAAATTGCGGTAGACCGAAGCGAAGCGGACATAAGCGACGTCGTCGAGCGATTTCAGCGCCTCCATCACCAGGCGGCCGACCTCGCCCGAGGCGACTTCGGTCTCGCCCGAGCTTTCGAGCTGGCGCACGATGCCGGTCACCGCCCGGTCGATACGCTCGGGATCGACATTGCGCTTGCGCACGGCGATCTCGACCGAGCGCAGCAGCTTGTCGCGGTCGAACGGCACCTTGCGTCCGGATTTCTTCACTACGACGAGGTCGCGCAACTGCACGCGTTCGAAGGTGGTGAAGCGGCCGCCGCAATCGGGGCAGACGCGCCGCCTGCGGATCGCCGCGCCATCTTCGGCGGGGCGCGAATCCTTCACCTGCGTATCTTCGGACTGGCAGTAGGGACAGCGCATGGACAGCCTTGTGTTCGCGATTCTCGTGGAGCGAAAGGCTTAGAGGTTTTTGCCGGGATGGCAAAGCACCGGGGGTGGTCTCTCGCGCCTCAGAGATAGCGAGGCGCGAGAAAAATTGCCAGCATCATACCAGACGGCAACACCGGCCGATTACGGAGCGACGTCACCGGTCGGGAACCCACATGACACGCCGAGGCTGCGATAGGCCTTGGTGAAGCCGTCCATCGATACGGTCGCGACCGGAATGTCGGCGAAGATCACATCGAGTACGCTGGCGCGGCGCATGGCACGCAGCAGCGCCAGGCTGATCTCGGGCTTGTTGTTCAACATCCATTTTCCGCCGGCACCCGCCATGGCATTGACGGTCGCCTTGACCTTGCTGTTGCTGTCGCCGAACACCGCCGGAATGTTCTCGCCAGTCGGCAAGTCCTTGTTTTTCATGGCGATGACGAGGGTCGGATAGCCATTAGGCGGCAGTGCATCACCGTTCGAGATGGCGAGGGTGAGGGTGCCGCTAGTACCGCTCGCGTCGAGAAAGGCGGTCGAGGCGACGCAGGTCTTGCGCAGATCCTCGCCGGTATCGATCTCGTCCACAGTGGTGGACCACATGCCGAAGGTTTCCGTCTTCGGTGCGGCTGGGATGGGCGCAGACTGTGCCAAGGCGGCGGACAGCGGCAAGGCGGTCAATGTCGCCACTACGCCAAGCGCGCAAAACCCAGCGACACGGAAAATCTGCATCATCGTCAAGCCTCCTGTCCGGACTCGGTCCCCACTGCAACAGTGCTTCTCGTGCGGCCGATAACGGATGACACTTTGCGTAAGCTCAACCGAGATAGGGATAGAGCGGAAAACGATCCGTCAGCGCGGCCACCTTCGCCTTCACCGCGGCCTCGACGGCTGCATTGCCCTCGTCCGAATTCGCGGCCTTGAGCCCGTCCAGCACCTCGGCGATCAGCTTGCCGATCTCGCGGAACTCGGCCTGGCCGAAGCCGCGCGTGGTGCCGGCCGGCGTGCCGAGGCGCACGCCCGAGGTGACGAACGGCTTTTCGGGATCGAACGGGATGCCGTTCTTGTTGCAGGTGATGTTGGCGCGGCCAAGCGCTGCCTCGGCGCGCTTGCCGGTGGCGTTCTTCGGGCGCAGGTCGACCAGCATCAGATGGTTGTCGGTGCCGCCGGAGACGATGTCGAGACCGGTTTCCTGCAGGCTGGAGGCCAGCACCCTGGCATTGGCAACAACGCTCTCTGCATATGTCTTGAAGCTTGGCTTCAGCGCTTCGCCCAGGGCCACAGCCTTTGCGGCGATGACATGCATCAGCGGGCCACCCTGCAGGCCCGGAAACACCGCCGAGTTCATCTTCTTGGCGATGTCCTCGTCGTTGCACAGGATCATGCCGCCACGCGGGCCACGCAGCGACTTGTGCGTGGTGGTGGTAACCACATGGGCATATGGCAGCGGCGACGGATGCACGCCACCGGCGACCAGGCCGGCGATATGGGCCATGTCGACCATCAGATAGGCGCCGATCGAGTCGGCGATTTCGCGAAAACGCTTCCAGTCCCAGACCCGCGAATAGGCGGTGCCGCCGGCCAGGATCAGCTTCGGCTTGGTCTCGTGGGCGGTCTTCTCGATCGCATCCATGTCGAGCAGATGATCGTCCCTGCGCACGCCGTAGGAAACGACCTTGAACCATTTGCCGCTCATGTTGACCGGCGAACCGTGCGTCAGGTGGCCACCGGAATTGAGGTCGAGCCCCATGAAGGTGTCGCCGGGCTGCAGCAGCGCCAGGAACACCGCCTGGTTCATCTGGCTGCCGGAATTCGGCTGAACGTTGGCGAAGTTACAGCCGAACAGCTTTTTCGCACGCTCGATGGCCAGGTCCTCGGCCACGTCGACGAACTGGCAGCCGCCATAGTAGCGCTTGCCCGGATAGCCCTCGGCGTATTTGTTGGTCATGATCGAGCCCTGCGCTTCCAGCACGGCGCGGGAGACGATGTTTTCCGATGCGATAAGCTCGATCTCGTGGCGCTGGCGGCCGAGTTCGTTGCGGATCGCGCCGAAAATCTCCGGATCCGCATCGGCAAGCGTGGTTTCGAAGAAGGATTCGAATTTGTTCGACACTGCCGCTGCTGTTGCCATGCTTGAGATCCTTGTCGTCCGGGGGGTCTGCCGCGCCATTAACACAGTTGCTTTCGCCCCGCCACGTTTGCAGCGCGAAATTTGCTGGTCGGATTGCGGCAGCGAGGCGAAGAGCCCACCTATTTCCTTGCCTGTCGACGCTTCAGCAAGGCCTCCGCAAGCGTAATTTCAGTAAGCAGCGCCTGCATGGTGTGATCGTTGATCTCACGGCTGCGAAACATGGCGCGCACGGCCGCGCGCTCGGCCTCGACGCCGGCGAGCCTCATTTCGAGCTCCAGCCGTCCGGCTTCGCGGGCTTCAGTGCGCGCTTCGTCAGCCTCGTCGGAGGCGGCGATGCGGCGGCGGTAACCGGCGACAATGCTGTCGGCCGCGGCGAGCCGGGTGCCGGGCACCTCGCCTTCGTCCCCGTCTTCGGCTTCGGCGATGCTCTCGATGCGGGCGATGGCCGCCTTGGCCGCGCCGACACGAGCCAGGCGCTCCTCGGCAGCGCCGGCATCCTCGCCCGGCTCGACCAGCCCGCGCGCTATCCGGGGCAGCGCGAGGCTGGCGATGGCGAGCGAACAGATGATGACGCCGGCCGCCAGGAAGATCACCTCGTCGCGCGCCGGAAAGGGCGAACCGTCCGGCATGGCGAGCGGCAGCGACAGGATGCCGGCCAGCGTTATGGCGCCGCGCACGCCGGCCACCGAGCCGGCGAGGAGAATACGCAGTCCGAACGGCTCGGCCTTGCGCTTGCGCATTCGCGCTACGACACGGGCCGTAGTGTCGCCAATCCAGATCCAGACAAAGCGCAGCGCAATCAGGCACAGCGTCAGCGCCAACACCGTCAGGATCGGCTGGATGACCGGATAGCGGCCGCTGAGTTCGGGCGGCACGTTGCCGATGATGTCGGGGAACTGCAGGCCGAGCAGGATGAAGAGAGCACCGTTGAAAACGAAGGACAGCGTCGTCCACAGCGACATCGTCTGGATACGCGCCGAAACGCCGAGGAAGCGGAAAATTCCGGAGCCGCCGGTCAGCACGCCGGCGGTGACCGCAGCCAGGATACCCGAAGCCCCGACATGCTCCGCGCCGAGATGGGCGACGAAGGGCAGCAGAATCATGACCAGCACCTGCGCCTCGGCCGGCACGCCGCCGATGCGATTCAGCAATTGCAGCGCCTTGGCGGCAACGAACAATGCCACCACGCCGGCCAGGATGCCGACTGCCACGGCGTAGAGGAAAGTCAGAGATGCCGCGGCGAAGGAAAAGCTGCCGGTCAACACTGCCGCCACCGCGAAACGGAACATGACCAGCCCCGACGCATCGTTGAGCAGCGACTCGCCTTCCAGAATGTGCATCAGCCGCGCCGGAACCACATTCTTGTCGACGATCGAGGACACGGCCACTGCGTCGGTCGGCGACAGCACCGCGGCAAGCGCGAAAGCGACAACGAGCGGAACGCTCGGCACCAGCCAGTGCAAGGCGTAGCCGAAGCCGACGATGGTGAAGAAGACCAGCCCAATGGCAAGGTCCAGTATCGGCCCGCGCAGCGCCACCAGTTCGCGCTTCGGCGCGCCATAGGCATCGCTGAACAGCAGCGGCGGAATGAACACCAGCAGGAAAAGCTCGGGATCGATCTCGACATGGATGCCGCGCATCGGCCAGGCGAGTACGGCACCTATGGCAATCTGCAGCACCGGCAAAGGCACCCGCACCAGCCGGACCAGCGCGCCGGAAACGGCGACGAAGACGAGCACGATCAGGATGAAGATGGCGACTTGCATGGCCCTGCAACGGCGCTTTCCGGACCCGGCGCAAAGCGTGACCTCCAGCCGGATGCAAAAAGGCCGCCCTCACCGGCGGCCCTTTCAGTAAAAAGATCAGTCGCTTAGAGCGCGGAGGTGATCTGCAGCTCGTTGGCTCCGTCGAGCCCGTAGATGTCGTCGCGGAACTGCACGACGCCAGGCCCCGTCGACCAGGCCGAGATGTAGAGGAAAAAGACCGGCACCGGATTGGTGACCTGCACCGGGATGTTCTCGCCGCTCTTGATCGCCGCCTCGAAATGCTGGCGGCTCCAGCCCGGCGTGTCGCGCAGGATCCAGGTGACGAGGTCGCGTACGTTCTGGACGCGCACGCAGCCCGAGGAATCGAAGCGCATCATCTTGCCGAACAGGCTTTGTTGCGGCGTGTCGTGCATGTAGACGCCGTCCGGGCTCGGGAAATTGATCTTGACCGAAGCCATCGCATTGCCGGCGCCCGGATCCTGGCGGAAGCGGTATTTCTCCGCGTCGTCGGTCGACCAGTCGACGGTCAGCGGATCGACCTCGCTGCCGTCCGGTGCGAACAGACGGATGTTGCTGTCCTTGAGATAGTTGGGGTCCTTCCGCATCAGCGGAATGATGTCCTTGCGCACGATCGAGACTGGCGCGTTCCAATAGGGATTGACGATGATCTCGTTGATCTTGGAATCGACGATCGGAGTCTGGCGGTCGATCTTGCCGACAACGGCGGTGTGGCGCAGCACGACGCGGTCGTTCTCGACCGCCTCAATCTGGGCGCCCGGGATGTCGACCAATACATAACGGTTGCCCAGCGTGCCGGCGCGCTCGTGCAGCCGCTGCAGATTGGTCTGTAGCTGGCCAAGCCGGACCTGCGCCGAAACATTCATCGCCGCATACGAATATTGGCCCAGTGTCCCGTCGGAAGGCAGGCCATGGCGCGCCTGGAAGCGCTTGACCGCCGCATCGACATAGGAATCGAAGGCCTCTGAAAGGCCGGCGCTCTGCGCCAGGTCGCCCGAAATCATCAAGCGCCTGCGCAATGGCACCACGTCGGGATCGATGACGCCGAGCTGCAATTTCTTGGTGTCCGGGACCGGCTCCCAGCCGCCCTGCGCGACAATATTCTGATACTGCGCGATCGCCTGCTCGGTGTACGCAACGGTCTGCAGGCTGACGATCGGCAGCGTCGAGGCCACCTTGCCGCCCTGGCTGGCGCGGGCGTCGAACTGGTCGTCCCAGTTGCCGCGGCCCGAGGATTTCAGGATATCCGCGATCACGTCCTGCGCGCTGGCGCCACCGGCAATCATCGTCGCGGCCAACGCGGAGGCTCCGGAAAGGAAGAAACGGCGACTGGTTCTCATGTACGCTCCAGATATTCCTGTAACAATTTTTTCACCGGGCGATCGCGCCCGCACTCTAGGGTTGGCATCCTTAACAATTAGCCAACCATGGCCCCCATTGCTTCTGTGCGAGAACGCGCCGGGCGCGACGCGCGTTCAGAGAGACGGTTGGCAGGGAGACGGTTGGCTCTCGCCGCAACATCACCCGCATTCTCGCTTTCACCGGGAATATGGCGGCAACGTGACCCTGACCGCGATTTGGATCGGCTGGCGTGACGAAACGGAAAGACCGGTGCTTTTCGGCACCGGTCTTTAGGTCGCTCCCCGGCCGCGCTTCTGTGGCGCGGTTCCCCTTCATGTCGGGGATTTGCTTACATCCGATAAGCGATGGTGTCGTTCCAGAAGCGGTCGAGGCGCTGCAGGGCGCGGTTCATCTGCTTGAATTCTTCCGTGTTGATGCCGCCGACCTGCTCGATCGAGCCGACATGGCGCTCATAGAGGCCGGCGACGACTTCCGCCACCTCACTGCCCTTCGGCGTCAGCGAGACCCGCACCGAACGGCGGTCGATGCGCGAGCGCTGGTGGTTGATGAAGCCGAGATCGACCAGCTTCTTCAGATTGTAGGAGACGTTCGAGCCGAGATAGTAGCCGCGCGAGCGCAGTTCGCCGGCCGTCAGCTCCGAATTGCCGATGTTGAAGAGCAGCAGCGCCTGGATGGCGTTGATGTCGGAACGGCCGTTGCGGTCGAATTCGTCCTTGATCACGTCAAGCAGACGGCGGTGCAGGCGCTCCACCAGTTGCAGCGACTCCATGTACAGCGAACGGATCGCCTCGCGACGGTCATCGGATACATTGGCGGTCTTCGCCGCCGGACGGGAATTGATCATTGTCTTTGCCTCTCGTTTGTCGCCTGGTGATTTTTTGTTTTTCACCTTGATCGCGACACTATCGAATACTCATAAAATTCGACTTAAACGCTAGGGCTAACAAGAGCTTACCTGTAATAGGTTTCGAAAGAGGCTTAACGAAGGGTCACCCGAACAAGGATGATTAACCTAAAGATTTAGCCAATGATTCCGGGCGGAAATTTGCCCGTCCAACCGGGCGCGCGGCTATTCTTGTCGAGCATCGGTCCGATGCTCTATTGCCGGGCCTGACGCTTCTGCATCCAGATCGCCACGCGAAAGACGATATAGAGCAGCGCCACCGCCGCATGCGAGGCGACGATCAGCGGCCGGTGACCGAAGAGCTCGGGAAAGCCGGCATACATGATGGTCTCGGTCGCAGCGCAGATGAACCAGATCACCGGCCCCCAGGAGGCCAGCATCCACAGACCGGCGGCGGCGAAGGGGAAGAAGACGGCGAGCGTCACCGCCGCCACCTGCCAATGCACCGGCATCAGGTCGAAGCGCCACAAAGGACCGGGGTAGAAGCCGATCAGCCGGATCCAGTACAAAATCCCGAACAACAGGCAGTAGGCTGATACGACGCGCTGGAACCAGGCGAAGATGACCTCGACCGTCGAGGGCTGGAGCACGACGCGTCTCGACGTGACTTCGCTCACAGTTCGAGTTCCCGTTCGCCGAGCGGAGCGAAATAGGCATCGACGTCGGCAGCGCCTACGTCGTCGATGCCTGCCGGCCGCCATTGCGGCGTTGAGCCCTTGTCGATGATGGCGGCGCGGATGCCTTCGTAGAAATCGTGGCCGGCAAGCATGCGGTTGAGGATACGGAATTCCATCCGCATGCACTCGTCCATCGACAGCGTCAGCCCGGCGCTGATCTCGCGCCAGGCGACATGCAGGCTGGTCGGCGAGCGGGTGCGGATCGTCGCCAGCGTCTTTGCCGCGAAGGCGTCGGTTGGTGCGGCGCGCTCCAGGCTGCCGATGACGTCACCCAGCGACGGTTGTGCGAAATGGCGGGCGATCGCTTCCAGCGTCGGACTGTCCGTCTCGCGCCGGGCCGGGATGGAAAAGCCGCGCAGCGCCGATTCCGGGTCGCCGCTCGCCACCAGCCGGTCGAGAAAACCGGCCTGGTCCTGCGCCTTGATCGTGTGCGTCGCCAGGCCCGACCACAAGGCGTCGCCATAACGGATGCGGTTGCCGGTCAGGGCCAGATACATGCCGAAGCTGCCGCCAAGGTTCGGCAGGAGATGACTGGCGCCGACATCCGGGAAAAAGCCGATGCCGACTTCCGGCATGGCGAACTGGGCGTTCTCGGTCAGCACCCGATGCGAGCCGTGGAACGAGATGCCGACGCCGCCGCCCATGACGATGCCGTCGATCAGCGCGACATAGGGTTTTTCGAACGGCGCGATGCGGGCGTTCAGCCGGTATTCGTCGGCGAAGAAATCGACCGGCGGCTTTCCGGCCCGGCCGGCCTCATAAATGTGGAGGATATCGCCGCCGGCCGAAAACGCCCTGCCCTCGGCCTTGACGACGACAACATCGACGCCGTCGTCGCGCTCCCAGGCGCGCAGCGCCTTGTCGAGCGCGTTGACCATGCGATGGTTGACGGCATTGAGCGCCTGCGGCCGCGTCAGCGTGACGATGCCGGCCCTGCCCGATCGTTCGAAGCGGATCTCGTTGCCGCCGCCAAAATCCATCGCCTAAGAATCCCTCCCCGCGCCGCCGGGACTGAAGTGCTAAAGCGTGGCGCATGGCTGCGTCAATGCCAAGGGCAATCCTGCCGCCTTGGCCACCGCCGGCGGCCGATGCTAGAACGGACCATCTTGATGACGGGCTTTCAAACCGGACGTTGAGCCATGCTTGGATTTTCGCGTCTTGCCCTATTGGCGATCGGCCTGATGGTATGCGCGACCGCTCGTCCCGCATTGGCCGCGGACGACCTCTATCGCGCGAAGACCATCGTCACCGGCGAGGGAGAAGAAAACCGCCGGATCGGCTTCAAGGCCTGCCTGGATGCGGTTCTGGTCAGGGTCTCCGGCGATCAGCGGCTGCCGAAAAAGCCTGAAATGGCGGCGCTGCGCGACAAGGCCGGCAGCTTCGTTGCCGAGTTCCGCTACCGCGACCGGATGGAAGGCATTCCGATTCACGACGAGCAAGGCACGCATGACCGGCCGCACGATCTTACCTGCCTCTACAGGCCTGGTGTGATCGACCCGGTACTGGCCTCGCTCGGCAGCAAGCCGTGGCTTGCCGAGCGGCCGCGGCTGGCGATCTTTCTCGCAACGGAGCGAGGTACCAGGCATTTCGCGCTGGCCGCCGACGATGAGCGCGGCGCACCGATGCGCGAATCGTTCGTGAATGCTGCCGACCCGCTGGCGATGCGGATCGCATTTCCCAAGGCGTCGCTGCTCTCAGAATCCGGGCTGGACGACAAGGCGCTGCACGAGACGGATATGGCGGCTCTGGACAAGGCCGCCAAACAGGCCGGCGCCGACCAGGCGCTTGCCGGCAGCATCGTCTGGAGCGACAAGGAATTGGGCTGGATCGCCGACTGGCGGCTGGCCACGGGCGGCAGGACCTACAGCTGGCAGGTGCGCGGCGTCAGCTTCGACGAGGCGTTCCGCGTCGCCATGCGGGGAGCGGCGCAGGTCCTGTCCGGCAACGGTCAGCCATAGGTATGCCGAGTTTCAGGTGATGCCGGCCTGCAAACGGCGGTTTCCTGCGCTTCCAGTACTCGCGTACCTAAACGTACGCTCCGTTCCGGTTCTCGGAACCCACCTGTTTGGTCGCTTCGCGCCCGTCTTCGACTCCGGCTCGGCTTGACCTGAAACTCGGCATACCCCCTCCCTTACGACGCTGGCACAATCGTGCCGCATTGGTCAGCGGCGGGGGCTCGTGGTAAAAGCCACCCGATCCGGAGTTTTGGCGATGAACAAATTCACCCCAGCAAAGCCTGCCGGCGCGCGCAGCGTCGACGAGATCACCGGCAGCCGCCGTTTGCGCCGCATGCGCAAGGCCGATTGGTCGCGCCGCCTCGTCCAGGAGAACCGGCTCTCCGTCGACGACCTGATCTGGCCTATCTTCGTCGTCGACGGGAAAAACATCCGCGAGCCGATCGCCGCCATGCCCGGCGTCTTCCGCCTGTCGCTCGACCTTGCCGTCAAGGAGGCCGAGCGCGCGGCAAAGCTCGGCATTCCGGCGATCGCCACCTTCCCCAATGTCGAGCTCGGCCTGCGCGACCAGACCGGTTCGCACATCCTCGATCCGGAAAACGTCATCAACCGCGCCACGCGCGCCATCAAGCACGCGGTGCCCGAGATCGGCATCATCACCGACGCGGCGCTCGATCCCTTCACCTCGCACGGCCACGACGGCATCTTGCGTGACGGCATCATCGTCAACGACCAGACCGTGGAGCAGGTCACGGCGGCTGCCGTCATCCAGGCCGCGGCCGGCGCCGATATCATTGCCCCGTCCGACATGATGGATGGCCGCATCGGCGCCATCCGCGATGCGCTCGACGCCAATGGTTTTCAGGATGTGGCGATCATGTCCTACGCTACGAAATTCGCTTCCGCCTTCTATGGACCTTATCGCGAGGCGGTCGGCACCGCCGGGCTGCTCAAGGGCGACAAGAAGACCTATTATCTCGACCACGCCAATTCCGATGAGGCCGTGCGCGAGGCCGAGCAGGACCTCGCCGAGGGCGCCGACATGCTGATGGTCAAGCCCGGCCTGCCCTATCTCGACATCATCCGCAGGCTGAAGGACGAATTCCGGATGCCGACCTTCGCCTATCAGGTGTCGGGCGAATATTCGATGATCAAGGCGGCTGCCGCCAATGGCTGGATCGACGGCGACAAGGCGATGCTGGAATCGCTGCTCGCCTTCAAGCGCGCCGGCTGCGACGGCATCCTCACCTATTTCGCGCCCGAAGTGGCGGCGATGCTGAAGGGATGATGCGCATCTGTAGCGCCTAGATCGGGTAACATTCCTTCGTCCAAAGCGCGACATGGCCGCCGCAGGGCAATTGCTTCAGGTTTGCGCTGCCCCTCATTGCCCTGCCGGGCCCCGGTATAGTGACGGGGAGAAAGACGCCTTCGCAAAGGATTTTGCCAATCTCCAACGTTGCAGAAAGCGAGCCGAAGTTGCGACCAGCCCCCCTCGCCCCGTCACTATACGGGGAGAAGGTGCCGGCAGGCGGATGAGGGGCGGCGCCGACATCGACAATTGCTCATTCCAACACGAGTCGAAGCTTCTTTTACTGAATTCCTAAAGCGCGTCGCGTTTGACCGGCCTCATGCGACGCGCTTTAGGTTGTTGTTTTATGCATGTCGTCATCGCAAAACCGCTGCACACTTTTGCGCGACATGCATTAGCGGCCGCCGGCCACCTTCGCTCCTAAAATACCGCTTGCAAAATGCAATCAGTCTGGGCTAAATCAACTGCTTGCATTTCGCAACTGGTTCAGAGCGAGGTACTCATGTCCAAGCTTCGTGTCAACGCATTCACCCTGTCTATCGACGGCTTCGGCGCCGGTCCCGACCAGGACCTGAAAGAGCCGCTGGGCGTCGGCGGGGAAGCCCTGCACAAATGGATGTTGGGCACCCGAACCTTCCGCAAAATGTCCGACGAAGATGACGGGACCACGGATACGGACGACGCGTTCGTGGCGCGCAGCTTCGAAAATATCGGGGCGTGGATAATGGGTCGCAATATGTTCGGACCGATCCGCGGACCCTGGAAGGACGAGAGCTGGAAAGGCTGGTGGGGAGACAATCCGCCCTACCATGTACCGGTCTTCGTGCTCACCCACCATCGGCGGGATCCTATCGTCATGGAGGGCGGCACGACCTTCTATTTCGTGACCGACGGCATCCACTCAGCGCTGGAAAAGGCGAAAGCAGCGGCTGACGGCAAGGATGTGCGGCTCGGCGGCGGGGTCGCCACGATCCGGCAATATCTCCAGGAAAAGCTCATCGACGACATGCATCTGGCGATATCGCCGATGCTGCTCGGCTCAGGCGAGAACCTTTTTGCCGGTATCGACATGCTAAAGCTCGGCTACCGGTGCAGCGAGCAGATCGCGACGCCGAATGCTATGCATGTCATCATCAAGCGCGCGTAGTTCTCACTGCGGGCGCAGCCCTCTGCGCCGCGATCCTTCGCGCCCCTCTGTCCTGCCGGACAGTCCGGCAGGACAGAGGGGGGCGCGAAGGAATGCCGCCCGTCCGGGCCTTTAGCAGTCCCAGATGATTAATACTTCTCCGGCACATAGAGCTCGCGCGGCAGCACCTGGCGCTCGTATTCGGGATTGAAGACGCGGTCGGGCAGCGTGATCTCCTCGTGTGGCACCTCCTGATAAGGCATCTGCTTGAGGAGATGGTCGATGCAGTTCAGCCGCGCCCGCTTCTTGTCGTTGCCCTCGACGATGAACCAGGGCGCTTCGGGAATGTTGGTGCGGGCGAAGGTCTCTTCCTTGGCCTTGGTGTACTGCTCCCAGCGCACGCGCGACTGCAGGTCCATCGGCGACAGCTTCCACTGCTTCATCGGATCATGGATGCGCATCTGGAAACGCATCTGCTGCTCCTCGTCGGTAATGGAGAACCAGTATTTGACCAGCGTGATGCCGGAGCGGACCAGCATGCGCTCGAACTCCGGCACGTCGCGAAAAAACTCCTCGACCTGATCCGGTTCGGCAAATCCCATCACCCTTTCGACGCCGGAGCGGTTGTACCAGGAGCGGTCGAACAGGACGATCTCGCCGCCTGCCGGCAGATGCGGCACGTAGCGCTGGAAATACCACTGCGACTTCTCGCGCTCGGTCGGCGCCGGCAAAGCAACGACGCGGCAGATGCGCGGATTGAGCCGCTGGGTGATGCGCTTGATGACGCCGCCCTTGCCGGCCGAGTCGCGGCCCTCGAAAACCACAACCAGTTTCTTCTTGGTGTAAGCCACCCAGGACTGCAGCTTGATCAATTCGGATTGCAGCGTGATCAGGTCGCGAAAATATTGCTGGCGATCCATCGAGGGCGGATGCGCGTTCTTGTAGATCTTGGCGATTTCCAGCGACAGCGCCGGTTCCGACATTTCCAGCTCGTAGTCTTCGTCGAGCGTGTCGGCGAGCTCCGCCTCCAGCCAGTCCTTGGCGGGAGAATTCTGTTTTGCTTCGGTCATTTATGCTGCTCCGCGTGCACGCCCGTGTCGGCGTCCGGCCTGCCGGCCAAGATCGAACACCTTGAGCCGACTTGCATACAGGCCGGCAATGACGGTTTTATTGCAGCCGGCCTGTGCGCCGGCCGCGCAAATCCGTGAGATGTGATCGATCAACCTCCATGGCATGCACGACAAGCGATGCGAATTGTCCTACAAATGCCAGGCTCCCTCGGGCTGCCTTCGAAGCAGCCCTTCTCAACGCAATTGCGAGGATCTGACATGGAATACCGCACACTCGGCCGTTCCGGCCTGAAGGTTTCGACGCTGACCATGGGTACCATGACCTTCGGTGGCGCCGGCGCATTTTCGGCGGTCGGCAAGACCGATCTCGACGAGGCGCGCCGGATGATCGACCTCTGCATCGACGCCGGCATCAATCTCATCGACACCGCCAATGTCTATTCGAATGGGCTTTCGGAAGAGATCATCGGCGACGCGCTCGGCGGCAAGCGCAAGGGCGACGTGCTGATCGCCTCCAAGGCGCGCATGCGGATCGGCGACGGTCCCAACGATGAGGGCCTGTCGCGCTATCATCTGATCCGCGAGTGCGAGAAGAGCCTGAAGCGCCTCAGGACCGACGTCATCGACATCTATTTCCTGCACGAATGGGACGGCACGACGCCGCTCGAGGAGACCATCGCCGCGCTCGACACGCTCGTCAGCCAGGGCAAGGTCCGCTATGTCGGCTGTTCCAACTATTCCGGCTGGCAAGTGATGAAGGCGCTGGGGATCAGCGACCGCCAGCACCAGCCGCGCTTCGTCACACAGCAGATCCACTACACGCTGGAAGCACGCGAAGCCGAATATGAACTGCTGCCGATCTCGGTCGACCAGGGGCTTGGCGTGCTGGTGTGGAGCCCGCTCGCCGGTGGACTGCTGTCCGGCAAATACAACCGCGACCAGGCCACCGCCCGCCAGCTCAGCGGCTGGTCTGAACCGCCGATCCGTGATGAGGACCGACTATGGCGGATCGTCGACGTGCTTGCCTATATCGGCAACAACCATGGCGTGTCGGCGGCGCAGGTGGCGCTTGCCTGGCTGCTCGGCCGGCCGGCCATCAGCTCGCTGGTCATCGGCGGCCGGACCGAAGCACAGTTCAAGGACAATATCGCCGCTGCAAGCCTGGTGCTGACCAGCGATGAGCGGGCACGCCTCGACGCAGTCAGCCGCCCGCCCGTTCTCTACCCCTATTGGCACCAGCAGTTCACGGCAAAAGAGCGGTTTGGTCCGGCCGATCTGGTTCTTGACCGTGAAGGTGTCTGACAACGGATCCGGATCAGGTCGAAGGTCGCTGCGGGCTTAGCCGGAGATAAAACGCCAGACCTCGGGATCAGGCTCGATCTGGCCGCTGAGCACGAAATACTTGTAGAGCACGAGCAAGCAGATCGCCTGCTCGGCCCGTTCGTCGGCGAATTTGCGGCAATAGGCGTTGGCGGCGGCAATGATGCGTTCGGCCTCAGTCGGATGCCGTTCGAGATATTGCACCCGCTCGGCAAGATCCGTGAAATCAGGTTCGAGCGGCACATAGTGGACGTTGGCCACGAGATCGCTTTCGGCGAACCATGTCTCGTATGTCGGCGGCGGCATCAGGCACAACGAATTCGAACTCATGATCCATTTGAGGTTGGTCGCCACATCGTTGCCTTCGAGCGAAATGATGTAGCGACAGCGCCGCTGCTGGTCGATGCTCAGATAAGGCTTGCGATATGCCGGCGCTGCCGTCGGTTTGGGCGTGCCGACATCGCAAAAGGGCAGATCGCGCGCGGCCTCCAGAAGCAAGGTCCTTATTGGGTTGTTGAGCTCGCCGCGCCACACCGCAACCGGAAGCTTGTCCGCGAAGGCTACATCGTCGGCGGGCATGTGGAAGTGGCGGAACTTGTTGAGCTTGAACAGGACCCCGTTCCTGTTATCGCCGGCGATCGGCCGATCCTTGACGATCGACGGCATCGCAGGCACTTCGACGACGTCGCCGAATTCGAGGTCGATGCGCAAATCGGGATCGAAGTAGCGGGTAAATTCCTTCAGATCGTAGTAATACATGCTCCGGCCTCTCGGTAGCCGGCTGACCGGCACGGCCCCGGCGCTCGGCGCGAAAGCGTCCTGCAATCTGTTGTAGTAGTTGAGACGCGCGCGGACCGATCCGTCCGAAAGCCTGGCCTGATCGAGCAGCCCGGCGAGCCTGCGGCGGAACAGCGCCTGCGGTGCGATATCGCGCACGGCATTGCGCGCATAGTAGAATAGCTTCTGTGCGTTTCTTTGAAGGGTGGCCATCGGTCACTTGATGAAAAGTCGGCTTGTGAATTGCCCCCCGGTCCCTCCTACACCATTGTGCCGGCTGTCTTGCAAGCCACGGAACCGTGTTCAGCCGGCTTGCCGGCTGTGTATGGAGCCGATCGCCCTTTGCGGTGTTGTGTTTGGAGCCCAATGCTCCTAGGCAGGGCTAACAAACCTGTGGGATTGTGAAAGGAAGAGATATGGCGCGAGCACCGAATTACGGCCAGGAACGCAAGGAACGCGACCGGCAGAAGGCCGCCAAGAAGGCGGAAAAGCAAGCGGCCAAGGTCGCAGCCAAGGAACGTTCGAAGTCCGAAGACGAGACCACGTCCGAGACCGAAACGGAAACGGCAGAGTAAAACGCATCCGGCCCGCGAGACTGATCGGATTAGCCGAGGAATCCCGCTGCGTTTTCAGGCCGGCGCCTTGTCGCTGACGAACACGTTCACTTCACGCGCGGCGGCGATGAAGGCGCGCCTTGCCGTCATCGCCGGTTTGTCGCCGGCCAGCGCATCATGGCAGGCCTGCAGCGCTTCGCGATGCTTTGGACTGCGCTTGCCGGGCCAGTTGTTGAGGAGGTAGTCGGAAGCCTCGCGGGCCGTACGCAAGATCTGAGTGGTTCCCTCCGCGCCCGACTTGACGGTCACGGGTGTTTCAAAGCGGTTGTTTTCCATCGCCGCTCTTACGCCATCGGCGCTCGCGAAGCGAGGGCGAAAGTGGTTGCCTCCGCAATCACGCCGCGACGACGGCAAATCCCCTGGCACGCAGGCCGCGCCGGTCATTGCGCAATGATGTCACCAGCCGGTCGCGGCTGCCGACGATATGAGCCGAAAGCCGGTGTGCCGCCTCATCGGCATCGCCGGGCCGCACCGCCGCCAGAATGGCACGGTGTTCGGCCCAGGCACGCCCCAGTGCCGCCTCGTCGCGCACCTCCAGCCAACGCGCCCGCGACAGGCGCGTCAGGGCATCGCGAACCGCCCTGAACAGGAACTCGTTGCCGGACAGGCGTGCCAGCTCGATGTGAAAATCCATGCCGACGCGGTGCCATTCCTCGCGCGGGGTGCCGGCGTCGCAGGAGTCCAGCATCGCCTCGACGACGTCGACGGCGCTCCTGTCCTCCAAGGCACAAGTCAGCTTGACCGCCGCCACCTCGACCGCCTCGCGGTAGACGGCGATCTGCTCGAGCTCGGCGAGGTTGATCGGCGATACCGTCCAGCCGCGCCCGTCGCGGCAGACCAGACCTTCCGTCTCGAGCCGCAGCAATGCTGCCCTGACCGGCGTGCGCGACGCCCCGAAGCGGCTTTCGATCCAGCGTTCCGTCAGCCGCTCGCCGGGACCGATCTCGAGGCCGAGGATCATCTCCCGAAGCTGCTTTTCGACATTCTGCATCTGCGACATTGTGGTTTCCGATTTCTGGCCGTTTTGCTGGCGATCGGCTCGACTACCATCGTTTGCCGATCACGTTTGAGAGCGCCGCATTGACAGCCGTCGAGCTTGCGTCCATGACGGATACCAGCTTGGTATCCCAAAATGGTATCCGGAACAAGTCGTCGAGAGACTTGCCGGACAGGACAGGACATGCCGCAAGAAGCCCCCCTGCCATGCAAGGCGCCCACAACATCCACTGGCGCCGCAATCTCGCCGTGTGCTTTGCCGGCTCGTTCAGCACACTTGTCGCCATGACGCTGCTGTTACCCTTCCTGCCGCTTTACGTCGAGCAGCTGGGTGCCGAGGGGCACGCGGGCGATCGTGCAATGGTCCGGCATCGCCTATGGCGCGACGTTCTTCGCCGCCGCGCTGGTGGCGCCGCTGTGGGGATGGCTGGGCGACCGCTACGGCCGCAAGCTGATGCTGGTGCGCGCTAGTTTCGGCATGGCCGTCTGCATGTCGCTGACCGGCATGGTGGAGACTGTCTGGCAATTGGTGCTGCTGCGCCTGCTGATCGGTTTCGCCGGCGGCTATTCCTCGGGTTCGACCATTCTCGTCGCCATGCAGACGCCGAAGGACCGGTCGGGCTGGGCGCTGGGCGTGCTGTCGGCCGGGATCACCGCAGGCGCCCTCGTCGGTCCCCTGCTCGGCGGCGCGCTGCCGCCCTTGATCGGCATCCGCGCCACCTTCCTGCTCGCCGGCGGCGTCATTTTCCTGGCGTTCCTGGCAACGACTTTTCTCATCAAGGAGAACCCTCGCCCGGCAGCCGACAAATCAGCACCGACTGAGAAGCCGAAAGGCGGCTGGTCGCAAATCTCGGACAAACGCCCGGTCGTCGCCATGCTGGCGACCGGCATGCTGTTGAGCTTCGCCACCATGTCGATCGAGCCGATCATCACGGTCTACGTCCAGCAGCTCATCGAGGACCAAAGCCTGCTAACACTGACCTCCGGCGTCGTCATGTCGGCGGCAGCACTTGGCGCCATCCTGTCGGCGTCGCGCCTCGGCAAGCTTGCCGACCACGTCGGGCACTGGAACGTCATCATTGGGGCGCTTGCCGTCTCGGCGCTGCTGTTGATCCCGCAGGCCTTCGTGACACAGGGCTGGCAGCTTGTCGGCCTGCGTTTCCTGATGGGGCTGGCGCTTGGCGGTCTCTTGCCCTGCATCACCAGCGTCATCCGTCACAATGTTCCGGACGGCGTCGGCGGCAATGTGCTGGGCTTGTCGATCTCGGCGCAATATGTCGGACAGGTCGCCGGGCCGTTGCTCGGCGGCTTCGTCGGCGGTCATTTCGGCATGCGCGCGGTGTTTCTCGGCACATCCGTGCTGATGGCGGGCGGTGCGGCGTATAACTGGCTGGTCCAGTCGCGTCGCGCGCGCGACATGCTGGTGCAGGCGGGCAAATCCTGACACGGTTTGCGGGCTATCACTGCTTCACGGAGACCAGACATGAGCACGGCCGAGCAACCAGCAAGCGGCAGCGGCCGCATCCTCGTTCTCGTCGGCGGCCTGTGCGGCGCGGCCGGCGTGGCGCTCTCTGCCGCGGCGGCACATCTGGGCGGCGCTTTCGTCGGTACGGTCGCGTCGTTCCTGCTCATGCATGCGCCGGTCTTTCTTGCCGTCGGCCTCGTCGGCGCAAGCCGGATCCTGAAAACCGCAAGCCTTATTCTTCTCGTCGGGCTTGTATTGTTCTGCGGCGATCTCCTCGCCCGGGACTTCCTCGGCTCGCGGCTTTTCCCGATGTCGGCGCCGATCGGCGGCACCTTGCTCATCGCCGGCTGGCTGGCGGTTGCAGCCTCGGCACTGGTGCGCCCACGCTTCTGAAACGGCATTCCCGCAGCTCAGCGGGAGAGCTCGGTTGGGTAGCCCGCCCCAGCTCAAGTACGGCGCTTGCGGGCAGACGGCCGGATCCCGCCAAACGACGATCAGTCAGACGATGGCCAGTCTTGCCGGCGTTCGGGCCGGACCGGCAGGTCGCGATTGCGTGCCGCCGGCTTGGTCAGCCGGCGCCGCTCCGGCCTATCGATGGCCGGCGAGATGCCCCAATAGTTGCGATAGATGTCTTCGAATAGATGATTGATCGGATGCATGGCTTGGCTCCTTTTTTAAACTTGAATCGATCCAATCGACAGGCCAGAAAATGCCGTGCCGATCAGCTCCGCTTGCGCTCCACGAGAAAACGCAGATCGCGGATCCACGGACCGGCGCCGCCGCGACGTGTCCGGGTCACCGCGTTCGAGGTTATGCTCCAGTCGTTGCGATAGATGTCTTCGAACAGATAATTGACGGGGTGCATGGCTCTCTCCTTCCTGAATCGATCCAATCGACAGGGCGTTTAACTTGGATCGATTCAAAAATACACTCGACCGCACAGTAGTCAAGCAAAATTTGAATCGATCCAACAAAGGTGCTAGATAGGAATCCGGAGGCAGAAAAATGGCGTCATCCACCGAAGGCAGCACGAAACCCATCCGGCTGGCAGACATCGCCAAGGCCGCCGGAGTTTCGCACGGCACTGCCTCCAACGTGTTCAGCCGTCCCGAGATCGTACGCGAGGAAGTCCGCGAACGGGTCAAGGCAGCGGCCGAGGCGATGGGCTATGCGGGGCCGGATCCCAAGGGTCGGCTGCTGCGTGCCGGCAAGGTCAACGCGATCGGCGTCGCCACGACTGAGCCACTGTCCTATTTCTTCGAAGACCCCTTCGCCCGCGCGATGATGGCCGGGATTTCCGAGGCATGCGATGCCACCGGCGCCGGCATCGCGCTGGTATCGGCCGGCAATCAGGAGAAGCTTGCCTGGAACATCCAGAGTGCGCTGGTCGACGGCTTCATCCTGTTCTGCATCGAGGGCGGCTCACGCCTCGTCGAACTGACGCGCGAACGCAAACTCCCCTTCGTCGCGCTTGAGCTCGGTTTCGACGACGACACTGTTTCGGCAATCGGCGTCGACAATGTCGCCGGCGCCCGCCTGGCGGCGCACCATCTTGCCGAGCTTGGCCATCGGCGCTTCGCCGTTCTGTCGCTGCCTTTCGCCGACGACAGGACCGGTCCTGTCTCGCCGGAGCAGGTCCGGACGGCCGTCTACCCCGGCACGCGCGATCGCCTCGTCGGCTATTTCGAGGCGCTTTCCCGGTTCGGCGTCGATACCGCAGGGATTCCGGTATACGAGACCGAAAACGACGAAGCCAGCACCAGAGCCGGCCTCGAAACGATCTTCGCCTCAGCAGAGCCGCCGACCGCCATCCTGGCGATGTCGGACCGGATCGCCATGGTCGCGATCGAATGGTTGGCCGCGCGTGGCATCGCGGTTCCCGGCGACGTCTCCGTCATCGGCTTCGACGGCGTGCCTGACGCCGCACTTTGCAATCCTCCGCTCACCACGATCGCCCAGCCGATCGCCGAGATCGGCCGCCGGGCGGCGCGAACGATCCTCGATTTCGACGGCACGGTGCGGCGCGAGACGCTCGGCGTCGAGCTTGTCGTCAGGGCCTCTTCCGGACCGCCGCCCAAAACAGCTTAAGCCCGGTCGTCTACAGGTTGGTAGCCGCCATGCCGCCCACGCCGAAGGACGTATGGACAGGCGACGCCTCGCTGCGGACCGGCCTGCTCATGCCGGACCGCCCAATACCCGACAGCCATTCGAGATAATAGGCGAGCGCGAACTGCATGGCGATGCCGGCGGCGATCAGCAAGCTGTCGTAGGCAAGCCCGCCCGGGTTGATCAGCTTCATCACCTGCGCCGCCATGGCGATCACCGTGCCGGCGATGAAAACCGGCAGCGATCGTTTGCCCAATATGGCGAGCGGATGGTCGCGGCTGGTGCGGAACAGGTTCGAGACAGAAGGAAACGCCACAATCAGGTAGCTCACCGCCAGGATGTGCAGCAGCCTCGGCAACGACAGAAACGTCTTGTCGAAGCCGGTCAGCACCACGGGCAGGTTCAGCCACGACACGTGCCCCCATAGCGGGCTGTGCACCCAGACCAATGCCGCCGCGACATAGACCGCCGCCGCGCCGACCAGCCAGCGATTGACCGGAATGGTGCCGCCGCGCCTGATATGCAGCATACTTGCCAGCCCGATGTTGAAGAGGAACTGCCACGACAGCGGATTGAGGAACCAGAAGCCGGGCTCAGGATAATTCGGCGGGGCGATCTGGTAGATTCCGGCAACCAGCCACAGAGCTCCGGATAGGGCGAGCGCCGCCAAAGGCCTGTGGCTGATGAACAGCAGGAAGGTTGGCGCCATCAGCAGCAGCACCGCATAGACCGGCAGGATGTTGTTGTAGCCGAGCTGATGGCCAAGCGTGACGATGCCGATCAGCGCTTGCTGCGGGTTCCTGATCAATGGCTCGATGTTGATCAGCGTCAGCATGTCCGGCCGCTTCGCGAACACCGCCGCCGCGCAGAAGATGGCCAGCACCACCATCGTCGTGACAATGTGGGCGACATAGAGCACACCGGCGCGGCGCCACAATTTCAGTGTCGCCATGAGCCGGTCTCCTGACTGGAATTTTGGGCCGTAGGCGAGCGCGACGGACATGCCGGAGATCAGCACGAAGGCCTCGGCAGCATCCGAAAAGCCGAAATTCTTGTAGGTCAGGGTTTCGAAAACCGTGCCCGGGACATGGTCGACAAATATGATCAGCAGAGCGAGAGCGCGGAACACATCGATGCGCGTATCGCGTTCCGGGATACGCGTATCCGGGATACGCGTTGCGCGATCCGGGATACGCATGCCCCGATCCGGTGAAATTGGCGTGGTCATCGATAAAAGGCCTCAAAGCTGGTTGTTCATGCCGGCGATCGATACGACCGCCCGGCGCACCGCATCGATTCCTCCCGCAGGAGCATATCGGCGAGGAAACGGACTGAAATGCGCCCGGTTCAATCAACTTTGAAGGAGCCCGAAAATATTCCGTTTTGAAGCCGGCAAATGAACAAAAGCGACGCGAAATCAAAAGGATGCAACTATGGCCGAAAAACCTCCGGAAGACGGCTTTTTGCGGCGCGACCTGCCGTTTTTCTACCGCCTCTACAGACCAGCAGAACCAACCGGCGAATGCCTTTTTCTGCTGCATGGATCCGGTGTCGACGAGACGACTCTGGTGGCGCTCGGGCAGCAAATCGCACCGCACGCGGTGCTGGTGGCGGTGCGTGGCCGTATCGCCCAGGAGGGCGGTTTCCGCTGGTTCAGACGGATCTCGCCGATACGCTTCGAACAGGGTAGCATCCGCAAAGAGGCGGACGCTTTCGCTGACTTCATCACGGAAGTTGCGAAATGCCACGTCCTCGACCTCTCCCGGGCAATTTTTCTCGGCTATTCGAACGGCGCCAACGTGGTTTCAAGCGTGATGCTGCTGCATCCGCGGCTCATCGCCCGAGCAGCGTTGCTGCGGCCGATGCCCGTGCTGGACGAGGTGCCGCCGGCGGATCTCCGCAAGGCACGGGTGGCAATCATATCCGGCGCCGCCGACCTGACCTACGGGCCCTTCGCACTCGCGCTGGTCGGACTGCTCAGCCGGCATGGTGCCGAGGTCGAGGCCCACACGATAGTCTCCGGCCATGAAATCGGCGATCGGGATGCTGAAATCATCAGGCAATGGCTGGCCGGCCCGGCAACCGCCATCGCGCAGGCAAATTGATGAGCCCGTCGCCTATGCCCGCCCCATCCGGTTCCAGGCATCCAGCCCGGCGATTTTGTAGGCTTCGGCCAGCGTCGGATAGTTGAAGGTGTTGTTGACGAAGAAATCGACGGTGCCACCGAGATTGATCACCGCCTGGCCGATATGGATCAGTTCGGTCGCACCCTCGCCGACGATATGCGCGCCGAGCAGCCGGCGCGTTTCGATCGAAAACAGAAGCTTCAGGAAGCCGGTGTTGACGCCCATGATATGGCCGCGCGAGGTTTCGCGGAAGCGCGCCACGCCGACCTCATACGCGCCGCCGCTCTCGCGCACCTGCTCCTCGGACTGGCCGACGGTCGAGATTTCCGGCACTGCGTAGATGCCGTAGGGAAAGGTTTCCGGCGGCGGCGGCAAGGGCACGCCGAAGGCATGGCAGGCGGCCACCCTGCCCTGTTCCATCGAGGTGGAGGCGAGGCTCGGAAAGCCGATGACGTCACCGGCGGCATAGATGTTCGGCGCGCTGGTCCGGAAGGTCTGCGGATCGACCTTGATGCGGCCCCGGGAATCGGCCTCGATGCCGACCGCGTCCAGGCCGAGCGCGCCGACATTGCCGGTGCGCCCCGCGGCATAGAGCACCATCTCCGAGCGTATGGTGCGGCCGTCGGCAAGCGTCACCTCGGCGTAGTCGGGTTTCGAGGCGATCTCCTTGATCGCACTGCCGAGCCGGATCGTCATGCCGCGATCGCGCATCTGATGGATGAAATCGTCGACGATCTCGCGGTCGACGAAATCGAGGATGGTGTTGCGCGGCTCGACCAGCGTCACCGGCACGTCGAGCGCCGAAAAGATCGTCGCGTACTCGACGCCGATGACGCCGGCGCCGATCACCGTCAATGTCCGCGGCAGGCGCTCGAGTTCCAGCATCTCGTCGCTGTCGAAGACACGGACCTTGTCGAAAGGCACGTCGCGGGGGCGGTGCGGGCGGGTGCCGACCGCGATCAGCGCATGCGCGAAACCGACCTCGCTATAATCCCCTGTGTCCGTCGTCAGGCTGGCTCTGTTGGGACCGAGAAACTTGACCGCGGCGCGCGCGCTCTTGACCGTGTTGCGCATGAACTGGTGCTGCAGCACCTCGACCTCGTGATCGAGCGTCTTGTGCAGGCGCTCGATCAGATCGCCGACCGAAATGTCCTGCTTGACCCGGTAGCCGCGCCCGTAGAAGCCGCGCTCGCGCCAGCCGGAGAGGTTGAGCACAGTTTCCCGCAGCGTCTTCGACGGGATGGTGCCGGTGTGCACGGAAACACCGCCAAGGCGCCGGCCCCTGTCGACCACCAGCACGGATTTGCCAAGCTTGGCCGACTGCACCGCGGCGCGGCGCCCGGAAGGCCCGCTGCCGATGACCAGCATGTCGTAGTCCATGTCGCCCCGTCCCTCGCCTGCGCTTTGTTGCGTTGCAGCAAACTAACGTCATCCGTGCTGCAAATTCAACCGATCCGGCCAAGTTCGGCGCCTGCCTCCAGTCGCATGCCGAAAACGGCTCAATCTTGATTCCGTCGCAAGACTTCACCATTTCAACATCAGGCGGCCCGCACCTTATCCCGGGCCTGATTACGAGGAAAAGACATGAACGCGCGCGTTCTCGACGGCGAAATCATCACCTCCAGGCTCGATGATATCAGGGCCTATGACGGCGTGCGCACGCGGCGTGTCCTCGCCTTCATCATCGATTATTGCATCGTCGCGCTGCTCACCATTCCGTTCGCGATCCTGGTGTTCTTCCTCGGGATTCTGACACTCGGCCTCGGCTGGATGCTGTTTTCCGTCCTCGTGCCGGCTGTCGCCATACTCTACATCTGGAACACGCTCGGCAGCGCCGACCAGGCCACGACCGGCATGAAGATGATGGGGATCCGGCTCGACCGTCTGGACGGCACCCGTATCGACGGGCTGACGGCGGTGGTGCACTCGGTGCTGTTTTGGGCGGGCAACGTCATCCTGACGCCGCTGGTCCTTCTGGTGTCGCTGTTTGCCGACCGCAAGCGCACGCTGCATGACCTGCTGCTGGGCACGGTGGTCAGCCGCAGTGACCGCTGAGACAGCTTTTCACGAGTCCCGCGAGCTTTTGTGTGCAAAGTGAAGGCATCCGACGCCCACGCTTTCACAATCCTGTTGAATTTTTCGCCGTGCGCGACAAAGGTATGATGATTCGCAGGAGTGTTTCCAAGGTTCGATGACGCACCATCCTACCCAGTCGCCGCAGTTCTTCCTGACCGCGCCGTCGCCGTGCCCGTATCTTGAGGGCCAGTTCGAACGCAAGGTGTTCACGCATCTGGTCGGCGACAAGGCGCCGGAGATGAACGATCTGTTGACGCAAGGCGGCTTCCGGCGATCGCAGAACATCGCCTACCGGCCGGCCTGCGAGACCTGCCGCGCCTGCGTTTCGGTGCGCATCCTGGCCCAGGAATTCACCGCCAGCCGCAACATGAGGCGGGTGATACAGCACAACTCAGACCTGATCGGCGCGATGCACGACGCGCAACCGTCCACCGAGCAGTATTCGCTGTTTCGCAGTTATCTCGATGCCCGCCACCGCCGCGGCGGCATGTCCGACATGACGGTGCTCGACTACGCCATGATGGTCGAAGACACGCATGTCGACACCAAGGTCATCGAGTACCGGCGCCGCGGCCCCGACAGCTTCATCACCGGCAAGGGCCAGGGCGAGCTGATCGCGGTGGCGCTCACCGACAAGATGGCCGACGGTCTGTCGATGGTGTATTCCTACTTCAATCCGGACTTCGAGGACCGCTCGCCTGGCACCTTCATGATCCTCGACCACATCGCCCGCGCCAGGGCGATGGGCTTGCCCCATGTCTATCTCGGCTACTGGGTCAACGGCTCGCGCAAGATGAACTATAAGATGCGCTTCATGCCGCAGGAGCATCTCGGCCCGAAAGGCTGGGAACGCTACGACCACGAAGCGGTTTCGCGCTGAATAGTTTTTCCAAAATCCAATCTTAGACTGTTTCCAGGGAGCGCCTGCTGGCCTTTCCGCTTGGCGGGAGAGTGTGCAATAGCGCGGCTGGCCGCCTCCAAATTCATTGCGAGAACTGCCATGTCGTCCCACAACGATCATCAAAAAGGCCTTCTCATCACCGCCATTGGCGGGCTGACGCTGACCATCGACATTCCACTGATCCGGCTCGCCGACGGCGGCGCATGGACGATCCTCCTGCTGCGCACCGGCACCACCTTGGCCGCGGCGCTGATCATCTGGGCTGTCTGGCGCTCGCTGAGCAGGAACGCGCCGCAGCTCATCCCCGGCTGGTCGGGGCTCGTTGTCGCCATATGCTACGGGCTGACCTCGGTCACCTTCGTCACCAGCATCTATTACACCACGACCGCCAATCTGGTCTTCATCCTGGCCTTCAACACCGTGTTCGCGGCACTGCTGTCCTGGCTGTTCCTGAAGGAGCGGCCGCGACTGGTTACGGTGGTCGCGATGCTGGCCATGATCGTCGGCGTCGCGATCATCGTCGGCGATTCGATCGGCACCGGGCACCTGTTCGGCGATCTTATGGCGCTGTGCTCGGCTTTCTTCATCGCGCTGGCCATCACCATCTCGCGTGCCAGCGGCAAGGACATGGGGTTCACATCGCTGATCGGCGTGATCCTGCCGCTGGCCGTCGCGGTGTTCATGGTCTCAGGCGAAGGGCTTCAGGTGAACGCGCCGTGGTGGATCATCTTCAACGGCGCCGTCATCATGCCGATCTCGTTCTTCTGCCTCGCCAACGGGCCGAAATATATTTCGGGACCGGAAGTGGCGATGTTCTATCTGCTTGAAACCGTGCTGGCGCCCGTCTGGATGTGGATGATCTTTGCCGAAACACCGTCGCGCAACAGCCTGATCGGCGGCGCGATCCTGATCGTCACGCTGGTCGCCCATTCGCTGTGGCAGCTGCATGAGGGGCGCAAGCGCCGCGCAACCCTTGCGGTCCGTCACCCGGCCTGAGACTTCTTCTCGGCAACGATTTCGATTTGCGGCGGCGCCCCCTCCAGCTCCACCGGTGCTGCGGGGGCAAGTTCGTCGGCCAATTCCACCTCGCGCAGCCATTCGCGCCATATCGCGACCAGCAATGCCATCAGCACCGGGCCGATGAACAGGCCGAGAAAGCCCATCGTCTTGACGCCGCCGATCAGGCCGAAAAAGGTCGGCAGGAACGGCAGCTTTATCGGGCCGCCGACCAGTTTCGGGCGCAATGTCTTGTCGACGATGAACAGTTCGACAGCCCCCCAGATGAACAGCGCCAACCCGGCCATCGGCGAGCCGCTGGCGGCGAGATAGATCGAAACAAGCGTGAAGGACAGCGGTGCGCCGCCAGGGATCAGCGCCATGATGCCGGTCAGGGCGCCGAGCGTCACAGGCGACGGCACGCCGGCCAGCCAGTAGGCCACGCCCAGCACCACCCCCTCGCCGATGGCGATAATGGTCATGCCGGTTACCGTCGAGGAAATCGTCGCCGGCACGACGCGTGAAATCCGCTCCCACCTGGTCGGCAGGATGCGTTCGCCGAGACGGTCGACCTGCCCGGCAAAATGCTCACCGTCGCGATAGGCAAAGAACAGCGCGATCATCATGAACAGCAGCGCCAGCAGAAGGCCGAAGGCGCTGCCGCCGGCGGCCAGCACGCCGCGATAGATGCTGCCGATGTTGGCGCCGCTGATCAGCTGGATCAGTTCGCCGATGCCGCCGGGATGGCCGAGATTGCGCGTCCACTGCTCGTTCAGCCAGTCGCCGACCACGGGCAGCGTGGCGATCCAGTGCGGCGTCACCGCGCCTTCGCGGTTGGTCTCGATCGCCCAGCCGACCCATTCGCGGACTTCGTTGCTGGCGTAGGCGCCGGCGAGCGCGATCGGCACCACCAGGAAGGTGAGAATGAACAGGATCGCCAACGTCGCGGCGATCGTGCGGTTGCCGCCGACAGCAGCGAGCAGCCGCCGATAGAGCGGCCAGCTGGCAAAGGCGATGACCAGAGCGGCCAGCACCGGGACCAGGAAACCATGAAAGAAATAGACCCCGGCGGCAACGATCAGCACCAGGAGCCAGCGCGCCGCCGACAGCGGTGGAATGACGGCGGATCTGACCGGCGTCGACAGGCCGAACAAGCGCTGCTGCCCTTCCGGTTTCTTAATCCTGGGTTCTTTCAAATGCCCATTTCTCCCAAAGGCGTGTGTCGCTGCCTTATGTAGCGGTGCTTATGCACCATGATAGTGCAGCAATCGTGACGACATTCCAAATGTTTGCACGGAGGCGCTAATCTCCCCCCTTGATGAGGGGGAGATGGCCGGCAGGCCAGAGGGGGTCGCCGAGCATGAAGCTCCAGCCTCCTCTGTCCGCAATAAGAGGTCGCGTCTGAACGTTCCGACCCCCTCTGTCGCCTTCGGCGACATCTCCCCCTCAAGGGGGAGATTAGCAACTACCCGAATTTCCCCGTCCTCGGGAATCCCTTTGGCACCATGCGTCCGGCCGAGGCTCGGGCACCAATCCATTCGACCAGCTCGTCACGTGATTTGATGAAGGTGCGGTCGGCCGAATCCTGCCAGGAGAGACCGCCGGCAAGCGTGAAGGTCTTGAGATCGAGGACGCCGCCATCCTTGTATTTCTGCAGGCGAACGCCCTTGCCGCGACCCATCTCAGGGATCTCGGCGAGCGGGAAGACCAGCATCTTGCGGTTCTCGCCGACGATGGCGAGATGGTCGCCGGCGACCGGCACACAGCGCTGGGCCTCATCGGGCGCCTTGACGTTCATCACCTGCTTGCCCTTGCGGGTGTTGGCGACGACCTCTTCTTCCGGCACGATGAAACCATTGCCGTCATGCGACACCAGCAGCAGCTTGCGCTTGGGATCATGGACAAAGGCGGTGACGATGTCCTGGTCGTTGTCCATGTCGACGATGATGCGGATCGGTTCGCCGTGGCCGCGTCCGCCCGGCAGCCGGTCGGCGCCGATCGTGTAGAACTTGCCGCCGGTGGTGAAGACCAGCACCTTGTCGGTGGTCTGGGCGTGGAAGGCGAGCTTGAGGCTGTCGCCCTCCTTGAAGGTCAGCAACGAATGATCGGTCAGGTGACCTTTCATCGCCCTGAGCCAGCCCTTTTCCGAAACGACCACGGTGACCGGCTCGCGCTCGATCATGGCATGGGCGATGTCGGTCAGGTCATGTTCGGGCGCGTCGGCGAACTGGGTCCGGCGCTTGCCGAGTTCGGTCTCCGGTCCGAATTTCTCGCGGATGCTGGAGACTTCCCACTTGATCGTCGACCACTGCCTGGCGTCGGACGCAAGCAGCGTCTCGATCTGCTTTTTCTCGATAGTGAGGCCGTCGAATTCCTTGCGGATCTCGAATTCCTCGAGCTTGCGCAGGGCCCTGAGCCGCATGTTGAGGATGGCTTCGGCCTGGTTGTCGGTGAGCGACCAGCGAGCCATCATCACTTGCTTGGGCTCGTCCTCCTCGCGGATGATCCTGATCACCTCGTCGATGTTGAGATACGCGATCAGATAGCCGGCGAGGATCTCCAGCCGCCGTTCGATCTCGCCCAAGCGATGCCTGGAGCGGCGGATCAGCACCTCGCGGCGGTGCTCCAGCCATTCCTTGAGCACGCCTTTCAGCGACAGCACGTTGGGTATCTTGCCGCGCGACAGGACGTTCATGTTGAGCGGAAAGCGGCTTTCGAGCTCGGTCAGCTTGAACAGCGATTCCATCAGGATTCCGGGATCGACCGAACGGCTCTTCGGCACCAACACGACGCGGACGTCTTCGGCACTCTCGTCGCGGATGTCTTCGAGCAGCGGCAATTTGCGCGCCATCAGAAGCTCGGCGATCTTTTCGATCAGCCGCGCCTTCTGGACGCCGTAGGGGATTTCGGTGACGACGATGCTCCAGGTGCCCCTGCCCTGGTCCTCCTGGCTCCATTTCGCCCGGACGCGGAAACCACCGCGACCGGTTTCATAGGCTTCGAGGATCGTGGCCCGGCTATCGACGATGATGCCGCCGGTCGGGAAATCCGGACCTTGGACGAAGTCCATCAACGTCGTCACCGGCGCCTCCGGATGCTCGATCAGATGCAGGGCGGCGTCGCAGAGCTCGGCGGCATTGTGCGGCGGGATCGAGGTCGCCATGCCGACGGCAATGCCGGACGACCCGTTGGCGAGCAGGTTCGGGAAGGCGCCGGGCAGCACGACCGGCTCCTCGTCCTCCTCATTGTAGGTCGGCCGGTAGTCGACCGCATCCTCGGTGATGCCGGACAGCAGCTCGGTCGCTACGTCGGTCATGCGCGCTTCGGTGTAGCGCATGGCGGCGGCGTTATCGCCGTCGATATTGCCGAAATTGCCCTGCCCGTCGACCAGGGGGTAGCGCATCGAAAAATCCTGCGCCAGCCGCACCAGCGCGTCGTAGATCGACTGGTCGCCATGCGGATGGAACTTGCCCATCACTTCGCCGACGATGCGGGCGCATTTGGCGAACCCCTGGTCGGGGTTGAGCCTGAGCAGCCGCATGGCATGCATGATGCGGCGATGGACCGGCTTCAGCCCGTCGCGCACATCCGGCAGCGCCCGGTGCATGATGGTCGACAGCGCATAGGCGAGATAGCGCTCTTCCAGCGCTTTCTTCAGATCGACCGGCTCGATGTTGTCGCCACCGCCATCGCCAGGCGGTAAAAGCCTTTTTCCCATGGGCTGGGACTAGCCGAGCGGGTGATTCGCGGCAAGAGGCGCTTGAATGCGCCACCCCTTCCGCAACACGAACTGGGACGCACTGCTGCGCCGACCAACATCAATCGGTTACATCCCGGCTATATGGCAATGGATCGGATTTGCCTTTCGCCGTGGTTTTCGACCATTGTGCGGGAGAACGCCTTTTTCCCGTCCAGTTCGTCACGGAAAGGGTGACGGCGCAGAGAATTGAAAAGACAATCTTCAGGACAACTCTCAGGGGACTCGCGATGACGATCAGACGCTCGACACTCAACAAACTCGCTTTTTCGACCTTCCTGCTGACGCTGCCGCTGAACACGGCCTTCGCTCAGAATGCGGCGGTCGCCGACCGGCTGAAGGCGGCTCTCGCCGCCCAGGGCGTCGACATCTCCTGGACCGGGGTGACGGGCGATGCCTCCAGCATGGTACTGCAAGGCGTGGCCTTCAAACCGGCGGCCGAAAAGGAAGCGCTCAAGATCGGCGACATCAAACTCGAAGGCGTGACCGAAGCCGATGGCGGTTATGAAATCGAAACCGTCTCGACTTCGGCGTTCCAGCACAGCGAAGACGGCGTCACGCTCGACCTCAGCCCCTTCGTCATTCACGACATGACGGTTCCCGCCGACGGCGCCACAGGCCCGCTGGGCTCGCTGATGATGTACAAGTCAGCCGAACTCGACAACATGACGGTCAAGGTCGCCGACAAGACCGCCTTCTCGATGGAGGGGCTCGCCATCGAAATCACCCCGCCGGCCGACGGCAAGGCGATGGAGTTTTCCGGCACCACAGACAAGTTCAATGCCGACCTGACGCTGGTCGAGGACCCGAAGTCCAAGGACGTGATCAACGCGCTCGGTTACCAGAACATCACCGGGAACCTTGAAATGGCGGGCACCTGGCAGCCTGCGGACGGCAAGATGGAGCTGTCGAAATACGACATCTCCGTCGACAATGCCGGAACGCTCGGCATGACCTTCGGTCTCGGCGGCTACACGCTTGACGTCATCAAGTCGCTGCAGGAGATGCAGAAGAAGATGGCGGCTCAGCCCGAAGGCGCCGACAATTCGGCGCAAGGCATGGCCATGCTCGGCATCCTGCAGCAGCTTTCGTTCAACGGCGCTTCGATCCGCTTCGACGACGATTCACTGACCAACAAGGTGCTGGACTATGTCGGCAAGCAGCAAGGCATGTCCGGCAAGGACATCGCCAACCAGGCCAAGGCGATCGTGCCTTTCGGCATGGCGCAGCTCAACAATCCCGAATTGACGGCGCAGGTATCGGCGGCGGTCGGCAAATTTCTCGACGATCCGCAAAGCCTCGAAATCTTGGCCGAGCCGCCGGCGGCAGTGCCGTTCGCGCTGATCATGGCAGGCGCCATGTCCAACCCGCTCGACCTGCCGAAGACGCTTGGCGTGACGGTCAAGGCGAACGAGGACTGACCGGCACTTCTCTGGCCGGTTTTGCAAGAGGCACTTGCATTGGAAGTGTCAGCGCCGCCCCTCATCCGCCTGCCGGCACCTTCTCCCCGTATAGTGACGGGGAGAAGGGAAATGGCCGCGACCTTGGCGCCCATTTTTGCAACGCTGGCAGCTGGCGAAATCATTCGTGACAGTGTCTTTCTCCCCGTCACTATACGGGGAGAAATGCCCGGCAGGGCAATGAGGGGCAGCGCAAACCGACAGCGTTTAGAATCGCTTGCGGGAGGTTTTTAACCCTCTTTCTTGGTTACTGCGACGCGCAGCGACAATTCGCGAAGCTGCTGCGGGCTGGCTTCCGATGGCGCGCTCATCAACAGGTCGTAGGCCTGCTGGTTCATCGGGAACATGGTCACTTCGCGCAGGTTCCTGGCGCCGACCAGCAGCATGACGACGCGGTCGATGCCGGCCGCCATGCCGCCATGCGGCGGCGCGCCATACTGGAAGGCGCGGTAGAGGCCACCGAAGCGCGCCTCAACCGTTTCGCGGTCCAGCCCGACGATCTCGAACGCCTTGACCATGGTTTCCGGCAGATGGTTGCGGATGCCGCCCGACGCGATCTCGAAACCGTTGCAGACCATGTCGTACTGGAATGCCTTGATCCCAAGCAAATCCTCGCCGTTTAGCGCCTCGATGCCACCCTGCGGCATCGAGAACGGGTTGTGGCCGAAATCGACAAGCTTCTCGTCCTCGTTCCATTCGTAGAAGGGAAAGTCGACGATCCAGCACAATTCGAACCGGTCGCGGTCGACGAGATTCAGCTCCTCGCCGGCGCGGGTGCGCGCCGCTCCCGCGAACGAGACGAATTTCTTCGGGTCGCCGGCGACGAAGAAAGCGGCGTCGCCATCCGCAAGGCCAAGCTGGAGGCGAATCGCTTCGGTGCGCTCCTCGCCGATGTTCTTGGCGAGCGGACCGGCGCCTTCGAGCTTTTCGCCTTCCTTGCGCCAGAAGATGTAGCCGAGGCCCGGCTGGCCCTCGCCTTGAGCCCACGAATTCATGCGGTCGCAGAAAGCGCGCGAACCGCCGGTCCTGGCCGGAATGGCCCAGACCTCGGCCTTCGGGTCGTTGGCAAGGATGTTGGCGAACACCTTGAAGCCGGAATCGCGGAAATGATCGGAGACCGCCTGCATCTCGATCGGGTTGCGCAGGTCCGGCTTGTCGGTGCCATATTTGCGCATGGCGACGTCATAGGGGATGCGCGGAAACTCCTGCGTCACCGGCTTGCCGGCGGCAAAGGTCTCGAACACGTCCCGCATCACCGGCTCCATTGTCGCCAGAACGTCGTCCTGCTCGACGAAGCTCATTTCCACGTCAAGCTGGTAGAATTCGCCCGGCAGCCGGTCGGCGCGCGGGTCCTCGTCGCGGAAGCACGGCGCGATCTGGAAGTAACGGTCGAAGCCCGAAACCATGATCAATTGCTTGTATATCTGCGGCGCCTGCGGCAGCGCGTAGAAGGTGCCGGGATGGATGCGTGACGGCACCAGGAAGTCGCGCGCCCCTTCGGGCGACGAAGCGGTCAGGATCGGTGTCGAGAATTCGGTGAAGCCGACCTCACCCATGCGCCTGCGCATCTCGGCAATGATCTTGGTGCGCGCCACGATGTTCTTGTGCAGCGTGTCGCGGCGCAGGTCGAGGAAACGGTATTTGAGGCGGATGTCCTCGGGATAATCCGGCTCACCGAACACCGGCAGCGGCAATTCCTTGGCCGCGGACAGCACTTCGATCTCGCGCGCGAAAATCTCGATCTCGCCGGTCGGCAGGTTGGCGTTCGCCGTCTCGGCCAGACGCGCCTTGACCTCGCCGTCGACGCGGATCACCCACTCGCCACGAACGGTCTCGGCGATCTTGAAGGCCGGCGAATCCGGGTCGGCGACGATCTGGGTCAGGCCATAGTGGTCGCGCAAATCGATGAACAGCAGGCCGCCATGGTCGCGCACGCGATGCACCCAGCCCGACAGGCGAACGGAAGAGCCGACGTCGCTCTTCCTCAACTGGGCACAGGTATGGCTGCGGTAACGATGCATTGTCATTGGTAAGTCCGGATGTTGATTGCGGCCAAGGCATGATGGCCCGGCCCGAAAATTTGCGCGAAAAGCACATGAGAGGCCGCCTTTGTCAAGGCAGGCGGCGCTCGGGCAGCATCTCGGTTTGAACTTCGGCTTCGATCCTACGCGGTCATCTCTAGGAACAAGCCGTGATCCAACATCAACCGTCCATGGCGGTCAGCGGGTGAAGCGCGCACTATCGCCAGGCGTGGCAACCCCACACACAACAGCGGGATCCGGACGAAGTCCGCATGATTCCACCATTCTTCGGGACGGGATGTTCGATGCCGATACGAGTTCATAAATGTGCGTCGCGTGCAGATCGCGAAACACACTGACGATCATGCGAGCGTTGATGTAATTGCCGAGCCCTCGGCCCCTCTGCGATTCCGCGACCGCAATCAGTCCGCCCCATGCATATCGGTGATAGGCGCTGTGGCAATTGTGAGCCAAGTAGCCATGCGCGGTTGCCGCGACGGTCCCCGTCTCGTCGCCCACCACTACCGTCGTCGCCGGCCCCAGGGTTCCGGCCAGCAGCGACCCCGAAAAGGGCACCACGCCCGACGCCGCCATGAAGGCCTGGATGCGGGCCGTATACTCACCATCCGGCTCGGTCGGCTTGTCTTGATCGATAAGTCCGTCGGGCAATCCCCGGCCGATAATTGCCTCCGATGCCGCCAGGGCACTTGCCCGGTCGGCCAAGAACACGTCCCAGGAATCGAAGCGGAAGCCCCCTTTGGCCAATCGCGACTTGAGCTCATCCGCCTTGCTTGCTGGTATCATACGAAAGCCGCAGATGCCGTCGCGATTGAGGATCTCGTCGATCAGCGCCCACCCGAACTGATCGGGATCATCGCACCCCATGGTGCGGCCGGTCTGGCACGCGCCGGGGGTTGCATTGATGAAGTCGACACTCGCCTCAGCCTGAGCTTGCAGACGCTGCTGAACCTCTGTGCCGAAATAGCCTGACATGGGAAGCCCCCTGCGTGACGTGCCCTATGGAGTATAACAAGCGCAATGGAATATACAGCCAAGCTGTTTCCTGCTGGAACCAGCTGGGCTCCCTTCAAGGTATGGCGTGGCGCGCAGAAGGGATTTTCGGCCTCGCCCGCCGTTGCATTTGTCGTTCGAATAATATATAGCCATTTGGCTATGCAAAACATGGCCAGTCTCGATCGAACGTTTCACGCTTTGGCGGACGGGACCCGTCGTTCAATGATTCATGCGCTCGCTCGAGGCGAGGCCAGAAGCGCCGGCGAACTCGGCCGCCAATTTCGCTCTACCCAGCCGACGATCTCCAAGCATCTGAAGGTGCTGGAGCAGGCCGGGCTTATCGAACGCGCCGTTGAGGGGCGTGTTCATCAGTTCCGGCTGCGCCGAGAGCCACTGCAGGATGCGCAGGCATGGATCGCGCGCCATCAGGCATTCTGGACGGGCGCGGTCGAGCAGCTCGATCGCCTTTTGTCGGAGGGCGCAAACGATGACCATCGATAAGACCGTCGCCGAAGTGCGCAGACGTTTCAGCGCCGCGCCCGAAAAAGTGTTTGCCGCCTTTGCCGAGGCCGACCTGGTCGGAAGATGGCTGAAGCAGGCACCGGAAATCACGCTCACCATCCTGCAGTTCGAGTTCCACGTCGATGGTGCCTATCGCTTCGCCTACCGGCCGCCGCAAGGAGAAATCGTCATCGTCGGTGGCGCTTTTCTATCGATCGAGCAGCCTGCGAAGATCGTCTTTTCGTGGGTTATCGAGCCGCCGGACGAGCATGCAGGCATCGAGTCCGAGGTGACGGTGATCATCACGCCGGACGGCGCCGGCAGCGAACTCGTCATCCGCCATGAAAAGCTCACGCGCAGCGACGCGGTCGTGCGTCACGCCGGGGGCTGGCGTGGCGCTCTGGACCAGTTGGCCGCGTTGCTCGAAGCACAGGATTTCCAGCATGACCGCTGACGAGCTTGCCGCAAGCGTGCGTGCCGCTCTCGCTGGCGCCGGTGATATCCGCGAAGTCAAGATGTTCGGCGGGCTAGGTTTCATGCTGAACGGCAACATGATCGCGGCCGCCTCCCGGCGCGGTCTGCTGGTTCGCGTCGGCAAGGATCGCCAGCACGAAGCGCTTGCCGAGCCCGGAGCGCGTCCGATGGAGATGAGAGGCCGGGTGATGGAAGGCTACATCTACGTCGATCCCCCGGCGCTGACCGGTGAAGCAGTCGGCAGGTGGCTCCAACCGGCGATCGCCTTCGTGCAGACCCTGCCGCCAAAGCTGCCCGGCCAGAAGCCGGCTCGGACGAAAGGAAAACGGAGATGACACGCTTCTTCCTTGGTGTTCTTGCTTATGTCGTGCCGACATTCGCGCTTGGATTCGTCTGATCCTTTTCGAGCGCACCTACGCGGAGCTTGCGATCTATCGCAGCAATATCATCATCCCGTTTGGTTTCCTGTCGATGCTGATCCAGGCAGTCCTCTTCGCCTGGGTCTACGAACAGGCATTTGCGCGGCGGAGCGGTACATTTCTGTCGCTCGGACTGGTCTACGCAGCCTTCGGCGCCGTTCTGTCGTGGAGCTTCACCACGCTGGCCGTCGCCGCAAAGAACGTGATGGCGTCGGTCCCAGACTACCTCACGATCGAGACGGCATTCACGGTCGTGCAGTGGTTGCTCGTCGGGCCGCTGACCGCTTATGCCTTCGGTCGATCCTCGTCAGGGGACGAGCAAGTAGGGGTGTCGGAGCTCAAGGCCTGACCAACTGACGGAAGGCGACTGCTTTTCCGCTTTGATCGTGATTAGGGTGGTCAAGCCGTGTACAATGGCCGTCACATCGACGGGAGGACTACCATGCGCATTCGCACATTGACTGTCCTGATCACGCTGCTTGTTGGCACTTGCGCATTTGCGCACGCTCAGCAGACAAAGCCGATGTCAATCGAGGTGTTTCCTTTCGAATTGGAAGACAAGAGCGCTGGCGCAGGAATAATTCCGCCGGATGAACACGATAGGCGCTATCTGTCCGAGTCGGCACAAATGGCGAAGGACATGCTCTCCCAGTCCGGGCGCTTTACAGTCGTTGATGTGCCCGCGAGTGATATGCAGGCGGCTGCTCCGCATGGGTTGCGCAACTGCGGGGGTTGTGAGGGCCAGATTGCCAAAGAGCACGGCGCGTCTCTTGCCTTGCTGGGCGTCGTAACGCGCGTCAACCGAACAGAGCATACGATGTTCATTCGCATCCTCGACGCTAAAACCGGGAAACCTGTTTCCCAAGGCTTTACCGATCTTCGCATGGGTGCGAATTACGCGTGGCCCCGCTCCGTGAAATGGCTGATGACAAACAGAATTCTGCGGTAGGACGCCCACCACCCAGCGCGCCATCGGGAGCGCGAAAGATCGCCCCTCAGCTAAAAATCAAAATGAGAAACTGATCGTCGGTGCTGGCCTGCCAACCGCCGGGAATTGCCGCTGGCATTGGCGCGGGCGATGGTTCAAGAAGGATCAACGACAGGCCTTCCTTCATGTCCTCCATGCGCCCGCTGATCCCGCTCCTTATTGCCGCCGGCATCCTGCTCGGCGGCAACGGCCTGCAGAGCACCCTGATCGCGCTGCGCGGTGCGCAGGAGGGATTTTCGGCCTCGACCATCGGCCTGATGGGCACGTTCTATTTCGCCGGGTTCCTGCTCGGCTGCCTCGTCGTCACCCACATTATGAAGGCTGTCGGCCATGTCCGCGCCTTTTCCGCGCTGGCGGCGATCGCTTCGGCCGGAACGTTGCTTTTGGTGCTGGTCGTCGACCCGGCAATGTGGTGCGCGTTGCGCCTCGCCGGCGGGTTCTGCTTCGCCGGCCTGTTCACCATCATGGAAGCCTGGCTCAATTCCGGGGCCGCCAACAAGGACCGCGCGCGGGTGCTGGCCATCTACCGGATGGTCGACATCGGTTCGGTCACAGGCGCACAGTTCCTGATCCCGATAGTCGGCGCCGGCGGTTTCGCCATCTTCGCCGTCATGTCGATCATGATCACGCTCTCGCTGGTGCCGGTGTCGCTCGGCGACCGCTCCAACCCGACCCCGCCGGAAGACGTCAAGCTCGACCTGGCCCGCGTCTGGCGGATTTCGCCGCTCGGCTGCTTCGGCTGCATTGCCGTCGGTGTCACCAACAGCGCCTTCCGCACATTGTCGCCGGTCTATGCCGAACAGATCGGCATGTCGGTCACCGACGTCGTCACCTTCGTCAGCGTCGGCATCTTCGGCGGCGCCATCATCCAGTATCCGCTCGGCTATCTGTCCGACCGCTGGGACCGGCGTTCCGTGCTGCTGATAACGACGTGCTGCGCGCTGCTTGCATCGCTGGCGCTGGTATTCTGGGCGCGCAGCGACCCGTCCCTCAACTTCGTGATCGTCTTCATCTTCGGCTGCTTCGCCATGCCGCTCTACTCGCTATCGGCGGCGCACTCCAACGACCGCGCCGACAAGGGCGAGTTTGTGCTGATCAACGCGGCGCTGATGCTGTTCTATTCCTTCGGCGCCATTGGCGGGCCGTTCGCCGCCTCGACGGCGATGCAGTATTTCGGGCCAAGCGCGCTGTTCGTGTTCACCGCCACCGTTTACGCCGTCTTCGTCGTGGTCATCCTGTACCGGATGCAGGTGCGATCCGGCGTGCCGGCCGGCCATCGCAGTCGTTTCATCGGCCTTTTGCGCACATCGACGGTGTTCGCCCGGCTGGCCAAGCGCAACGATGATTCCGACGGGCCTGCGAAGTAATGATGACGGCCCCATATGTGTTGAACCCGGACAGCGGCTTGACGAAAGCCCGCGCGGCTGAAATTGAAGGAGACCTTACCCTTTTGCCAAAAGCGATTTGATGCACGTCATCACCACCCAAGAAGAACTTGAGACCGCTGTTGCCTCGTTCGAAAAGTCGGATTTCGTCACCGTCGACACCGAATTCATTCGCGAGACGACCTTTTGGCCGATCCTCTGCCTGATCCAGATGGCGGCGCCCGGGGTGACGGCGCTGATCGATCCGCTCTCAACCGATATCGACCTGAAGCCGTTCTTCAGGCTGATGGCCAACGAGGCCATCGTCAAAGTCTTCCATGCTGCGCGCCAGGACATCGAAATCATCGTTCATCTCGGAGACCTGGTCCCGCATCCGGTGTTCGACACCCAGGTGGCGGCGATGGTTTGCGGCTTCGGCGACAGCGTCTCCTATGACCAGCTCGTCCAGAAGATCACCGGCGCTCGGCTCGACAAGTCCTCACGTTTCACCGACTGGCGCCACCGGCCGCTTTCCGAGAAGCAGCTCGACTACGCGCTTGCCGACGTCACCCATCTGATCGAGGTCTACCAGCACCTCAGCGCCGAGCTGGTGCGGGAGAACCGCGCTCACTGGCTGAACGAGGAGATGGAGGTGCTGACCGCGCGTGAAACCTACGATCCGCATCCGGAGGACGCCTGGAAGCGGCTGAAGATGCGGCTGCGCAAGCCGCAGGAGCTGGCGATCGTGCAAGCGGTGGCCGCATGGCGCGAGCGCGAGGCGCGCGAACGCGACGTGCCGCGCGGCCGGGTGCTCAAGGACGACGCCATCTACGAGGTGGCGCAGCAGGCGCCGCGCGATGCGGCTGCACTCGGCAAGCTGCGCACCACGCCGAAAGGCTGGGAACGGTCGGCGACGGCAACGGCGCTGCTGGGCGCGATCAACACCGCGCTTGCCTTGCCCAGGGAAGAGATGCCGAAGCTGCCGAAGAGTTTTCAGCCGCCCGAAGGCTCCAATGCCGCCGCGGAATTGCTGAAAGTGCTGTTGCGTATCGTCGCCGAAAAGGAGGGCGTCGCTTCGAAGGTGCTGGCCTCCAGCGATGACATTGACCGCATCGCCGCCGAGGGCGAGGCCGCCGACGTGCCGGCTTTGCAAGGCTGGCGACGCGCCGTGTTCGGCGAGGCCGCGCTCAAACTGGTGCGCGGCGAGATTGCGATCAAGTTCGACAAGCGCAAGATCGCGCTGTTCGATTTGTAGCGTTCGCCCACTCCTTCTCCCCTTTGTGGGGCCCGAAGGGCGGGCGAGGCCCGGGACTTGAAAGCCGCGATCCCTCCAACACCCCTCATCCGACCGAGCTTCGCTCGGCCACCTTCTCCCACAAGGGGCTAGCGTGCGCACACATCTGCTTCGGAGAGGTGTCAAGGGAGTTTGGTCGGGTAGCAGGTTTGGCTTGTGGGGTTGGAATCATGTGTGATTCTGTAGCTGCCATTGTTGATTCGGGAGATTTCGACGATGGCTTTGCTGCTTGGATACTTCGGCGACCTGCGCCTGCAAAAAAGGGGAGCATGGTGCTGGAGCGCATGTGCACGCGCGTCAGCGCGGGCCTGCGCAGGCTGGCCGATACGCGGGCGGAACAGATTGCGTTCACGCGGCTGTTTCGCAATCCCCAAGTGACGGTGCCGGAGATCGTGCGCACGGCGGCGGCGCGAACGGGCGAGGCGGCGGCCGGCCGCCATGTGCTGATCATTGAGGACAGCAGCGAGATCAACTATGAGGCCAAGGCCTCGCGCAAGCGCGGCCTGGGGCATGTCGGCAACGGCAAGGATGTCGGGCTGTTCGTCCACCCGGCGCTGGCCGTGGATGCCGCCGACGGCTCGGTGCTGGGGCTTGCGGCTGCCACGATCTGGCGGCGCCGGGGGCAGAAGGCGCACGACTACCAAGCCCTGCCGATCGAAGCCAAGGAAAGCTACAAATGGATCGCCACCGCCAAGGCGGCCCGCCAGGCGCTGACCGACACGCCGCTGGCTACCGTGATCGGCGACCGCGAGGCCGACATCTACGAAGTGCTGGCAAGGCTGCCTGACGAGCGCACGCATGTGCTCATCCGCGCCGTGCGCGACCGGGCTCTGGGTGAGCAGGGCGGCCGTCTGTTCGGCGAGATCGCCAAAACGCCGGAAGCCGGCCGGACCGCCTTCGAACTGCAGGCGCGTCCCGGCCGACCGGCGCGCAAGGTGCAACTGGCCGTTCGCTTCGCCGCGGTCGCCTTGCGCCAGCCGCGCCTTGGTGCCGACTGTCGCGATCCGCGCGAGATCACGCTCAACATGGTCGAAGTGCGCGAGATCGATCCGCCTTCGCCCAAGGAAGCGGTGATCTGGCGGCTGTTGACCACTCACGCGGTCAAAACGCTCGCCGACGCTTGCCGCATGGTCGATCTCTACCGGTTGCGCTGGACCGTCGAACAGCTGTTCCGAACCGTGAAGTCGCAGGCCATCGATCTGGAGGAAAGCCTGCTTGCCGATGGTGAGGCACTCGAACGGCTGGCCGCGACCGCGCTGATCGTCGCCACCAGGGTCATGCAACTCGTGCACGGGCGCGATGCCGCCGGCCAGGCCTTCAAGGCTGCACGCCTCTTCAGCCCCGCCGAGATCACCGTGCTGGAGGCGCTGATTGCCAGGCTCGAAGGCAAGACCCAAAAGCAGAACAACCCGCATCCGCAACACACGCTCGCCTGGGCCGCTTGGTGCATCGCCCGGCTGGGAGGGTGGAACGGCTACGCAAAGGAGCGGCCGCCAGGTCCCGTCACCTTCAGCAACGGCCTCAAACGCTTCCACGCCATCGCCGAGGGCTTCGCTCTTGCAAATCCAAACTAATCCCCGCCAAATCAGATGTGTGCGCACGCTAGCCCACAAGGGGAGAAGGGGAGTCAGCGCTGTTTCTGACCCATCAGGTGAAAAACCGCGATGACGATCGCCGGTATCGCCAGAAGTGCGAATTTGGTGACGATCAGCGCCGAGGCGAAGGACAGCGAATCCGGATTGGCCGACAGGAAATCGGAGAGCATGCGGGCCACCGCGATGTTCTGCGCATAATCGGCAAGCGTGTAGGGCAGCACCAGGACAAGCGCGAACAGCGACTGGAACTGCGCGGACAGAGCTCGGAAGGTCCTCAGCCGCCGCCCGGTGGCCAGGATCAGGCTGACCAATGTCAGCGACAGCAGCGCCGGGAACAGCAGGTCGAAGGTCAGATAGTGCCAGACCAGAATGATCTCGCTGCCGCGCCGGCCGAGCGCCGTCAGCCAGGCCATGCCCTCGTCCGGGGTGAAACCGGTCAAGCGCAAGTCGAGCGACGGCAGGCCGCCGCTCAGTTGGCGGAAATAGAGGAACTCCATCGCCGTCATGGCGAAGAAAACCGCCACGCAGCCAAAACACAGTGCGGCAGCGTGGCGCGACAGCCGCAGCATCATTGCCGTCAGGCTTCGTGCGAGCTGGTTAGGCTCCGCCGGGGTAATTCGGGCTTTCGCGGGTGATCGTGACGTCATGGGCGTGGCTTTCACGAAGTCCGGCGTTGGATATGCGTACAAAGGTGGCGCGATCGCGGAAATCGGCAAGATCGCGCCCGCCGACATAGCCCATAGCGGCTTTCAGGCCGCCGGCAAGCTGGTGCAGCACGCCGGACACAGGTCCTTTGTAGGGCACCTGCCCTTCGATGCCTTCCGGCACCAGTTTCAGCGTGTCGCGCACCTCGGCCTGGAAATAACGGTCGGCGGAGCCGCGCGCCATGGCGCCGACCGAGCCCATGCCGCGATAGGCTTTGAACGAGCGGCCCTGGTGCAGATAGACTTCGCCCGGGCTTTCGTCGGTGCCGGCCAGCAGCGAGCCGATCATGGCGGCACTGGCGCCGGCGGCGAGCGCCTTGGCGAGATCGCCGGAATATTTGATGCCGCCGTCGGCAATGACCGAGACGCCCGACTTTTGCGCCGTCTCGACCGCCGACATGATCGCCGAAAGCTGCGGCATGCCGACGCCGGCGACGATGCGGGTGGTGCAGATGGAACCCGGTCCGATGCCGACCTTGACGGCGTCGGCGCCGGCATCGATCAGCGCCAGCGTGCCTTCTGATGTGGCGACGTTGCCGGCCAGGATGCGGACCGAATTGGAGAGTTTCTTGGCCCGCGTCACCGCATCGAGCACACGTTGCGAGTGACCATGCGCGGTGTCGATCACCAGAAGGTCCACGCCGGCATCGATGAGCCGCTCGGCGCGCTCAAAACCGTCATCGCCGACGCTGGCGGCGGCCGCCGCGCGCAAGCGCCCCTGCACGTCCTTTGTGGCGTGCGGATTGAGCTGCGACTTCTCGATGTCCTTGACGGTGATTAGCCCGACGCAATTGCCGTCGCTATCGACCACGACCAGCTTTTCGATGCGGTGCTGATGCAGGAGCCGCTTGGCCTCGTCCTGATCGACGTTCTCCTTGACCGTGATCAGGTTGTCGCGGGTCATCAGCTCATAGACCTTCTGCGCCGGGTCGGAGGCGAAGCGCACGTCGCGGTTGGTCAGGATGCCGACCAGCCGGCCGACCGTGTGCCCGCCAGCGCCGCCATTCTCGACCACGGGAATGCCCGAGATGCTGTAGGTGCGCATCAGCCCCAGGGCGTCGGCGAGCGTCGCGTCGGGGCCGATGGTGACGGGGTTGACCACCATGCCGGATTCGAATTTCTTGACTTGCCGCACCTGCTCGGCCTGTTCGGCCGGCGAGAAATTGCGGTGGATGACGCCGATGCCGCCGGCCTGGGCCATGGCGATGGCCAGACGCGCCTCGGTGACTGTATCCATGGCGGCGGACAGGATCGGCACGTTGAGGTCGATGTCGCCGGCAATGCGGGTGCGGATATCGGTCTCGCCGGGCATAACCTCGGAATGACCCGGCTGAAGCAGCACGTCGTCAAAGGTCAGCGCCAATGCGCCCGTGGACGTTTCGATAATCTTTGCCATGGCCAGCCCTCGGAATGCATGAAAAGCGCTGGACCGGATGGACAGCGCCGACTCGTCTTCTTCCCTTTCAGGATTGGCGCTGGCTCGTAACACGTCCCGTCGCCGATGAAAAGCCGATTGCTTGTGCACGACAGCGCTGCGAACTCAGCTTAATGCCCTTTCGCGGTGACGGATCGGCTACCGGAGTTCGCCGCTGGTGATTGGCGGAAGCCGAAGCGGCATCCCCTTGCGGGGGAGATGTCCGGCAGGACAGAAAGATCGCGGCTTCATTCCAGGTTGGGTTCCTCGCCACCACGCAAAGTGGGGGAGAGGTGGCTCGGCGAAGCCGAGACGGAGAGGGGGAACCGCGCCCTACGAAAGCCCCCTCTCCGGCCGCGGAGCCTGTCCTCGGGCTTGCCAAAGGCAAGACCCGTGGGCGGCCACCTCTCCCCCGCTTCGCGGTGGGCGAGGAACCCAGGTCTTGGCAAGTCCGAAGCGATTATCCCGGACGCGGGCTCGCGAATCCCTTGCTTTGTGACGGCAGTTATGCTAGGAATTTATTCATGGTGCTGATTGCGCCAACGACCCGCCGCGAGGCGGGTTTTTTGTTTCGGCGCCATTCTTCGCAGGGCTCCGGACTGGCACCGCTGCCCTGGTCGCACAAATGTGACGGCAAAGTAAGGCGACATCCGACCTAAGCCGTGGTAACCGCCCTGCCTGCCGGCTTGCCCCCTGGACCCGGCAATCGACGGCGCAACATTCAAATCCGGACGCGCTCCATGAACCGCACCATTCCGCTTATCCTGGCGGTCGCTCTTTTCATGGAAAACATGGATTCGACCGTTATCGCAACGTCGCTGCCGGCGATCGCCATCGACCTCCAGACCAGCCCGGTCGCGCTCAAGCTGGCGCTGACCGCCTATCTGGTGTCGCTGGCGGTGTTCATTCCGATCAGCGGCTGGATGGCCGACCGCTTCGGCGCCAAGAACGTGTTTCGCGCGGCGATCGCCGTGTTCATCGTCGGTTCGGTCGCTTGCGCGGTGTCCAATTCGCTGCCGGCTTTCGTGATGTCGCGCTTCCTGCAAGGCATTGGCGGCGCCATGATGACGCCGGTGGGACGCCTTGTGCTGGTGCGCGCCACGCCGAAAAGCGAGCTTGTCGCCGCCATGTCCTGGCTGAGCATCCCAGCGCTGGTCGGGCCGCTCGTCGGTCCGCCGGTTGGCGGCTTCATCACCACCTATTTCACCTGGCACTGGATCTTCCTGATCAATGTGCCGATTGGGCTGATCGGCATCTGGCTCGCAACGCGCTTCCTGCCGGACACCGGGCCGGCGCAGACGCCGCAGCTCGACTTCATCGGCTTCGTGCTGAGCGGGTTGGCGGCATCGGGCATCGTATTCGGCCTGTCGGTGGTCAGCCTGCCCGCTTTGCCGCCGATTGCCGGCTTTCTCACCGTGGCTGTCGGGCTGGTGTCGGCGGTGCTTTACCTCCTGCATGCGCGCCGCGCCAGGAATCCGCTGCTGGCGCTCGACCTGTTCCGTAACTAGGTGTTCCGCGCCTCGGTCCTCGGCGGCGGGCTGTTCCGCATCGGCATCGGCGCCGTGCCTTTCCTTTTACCGCTGATGTTCCAGATCGGCTTCGGGCTGACGCCGTTCCAGTCGGGGATGATCACCTTCGTGGCGGCGGTCGGCGCCATCGGCATGAAATTCGTCACGGCGCTGATCTTCAGGGTCGCCGGCTTCCGCCGCGTGCTGATCTTCGGCTCGCTGATCGCGGCGGCGTCGATCGCCATCAACGGCTTGTTCACGCCCGACACGCCCTATCTGCTGATCCTCGCCGCCCTGCTTGCCGGCGGCTTCATCCGCTCGATGTTCTTCACCGGCATCAACGCGCTAGCCTATGCCGAGATTTCGACCGCCGACACCAGCAGGGCAACGCCGATCGCCGCGGTGTTCCAGCAGCTGTCGATCGCGCTCGGCGTGGCGCTGGCAGGCGGCATCCTGGAAGTGTCGACGGCAATCCATGGCGGGCCGCTGACGCTGAGCGACTTCCACATCGCGTTCTTCATCGTCGCGGCCGTGTCGGCCGCCGCATCGCTGTCGTTCATGCGGCTGGCGCCGGACGCCGGCAACGCCGTATCGGGATATGGCGGGCTGACTACGCCGAAGACGCTGGGGGTGGGTCCACCGGGGAGTTGAGGCTCCTTCCCTTCTCTCCTTGTGGGAGAAGGTGGATCGGCGCGCAGCGCCGAGACGGATGAGGGGTGTTGGAAGAAACGAGGCGACGAAAACTGCAAGCGTGTTGCCAAGCTGGAACACCCCTCATCCGACCTCGCGGAGCCTGTCCTCGGGCTTGCCGGAGGCAAGACCCGTGGGCGAGGCCACCTTCTCCCACAAGGGGAGAAGGAAAAGACGCTAACCCTTAAAATCCTTCGCCAGCAGATAAAGCTCGACCGACTCATCCCGCGAGGCCGGCGGCTTGACGTGATGGACCGAGCGGAAATTCTGCTTGAGCCTGGCGAGCAGCTCGTTTTCGGCGCCGCCCTGAAAGGTCTTGGCGAGGAAATGGCCGCCCGGCTTGAGCACCGACAGGGCGAAATCGGCCGCCACCTCGCACAGATACATGGTGCGGATGTGATCGGTCCGGCGATGGCCGGTGGTCGGCGCCGCCATGTCGGAGAGCACAATGTCAGGTTGGCCGCCCAGCGTTTCGGCGAGCTTTTCCGGCGCCTGCGGGTCGAGAAAATCCATCAACAACACCGGCGCGCCGGGCACCGCATCCATCTCCAGATAGTCGATGCCGACGACATGCGGATGTTCGGCCGTCGATTTCGTGCGCGCGGCGGCGACCTGGCACCAGCCGCCGGGTGCCGCACCAAGGTCGATGACCTTCATGCCGGGCTTGAGCAGATGGTGCTTGTCGTCGATCTCGATCAGCTTGTAAGCCGCGCGCGAACGGTAGCCGTCGGCCTTGGAGCGCTGGACATAGGGATCGTTGATGTGACGCTGCAGCCAGCGGCGCGACGATTCCTTCAGGCCGCTTTTCTTCTTGATCCGCGTCTTCAGCACACGAATGCCGGCAGAGCCTGGTTTTTCCGGTTTCTTGGTCATTGCCTGCCACGCCCATTGTTGCGCCAGACGCCGTCGTCAGCCATCAATTCGCTCAATATGCCCTCGCGCAGGCCGCGGTCGGCGACGCGCAGCCTCTCCGACGGCCACACCGCGCGGATCGCTTCCAGGATGGCGCAGCCGGCCAGCACCAGATCGGCGCGATCGGCTCCGATGCAAGGATTGGCGACGCGCTGCTGGAAATCCCAGCCGACCAGTTTTTCGACCATGCGGTCGACGCTGTCGCGGTCCATCCACAGCCCGTCAACCCGGCGGCGGTCGTAGCGTTCCAGGTCAAGGTGGACGCCGGCCAGCGTCGTCACCGTGCCCGAGGTGCCGAGCAGGTGAAATTTTGGGCTGGCGAGCACATGGCTCAGCCGGTCGCGCCCGTCGAAGGCGTGCAGGCGCACAGCCACATCCTCGACCATGGCGGCAAAGATCTCGCGGGTGACGGCGCGGCCGCCGAAGCGCTCGGCCAGCGAGACCACGCCGACCGGCAGCGACGTCCAGGAGACGATGTGGTTGGCGAGCCTCGGCGAGCGGTGGCCGGTGAGATCGATCAGCGCGATTTCCGAGGAGCCGCCGCCGATGTCGAACAGGACGACGCCTTGCGTGTCGCGGTCGACCAGCGAGCCGCAGCCCGAAACCGCCAGCCGCGCCTCGGTCTGGCGGTCGATGATCTCAAGCTTCAATCCGGCCTCCCGCTCGACGCGGTCGAGGAAGTCGGCGCCGTTTGCGGCCGTGCGGCAGGCCTCGGTGGCAATCAGCCGGGCCTTCCTGATCTTGCGGCTGCGCAATTTGTCGCCGCAGATCTTCAGCGCCTCGACCGCTCGGTCCATCGCCGGCTGCCCAAGCCGGCCATTGGCGGTGAGGCCCTCGCCCAGCCTGACGATGCGCGAGAAGGCGTCGATGACGCGGAACTGGCCGTACCGCGTCGGCACCGCCACCAGCAGCCGGCAATTGTTGGTGCCTAGGTCAAGCGCGGCAAACACCGGCAGCTCCTGCAGCGGCGGGCGGCGGACATCCTGCTCCGGCCTGCTTGGCACAGCTGAGGGCGAAGGCGCGACAATCGCCTCGGGCGGACGGCTGGGTGGCGCGCCGATGGCGACGGGCGCCGACAGTCCGGCCGCTGCGAGGTGAGCGTCATCGCGCACAAAGACCTTGCGGCCGCGCCGACGTTTTCGCCGCTTCCTGGTCTTGGCCTTCTGCTGGCCATTTTGATGTTGGGACGCGTCGCCTGCCGGTCCATGACCGGACCAAGCCTGCACCGGGCGGCCATTCTGCCAGCCGGCGGGTGGGCTTGCCTGGCCTGAAGGCGGCGGCGAAGCCCTGGACACGCCCACTTCCGGCGCGCCGGCGCCGGTGTCGTGGTCTTCCACTTCAGTTCCTTCCGGCGCCGCGCGAACCGGAGACCGGACGCAGCAGGCGCTTTCATGTGTTCTAAGTTGCCGACAGATTAGCAGCGCCGCGCCGGATCACCAAGAGCGCAGGGGCCGAATTTTGCCGGCGGCATTGTCTCGCGCTCCGCTCGGCCCGATCATGGCGGGACAGCGCCCCCTCCGTCCTGCCGGATATCTCCCCCACAAGGGGGAGATTGGCAGCTTTGGCGCTCCGCCGGTTTCTGCGACGGTGGGGATTGGCGAAAGCGGCGGTGACGGCCGATCTCCCCCCAAGTGGGGGAGATGTCCGGCAGGACAGAGGGGGGCGCGAAGGATCGCCAGCCTTTCCTTCTCCCTCCGCAGCGCGCCTTGCCGGTTGAATAGCCGGCTTCGATAAGGCATTTCTGAAATGGCGGGAATGGAAACATTCGGAATTGCGGGCAGTTTTCCTGACGCGAACCGGAAAAGGGCAACGGGGCTGCAACGCATGATCGTCACGCCATGAATTGGAGGCGCTATTTCTGGCCGGTCGTCGGCATCGCGGCGGTCGTCTTCTCGCTGTGGCTGCTGCTGCACGAGCTGCGCGGTATTTCGCTCGACGACGTCTGGGACGGCATCGTCGCCATCCCTGCCCGCGGCTGGGTGCTCGCCGCGCTGAGCTCGGTCATCGCCTATGCGTCGCTGGCCGGCTACGACCACATCGCGCTCCTGCATATTGGCAGACGAGTCTCTTGGCTGTTCGTCACCCTGTGCTCCTTCACCACCTACGCGCTGTCGCACAATATCGGCGGCTCGGTATTTTCAGGCGCGGTGATCCGCTACCGCGCCTACGGAACCAGGGGGCTGATCGGACAGGATGTCGGCATTCTGGTGGCGATCTGCTGGATTACCTTCGTGCTGTCGACGATCCTCGTCTCCGGCCTCGTGCTGGTCTTCGAGCCTGAAATCATCGACCGGTTCTCCGGCGTACCACACCATGGTCTGACCATGGCCGCGGGCGTCGCGATGCTGCTGCTGGTGGCTGCCTATGTCTTCGGCAGCTGGCTGCATCTCAGGCCGCTGAAGATCGGCAGCTTCCAGATCCACTATCCGGCGCTGCCAATCGTCGCGCGGCAATTGCTGATCGGCCCGATCGAATTGCTGGCGGCGGCGGCGATCATCTTCTTCGCCCTGCCCGTATCAGGCAATCCCGGCTATTTCGTCGTGCTCGGCGTCTTCCTGGTGTCGTTCTCGATCGCCCAGATCTCGCACGCGCCGGGCGGGCTCGGCGTGTTCGAGGTCGTGTTTCTCGCCGGGCTTTCGCATATGGACCCGGTCGGCGTGCTGGCGGCGCTGCTGGTGTTCCGGCTGTTCTACCTGATCATCCCGCTGCTGATCGCGCTCGGCGTGGTGCTGTATTTTGAGCACTCGCAGCTCGGGCGGGGTGAGAATTGAGGGGCACCGCCCCTTCTTCCTTCTCCCCTTGTGGGAGAAGGTGGATCGACGCGCAGCGCCGAGCCGGATGAGGGGTGTTGGACGGAACGCGGCGATGCCAAGCTGGAACACCCCTCATCCGACCGAGCTTCGCTCGGCCACCTTCTCCCACAAGGGGAGAAGGGAGAGCCCACGAGACAAGCGGCTCGCCCCGGAATGGGCAAGAGTGAGGGCAAGTCAAAACCTGAAGCAATCGCGCCGATTGAAATGCCTGGGCAGGCTTGACTATTTTCCGGCGGCGGCTACAAGGCACGCGCGGCGACATCGTCGCCCTGCGCGCGCGGTTTTCTTCAACCGCGCCTGCTGGGGAATAGGTTAACGGTAGACCCACGGACTCTGACTCCGTTAGTCCTGGTTCGAATCCAGGTTCCCCAGCCAGTTATTTACTCAATCAAATAGGCAGTTAGTTAGCGTCGCCATGATGGGGGCGTGTTGCATGGGTTTTCGCGTCCTATTGCGTTAAACCTTCCTTTCCGGGCATGTCCCGGCCCCTCCCCTTGCTGTCAGCGCAACACGACTGCAACATGGATCAGCGTCGTGCGAATCCTTTTACGAGGAGCACAACACAGAGCTTGGCCACTATTTCCGCATGCTCTACAACCTCGTGGCCTTCGTCGACGCCGCAGTAATCGGCGAATGCCCAGATGCCTACGTTGAAGGTGTATTCGCCCGGGTCGCTTCGTCCTCCCATGCCACTGGGAATACTCTTCAGGCATCGGAAGCGCGGGAGTGCAGTCGCTGGTCGACAGCAACATCATCGAGATGCGAATCCATCGCCGAGACTGAACCCGTCGAAAGACAGATTCACGCACCAAGCCAGTCACACACCGCTGCAGGCAGCGTCTGTAGTGGTGCGAACTTCGATCGAGCCGCTTCCCTGCCGGAGGCCCCGAGGCGGCGTCTGGCAGTTAGCTGACCGCGCGCAGACGTCGAGATCGAACAAAGGCCTTTAGTCCGTCGGAATCCAACGCCTGCCCGAAGGCATAACCCTGCAGTATGTCGCAGCCCAGGCTCTTAAGTATCCGTGCGTGCTCCATCGTCTCGACACCTTCCGCCACGACCTCGATACCAAGGGACTTGCCGATTTCAATGATCGACGAGACGACCTGCCTTCGTTGCGGCGATTTGACAATTGGGATGACCAGCTGGCGATCTATCTTCAGCCGGCGAGGCTGCAGCTTGAGCAAGCTGACTATAGAGGCATAACCAGTACCAAAATCGTCTATTTCTACATCGATGCCGAGTTCTTTTATCTGCTCAACATTCCAGGTAACAAAATCATCATTTTCGTCAAGGAAAATTGACTCAACAAGCTCGAACGAAACCGTTCCTTTCCTAATATTTAGTTTCGTCAGACTCTTTATGAGTTCGTCATCTTGAAGACGCCGTGCCGAAACATTGACTGATACCCGCGGAATGCGAATATTCGCAGCAGACCATGCTTCGAAATCAAAAATAGATTGCTCCAGTATGGTTCGATCGATGATCGAGACGACATTCAGTTCTTCCGCAGTCCTCAGGAAGACATCGGGCGCCAAAATACCCTTCTCCGGGTGTCTCCATCGCGCCAGCGCCTCAACCCCAACAATTTCGAGCGTTTTTGCGTCAAATTGCGGCTGGTAGAAGGGAATGAACTCGTTGCGCTCAAGGCCGCCGAGAATTTCGTCGGCAATCCGTTTTGTGTCGACGATTTCGCTTTGCATCGCCTCAGTGAAGAATTCGTATCGATTGCGCCCACGCCTCTTTGCCCGATAAAGCGCGATGTCAGCGTTAACCAGCAGGTGTTTGGCTTCGATATCTTTTCCGTTATCAGCTGCAATTCCCACGCTCACACCAAAACGGCATCGATGGCCCTTATAGTAGACGGGCTCGCGCATCTGGCTGATGACGCGGTCAGCGAGCAGCGCCAGTTGCTTGATATCGTCATGCACCACACACAGGACGATGAATTCGTCTCCTCCGATGCGAGCGACAAATCCCTCACCATCGACCTTGGATCGGAGGACAGTTGACGCGTGAACAAGCATTGCGTCACCTGCGGCGTGGCCAAGCGTATCGTTGATGTGCTTGAACCGGTCCAGATCTATGTGAAGCAGTGCCGCATACCCGCCGGAGCGCCTGGCGTTGGCTGCGTAATCTTCCAGCACCTGGTCGAGGTAACGCCGGTTGGGCAAACCGGTCAGCGAATCGTGAAGCGCAATGTGCTCTATGCGCGCCTTGGCCAACTCGAGTTCGGCATTTTTCGACTCGGAAAGCTGTTTTGCGCGAACCAGATCCTTGTTCAGCAGGACATCGGCTGTCACATCCCATTCCGCGCCAATCATTTTCGGGGTGTCGTTCGCGACTCGATAGATAATCGCCTTGGATCGAACATGACGAATCTCGCCATCCGAACGAATAATCCGGTACTCCGACAAATATGGTCCGCCGCCGGCCACCGCACTGTCGAAATCTGCGTTGGCGCCAGCCAAATCATGCGGGTGGATTGCTCCCGCCCAGTCCGGGTAGCCGCGGCGCTCCCCGGTTGGTTTGCCGTATATTTCATTGACGCGATCATCCCACGTAAGTTCGTTGGTCGCGAGATCGTGTTCCCAAACGCCAATAGCCGACGCTTCCAGAGCGAGTTCCAGGCGCCTCGACAATCGACGCAGTTCCGCATAGTTGCGCTGTCTCTCGCCAATCAGGCGACCTGTAACCAGGAAGGGGATCACGACCAGCGCCCCGGCCACCGCCATGATTGCGCGCAAGAACCACGCGTTGTCGGGCGTCGAAGGCCAGCCGTTCTTGGGAATGGCTGCGATCCGCCATGAACCGGACGGGAGCAGAATTTCGGCCGTCACCGGATCGCTTTTGACGACGCCCTCATTGCCGAAGAATTGTTCTCCACCTGAACCGAGAGCGTCCTTGCCGATCAGCGCTATGTCAATCCCGAGATCATCGTCAAGCAGGCCGCTCGCCTTATAAAGGCGCTGCACGTCGACAACGGCCGAAATGATGCCCCAGAACCTTTCAGTGTTGCCCGCACGCCGTACAAAGACCGGAATACGACCGACGAAGCCTTGCCCTCCCTGCCTCAAGTTGACGGGACCGGCAAGAATGAGCTTGCGCTCGTCTCGCGCCCTTAGCGCGCCCGCACGCTGCCACTCGTCCTTGCGGTAGTCGAGGCCCATCGCCTTCTCGTTGCCCTTCATCGGGTACATCAGGGAGATAACCAGATCGGGCGCGCCGGCAATGTTCTTCAATTGCGAGTCCCCGCCAAACAGGTTACTCGCGAGCGAGGCGAAGCGTTGCTGCTCCATATAGGGCTCAGTCACGACCGCCGCGACCAGTCCCTGCACGAGTTGAAGGTTTCCGTTGATGTTACCTTCGAGCTTGGCGCGGATAAGATTGACCTTGGCCAGGACATCCGCACGGGCGGCTTGGTCCGAAACGACTTTGTTCTGGTGGTCCGCAAATACTGCGCTAATGGCAATAACCAGAACGGCCATTGCCGCCGGAATATTTGCCGACGAAAAAACAGCCTTCTTAACACCGCCGAACCTAGCGCGGAAAAGAGCCAATAAGCGATTCCTCAGCTGCCAGTCGAATTCTCTGGTCGACCCGACGATGGAATATTAGCTTTCAAGTATTTAATTTTGACCTTCACGGGTCCTAAAACTTTTGCACTTTTCGATCGCTGGCACCGGAGTGCTGGAACGGACCTGCGGCTCCGCTTGATATCTTGGATCTGCTTGCCGTGACCGACGCCAGCTATGGTGTCGAAACTACCGTTCGAGCAATTCTGGGGAGCCTATGGGGGATCGATGGTCCGCCGCTGCGCGACCGCGAAGCGGATCGACATGAAAAAATGCTGACTAGCGGCTTGCTCGCAAGATCGCGGACACGGCGAGCGCCGTTGCACAATTTGAGGCGCCGGATCCGAACATCATCATGCGTAGACCTCGGAAGAACATAACTCCGCAATGACAATGCAAAACTGGATCAATAGCGGGATTAGTGGCCCTCAATCGTCTTGGGAGTAACAAGGTATGGTATCTTGCCGACGCTACGCTTCGTCGCGCCAATGGAATAGGCCATTGGGATCTTGGGAGAGTTCTCAGGCAAGCCGTACATATCCTTGCCGGCCCGCACGGCAAATGAAAAGTGCTGCCACGAAACCGTGTCATGCTCATTGAGAAAATCAAGCGTCAGCCCAGCTGCAATCAACGCGTTCACCACGTCACTGACCGGATGAATCCACTCATAGTAGCGCGGATGTTTCAAGATGCGGTCGTCGCCGGTATAGGTCCGTTCCTCGTTCCACGCGAGGGGTCGAGCTATTGGCGTTCGCCAGTCGTGCTTGAACGCCAGCGCCGCTGCCTTGCGGTCACACTGGAACATCAACGGGTGGCCCTCGGCCAGATAGAGCCGGCCGCCGGGCCGCAGGAGATCGGCAACCACCCTCGCCCAGCGGAACACGTCGTCCAGCCAGTTTACCGAACCCCAGGTAACGTAAGCGATGTCAAAGGTTCGGCCGAGCGCTTCGACTGCCTCGAACAGTGGCGCTTCCACGAAACGTACATCCGTGCCTGCCTTCGCAGCGAAATCCCGTGCCGCCGCGATCGCGGTCGGTGAAAAGTCGAGGCCGGTCACGCTGCCCGCACCCAGATTCTTCAAGCTGATTGTGTCGAGCCCGATATGGCATTGCAAATGGACGATATCCTTGCCGATGATATCACCGACCTCGCGCGTTTCCAGCTCATAGAGATTGGATCCGCCTGCCAGTACATTTTCGATGTGGTAGCTGCCCGTGGTGTCGGTCGAATGCAGTTCGGCCCGATCATCCCAATTTAGGCGGTTCGCACCCAGAAACGGTTCCAAATTGTCCCCCAAGTCCTGCCGCGACCAACATTTGGTAAACAGAACGTTAATATACTTTGCAGCTAAAGGATCGCGCGTCAATCCGAGGCGGGGCCGGTGCACCACCGCTGCAGGCCAGGCTCACCACCGCCCTGGCCAAGGCGGACGTGCCAATCACGTGTCTGTGCAGAACGAGCGCGCAATCAGGACAAGGCTGCTGTCTTGGAGGTGCCGGCTCCTCGCCCTATCAGCCTCGCGACGCGATTTCACGCGGCTGCGTCAAGTCCCTGCGCCGGCACATAGTTGAGTATAGGGCCGAGCCAGCGCTCGACCTCGGCGGGCGGCATGGCCTTGCGGCGCGCGTAATCCTCGACCTGGTCGCGTTCGACCTTGGCCACGCCGAAATAATAGCTTTCGGGATGCGACAGGTAGATGCCGGACACGGAGGAGCCCGGCCACATCGCAAAGCTTTCGGTCAGGCTGACGCCGGCGTTGCGCTCGCCGTCGAGCAGGCGGAACAGCGTCGCTTTCTCGGTGTGGTCGGGCTGCGCCGGATAGCCGGGCGCCGGGCGAATGCCGCGATAGGGTTCGCCGATCAGTTCGTCCGGCGCCAGATCCTCATCCGGCGCATAGGCCCAGAACTCCTTGCGCACGCGTTCGTGCAGACGCTCGGCGAAGGCCTCGGCGAAACGATCGGCCAAGGCCTTGACCATGATCGACGAATAGTCGTCGTTGGCCCGCTCGAAGCGCTCGGCGATCGCTGCTTCCTCGATGCCGGCGGTAACGATGAAGCCGCCGAGATAGTCGGCCCTGCCACTGTCGGCAGGTGCGACGAAATCCGAGAGGGCGACATTCGCCTTGCCGTCGCGCTTGGTCAGCTGCTGGCGCAGCGTGAAAAAGGTCGCCAGCTCCTGCGAGCGCTTATCGTCGGTGAACAGCCTGATGTCGTCGCCGACGGAATTCGCCGGCCAGAAGCCGATGACCCCCTTCGGCGCGAACCATTTTTCCGCGATGATCTTGGCCAGCATCGCCTGGGCGTCCTCGAAGAGCTGGCGTGCCGCCGGTCCTTGCGCCTCGTCGTCGAGGATTTTCGGGTAACGCCCCTTCAGCTCCCAGGTCTGGAAGAACGGCGTCCAATCGATATAGCGCGCGAGCTCGGCCAGATCCCAGCCTTCGAAGACTTTCAGGCCGAGGAAGGACGGCTTCGGCGGCGCGTAGGCCGACCAGTCGATCCTGTGGGCGTTGGCCCGCGCCTTGGCGAGCGGCAAGCGCTGCTTGTCGGCTTCGCTGCGCGCATGCGCATCGGCAACCTTTTTGTACTCGGCACGAACATTGTCGACATAGCCGCCCCTGGTCTCGTTCGACAGCAGTGCCGATACCACCCCGACCGCGCGGCTGGCATCGGTGACGTAGACCGTCTGGCCCCTGATATAGCGCGGATGGATTTTTACCGCCGTATGCACGCGGCTGGTCGTCGCGCCGCCGATCAGCAGCGGAATGTCAAAACCTTCGCGCTCCATCTCGGCGGCCATGTGCACCATCTCATCGAGCGAGGGCGTGATCAGGCCGGATAGGCCGATGATGTCGACCTGCTGCTCGCGCGCCGTCTGCAGGATCTTCGCCGCCGGCACCATGACGCCGAGGTCGATGATCTCGTAATTGTTGCAGGCCAGAACCACGCCGACGATGTTCTTGCCGATGTCGTGCACATCGCCCTTCACCGTCGCCATCAGGATCTTTCCGGCGGTCTGGCGCTCGCCGGTGTCAACACCGTTGGCGGCGTTCGCCAGCTTCTCCGCCTCCATGTGCGGAAGCAGGCCGGCAACGGCCTGCTTCATGACGCGGGCGGATTTCACCACTTGCGGCAGGAACATTTTTCCTGCGCCGAACAGGTCGCCGACGACATTCATTCCTGCCATCAAAGGACCTTCGATGATATGCAGCGGGCGCTCGGCGGCACGTCGTGCTTCGTCCGTGTCCTGGTCGATGAATTCGGTGATGCCGTTGACCAGTGCGTGCGAAATGCGCTGCTCGACCGGCCAGTCGCGCCAGGCGAGATCGCGTTCCTGCGCCTCCTTGCCCGCCGTGCCCTTGAAACGTTCGGCGAGTTCCAGCATGCGTTCGGTCGCCGTGCCGCCGCCCGTCGGCTGACGGTTGTTGACGACATCCTCGCAGGCTTCGCGCAATTCCGGATCGATGGTGTCGTAGACGGCAAGCTGTCCGGCGTTGACGATGCCCATGTCCATGCCGGCCTGGATGGCGTGGTAGAGGAACACGGCATGCATGGCCTCGCGCACCGGCTCGTTGCCGCGGAACGAGAAGGAGAGGTTCGACACGCCGCCCGATATGTGGACGTGCGGAAGCGTGGCGGTGATCTGCCTGGTCGCTTCGATGAAGTCGACGCCGTAATTGTTGTGCTCATCGATGCCGGTGGCGATGGCAAAGATGTTCGGGTCGAAAACGATGTCCTCGGGCGGGAATCCGGCCTGCTCGGTCAAAAGCTTGTAGGCGCGGGTGCAGATTTCGACCTTGCGCGCCTGCGTGTCAGCCTGACCGTCCTCGTCGAAGGCCATGACGACCACCGCAGCGCCATAGGCTCGCACCAGCCTGGCATGATGCAGGAACGCTTCCTCGCCTTCCTTCATGGAAATGGAGTTCACCAGCGGCTTGCCTTGTACGCATTTCAGGCCGGCTTCGATGATCTCCCATTTGGAACTGTCGATCATCACGGGAACGCGGGCGATATCAGGCTCGGCGGCGATCAGGCTGAGATATTCGACCATCGCCTTCTTCGAATCGATCAGGCCTTCGTCCATATTGATGTCGATGATCTGCGCGCCATTCGCGACTTGGTCGCGTGCGACGTCGAGCGCGGCGGCATAGTCGCCCGCCGTGATCAGCTTCCTGAACTTGGCCGAGCCGGTGACATTGGTCCGCTCGCCGGCATTGACGAACGGAATCTCGTCGGTCAGCGTGAACGGCTCGAGTCCCGACAGGCGCATCTTCGGTTCGATGGCGGGAACAGCGCGCGGCGGATATGTCTTCACCGCCTGTGCGATGGCGCGGATGTGATCCGGCGTCGAGCCGCAGCAGCCGCCGACGACATTGACCAGGCCGTCGCGCGCGAAATCCTCGATCTGCGCGGCCATGAATTCCGGGCTCTCATCATAACGGCCGAATTCATTGGGCAGACCGGCATTCGGATAGGCGCAGGTGAAGGTGTCGGCGACGCCTGATATTTCGTCCAGATGCGCGCGCATTGCTTTGGCGCCCAGCGCGCAATTGAGGCCTATCGTGAACGGGTTGGCGTGACGGACCGAATGCCAGAACGCCGTCGGCGTCTGGCCGGACAGCGTGCGGCCGGACAGGTCGGTGATCGTGCCGGAGATCATGACCGGCAGATACACGTCCTTCTCGATGAATATCTCATTGCACGCGAATATCGCCGCCTTGGCGTTCAGCGTATCAAAAATGGTCTCGATCAGGATGATGTCGGCGCCGCCGTCGATGAGACCGCGCAGTTGCTCGCCATAAGCGAGGCGCAATTCGTCGAATGTCACGGCGCGGTAGCCAGGATTGTTGACGTCCGGCGACATCGAGGCGGTGCGGTTGGTCGGCCCCAGCGCGCCGGCCACGAAACGCCGCTTGCCATCCTGCTGCTCAGCCCTCACCGCTGCCCTGCGCACCAGTCGCGCACCGTCGCGGTTCAGCGCGTAGACCGCATCCTCCATGCCGTAATCCGCCTGGGCGATGGAGGTCGAGGAGAAGGTGTTGGTTTCAAGGATGTCCGCCCCGGCGATGGCGTATTGATAGTGAATCTCCTCGATCGCCCTAGGCTGCGTCAGGATCAGCAGGTCGTTGTTGCCCTGCTGATGGCAGGCGCACTCCGCGAATTTGTCGCCACGGAAGTGGCTCTCGTCGAAGCCCATGCCCTGGATCTGCGTGCCCATGGCACCGTCGAGGATGAGGATGCGTTCGCGCGCCGCCGCCGTCAGGGCCGCAAGGACTTCCGAACCGTCGGGCTTAGCCGCGACGGGACCGAACAGGTCGTCGAGCGATGAAGGGTTTTGCGACATTTTCCATCCTCGTGGCGACAGTCGCGCTTAAGTCACATAAAGACATATTTATGTCAATATACGATACTTGTCTGCCGCTGTCACCCCTGCCGCGGGGGAATGCTGCCTGCTGGTGCTACAGCGGCGCTTGCGCTGTCTTCGCCGATGCCGCCGCTCTCAACAACATCCCGACCGCAAGACGCGCGAGCCGGTCGCGGCGACGACGACGGCCAAGATCATCTATCGCGGTTACGAACTGGGTGCGGCCTTCACCTATGTCGGGCTGAAGGCCAATGTGCTCGAGTTCATGCCGCCGCTGACACTGACCGAGGACGAGGTCACTGAGGGCGCGGCGATCGTCGACCAGGCAATCGCCGACGTGAGCGCAGGCAAGGTCTCCGACGCGGATGTCGCTTCGTTCATGATGTGGTAGGCGACCTCTCGCGTCAGGAGAAGATCTCCGCCAGTTCGTCGACGCTGGTGCCTTCCCTAACCTGCCGCAACTCGACATAGCTGACCGCGGTGGCGATCGACATCACCATAGATGTTACACTCGTCACCAATGCGTCCACCACAGCACCCACTATCCCCCCTCCAAACAGTGCGGCTACAGTGCCGAGCGCCAACTCGATGGCAATTGCGATAATGATCAGGATAATGAACAGGCCGAACAGCGCCCAGCGGCTTCCCTTGGTCAGATCGCGGCTGCGCGCCATCGAGCCGAATACGCCGAGCCGCTCTTGCACCAGTGCCGGTACCGCGACCGACCAACGGAGCGCCAACATGATGCCAGGCACGATAAGAAGCATAAAACCGAGGCCCACGCCTAAACCAACCAACAGGGCAATGGCGAACGTCGGCAAGAGAAAGGAGACTGCTTTCGCGATGCAGTCACCGAATGAAGGCTGCTTGCCGTTCAGGTCCTCGATGGTGGCACGCACCAGCGATGACTGGAGCAACAGCGACAGGATGTAGGAAACAAGGCCGGCGCCCATCGTGACGGCGGTATAGCCGAATACCAGGTTCTGCTCGCCGAAAGTGCTCGGGTCGAAGGGGACGGCCGGGTCCTGTCTCAACGCCCAAAGTTGAAAAACAAGAGTCGGCAAACCCGAAAACAATGCCGCAAGTCCTAAGCAAAGCACGGCGTTGCGGCTGATGACAGCAAAGCTGTCGTTGAAAACCCTGCCGATGCGAAACTTGTCCGGTCGTTCCAGTGTCACTGAAGACATGATGTAACCTGTCCAGTCCAGGCCGATCCTGATGCGATGAAGGCGGCCTTGCCGCTATGAAAAGATTTCCGCCAGCTCTTCGACACTGGCGCCTTCCTTCACCTGACGCAATTCGACATAGCTGACCGCCGTGGCTACCGACAGCACCATAGAAACCACGGTCGACAGCATGGCTGCCGCCACATCGGCGACAATTCCGTCTAGCAGGAGAATGATAGCCGCCATCACCGACTGAATGACCATCGTGATGATCATAAGGATAAGGAAAAGACCAAATAGCGCCCAGCGGCTGCCCTTGGTCAGGACGCGGCTGCGCGACATGCTGCCGAGCACACCTAGGCGCTCCTGTATCAGAACCGGAATAGCCACCGACCAACCAAGCCACAATATGATCCCGGGGACCAGCAGAGCTAATGAAGCAAGGCCCGCCCCCAGCACTACGAGCAGGCCGATCCCCAGGGTTGGGAGCAAATATCGGATGGCTATCTGGATGCAGTCGCCAAAGGACGGCCGTTTGCCGTTCAAATCCTCGATCGTCGCCCGCACGAGTGCCGACTGGAGCAGCAGCGACAGGATAAAGGATATTAATCCGGCGGCAATGCCGACGGAAGAATTCCAAAACATCATACTAGGATCGGCCACCGCGGTCGGGTCGCCCAGTGCAGTCCCGCTCAAGGTCGATTCGGTCCAGAGTCGGAGAACTATCGCCGGCAGGCCTGAGAACAGCAGCGCGAGTCCAAGGTACAGACCGATATTGCGGCTGATGACAGCAAAGCTGTCGTTGAAAACCCTGCCGATGCGAAACTTGTCCGGCCGTTCCAATGTCGTTGAAACCATGATGCGTCCCCCGCTTAGTCACCGCATATCGGCTGGTGATCCCCACATTAAATGTGCCAACATTGGAGGTCGGCGTCTAGTCCACTTGCAATTGCCGTTGTGCATTGTCAGTGTCGGCTGGGGAACCACAGGTTGCAGGGGAGCGGTTGGCAGTGGCACAGCCAGGCACAGCGGAAGCCGAATGGCTGGCAAAAGCGCATGAGCAGCTGATCTCGGATAAGTCGATCCAGTTCGACCTGCCGGCCTATGTGCCTTCCCAGCCACCCGACTGGCTGAAGCCGCTGCTTGACCTGTTGTCGTCGCTCGGTCCCTACATGATCTATCTGTTCTGGGGGGCGGTGATATCAGGTGCCGCGATCATCCTGCTCTTGGTCTTCCTCGAGATGAAAGGTGTCGCCTGGCACCTGCCGTGGCAGCGCGCGCGGCGCGACACCGAGGCGGAGGAAGCATGGCGTCCCGACGCCGGCACCGCGCAGATCCTGCTGTCGGAAGCCGACGCGCTGGCCGCGCGGGGCGACTATGACGAAGCGGTCCATCTCCTGCTTCGCCGCAGCGTCGCCGATATTGCCGCCCGGCTGCCGGACTTCCTGCGGCCGTCGCTCACGGCGCGCGACATCGCCGCTGCTGCTTCGGTTCCCGCCAAGCCCCGCGCGGCGTTTACCGAGATCGCACGCATCGTCGAGGCCGCATTGTTCGCACGTCGGCCGGTCGGCGCCGAAGGCTGGCGGGAGGCACGCGGCGCCTATGAGCGTTTCGTCTTCCGGGATGCCTGGACATGAGCGCGACGCTTGTAGAATCAGCGGCACAGGAGCCGTTCAATCGAAGAACGCTGTTCTGGGGCATTTTCGCCAGCCTGCTTGCGGCAGCGGGTTTCTTCCTGCTGTCCACCTATGCTCCCGACTTCCGGCAACCCGGCAACGGCGGCGCCACGCCGCTGTCGAAAAGCGGCGTCGGCTATGCCGGCCTGGCGGAATGGATGCGGCTGACCGGCGAGACGCCGGCCATGGCACGAAACGAGGACGATCTCGGCACCGACATGTTGCTGATCGTCACCATTTCGCCCGAGAGCGATCCCGCGGCGCTCGACCACATTCTCGAACTTCGGCAGGACCAGGATACCCTCTTCGTGCTGCCCAAATGGCAGACCCTGCCGCTGGAGCAGCACGAGGGATGGAACATGAAATTCGGGCGATTGCCCGATGCGGTGGTGAACCAATGGCTCGGCCGGATCGCCAATGCAAAGATCGGCGTCGGCCAAAGCACGATGCAGCAACTCGACATCGAAGGCCGGCTCGTTGCCGCCCCCGACGAATTGCAGTGGGTGGCGGACGAGCGTCCAATCATAGCAGCCGGCAACGAACAGGCTGTGCTCACCGAACTGGACGACAAGCCTTTCTATGTCCTGACCGACCCCGACCTGATCAACAACGCCGCGCTTGGGGATTCCGCCAAGGCGGCAGCCGCGCTCGACCTGATTGCATTGCTGCAACCCGAAAAGGGCCCGGTCATGTTCGATCTCACGCTGCATGGCGCGGGGCGAAAATACGACCTTGCCAAGCTGTTGGTCGAACCGCCGTTTCTGGCGCTGACACTGACGATCCTGGCTGCGGCGGCGCTGGCTTTCCTGCACGGCCTCGGCCGTTTCGGCCCACCGCGCGCCGAATTGCGCGCTATTGCCTTTGGCAAGCGCGCGCTGGTGGATACGACGGCGATGCTGTTGCGGCGCGCCGGGCGGCTCGAGGAACTGGGAGGCCGTTATGCGGCCTTGATCCGGGTACGCGCCGGCGCACTGCTGGGAGCGCCGCATGGGCTGCAGGGAGAAGCGCTCGACCACTGGCTCGATACTCGCGATAAGGACGAGGTCGACGGATTCACCGCGCGTGCGCAAGCCGTCGGCGAGGCGAAAAATCTGACGCAAATGCACGAGGCAGCGGAACAGCTGCACGATTGGACGGCAAGGAGGCTCGGTGAACGTCGATGATGTGAAAGCCCTGGCAACACGGATCAGGGAAGAAGTGGCCAAGGCGATCACCGGGCAGCACGACACGGTCGACCTGATGCTGATCGCCTTGTTCGCCGGCGGGCATATCCTGCTGGAAGGCCCTCCGGGCACGGCCAAGACAATGACCGCGCGTTGCTTCGCCCAGGCTCTGGGTGTCGCCTACGGGCGCATCCAGTTCACGCCGGACCTGATGCCTGGCGATATCGTCGGATCGAACATCTACAATTTCCAGACCGGACAGTTCACGCTGACGCGCGGTCCGATCTTCTGCGACCTTTTGCTTGCCGACGAGATCAACCGCACGCCGCCCAAGACACAGGCAGCACTTCTGGAGGCGATGCAGGAGCATGCGGTCACCTTCGACGGTACCACGCATTCGCTGGGCCGCAACTTCATGGTGGTCGCGACCCAGAACCCGATCGAGCATCAGGGTGTCTATCCCCTGCCCGAGGCGCAACTCGACCGCTTCCTGTTCAAGCACCGGGTCAGCTATCCCGGCCCCGAGGAGGAACGGGCCATCATCATCCACCATGGCGGCGGCTCCGCCTCGCACGACATCGCGCAATACGGCATCAAGGCCCAGGCGGACCGCAAGACACTGGAGAAGGCGCTCGAAACCGTCGGCTCCGTCACCCTTGTCGACGACGTCGTCGGCTACATCGCGGCGCTGGTGCGCGCCACACGCGACACCGCCGATTTGGAGGTTGGCGCCAGTCCACGCGCGGGCGCCATGCTGGCCAGGGCGGCACGGGCGCGGGCGGCGCTGGACGGGCGCGCCTATGTGATCCCCGACGACGTCAAGGCGCTGGCGGTGCCGGCGCTGCGCCATCGCGTCATCCTGTCCCCGGCCGCGCAGATCGATGGTCGGCTGGTCGAGCAGATCGTCTCCGACCTGGTCGATCAGACGGAAGCGCCGCGTTGATCTATCCAAGCGGCCGAGCGGTGTGGACGGCGGCGGCGGGCGCGGTGCCGGCGTTCCTGGTCGCGCTGGCGCTGCCGTCGCTCTGGTATCTCGGATTGTTGTGGATCTGCGTGCTCCTCGCCTTCCTGGCGGTGGACGCCGCGGCAGGACGCGGGCGGGCATCGCTGGACGCCAGCCTCCACGCGCCGCCGCAGGTCGGCGTCGGCGGGCAGTTCACCGTTCATGTCGCCGCCCGTTTTTCAGGCCGGACGCGGGCCCTGGAGGCGCGCGTCGGCCATGATGAGCGCCTGGCGCCGATGGGCGGCACCGGCGGCCCCCTGGCTCCGACCAGCGGCGGCGGATCGCTCGTTCTTCAGTTCCAGGCGCTGCGGCGCGGCATCGCCAGCTTCGATCGTCTGTGGGTGCGCTGGCGCGGGCCGTTCGGACTGGTCTGGAACCAGGCCGTCTTGCCGATGGAAAGCAAGGTGGCAGTGTTGCCCGACGTCCGCAGCGCCCGCGACCAGGCGATCACGCTGCTGCAGCGCGACGCGCTGCCCGACGGGCATGCGCAGCGCCGGGCCGGCCAGGGCCGGGAATTCGAGGCGCTCAAGGACTACCAGCCCGGCATGGGCCGGCGGATGATCGACTGGAAGCGCAGCGCCCGCCACGGCAGGCTTCTGGCGCGCGAATTCCGCATCGAGGAGAACAACAACATCGTGCTGGCGATCGACAGCGGACGCTTGATGTGCGAGCCGGTCGACGGTGTGCCGAAGGTGGACCGGGCGGTGGTGGCCGCCTTGCTGTCGGCATTCGTTGCGCTCAAGGGCGGCGACATGGTCAGCCTGTTCAGCTTCGATGCGCGGCCGCGCGTCACGAGCGGCGCGGTGCGCGGGTCGGCCAGCTTCGCGATGATCCAGAAGCGGGCGGCGGAGATCGACTATTCCAACGAGGAGACCAATTTCACCCTGGCGCTAACCACGCTTGCGGCGCGGCTCGACCGACGCTCGCTGGTGATCATCTTCACCGACTTCGTCGATCCGATCAGCGCGGAATTGATGCTGCGCACCGTCGGTCGGCTCACCGAGCGGCATCTGGTGCTGTTCATGATGATCAGGGATGTCGAGATGGAGAGCTTGGCCGACATGCCGCCTTTGTCCGGCGAGGATGTGGCCCGCGCCGTCGTCGCCGGCGGGCTTTTGCGCGAAAGGCAGGTCGTTATCGGCCGGTTGCGGCTGCTTGGTGCGCATGTGATCGAAGCCGACCATCAAAGGCTGGGGCCGGCGCTGGTCGAGCACTACCTGCAGCTCAAGCGGGAGGATCTGTTGTGAGCGCGCTAGTACCCGGCGATGCGGTACGCGGTGATGCCGTACGCCAGTCGCTGGCCAGCTTCCGCCGGGAGCGCGAGGCCGACTGGAAGGCGTTCGAGGCGCTTCTCGCCCGCGTCGAGAAACGCGCGCCGCGGGCGCTGTCGGAGGAAGAACTGCTGTCGCTGCCGCTGCTCTACCGTTCGGCATTGTCTTCCCTTTCGGTGGCGAGAGCGACATCCCTCGACAGCGCGCTGATCGCTTATCTCGAATCCCTGTCGTTGCGAGGTTACTTCTATCTCTATGGGGCACGCCGCGGACTACGGCAGCGCATAGCCGATTTCTTCCTGCACGACTGGCCCGGCGCCATCCGCGACTTGTGGCGCGAGACGCTGGTGTCGGTGGCGCTGATGTTTGTCGGCATCGGCGCCGGCGCCTGGCTGGTAGCGTCCGACAAGGGCTGGTTCGACGCGATCATCCCGTCGGGCCTGGCGGCCGGCCGTGGCCCCGACGCTTCGGCCGAGCTGCTGCGCAGGATGCTTTATGATGGCGACAATGGCTTTCTCTCAGGCTTTGCCGCCTATCTTTTCACCCACAACGTCCAGGTCGCAATCCTGGCCTTCGCCCTTGGATTTGCCTTCGCCGCGCCGACGGTGCTGCTGATGCTGTTCAACGGCTGCATGCTGGGTGCGCTGTTCCAAGTCTATTGGGCAAAGGGGCTTGGCATGGAACTTGGCGGCTGGCTGGCCATTCACGGCACCACCGAATTGTTCGCCATCGCGCTGGCCGGCGCTGCCGGCATGCGCATCGGCACGCGCATCGCCTTTCCCGGCGAGTTGACCCGCATGACGGCAGCGGCCCATGCCGGACGGGTCGCGGCGACCGCGATGGTCGGCGTTTCGGTCATGCTGCTGTTTGCCGGACTGCTCGAGGGCATCGGCAGGCAGACGATCACCAGCGACGTCACGCGCTATGCCATCGGCGGCGGCATGCTCGCACTGTGGATCGGCTATTTCTACCTGTTCCAGGTGGTGCGGAATGGCGACCGTTAGACACTCCGCGCTGGCGACAATGCGCTCGCTGATCACGCCTGAAGGTGTCGATCTCCAGGTAAAGCTGGCCGACGCCGGCACACGGGCTGCCGCTTTCCTGCTCGATGTCGTGTTTATCGCCACGGCCGCAATCGCGGTCACGATTGTCGCGCTGTTCGGGGTGAGAGGCCTTGGCACCGATGAAATGCAGCCGCTTTTCATCGTCTGGATCATCGCGATCTTTTTTCTGCGCAACGTCTATTTCATCGCCTTCGAGGCGGGCCGGCGCGCGTCGACGCCCGGCAAGCGGATCGTCGGCATCAGGGTGGCTTCGCGCAACGGAGCCGGCCTGTCGGTCGATCAGATCATCGCCCGCAACCTGATGCGCGAGATCGAAGTCTTTCTGCCGCTGTCGATTATCGCCGGACGGAGTGGGATGGGCGTCGCCGATACGCTGACGACAGTTTTCGGACTGGTGTGGGCGCTGCTGTTCGCTCTGTTCCCGCTTTTCAATCGCGACCGGCTGCGGATTGGCGACCTCCTGGCGGGAACCTGGGTCGTCGAAGCGCCGAAGCGCACGCTGATGGAGGATCTGTCGGCAAGACAGGATCCGGTCGCCAAGACTTTTCAGTTCAGCCACGCCCAGCTCGATGCCTATGGCATCGCCGAATTGCACAAGCTGGAGGAAGTGCTTCGCCGCGACGACTATTTCGCGCTGCGGACGGTAGCGGAAACGATCGGACGCAAGATCGGCTCAACGCCGCAGCCGCATGACGCCCGCCCGTTCCTGACGGCCTATTACGGGGATCTCAGGGCGCATCTCGAGCGAAAGCTGCTGCTCGGCAACCGCAGGGCCGACAAGCATCACCGTTAGGGCCGAAAGGCGGCTGCCTTACCCGATCCACTTCTCGTAGTCGGACACCAAGAGGTGCAGCGGCGCGACATCCTCGTCGATGTCCGCGAAGCGGCCGATCGGTTCGCGGAAGACATTGTCGGTGAGATCGTCGTTGACGGTCGACACCTCGCCAATCAGCACATCCTTGCCCTCGGCCCAGAACGCATGCCAGACGCCTGGCAAAAGCGTGACGCTCTCGCCCGGATCGAGCTTCAGCAGCCCGCCCGCCGGCAGCCGGTGGATGGTTCCGTCGACAGGCACCGATACTTCGGCCGTCGGATCGATGCCGCCATCGCGATCGTGCATGAACAGTTCCAGCACCAGCTTGCCGCCACCACGATTGATGATGTCTTCGGCCTTGATGTTGTGGCGATGCATTGGCGACAGCTGATCCTTGCGCGAGATCATGATCTTTTCGGCATAGAGCATGCCCATGCCCTTCTTCATGTCCTCGTAGCGACCGTTGCGAACGGTGAACAGGAAGAGGCCGAGCTCGTCGAACTTGCCCTGGCCGTAGTCGGTGATATCCCAGCCGAGCCGGGAGGAGAAGATGGCCGACGAATCCTGCCGGCGCGCCTTCATCTGTTCCGGGGTCCAATAGGCGAAGCGCGGCATGATGTAGCCGAACGAACGGATGAAGGCATCGGCGTCGCGGATGATATCATTGATGGTGGAGCGTTTCATGGTCGTGGTTTCCTTCCCGTCGGCCTAGGCGATCTCCAAACCGAATAGCCGAACGCCGATGCGGTGTCGACGTAAACCGCATGAGTTGGCCTCATGACATCCGCTTCGATCAAGGTCATAACGGCAACCAGTTTCCTGATGGTGGCATTCCATGCTGAGCATAGACGACCTCGACACGCTGGCGATCCTGATCGATGTCGACCGCGCCGAAGCCAATATCGCGCGGGCGCAGGCCCACGCCGACCGCCAAGGGCTGAAGCTCAGGCCGCATATCAAGACCCACAAACTGCCTTACTGGGCAAAGAAGCAGATCGCAGCCGGTGCGGTCGGCATCACCTGCCAGAAGATCGGTGAAGCCGAGGTGATGGCCGAGGCCGGCCTCACCGACATTTTTCTGCCTTACAACATTCTGGGCAGGGCCAAGCTGGAGCGCCTCAAGGCGCTGCACGGCCGTGTGACGCTGTCGGTGACATCAGACAGCATGGAAACGCTTAACGGACTCGACGCCACCTTCACCGATCGAGGCCAGCCGCTACAGGTACTGGTGGAATGCGACACCGGCATGGGCCGCTGCGGCGTCCAGTCGGCCAGCGAGGCGGTCGCATTGGCCAGAGAGATCGACAAGGCCAAGGGGCTCGCCTTCGGCGGGCTGATGACCTATCCGGCGGCAGGCCGCGCTGCCGAGGCCGAGGCGTGGCTCGACGATGCGCGCAACGCGCTCGCCGCGTCCGGCCTCGCCTGCCAACGCATCTCCAGCGGCGGCACGCCGGATATGTGGCGCTCGAGCGAGGCTTCCGTCGTCACCGAGTACCGCCCCGGCACCTACATCTATCTCGACCGCTACCAGGTCGCCAAGGGCGTCGGAAGCCTCGACGATTGCGCGCTGACGGTGCTGTCGACGGTGGTCAGCCATCCGACGCCGACACGGGCCATCCTCGATGCCGGCAGCAAGGCCTTGTCCAGCGACACGCTGGGGCTGGCCGATTTCGGCGAATTGCTGGGCGTTCCGGGCGCTATCGTCACCAGCCTCAGCGAAGAGCACGGCAACGTCACGCTTTCCGGCGACGCCCGGCTGCGTATCGGCGAGCGCGTGCGCGTCGCGCCCGACCATTGCTGCGTCGTCACCAATCTGTTCGACGAGGTGCATCTGATCGCCGCAGAACGGGTGCTGGAGACGCTGCCGGTGGCGGCGCGCGGCCGCATGGGGTGAGAAGCGGTCCGCGGAGCGGACGGAAAGCCAATTGCTTGGCTTTTCGAGCTTCGAACCCCCCGGGCCTGCGAAGGGCCGGGCAAATCTGAAATTAGTCAAGCTGATTGCCGTTCTGCCTGCCTCGCCGCAACACGGCGCATGGAAATGACCCGGCGACGTCGGATTTCCGTGCGCATCGCCATCAGATGCAGCGCGAAAAACAGCAAGGTAAAGCCCAGAGCCATTACCAGCAACGGCCGCAACAGGCTGGGATCGATGGTCGGCCCGCCGAGCCGGAACACCGAAGCCGGTTGATGCAGCGTGTTCCACCAGTCGACCGAGAATTTGATGATCGGGATGTTGATGAAGCCGACCAAGGTGATGATTGCGGCGGCCCAGGCGGCGCGCGCCGCATCGTCGAGTGCCCGCGTCAGTGCGATGATGCCGAGATACATCAGAAACAGCACGAACACCGACGTCAGCCGCGCGTCCCACACCCACCAGGTGCCCCACATCGGCTTGCCCCAGATCGAACCGGTGATCAGCGCGAGCGCTGTAAAGACGGCGCCGATGGGTGCCGCCGATTTCAGCGCGACGTCGGCCAGCGGATGGCGCCATACCAGCGTGCCCAACGCGAAAACCGCCATCAGCGTGAAACACATCATGGCCAGCCAGGCGAAGGGCACATGGATATACATGATGCGCACGGTGATGCCTTGCTGGAAATCCTCCGGCGCAGTGAAGCTCATATAGAGCCCGGCGGCCAGGATGAGTGTGGCGATGGTCGCAAGCCACGGCACCACCTTGTCGGCCAAACCGACAAACCGCGTCGGGTTGGCGAAATCCATCCACCCGCTGAGGCGTGAAGTCAGGTCACTCATGCGGCTTTACATAAACCGACGACGCGTTTGGGGCAATCGAGTGGCGGTGTCGCAGGTGGGGCGTTCCCTTCTCCCCCTGTGGGAGAAGGTGGATTGGCGCGCAGCGCCAAGACGGTTGAGGGGTGCTGGACGGAGCGAGGCCGGCGCCAAGCTGGAACACCCCTCATCCGACCGAGCTTCGCTCGGCCACCTTCTCCCACAAGGGGAGAAGGGCGAGCCTGGCCGCTCAGGCGGCCTCGTCCGTGATGGTGCGGCTGAGGCGGCGGACTTCCTCGTCGTTGAGCAGGCCGCCGGCGCGCAGCAGGCTGGCGAAGCGGCCATTGCGCATCGACAATTCGGCGAACCCACCCATTTCGACCACCTTGCCCTTGTCCATGAACACGACCAGATCGGCATCGCGAACGGTGGTCAGGCGGTGGGCGATGATGAAGGTGGTGCGGCCGCGACGCAATTCGTCGATCGCTTCCTTGACGCGGTCTTCCGTCTCGACGTCAAGCGCGCTGGTCGCTTCATCGAGCACCAGGATGGGCGAATCCTTCAGAACGGCGCGCGCGATCGCGATACGCTGGCGCTCGCCGCCCGAAAGCTGTCCGCCGCGTTCGCCGACGACCGTATCGTAGCCGTTGCTCTTCGACAGGATGAAATCCTGCGCGGCAGCGGCGTTGGCGGCGGCGTGGACCTCATCATAGGTCGCCTCGGCGCGCCCGACCCGGATATTGTCCTCGATCGAGCGGTTGAGCAGGCCCGCATCCTGGAAAACGGTGGCGATCGAGTGGCGCAGCGACTTGCGGGTCACCGTGCGGGTATCGATGCCATCGATCAGGATACGGCCGCTCGACGGCGCAAAGACGCGCTGCAAAAGATTGATGAGCGTGGTCTTGCCTGCGCCCGTCGGACCGACGATGGCCACGGTCTGGCCGGCATGGACCTCGAATGACACGTCGTTCACGCCCTGCCCCGAATTGGCGAATTCGAAGCTGACGTTTTCAAAACGCACATGACCAGTGACGTTGACCAGGTCACGCAACCCGTCCGGCTCGGCGGCGTCGGCCGCGGAGTCCTCAAGGCGATAAAATTCCTCGAGCTTGGCCCTGGCTTCCGAAATCTGGTTGGCGAAGGCCGACATCTGGTCGAGCCGGGCAATCAGCAGCGTGGCAAAGCCGGTAAAGGCGATGACGTCACCGATACGCAATTGGCCATGCATGACCAGATAGGAGCCGATCAACAGCACGACCATCATCGAAATGGTCGACGACAGGCGGTGCAGAGCGTTGGCCAGTGCCCACCAGTCGAGCACCGGATACTGGGCATCAAGCAGATTCTTGACATAACGCTTCAAGGCGTCGGTCTCGTGGCCGATGCGATTGTAGCTCTGCAGCACGGCGACATTGCTGACCGAGTCGCTCACATGTGCGAACACTTGGTGAAAGTGCCGTTCCACGGACGCCTGGCCTTCCCTGGTACGACGCATCACCAGCCGCCCGATCCCGACGTACAGCGCGCCCAGCGCCAGCAGGACCATCGACATGCGAATATCCATGCTGAGCGCCGTCGGCACCAGCAGAACCAGTGCGACAACGGTGGACAAATGCTGCCTCATGAACTCGAGCCAGAGACTGAACAAGGTCTCGACCGCGCGCAGAAGCGTATGCAGGGAATTGGAGGTGCCGCGCTGATGATGCCAAGCAAGCGGCATGGTGATCACGCGCTCGAATGACTGGCAAAGCACCTCGCTGCGCCGTGCATGGGCAAAGCGGTCAGCGCCGCGCGCCACCAGAACGAAGGCGACGACGTTGAAGACGCCGATACCGGCCCATACGGCGAGCGTCGAAAAGACCGAGCCGCCGTCCGAAATAGCATCGATCACCCGTCCGAACATGATCGGCTCAAGGATGGCGATAATGGCAAGCGCGACATTCGCTCCGCAGATAAACGCTACGCGTTTCCTGTCGGCGGCGAGATAACCAAGCGCTCTCCAGTAGATCTGCAGAAGGGACACTTCAGCTACTCCGGCAAATTGTTATTGTGCACTGCATCATTTTCTGACTCGTACCTGTTGACGTGTCGCGAAACAATGCTCGTGTACCTCTTCAGTTCCCAATTCGCGAACAAAAGATGGCGACGCTGCGAAATCTGTCGTGATCACCTAACGGTTTGAGAAAAAAGGTAAAATGTCAGCCTTGCGGCAGAATCGTGGCAGGCTGCAAGCACTGCCGCAATTTTAATCAGCAACTGGTTATGTACGGATCACAAAAGCCTGCATCGGCTTTTTGGAGAGCTCATGCGCAATAGAATTTCTAGAGCACGCTTAAACAATGAGCGCCCCCAAGACGTGCAAAGACGCTCCAAATCCTTGAAACTACGCCGGTATCCTGACGACCACCTCAGTCTTGTCGCCGGCTTTCGGTTCGAAAGACGACGCCTTCGTCTTTTTACCATCTACCTCAAGCGAGATGGCTTTGACCTTGGCGTCGCGGACAACGCGAACCCTGAGTTCGGCCCCCAGCACCCTGAGCGTTGCTGTATAACCATCCCAATGGCTGGGGAGTTTCGGCCTGAACTGGATGCGCTCGCCCCTGCGCTCAATGCCGAGGATGCCCTCGACCGCCGCGCGGTAAAGCCAGCCGGCCGAGCCGGTATACCAGGTCCAGCCGCCGCGGCCGCCCTTGCCTTGCCCGGCGTAGACGTCGGCCGCGACGACATAAGGCTCGACGCGGTAGTGCTCGGCAGCGGCTTCGTCGAGCGCGTGGTTGACCGGGTTGAGCATCGAGAGACAGCGGTAGGCGTCGTCGGTGCGCCCCATTTCGGCGAGCGCAATGACGAACCATGTCGCCGCGTGGGTGTACTGGCCGCCGTTTTCACGGACACCCGGCGGGTAGCTCTTGATGTAGCCTGGGTTCTGTTCCGTCCTGGAGAAGGGCGGGGTGAAAAGCTTGACGATCTTGAGCTCGTCGTCGACGAGCATTTTCAATGCCTGCTGCATCGCCGTCGTCGACCGCGCCGGATCGCCCTCTCCCGACAGCACGCTCCACGACTGGGCAATCGAGTCGATCTTGCACTCCTGCGAACCGCGCGACCCCAGCGGCGTGCCGTCGTCGAAACTGCCGCGACGATACCATTCACCATCCCAGGCGGTGCTTTCCAACGCCCGCTTCAGCACGTCGGCGTGTTTTGTCCAGGCTTGCGCACGCTTGGTATCGCCTTCCGCCTTGGCGACAGGTGCAAAGTCTCCCAGCGTCTTCAGCAGGAACCAGCCCAGCCAGACGCTCTCGCCCTTTCCGTGCTCGCCGACACGGTTCATGCCGTCGTTCCAGTCGCCACCGAGGATCAGCGGCAGTCCGGCGGAGCTGCTGCGCTTGATGGCAAGGTCAAGTGCACGTGCGCAATGATCATAGAGTGAAGCGGTCTTCTTCGATATCTCCGGGGTGAAGAAGGCGTCGTGCTCGCCTTCTTCCAGAGGCGGCCCGTCGATGAAGGGCAGTTGTTCCCTGAGGATCGCGGTATCGCCGGTCACCTGCAAGTAGTGTGCCGTGGCATGGGCGAGCCAGACCACGTCGTCGGAAATCATGGTGCGGACGCCTGCCTCGGTGCGCGGCAGCCACCAATGCTGCACGTCGCCTTCGGGGAATTGCCGCCGCGCCGCGTTGAGGATCTGGTCGCGCGCCAGGTTCGGATCATGGACAAGCAGGGCCAGCGTGTCCTGCAACTGATCGCGGAAGCCAAAGGCGCCGCTCGCCTGGTAAAACGCCGAGCGGGCGCGGATGCGGCAGGCAAGGCTCTGATAGGGCAGCCAGTGGTTGACCATGGCGTTGAGCGCCTTGTCCGGCGTCTCGACCTGGATGGTGTCGAGAAACCCTCGCCAGGTGCGTTCATTGTCAGCCAGCCGCTGATCGAAATCCTTGCTGCAATGATGCTGTACCAGCGCGCTGGCTTCCTCGGCAGAGGCTGCATCGCCGAGCAGCCAGAGCAGCGTCACGTCGCCGCCGGCAGGGATGTCGACGTCGCGTGCAATTGCAGCACAAGGATCGTCGCCGGCCTCGACGCGGCCCGACAGGCTGGCGCCGCTGAGCACGGCATGCGGAAGTTCGCTCGTGCCGTTTCGGCCGATGAACTCGCCGCGGTCGGCCGTCACCGAGTGTGCCGCGCCGTCGGCGGCCAGGAAGGCGACCCGCTCGCTGAAGTCGAGCCCGTAGGGATTTTGCGCCAGCAACGCGCCCGTCGCAGCATCCCTGGATGGAACGATGGTCGCCGCCGTGCGCGAACGATGGCTGCCAAGAACCCATTCCGCGTAGGCATAAACGCGCAGGCGCGCCGGCACCGAACCCGAATTCTGGATGCGCAATCGGGAGATTTTCACCGGATCGACAGGATCCACCACATGGGTCAGGTCCATCGACAGCGGTCCGCGCTTCGAACGGAAGGTCGAAAAACCCTGTCCGTGCCATGTTTCGTAGGTCATGGCGGGATCGCGCACCACTGCGGCCAGCGGCGCGAACGCCCGGCCGTTGGCATGATCGTAGATATAGATGCCCTCGCCGGGCCGGTTGGTGACCGGGTCATTCGCCCACGGCGTCAGTTGATAGTCGCGGCTGTTTCGGCTCCAGGTGAAAGCAGCACCTTCAGCCGAAACATGGAAACCGAACGAGGCGTTGGAGACGACGTTGATCCAGGGCTGCGGCGTCGTGCGCCGGCCAGCAAGGCGCACGACATAGTGGCGTCCGTCGCCCTCGAAGCCGCCAAAACCGTTCCACTGGTTGAGCCCGCTGCCGTCGGCGCTGCCTTCGACCGAGGCCTGGGCAGCCCATGTCTGTGGCGCCGGCGGAGACGGTTCACGAAGCGCTGCTGCACCTGCCGGCTGCAAAGCGTCCCGCGCTTGCAGCGCAGCGGCCTCGGCGCGCTCGATCTGATCGAAGATGGTGCCGTTTCGCGTGTGCAGGGCGACGCGGGCGACGGCGAGCAGCGTCTTGTAGGTCGTCTCGTCCATCAGATCGCGGCGCACCGCGAAGATGTGCTGGCGGGGTCCGAGTTCCTTGCCGCGCAGGCGGCTGTTTTCGCACAGCGTCTCGACTGCCCGTTGCAGATCCTGCACGTAGGATGAAGCCTGCTCGTTGACGACGACAAAGTCGATCATCATGCCGCGGGCGCGCATATATTCCTGGAAGCGGAGCGCCTGGGCAACGATTTCGAGATCGGCGACATCGCCGATCCTGACCAGGAAAATCGGAAAGTCGCCGGATATGCTGGTCGGCCACAGGCCCGACTGCTTGCCGAGCCCGGAAGCGATCGATTCGGCCGGAAGGCGCAGGAACGGATCAGGATAGATCAGATAGCGCGCCAGGTTCTGCACATTGGCGGCATCGGCAAGGCTGAGGCCGAGATGACGGGTCTGCACCTGTGAGCGGGTCCAGGCGAGCATCGCCTGGCGGGCGAAGGCTTCCGGATGATCGAGCCGCGCAATAGCATCTTCGAGTTCGGCACGGTTGGCGCCGACGGCAGTCCAGAAGGTCAGCGATATCTTTTTGTTGGCCGGCACGCGCACCTGTCGGCGAAGTGCTGCGACCGGATCCAGCGTGAAGCCGGAATGGCCGCCAAGCTTGGCGCCGGGATCGAATGCCGCGGCCTCGACAATGGTGCGGCCGCGGCCGATGAAGGCGCGCCGGTCGGTTTCGGCCTCGGCGTCGCGCGTCGACCCAGACGGGTCGGTGACGAAATGCACCATGGTGACATCAGGCTCGTCCGTTTCCCGCTTGCGTCTTGTGGCGAAGATCGCCGCGTTATTCGCAGCGATTTCGGTTTCCACGAACATTTTCGAGAAGGCCGGATGCGCATTGTCGGATGCGTCGGAGCCCAGCACCAGTTCGGCAAAGGAGGTCACTTCGATATGCCGATCGACGGGGCCGTCATTGTAGAGCGTCACCCGCCGGCCTTCGCCGTTTCCTTCCGAGATGACGATGCATTCGACCTCCGAACGCAGTGATCCCACCGACTTGATGAAACTCGCCTTGTCGTCGGAGAACAGCGTCTGCACCTCTTCGTCGGTTGCACGCTTTGGCTCGGCGGTGGCCGACCACCAGTCGCCGGTGCCGGCGTCGCGCAGGAAGATATAGGAGCCAAGCCGATCCTCGGTTGGATCCGGCTGCCAGCGCGTGACGGCAAGCTCGCCCCAGCGGCTATAGCCGGAGCCGGTCGCGGTGACCATGACCGAGTAGCGGCCGTTGGACATGACGCTGGTCGAACGCAGCGCCTTGAGCGGATTGAGCACGATGCGCGTGTCGGGGCTCTCGACTTCCGTTTCGTCCTTCGACCGTTCGTCGGCCTCGGTTCTGACGGTGGCGGTCGGGATGTCGCGCGGCGCCCTTTCCTGCAGCAGCAACTCGGCCGACTCGATCACCGGATCGCTGTGGAAGCGGTCGCGCAGGCGTCCTTCGAAGATGGCGTCGGCAACGGCGGCGATCGACATGCCGGAATGGTGGGCCATGTAGTTCAGCACAACGACATGGTCGGTGCCCTCCGGCACGCGCTGCGGCGTGAAATCGACCGCATCGTAGAAGCCGTGCCGGCCAAGGGCGCCGAGCTGCCTCAGCCTGGCCAGGTTCTGCACCGATTCACGCGGGGTGAACTGCGCCGCCAGCACGGTTGCATAAGGCGCAATCACCGTGTTCTGGCCAAGACCTCGCTTCAGCCCCAGCCCGGGCACGCCGAAATTGGTGTACTGGTAGGTCAGTTCGCGGTCGCGGGCATTGTAGGCCGCTTCCGAAATCCCCCAGGGCACGTTCTTCGAGCGGCCGTACTGGATCTGACGTTTGATGATGAGCTTGCTGGTCTGGTTGAGGATGCTGCCTTGGGCCTCTTTCATCACCAACGGCGGCATCAGATACTCGAACATCGAGCCGGACCAGGACATCAGTGCGCCCTTGAACCCGATCTCGACGATCGGCCGGCCGAGGTGGAACCAGTGCTCCGTCGGCAAATCGCCCTTGGCGATGGCGAACAGGCTGGTCAGCCGCGCCTCGGAAGCCAGGAGGTCGTAGCAGCTTTCGTCGAGCTGATGCTCCTCGACCCGGTAGCCGATCGACAGGAGCTTGCGTTCCTTCCGCATGAGGAAGGAGAAATCCATCTCAAAGGCGAAGCGACGCGCGCGCTCGCGCAGCGAAAGAAGCTTGGCCCGCAAGGCTTCGACGGCATTGTCGTCGCTATGCGCGTCATGGACATGCGCTTCGCAGGTGGCTTCCAGTCTCGCCGCCCAGTCGGCGATGGTATCGCTCCGCGTCGATGCGGCCTCGGTATGGATGGCGATGGCGAGCTTGCGGATCTCGCCGGCCAGAACGGCCAGGTTGATGGTGCGGATCGATGCCATCTCGGGCTGTGCCTTGATCGATTCGACCGCCCGCCGCATGCCGTCGAGGCGATCGGCGAGCCGCTGGCGCAACGGCCGCAACTGGCGACGGTCGTCAGGCAACTCCGCCAGGCTTTCGTCGAGGATCGTCACCGTATCGAGGATACCCTCGAAGTCGCCCTGAAGGTGGACTGCAGGCGCTTCCGCCCATTCGGCGCAGGCGGCCGCCACCGCCACCAGATGGCCGGCAAGATTGCCGCTATCGACGGCGGAAATGTAGAGCGGATAGAGCGGTTTCAGCGTCGTCGTGTCATACCAGTTGAAGAGATGGCCGCGCTCACGCGGCATGCTCTCGATGGTCGACATCGTCGCGTCGATGCGGGTGGTCGCGTCGGACAGGCTGATCCAGCCGAAGTCGCGCGCCGAAATCACCGACAGGAGATAGACGCCGATATTGGTCGGCGAGGTGCGGGGCGCCACGACAGGTGCCGGACTTTCCTGGAAATTATCGGGCGGCAGATTGTGATGCTCGGCCGTCACGAAGGTCTCGAAATAATGCCATGTGCGCCGCGCAACCGTGCGCAGAGCATGGATATCCGCCGCCGATATGCGCAAACGGTCCTCGGTTTCGGCCGAGCGGCTGATCCAGAAGGCGAAGGCCGGCGAACCGATCCAGAACAGCGCGAAGAAGAAGGCAACGAAAGCTCCGGTGGAATCGGCCAGAACAGGGATGGCAAGCCCGACGACGCCGACAATCACCGCGCCATACATCATGCCGTAATAGGAGCCGAGATCGTTGTCGCCGTTCTTGTGCGCCTGCGAGGCAGTGCGCCACTCGAGCAGGTTCTGCCGAGTGACGAACAAACGGTAGAGCGTGCGAATGATGGCATCGCCCATCATCCAGGCCAGATGCGCCATCAGCACGATCTTCAGCGCTACCAGGGCGGTGCCGAAGACAACGTCTCGCGCCAGCGCCGAGAAATGGCCGCGCGGCGTCTGGTCGCCGCTTTTCGGCAGGATGGCGTGGACGATGTCGAATGTCGGCGCCATGAACAGTGTGAGGATCAACAGCGCCTGCCATTGCGCGGCCTGCGTGAAAGGCAGCAACGTCCAGCCGGCGATCGCCGCCATCACCCAGAAGATCGGCGTCAGCGAGCGGCGCAGATTGTCGACCATCTTCCAGCGCGACAGCGCCGGCACGCCGGAGCGTGGATCGAGAATGAAGCCCAGAAGCTGCCAGTCGCCGCGTGCCCAGCGATGGTGGCGCGACGCGTCGACCGAATAGCGGGTCGGATAGTCCTCGACCAGTTCGACGTCCGTGACCAGCGCCGCGCGTGCCAAGGCGCCTTCGAGCAGATCGTGGCTGAGGATGGTGTTTTCTTCGATGCGGCCCTTCAGCGCCGCTTCGAAGGCGTCGACGTGATAGAGGCCCTTGCCGGTGAAGGAGCCGTCGCCGAAGACGTCCTGGTAGATATCCGAGACGGCAAATACGTAGGGATCGAGGCCGCGATTGGCGGAAAAGACCCGCTGGAAGAAGGATGCGTCGTCGCCGCTGGTCAGCGAGGCGGTGATGCGCGGCTGCAGGATGGTGTAGCCGGCGGTGACAACGCGCTTTGCCGCATCGTAATGCGGGCGGTTGAGCGGATGGCAAAGCTTGCCAACCAAACTGGCGACGGCATCGCGGGTGGTGCGCGTGTCGGCGTCCAGCGTCATCACATGGATGACGTTTTCAGGCAACGGCACATCCAGCGGCAGGAAGGTGGTGTCGCTGTCACCGCGCAGCAGAAGGTTCAGTTCGTGCAACTTGCCGCGCTTGCGTTCCCAGCCCATCCAGGCGCCCTGGGATTCATTGTAGAGCCGCCGGCGATGCAGGACGTAGAAACGCGGCGCGCCTTCGCTGGGATAGCGGGCGTTCAGCCGTGCGATCTCGTCGCGAGCATATTGGAGGATCTCAATATCCGCCGCATCGATTTCGGTTTTGCTGTCCGGCCAGTCCGAAAGCAGAGCGAAATGGATTTCGTCCGCGGTGTTGGCCAGGTGATGCACTTCGATGTTGCGGATGTTCTCCTCGACGTCGTCGCGCGAGCCGATCAGCGACGGCACCACCACCAGCGTGCGCGCCTCGGGCGGCATGCCGCGTCTGTAGTCGTAGCCGACGAGGCGGGTGGGCTTCAGGAACAACGATACGACGGTGTTGAAGAAGGCAAGCGCGCCTTCGCTGGCCGGCACGGCAAACAGCGCCAGCATCAAGACGATCGACGGTATGGCCAGGCCGAGATTGGCAAGGGCGTTGCCGGAGAGGACCAGAAGCAGGACCGTCAGCGTGAACACTGGCACGACAATGCCCAGCCATCCGGTCTTGCCGAACGCCCGTTTGATCGTGACGCTGACGGTCGGCCGATAGCCGATCGCTTTTTCCAGTTCCAGCCGGCGCGGGCCGACCAGAAAGAACCCGACGTCGGTGTGAGCGGTCGGACCGGTGCCGGTGGTATCGGCGACAGCGGCATGGCCGGCGAGTTCGATCGCCTTTTCGGCAACGCGGAATTCGGAACGATCGGAGCGGCGCGCCATTTCCTCGATCGCGGTCCGGTACTGGTCGCGCGAGAAGAAATCGAGCGCGGCGAAATCGGTGCGCTCGCGCAGCAAGGTGTCGATGCGGCTGACACCTTCGAACCAAACCGTCCAGTCGATATCGTTGATAAGCCTGAGGCCGCGGATGATGTTGCCGGTGGTTACATTGCCGCCGGACAGCGTGCGATGTTCGCTGATGATGATTTCCTCGGCATCGGAGCCGGACTTTTCAAGCTCGCCCTCCAGCCATTCCAGCGCCCTGCCGGCATTTTGCGACCCGTCGCGCAGGCGGTAGAGCAATTGGGTGGCGAAGGTGGTGTCCTGTGCATGGGCGACGTAGTTCGACAGGATCGCCTGACGGTCGGCGCTGTCGTCGATCGCCAGCACGCGGTCGGCAACCTCGTTGGCAATCTGGCGCATCTGCCGGGTACGATTGACCCGGACCGCGATCCGGCGAAGATTTTCGATCAGAACGAAGCGCAGCAGCGATGGCAGCGCCCAGAGTTCGCCGATCTTCAGCGGCTCCACGGACTGAAAGCCTTCGACGATCGCCTTGAACATGGTCGCCGAGACGGAACTGTCCGAATGGGCGACATAGGTCCAGGCCAACGCAAGCGCGCGCGGCACGCTGGCGCCGTCGGAAAGCTTCAGCGTCGGTAACTGCCGATAGAAACGGCGCGGCAGGTCGCGCTTGACCTGGAAGATGGTTTCCTCAACCAGATAGTTGTTGTCGAGCAGCCATTGCGCCGCCGGCGTGATTGTCTCGCCCCTCGCCTGTGCGGCATTGGTCGAGCGGTAGACTTCGAGGATCTTGCTGGCGCTGTCGCGGACGCGTGGCTGGAAATCGAACGGATCCAGGCCGAACAGATCCTTGACGTCGCCCTTGGCGAGGCTTGTACCCAGCGTGCGCAGGCGCTCTTCCGGGAGGAAATTGGAGCGTATCGGCTCTTCGGTGACGGCCGGGAAGCCCGCGCTCGTCTTTTCCATTTGGGTGGGGGCCGTCTGAATATTCATTGAAAATTCCGCATGGGGGACGCATAGCGGCGTCACCGCCACGGCAATGTCCCTAAAACCGATTCAAATGCAATTGGTTGCATCGAAACACAGGTCGAAAGTTTGTTTTCGCACCACAACTTTCAGACGATCACCCCTTCGCTCCCGCCGAGACTTGATCGAAGGAAGGATTCGGGCTTTTTCGTGATGTGGACTTGAGCTTACGGCATATTTCGCCGGTGCTGCGATCATGTTTCGAAACAGGCGTTAATCGTTTGCAGCAACCCGTTCGATCCTGATCACGAACAGCGTCGCCGTTCGGGCAGGCTCCAGGCGCCGTTTTAGGGCGTCCGGCCCGAGCAACAGCGTGTCGCGCGGCCCGATGCGGACAGGCGTCGCGCCGGCCACCGTGATCTCGCCGTCAAAACACAGGATGAGGGTCGCGTCGGCCACCGACTGGATATCTGTCGGGGCCGAAATCACCACGCGCTCGACGGCGTGGGTCATCCGTCCGCGCCGCGTCATGACGTTGAGATCGGTGATCGGACCGGCGATCAGCGCCGCTTGCGTCGGCACATCGGCCGGAAAGGAAAGTGGGGCGGAAGCTTTGGTCACCGTAGCCGCCGGGCGGCCGGCGATATCAAGGATGATCCCCTCGCCTTCCAGCACGGCCAAGGTTCGGTCCACTCCGGCAAACCCGGAGAATGGCCCGCCGCTTTCGACGCGAGCCATGGAGATGCGCCAGTCGAAATCGTCGAGCGCAGCACCTGCGGGCGAGACGGCGATTTCCGTCGTCACCCCGCCGCCGTTCTTCCACGGCATAGACCGGTATGCGGCTGCCCGGAGAATGCGCAAGGCGCGGCTCAGCCGAGAATGCCTGGCAGGTTGAGTTGGTGCTCCCTGGCGCAGTCGATGGCGATGTCATAGCCGGCATCGGCGTGGCGCATGACGCCGGTTGCGGGGTCGTTCCACAGCACCCGCTCCAGACGTTTGGCCGCTTCGCGTGTGCCGTCGGCGACGATGACCATGCCGGCATGCTGCGAAAAACCCATGCCGACGCCGCCGCCATGATGAAGCGATACCCAGGTTGCGCCGGAGGCGGTGTTGAGCAGCGCATTGAGCAACGGCCAGTCGGACACGGCGTCGGAGCCGTCCTTCATCGATTCGGTCTCGCGGTTCGGCGAGGCAACCGAGCCGGAATCAAGATGATCGCGGCCGATGACCACCGGCGCCTTGAGCTCGCCCTTCGCCACCATCTCGTTGAAGGCGAGGCCGAGCCGGTGGCGGTCGCCGAGACCGACCCAGCAGATGCGCGCCGGCAGACCCTGGAACGCGATGCGCTCACGCGCCATGTCGAGCCAGTTGTGCAGGTGGGTGTTGCCGGGCGTCAATTCGCGGACCTTGGCGTCGGTCTTGTAGATGTCCTCGGGATCGCCTGAGAGGGCTGCCCAGCGAAACGGGCCGATGCCGCGGCAAAACAGCGGTCGGATGTAGGCCGGCACGAAACCAGGGAAGGCAAAGGCGTTCTCGAACCCTTCCTCCATCGCCACCTGACGGATGTTGTTGCCATAGTCGAGCGTCGGCACGCCGGCGTTCCAGAACGCCACCATCGCCTCGACATGTTCGCGCATCGACGCGCGCGCCGCCTTTTCGACCGCCTTCGGGTCGCTGGCGCGCTTCTCGCGCCATTCGGCGAGCGACCAGCCCTTGGGCAGATAGCCGTTGAGCGGATCATGCGCCGACGTCTGGTCGGTGACTAAGTCGGGGCGCAGGCCACGCCGCACCAGTTCCGGCACGAAGTCGGCGGTGTTGCCGACCAGACCGACCGATTTCGCCTCGCCGACCCTGGTCCAGCGCTCGATCTTTTCCAGCGCCTCGTCGAGCGTGTCGGCGCGTTCGTCGACATATCGGGTGCGCAGCCTGAAATCGATGCGGTCGGGGTCGCATTCGATTGCCAGGCAGCAGGCGCCGGCCATCACCGCGGCCAGCGGCTGGGCGCCGCCCATGCCGCCGAGGCCGCCGGTCAGGATCCATTTGCCTCTGAGATTGCCGCCATAATGCTGGCGGCCGGCCTCGACGAAGGTCTCGTAGGTGCCCTGCACGATGCCTTGCGTGCCGATGTATATCCACGAACCGGCCGTCATCTGGCCGTACATCATCAGGCCCTTCTTATCGAGATCGTTGAACTTCTCCCATGTCGCCCAGTGCGGCACGAGGTTGGAATTGGCGATCAGCACGCGCGGCGCATCGGTGTGAGTCCGAAACACGCCGACCGGCTTGCCGGACTGCACCAGAAGCGTCTCGTCATCTCCAAGCGTCTTCAGAGAGGCGACGATGCGATCAAAGTCGTTCCAGGTGCGCGCCGCCCGGCCGATGCCGCCATAGACAACCAGTTCGTTGGGGTTTTCGGCGACGTCGGGATCGAGATTGTTCATCAGCATGCGCAACGGCGCTTCCGTCAGCCACGTGCGGGCGTTGAGCTCGCTGCCGCGCGGGCTGCGGACTTCGCGGATGTTATGTCGAGGATCGGTCATGGCGTCACTGTCCCTTTCGAATGAGCTGTGCGACGGAGCGTCAGCGCCCGGCCCAGGCAATCGCGCTTTCCAGGATCCGCTTCAGCGTGGCGCGGATCGGCGCGGCGAATGCGGGGTCGTAAGGCACCGGCCAATTGTCGGGCGTTCCCTTGCCCTCGGGCTCGCGCATATAGCCGCGGTTGGAGAGTTCCATCTGCAGCGCATGGACGCCGTTTTGGGGCTGGCCGAAATTGCGCGTAATCCAGCCGCCCTTGAAGCGGCCGTTCACCACGTATGTCTCGCCGGTTCCGGCGAGGATCTCGTCAACCATCGCCTGCAAGGCCGGATCGGCGCTCTTGCCGTCATTGGTGCCGAGATTGAACACCGGCAACGTGCCCTCGAACAGCCGCGGCAGCACCGAGCGGATCGAGTGGCAGTCATAGACAACGATCTTCTGGTGCAGGGCGCGTAGCCTGTCGATCTCGGCCTGCAAAGCGGCATGGTAGGGCACAAAGTATTTTTCGCGGCGCTCGTCGACCTCCGACGGCCCCGGTTCTTCCCCGGCACGATAGAGTGGATCGCCATCGAAGGTCTCGGTCGGGCAGAGCCCGGTCGTCGCCTGGCCGGGATAGAGCGAGGCGCCGGACGGGTCACGATTGACGTCGATGACGGTGCGCGAGATCGCCGTATGCACCACCGTCGCGCCGAGCTCCTCGGCAAAGTCATACAGCTTGTCGATCCACCAGTCGGCGTCGCGGCGGCCGAGCCAGGGCGACATAAGCCGGTTTTCGAGACCGGCGAGATCGATACCGGTGTGCGGGATCGAGACCAGCAGGGGTGCCGTGCCGTGGGTGACGGTGAGCCAGGAGGGCGCGTTCATGAATGGTCCCCCTGCGCCGGCGCTTTACGGCGCCCCCCTCTGCCCTGCCGGGCATCTCCCCCTCTTGGGGGGAGATCGGATGTCACGCCGGCCTTCGCCAATCTGCCATGTCGCAGGATTGAGTGCGGCGCCAAAGCTGCCAATCTCCCCCCTCGAGGGGGAGATGTCCGGCAGGACAGAGGGGGGCGCCAAGAAACGAGACCTGTCATGGCGCGCATCCTCACGACGCAATTCCCGGCAGTGCCACCGCGCCCGCTGCCTTCACGGCAGCGCCATTGCGCACCATGGCGATGGCCTTTTCCATGTCGGGGTGGAAATGCCGGTCATTGTCGAGATGCGGCACTTCGGCTCTAACCAGCCTGCGCACCGCTTCGAGCGCCGCACTCGACGCCAGCGGCGCATGGAAGTCGCAGCCTTGTGCGGCGGCCAGCAATTCGATGCCGATGACGGCCGTCGCATTCTCGATCATGCCGATCAGCCGGCGCGCGCCGTGTGCCGCCATCGAGACGTGGTCTTCCTGATTGGCCGAGGTCGGGATCGAATCGACGCTGGCCGGATAGGCCTTCTGCTTGTTTTCCGAGACGAGTGCTGCCGCCGTCACTTGCGGGATCATGAAGCCTGAATTCAGCCCGGGCTTCGGCGTCAGGAAGGCCGGCATGCCGGACAGCGCCGGGTCGACCAGCATGGCGATGCGCCGCTCCGACAGCGAGCCGATCTCGCAGACGGCGAGTGCGATCATGTCAGCGGCGAAGGCCACCGGCTCGGCATGGAAATTGCCGCCGGAAAGCGCGGTGTCGTCCTCGGCGAAGATCAGCGGATTGTCGGTGACGCCGTTGGCCTCGGTGCCCAGCGTGTCGGCGGCCTGGCGCAGCACGCTGAGCGCCGCGCCCATCACCTGCGGCTGGCAGCGCAGGCAGTACGGATCCTGCACGCGCTCGTCGCCGACCCGGTGCGATTCACGGATGGCGCTGCCGGCCATCAGGTTGCGCAGCGCCTCGGCCGCCTCGATCTGGCCAGGATGCTTCCTGAGCAGATGGATGCGCGGATCGAAGGGGGCGTCGGAACCCTTGGCGGCATCGGTCGAAAGCGCGCCGGCGACGAGCGCCGACTGGTAGAGCACTTCGGCGTCGAACAGGGCGGCCAACGCGTAGGCGGTCGAGAACTGCGTGCCGTTAAGCAGCGCCAACCCTTCCTTGGCGCCAAGCGTGACCGGCTCCAGCCCGTGCGAAACAAAGGCGACCTTGGCAGGGAACCGGCCATGCGGGGTAAAACATTCGCCGACGCCGATCATTACCGCCGTCATATGCGACAGCGGAGCAAGGTCGCCGGAGGCGCCAACCGAGCCTTGCGCCGGCACCACCGGAATGACGTCATTGGCCAGCATCGCTTCCAGCAATTCGATCGTCTGCGGCCGCACGCCGGAAGCGCCCTGCGCCAGGCTGGCCAGCTTCAGCGCCATCATCAGCCGGGTGATCGCAACCGGCATCGGCTCGCCGACGCCGGCAGCATGCGACAGCACGATGTTGCGTTGAAGGGTCTCGAGGTCGGCGGCGGGGATGCGGACGCTGGCCAATTTGCCGAAGCCGGTGTTGATGCCATAGACCGGCTCACCCCGGGCGACGATCCGTGCAACCGCCTCGGCGCTGGCCTTGATTTTTGGCCGGCAGGCAGCGTCCAGCTTCGGCACCGCGCCACGATAAATTTCGCGCCAGTCGGCCAGTGTTGTGTTACCCGGCTTGAGTTTGAGTTCGCTCATCGTCCTCTCCAGATGCGGGCATGCAGCGGGTTAAAGCCCATGCGGTAGACGAGCTCGGCCGGGCGCTCGATGTCCCAGATCGCCATGTCGGCTGATTTTCCAGCCTCCAACGTGCCGGTTTTTCCGAGCAGTCCGAGCGCGCGTGCGGCCTCGCGGGTGACACCGGCAAGGCATTCCTCCACGGTCAAGCCAAACAAAGTCGCCGCCATGTTCATGGTCAGCAGTAGCGAGGTCAGCGGCGAAGTGCCGGGATTGCAGTCGGTGGCGACCGCCATTCTGACGCCGTGCTGGCGAAACAGGCCGATCGGCGGCTTCTTGGTCTCGCGGATGAAATAATAGGCGCCAGGCAGGATCGTCGCCACGGTTCCTGCCTTCGCCATCGCCGCCGCACCCGCTTCGTCAGTGTATTCGAGATGGTCTGCCGATAGCGCGCCATAGCGTGCGGCGAGTTCCGCGCCATGCAGATTGGACAGCTGGTCGGCATGGAGCTTGACCGGCAGGCCTGCTGCTTTCGCCGCGTCGAACACGCGAGAAATCTGCTCGGGTGAAAAGGCGATGCCTTCGCAAAACCCGTCGACGGCATCGGCCAGGCCCTCGGCAGCGACGGCCGGCAAAATCTCTTTTGCGACCAGGTCGATAAAAGCGTCCTTGTCGCCTTTCGCCTCGGGCGGCAGCGCGTGGGCGCCGAGGAAGCTCGTCCTTACTGTTATTGGACGGTTTTCGCCCAGGAGCCGCGCGGCGCGCAGCGATTTCTTCTCGTTTTCGATGTCGAGCCCATAGCCCGACTTGATCTCGATGGTGGTGAGGCCTTCAGCGATCAGCGCATCGAGGCGCGGCAGCGACTGCGCAACCAGTTCGTGCTCGCTGGCAGCGCGCAGCGCCTTGACCGACGAGACGATGCCGCCGCCGGCCTTGGTGACCTCTTCATAGGTGGCGCCGGCCAGCCGCATCTCGAATTCGTTGGCACGATTGCCGGCATGGACCAGATGGGTGTGGCAGTCGATCAGGCCTGGCGTGATCCAGCGGCCCTTGCAATCGACAATCTCCGCGTCTTGCAAAAGTGCTGCCGTCATGTCGGCTTCCGGGCCGGCATAGACGATCACGCCATCGCGTGCGGCGATCGCACCGTGTTCAACGATGCCAAGTCCGGCAGCGCTTTCGGCCATGGTCGCCAGGCGCGCATTGCGCCAGAGGCGAACCTCCCCTGCCCGGCTTTTGCTCTCTCCAGCCATTATCTTTTCCGTTTCAATCGGCGGCGATTATGTATATACATATTGAAATACACTGCAAGTGATATCATTGCACGGGACACAGGGAATCGGAGAGAAAAACGTGACGGCGATCTTTGCGGAACAGGCGCTTCTGCCCGACGGCTGGCATTCCAATGCCCGGATCGTCGTCGGTGATGGCCGCATCGCCACGGTCGAGCCGAACACTGCATCCCAGCCCGGCGACGAACGCCATGCCATCCTCCTGCCAGGCATGCCGAACCTGCACAGCCACGCCTTCCAGCGCGGCATGGCCGGCCTTGCCGAGCTGCGCGGCCCTTCCGCCGACAGTTTCTGGAGCTGGCGCGAGGTGATGTACCGCTTCGCGCTGTCGATGACGCCGGACCAGGTCGAGGCGGTTGCCGCGCAGCTCTATGTCGAGATGCTGGAGGCTGGGTTCTCACGCGTCGGCGAGTTTCACTATCTGCATCACGACCGCGACGGCCAGCCCTACGCCAACATCGCCGAAATGGCCGAACGCATCACTGCCGCGGCTGCCGACACCGGCATTGGGCTGACGCTGCTGCCGGTCTTCTATGCGCATTCCTCTTTCGGCGGCGCTGTGCCGAACGAAGGCCAGCGGCGATTCATCAACGATGTGAATCGGTTCTCGCGGCTTGTTGAGAAATGCCGCGAAGCCGTTCGGACCTTGAATCACTCTGTCCTCGGCATCGCGCCGCACAGTCTGCGCGCCGTGACACCGGAGGAATTGGAAAACATCGCGGCAATGGTGCCGGGCGGACCGATCCACATCCATATCGCCGAGCAAGTGAAGGAGGTCGAGGACTGCCTTGCCTGGTCCGGAGCGCGACCGGTCGAATGGCTGCTCGCCAATGCCAAGGTCGATAGGCGCTGGTGCCTGATCCACGCCACCCACATGACCGAGACCGAGACCGCGGCCATGGCGAAAAGCGGAGCAATCGCCGGCCTCTGCCCAATCACCGAGGCCAATCTCGGCGACGGCACCTTTGCCGCACCTTTGTTCAAACAACATGGCGGCCGCTTCGGCGTCGGCTCCGATTCCAACGTGCTGATCGGCCTGCCGGACGAATTGCGGCAGCTCGAATATTCGCAGCGCCTCGCCCACCGCGCCCGCAACGTGCTGGCGGTGGCGGGCGGTTCGACCGGCCGCGCGCTGTTCGATGCAGCGCTCGACGGCGGCAGTGCGGCGCTTGGCGCTGGTCCCTCGCGGATCGCCGCCGGCGCCTCAGCCGATTTCGTCTCACTGGAAGGCAATTCCCCTTCGCTGGCCGGCAAGACGGGCGATGCGGTGCTCGACGCCTGGATCTTCGCCAACGGCACCAATATCGATTGCGTCTGGGTGCATGGCAAGAAGCTGGTCAGCGGCGGCAGGCATGCAAGGCGCGATGCCATTGCCGAGCGTTTTCGCAAGGCGATGACGGCGCTTTCGGGATGAGCATGACTGAGGCATTGGATGTGGACCTCGGCGAATCTCTCTCGCTGCATCAGCGCATCCTGTCCGACATCAGCGAGCGGATCCTGTCCGGCGCCTGGGCGCCTGGCCACCGCATCCCGATCGAGCACGAACTGACGGCCGAGTACAAATGTTCACGCATGACGGTGAACAAGGCGCTGTCGCAGCTTGCCAAAGCCGGGCTGATCGAGCGCCGCCGCCGCTCCGGCAGCTTTGTCCGGCGGCCGCAGTCGCAAGCCGCGGTGCTGGAAATCCACGACATCAGGATCGAGGTCGAGGCGCTCGGCCTGCTCTATCGCTACGAGCGTGTGGCGCGCCACAAAAGGCGCAGCAGCGCCGAGGATCGCACCTTGCTGGAACTCGACTCCAACGGACCGGTGCTGGCGCTGGAATGCCGGCATTTCGCCGGCAAGCGGCCGTTCGCCCACGAACGGCGGCTGATCAACCTGGCCGCCGTGGCCGAGGCCGCCAACGAGGAATTTCTTGCCATCGCGCCTGGGCCGTGGCTGATCGCCCGCGTGCCGTGGAGTGCCGCCGAGCACCGCATCCGCGCTGTTGCCGCCGACAGACACATTGCGGCCGCACTCGATATCGAGGCCGGGGCCCCCTGCCTGGTTGTCGAGCGGCGGACATGGAGCGCCGAGCACCCCGTCACCCATGTCCGTTTCACCTATGCGGCCGAGAGCCACACGCTGGTCGCGCGGTTCACCCCGTCGCAGGGGTAACCCTCCCCTCGAGGGGAGGGTCGCGGAGGAAATGCCGCATGGCGGAATTTTGTGACGCGGGGTGGGGTCGGTGCAACCTCGCCGACCCCACCCCGTCTCGCAATCTCCACTTCGCTCCGACTACTCGCCGATCCTCCCTTCAAGGGGGAGGGTTAAGAGCCGCATCTCAGATGGCAGCGGTAACGATGATCTCGACCAGATATTCCGGTCCGGCAAGCTTGGCTTCGCCGGTGGCGCGGGCCGGGGTATGGCCCTGCGGCACCCACTTGTCCCACTCCGCGTTCATCTCGGCGAACGTGCTCATGTCGGCCAGCCAGATGATCGCCTGCAGGATCTTGGTCTTGTCGGTGCCGGCCTTGGCCAGCAATTCGTCGATGGCCGCCAGAATGTCTCTTGTCTGGGCGCCGACGTTTCCGCCCGGCTCGCCGACCTGACCGGCCAGATAGACGGTATTGCCGTGGATGACGATCTGGCTCATGCGCGGGCCAACATCGATGCGACGAATGCTCATGGGACGTTTCCTTCCTTTGTCGGTTGCGCCTCTTTAGAGTCGCCGTCCGCCGGGGGCAAGGTCGCCTGAGTGAATCCTCTTGAGCCAGCAGGGCATGGGCCAAATAGGGTACGGCAAATCACGCCGGTCGCCGCAATTCCGCCCGATTGACTTGTTGACTAATGTAATAACATCACATATCCAATCGCCGCCGCCGTACCAGTCGTGCCCCCGGATCGTCACATGACCAAAACCTGCCTGACCTTCAGCGACCTGACGCTGGGCTACAACAGCCATCCGGCAATCCATCATCTCGACGGCACGATCCACCGGGGATCGCTGACCGCCGTCGTCGGCGCCAACGGCTCGGGCAAGTCGACCCTGATGAAGGGTATCGTCGGCGTGTTGAAGCCGATGGCCGGAACGGTTGTCCGGGCGCCCGGCGTGCGCGCCGCCTATCTGCCGCAACAGTCGGAGCTCGACCGCTCCTTTCCGGCCAGGGTCGTCGATCTGGTTTCGCTCGGGCTATGGCCACGGCGCGGGCTGCTCGGCCGCTACACCAGGGAAGATCGCGATTCGGTCAGCCAGGCGCTGATGGCCGTCGGCCTCGGCGGCTTCGAGAAGCGCCCGATCGACACGCTGTCGGGCGGCCAGCTGCAGCGTACGCTGTTTGCCCGCGTGCTGCTGCAGGATGCCGATCTCATCCTGCTTGACGAGCCGTTCAACGCCGTCGACACCAAGACCGTCGGCGACCTGATCGCACTTATCAAGCGCTGGCATGGCGAGGAGCGCACCATCATGGTGGTCGTTCACGACCTGGATCTGGTGCGCCAGAATTTCCCCGAAACGCTGCTGCTGGCGCGCCAGCCGATCGCCTGGGGCGAGACAAAGGAAACGCTGCGGCCGGAAAACCTGTTGCGCGCGCGCCGCTTCCACGAAGCCTGGGAGGAGAACGCGCCCTGGTGCGAGCCCGACGACCACAAGCATGGTGGTCACGCTCACGACCATGGGCACGACCATCATCACGGCTCCGGGCCGCGGGCAGCATGATGGAAACGCTCTACGGTCTTCTCATCGCTCCGTTCGCCGATTTCGCCTTCATGCAACGGGCGCTTGCCGGGTCGCTGATGCTGTCGCTGGGCGCCTGCCCCGTCGGCGTCTTCCTGATGCTGCGGCGCATGAGCCTTTCCGGCGACGCGATGGCCCACGCCATCCTGCCGGGTGCTGCCGCCGGTTTCCTGTTCTATGGGCTGGAGATCCTGCCGATGACCATCGGCGGGTTGATTGCCGGCATCATCGTGGCGCTTGGCGCCGGTGCCGTCTCGCGCTTCACCATCCAGCGCGAGGACGCCTCGATGGCGGCCTTCTACCTGATTTCGCTGGCCATCGGTGTGCTGATGGTATCGATCCGCGGCTCCAGCGTCGATCTTATGCATGTGCTGTTCGGCACCGTGCTGGCACTCAACAATGAAGCGCTGACGCTGATCGGCGGCATCGTGCTGGTCACGCTGGTCAGCCTCGCCATCTTCTGGCGGGCGCTGGTCGCCGAATGTCTCGACCCGCTGTTCCTGCGTTCGGTCAGCCGGCTGGGCAGCCCGGTGCATTTCATCTTCCTCGGCCTCGTCGTGCTCAACCTTGTCGGCGGCTTCCAGGCGCTCGGCACGCTGCTATCCGTCGGGCTGATGATGCTGCCTGCGGCCGCCGCCCGCTTCTGGACCATGCGCGTCGAGCCGATGTGCGTGCTGGCGGTGCTGATCGGCTTTGCCTCCTGCATCGCCGGGCTGCTGTTGTCCTACCACGTGTCGCTGCCTTCCGGCCCGGCGATCATCCTGTCTGCGGGCGTCGTCTATTTTGCCTCGATCCTGTTCGGCACGCGCGGCATCCTGCGCGCCCGTATTATCCATCACCGCCACAGAACCGCCTGATCCCAACAGAGGTGACCTTTCCATGCTGAAATCGATCCGCACCGCCTTGGCAATGGGCGTTATAACATTAAGCGCCTTTGGCGCGTCGTCGGCCCTCGCGGAGCCGTTAAAAGTGGTCGCCAGCTTCACGGTCATTGCCGATTTCGCCAAAAATGTCGGCGGCGACCGGATCAATCTGACCACCATCGTCGGGCCGGACGGCGATGCCCACGTCTACGAGCCGAGCCCGGCCGACGCGGTGGCCATGGCGGGTGCGGATGTGGTGCTGGTCAACGGCCTGCATTTCGAAGGCTTTCTGCAGCGCCTGGTCGACGCCAGCGCCACCAAGGCGACAATCGCCGTTCTGACCAAGGGCGTCACGCCGATCAACTTCAAACCCGAATTCGCTGATGCCGACGCCGCTGAAGGCGAAGACATCGATCCGCATGCCTTCCAATCCGTCGCCAATGCCGAGATCTATGTGAAGAACATCGCCGACGCCTTCTGCACCGCCGACGCCGAGGGTTGCGACAGCTACAAGGCCAATGCCGCCGCATACACCGAGAAGCTCGACGCGCTCGAGCGCGACGTGCAGACGGCGATCCAGTCGATCCCGCAAGAGAAACGCGTCGTCATCACCTCGCATGACGCGTTCGGCTATTTCGAGAAGGCCTATGGCCTCACCTTCCTGGCCCCCGAAGGGGTGTCGACCGAGTCGGAGCCGTCCGCTGCGGACGTCGCCAAGCTGGTCAGCCAAGTTAAGCGGGACAAGGCGGCGGCGGTATTTGTCGAGAACATCGCCAACGCGCGGCTGATCGAGCAGATCGCCAGCGAGACCGGGGTCAAGGTGGGCGGCACGCTCTATTCAGACGCGCTGTCGCAGCCCGACGGTCCGGCGTCGACCTATATCGACCTGATGCAAAACAACATCGAGCAGATCAAAGGCGCGATCCTCGGAAGCTAAGCGGTCGGCGCTGTCCACCCGGTCGGGCTAGCGCACGTGCGGGCAACAAAGTGCTACAGCGTCCTTTGTGGATCCAAAGGACGCGCGGCGCTGTAGGTAGCCGGCTGGATTTCCCGCATGAGAATGTCTATCTGCATAGTGGGATTTCTTTTTGCGCGGATTGCCGCCCAGGCCTGGGAGTGGCAAGACTCCGCCCCTGGCCAGCAGGCATCGAACATTGCGAGGACGCCATCATGGAATATCGTCAGATCGCCGAGGGCTACTCGGTCTCGGGTCAGATCCAGCCCGATGAGGTAGCCGCCATCAAGGCCGCCGGCTTCAAGAGCGTCATCTGCAACAGGCCGGATGACGAGCAGCCCGGCCAGCCATCAGCGGACAGCGTCAAGGCAGCGGTCGAAGCTGCCGGGCTCGCTTTCCGCTTCATCCCGGTCATCAGCGGCCAGATCACGGCCGAGAATGTCGGGGACCAGGCCGAGGCGCTCGACGAACTCGAAGGCCCGATCTTCGCCTATTGCCGTTCCGGCGCACGCTGCACCAATCTTTACGGGCTGATCCAGCAGTCGAAGGGCTAATTTAGATCGGCAGCGCTCCGGTTTCCTTCAGCGTTTCGAGCACGATCGCCGTCTTCACATGCTGCACGGACTCGTGCGGCAGAAGCACGCCGTTGACGAATTCCGACAGCGACTTCAGGTCCGGCGTAACCACCTTCAGGATATAGTCCATCTCGCCGGTTAGCGCGTGCGCCTCCTGCACTTCCGGCAGCCGCGCCACCAGTTCGCCGAAGCGCTGCGCATTGTCGCGGTTGTGGGTGGCCAGCGTCACCGAGATGACGTTGACCAGCGAGAAGCCGAGCTTGTCGCGGTCGAGCACCGCGCGATAACCCCTGATGTAGCCGTCCTCCTCCAGCCTCTGGCGGCGGCGCGAACATTGCGACGCCGACAGGTTCACCCGTTCCGAGAGATCATTGTTGGTCAGTCGTGCGTCGCCCTGCAACAGAGCCATTATCTTGCGGTCAAACTGATCAACGCGCGCGTCATCCATGAATTTTTCTTCCACTGTGCACAATTCTCGCATGATCTAATCGTTTAAAGCGTTTGAATGCAAGCACCATGCACCTGCTCCGCGCTATAATAGCGTCAAAATGGCCTTTTCCGGCCACGCAGCTTTTGGATGACAATGCCATGGGTCCCTTCCCGCACGATGCACCGCCCGCAAAGATCAGCAAAGCCAACCCCGCCGGCACCGACGGCTTCGAATTCGTCGAGTTCTCGCATCCCGAACCGGAAAAGCTCGCCGAGCTTTTCACCCGCATGGGCTATGTACCGGTAGCCAAGCACCGCACCAAGAACATCACCGTCTGGCGGCAGGGCGACATCAACTATGTCGTCAATGCCGAACCCGGCTCGCATGCGATGAAGTTCGTCGACAAGCATGGCCCCTGCGCGGCCTCGATGGCCTGGCGGGTCGTCGATGCCAAGCATGCCTTCGACCACGCCGTCGCCAAAGGCGCCACACCCTATGAAGGCGTCGACAAGGCGCTCGACGTGCCGGCAATCGTCGGCATCGGCGGTTCACTGCTCTATTTCATCGAGACTTATGGGGAAAAGGGCTCGGCCTATGATGCCGAGTTCGACTGGCTGGGCGCACGCGACCCGAAGCCGGAAGGCGTCGGCTTCTATTATCTCGACCACCTCACCCACAATGTCTATCGCGGCCAGATGGACAAATGGTGGGATTTCTATCGCGACCTGTTCGGCTTCAAGCAGATCCATTTCTTCGATATCGACGGCAAGATCACCGGCTTGGTCAGCCGCGCGATCACCTCGCCCTGCGGCAAGATCCGCATCCCGCTGAACGAGTCCAAGGATGACACTAGCCAGATCGCCGAATATCTGAAGAAGTACAATGGCGAAGGCATCCAGCACATCGCCGTCGGAACGGACGAGATCTACGGCGCCACCGACAGACTGGCCGCCAATGGGTTGAAGTTCATGCCAGGCCCGCCTGAGACCTATTACGACATGTCCCACGACAGGGTGAACGGCCATGACGAGCCGATCGAGCGCATGAAAAAGCACGGCATCCTGATCGACGGCGAAGGCGTGGTCGACGGCGGCACGACCAAGATCCTGCTGCAGATCTTTTCCAAAACCGTGATCGGGCCGATCTTCTTCGAATTCATCCAGAGGAAGGGCGACGAAGGTTTTGGCGAGGGCAATTTCCGCGCTTTGTTCGAATCGATCGAGCAGGACCAGATCAAGCGTGGCGTGCTGAAGGTGCAGGCGGCGGAGTGAGGCAGCGGCCTAACCTCTTGCGGTTGGATCAGTTGTGGCTCAGATTCTAGCCATGAATATTCCTGTCGCAGGCCAAATTGTCGGAACTCGTCAGGCGTGCGGAAGCCGGTGAGGAGATCGTGCTCACGCGCTACGGCAAAGTCGCGGCTCGCCTCGTGCCGCCGGCAACCGCCGAACACCTGCCTCGCATCGGCGCCTTGAAGGGTAGAATCCGGATCGCAGACGATTTTGACGAACTCGGTCCCGAGTGGGACGAGTACGTCAAATGAAGGCGGGTTAGCTCCCAGCCGTTAAGACGTCGCGTTGGCCTGATTACCCAAAGCCAACCTCTCGACCTCCGCTTTCCTGAGTTTCATATCATAGTCGAGGAAGAACTCGTCGAGCTGCGGCGGTTTCACCGATGTGCCGGACAGCATGGCGTGCACCTGGCCGCGATGATGGATGTCGTGGATGAAGAGGTGGGCGAGCAGGTCGCCGATGCGCTCCGGTATTTTTCCGTCCTCGCGCCGGTCGGTGATGACGCGGCGGTCCAGATCGTCGGTCGACAGGTGATCGCAAAAGGCGATCAATCGCCGGTCGGATGCAACCTGGGCGGCAAACAGCGCCTGTGGTTCATCGAACGGCACGAAATCGTCATGAGCCGCGGCGCCAACGCCACCCTGCTCGAGAAAATCGAGATAGAGATGATCGACAGCCAGGATGTGATTGAGCGTTGCCTTGATCGAGGGAAAGAAGCTGGTTCGCTCGGCATCGAATTCACCGGGCTCAAGCTGTAGCACGGCGCGGTAGAGCCGGTCGTTCGACCAGAGATTATTGCGTGCCATGCGGCGATTATGGTCCAGCAGGTCCACGTCACATACTCGCCCAACCAGCCCAGGCAATCAAGTTCACAGCAATACCGATAGCACCTATGGCTAGCAGACGAGCGATCATGCCACGCCGCAGCGCTTGCGTTTCAACATCGCTTGCAACGTGCCGGTTCAAAGCGACGTAAATAAGCTTCGCCGGACGCGCAACGCTGCTGAAGTTGTGGAGTCTTTCAGATCGGTCCTCAACCTGATGGCAAAGTCGGATTGCCGAAATTAGAGGCCAGGCAGTAGCGATGCCGCAAATTCCCACAAACCAGAGATAAGTAGCAGTGTACGGCATCCTGATCCTGCCAGCGCTTCGGAACGACGCTAGATATAGAATTGCTTCAAATTGCGTATTTCTCGACCTTCTGCTCGATCGCACCAAAAATTGAATGTCCGGTCCTGTCCTTCATCTCGATGCGCACCGTATCGCCAAAGCGCAGGAACGGGGTTGTCGGTTCGCCGGCTTCGATCGTTTCGATCATGCGCAACTCGGCAATGCAGGAATAGCCGGCGCCGCCCGCCGAGATAGGCTTGCCCGGGCCACCGTCGAGCTTGTTGGAGACCGTGCCCGAACCGATGATGGAGCCGGCGGCCAGCGGTCGGGTTTTTGCGGCATGCGCGATCAGCGCCGGAAAATCGAAGGTCATGTCCACGCCGGCGTTCGCCCGGCCGAATGGCTTGCCGTTGAGGTCGACCAGCAGCGGCAGGCTGACCTTGCCGCCATCCCAGGCATCGCCGAGTTCGTCCGGCGTTACCGCGACCGGCGAAAACGCTGAGGACGGCTTTGATTGGAAGAAGCCGAAGCCCTTGGCAAGCTCTGGCGCGGTAAGGGAACGCAGCGTGACGTCATTGACCAGCATGACCAGCCGGATCGCGGCCCGCGTCTCATCTAGGCTTGCTCCCATAGGCACATCATCGACAATGACGGCGACCTCCGCTTCCATGTCGACGCCAAAAGCCTCGTCGGCCGCCCGGATCGGATCACGTGGCGCGATGAAACTGTCCGAACCACCCTGATAAATCAGCGGATCGGTCCAGAAGCTTGCCGGCATTTCGGCGCCGCGCGCCTTCCGCACCAGCTCGACATGGCTCACATAGGCCGAGCCGTCGGCCCATTGATATGCGCGCGGCAACGGCGAATGGGCGTCATGCTCGTGAAAGCGCGCTGACGGCACCGCATTGTTCTCCAGCGATTCCGCCATGGCGGCGAGATGCGGCGCGATCCGGCTCCAGTCGTCGAGTGCCGCCTGCAGCGTCGGCACCAGAAACGAGGCATCGGTAAAGCGCGTCAGGTCGCGCGAGACGACGACCAGCTTTCCGTCGCGCGACCCGTCCTTCAATGTGGCAAGCTTCATGCGGTTTCCTCTTCTGGTGCGGCTTTGGTGCCGCTTTGAATTTTTGTTCTACGCCTGATCTCTTCCGAAAACCGGTTCTCACTTTTCGCTAGCGGTCCTTCGGTTCGGGATCATGCTCCAGTCCCACAACAAGGCCGTCGTGGGCGATCGTCAAGTCTCCGGCCCATGTTTTCCTGACGGCGGCGATCCAGTCGGCTTCGCCGATCTCGGGATCGTCGGCCGGAATGAGGTGGTTGAGCACCAGTCGCCCGACCCCGGCCTCCGTGGCGATGCGCCCCGCCTCCCCGGCGAAGCTGTGGCTGGCGAGCAGATGTTCCCTCAGCCGCGCGCCGTTGCCGGTCTTCGCTACGAGCCGCTCGATGCCTTCTTCCAGCATGGCTTCATGGACGAGGATGTCGGCGCCTTTGGCAAAATCGGCCAATGGCGGAAAGAATGCCGTATCGGCGGAGAACACGACGCTTTGTCCGGCATGCTCGAAGCGCAGCGCAAAGCAGTCGGTCACCGGCGGGTGGTCGACGCGCAGTGCTGAAATCTTCAGGCCGCGCTCCTCCATCACCCGGCCTTCGCCGAACTCGATGATCGAAACCATGTCGAGAATATCAGGCCGGCCTTCGTCGGCGATGCGGATCTCGATGTCGAATTCCATCGCCTGGCAAAAGCGCTGCCAGTAATGGTCGGTGCCGGGCGGGCCGAACACGGTGACCGGTGTCGCCAGACCCGCGGTCCAGGCGGTGTGGATCAGCGGACCGAGTTCCAGCACATGGTCGGAATGCAGATGCGTGATGAAGACCAGGTCGAGCGTCTTCAAGCTGATGCCGGCGTCGGCCAGCCCGCGCGTCACGCCAAGCCCGCAATCGACGACGATGTTGCGGCCGCCGATCTCCAGCAGCGATGAACTCGGCCATGGCCCGCCCGGCCGGAGCGCCGGGCCTCCCTTCGAGCCCAGCAGCACCAGCCGATCCCGCATTGAATCGGCGCTCAAGACCAGTCGCCCTCGGGCGTGCCGTTGAAACGCTTCTTCAGATCGGCCCAGCAGTCGATGTAATTATCCTGCCGGGTTTCGAGCTCGGCGCCGTAGCGGGTCAGCATCTGCGGGAATCGGGTCTCGAACATGAAGGCCATGGTGTTATCGAGCTTGACCGGTTTCAGCTCGGCGCGCGAGGCCTTTTCGAAGCCAGGCGCGTCAGGCCCGTGGGCCAGCATCAGATTGTGCAAGCTGATGCCGCCGGGGACAAAACCCTCTTCCTTGGCGTCGTACTGGCCGTGGATCAGGCCCATGAACTCGCTCATGATGTTGCGGTGATACCAGGGCGGGCGGAATGTGTTTTCGGCCACCAGCCAGCGCGGCGGGAAGATGACGAAGTCGATATTGGCGGTGCCCTCCTCGCCGCTTGGCGCGGTCAGCACGGTGAAGATCGACGGGTCGGGATGGTCGAACAGAAGCGCGCCGACCGGTGAAAATGTTGCAAGATCATATTTATAAGGCGCGTAGTTGCCGTGCCACGCCACCACGTCCAGCGGCGAATGGCCGATCTCGGTGACATGGAAATTGCCGCACCATTTGACGATCAGCCGACACGGCGTTTCCTTGTCCTCGAACCAGGCACAGGGCGTCTTGAAATCGCGCGGATTGGCCAGGCAATTGGCGCCGATCGGACCGCGGTCGGGCAGCGTCAGCTTGGCACCGTAATTCTCGCAGACATAGCCCCGCACCTCCTTGTCGACCAGCTCGACCTTGAAGACGAGGCCGCGCGGCAAGACCGCGATCTCGCCTGGCCTGAGCTCGATGACGCCCATTTCGGTGACGAAGCGCACGGCCCCAACTTGCGGCACAATCAGCAATTCGCCATCAGCGTTGAAGAAATGGTCGTCGGTCATCGAGCGGTTGGCGACATAGACATGCGCCGCCATGCCGGTCTGGCCCAGCACGTCGCCGGCAGTGGTGATCGAGCGCATGCCAGCGATGAAATCGGTCGGCTCGGTCGGCATCGGCACCGGGTTCCAGCGATACTGGCCGAGCGCCAGTTCGTGATCGCCGACATTGGGGGCGGTCTTCCACAAGGGAGAACTCACCGCCTTGAAGCGGCCGGTGTGCCTGACGCTCGGTCTGATACGGTAGAGCCAGGAGCGCTCATTGGTGCCGCGCGGCGCGGTGAAGGGCGAGCCGGACAATTGCTCGGCATAAAGGCCGTAGGCCGGCCGCTGCGGCGAGTTGCGCCCCTGCGGCAGCGAGCCAGGCAAGGTTTCGGTTTCGAAGTCGTTGCCGAAGCCCGGCATGTAGGAAAAGGTCATCCGATCCTCCTCGATTAACGCTGCCAGAGCGTCCTTTGCGCGTCAAAGGACGCGCGGCGCTCCGGGATTGACCAAATTGGTTTCATTTGTAACCATCGAAAATGTAACTATCAACCGCAGCGTCTGCCGGGATACGAAGCCATGGACGTCCTAGAACTGGAAAGCTTCCTGCCCTACCGGCTCTACCGTCTCGCCGATGCCGTCAGCCGCGAATTCTCAAAAGTCTACAAGGATCGTCACGGCCTGACGCGTCCGGAATGGCGCACGCTGGCCGGGCTCGGCCAGCGCGGCACGATGACCGCGACGGAACTCGGCGAACAATCGGCCATGCACAAGACCAAGGTTTCTCGAGCCGTGGCGGAGCTGGAGAGGCGCCGGTGGCTGATCCGAACTTCGGATAAAAATGACCGCCGCCTCGAACATCTGACCCTGACCAGAGCAGGCCTTGCCGCCTATGGCGAGATGGTGCCGCTCGCAAAAGCGTTCGAGCGGGAGTTGCTCGCGAGGCTCAGTGCGGAAGAGCGGGCGGCGATTGTCGGCGGGGTAGCGGCGCTGGAGGCAAAACTCACCTTGGGCTGAAATACTCCCACAGGTTCGACCGCCTCAGACATCAGATGGCTACGATGGCAGGCAACGTTCCTAAACCGTAGTAGGCACGTTCGTCCTCAATAATGCCTCTGACATAGCTTCGAAATGCTACCGGATCATCGATGTAGGCCAAGAGAAGCTGCGCCTGCGAAGCCGCGTGTCTTCGAACGCTTTCAAACAGCCGCCTTGCCGTTTCAAAGTCACCAGCCAAGCCGGCCGCCACCCCGGCGTGGAAAGCTGCCCATTCGCCGTACGCACCCGGCTGCAATTCATTCACGAGGATTGTGGCGGTCGCCTTCACGGAAGGGAACATCGATCGATGAATCTGGTCAATTTCGAGTACTTTCCTAGCCATTTGACCGACCAGAGGCACAAACTGTACGGAGTTCTGGAACTCAACGAACCCGCCGACGCGTTCAGAGCGATCGAAGGACAGTGTGTGCGGAGGCGAACCCCAAAGCCAGTGGACAGCCACGTTCAGGTAAGTGCCTTTGGACCAAGAGCTGGGCTGAAATTCGACTACACTCAGCCAGAAGCCACGATCAGCGATCCAGACACGTGACCGCCCCTTTCGCCGAAATCCGGCCGGCTGCAATGCGGTTTTTGCCTCCAAAGCAATGATACGTCCGTGCTCGTTTTCCGCCATTTTAGGACTCGCATAAAGGCAGCAAGCTTGGCGCTCACCAGTCCATCACCACCTTGCCGGAATTGCCGCTCTTCATCGCCTCGAAGCCGGAGATGTAGTCGTCGATGCCGATGCGGTGCGTGATCAGCCCGCTGACATCGAGCGGCCCCTGCACCAGGGCGATCATCTTGTACCAGGTCTCGAACATCTCGCGGCCGTAGATGCCCTTCAAATGCAGCATCTTGAAGATGACCTTGTTCCAGTCGATCTCGAAGCCGGTCGGCGCGATGCCGAGGATGGCGATCTTGCCGCCATTGTTCATGGTGTCGATCATGTCGCGGAAGGCGGGTGCTGCACCCGACATTTCCAGGCCGACATCAAAACCCTCGGTCATGCCGAGCGCCGGCATGACGTCGCGCAGCTTTTCCTTCGATGCATCGACGACATGCTGGACGCCGAGCTTTTTGGCCAGCGCCAACCGCACCGGATTGATGTCGGTGATGACGACTTTTCGCGCGCCGACGCATTGCGCCACCAGCGCGCCCATTATGCCAATCGGCCCGGCGCCGGTGACCAGCACGTCCTCGCCGACGAGATCGAAGGACAGCGCGGTGTGAACCGCATTGCCCAAGGGATCGAAGATCGCGGCGATCTCGTCCGGCACGTCGTCGGGGATCGGCACGACATTGTGCTGCGGGATCGCCAGATATTCGCCGAAGGCGCCGGGCCGGTTGACGCCGACACCGAGCGTGTTGCGGCAGAGATGCCCCCTGCCCGCGCGGCAGTTGCGGCAGTGGCCGCAGACGATGTGGCCTTCGCCCGAAACACGCTGGCCGATCTTGTATTCGGTCACCGCCGCACCGAAATCGGCGACCGTGCCGACGAACTCGTGCCCGGTCACCATCGGCACCGGGACGGTCTTTTGCGCCCACTGGTCCCAATTGTAGATGTGGACGTCGGTGCCGCAGATCGCGGTCTTCTTGATCTTGATCAGAACGTCGTTCGGGCCGATTTCCGGCACCGGCACTTCTTCCATCCAGATGCCCGGCTCGGCCTTGGCCTTGACCAGCGCCTTCATCATGTTCGACATTCTTTTGTCCCTTGAATCTCTTGATCCGGAATCGCTTTTGGCTTCCGGCCGTTCAGGAAATCACACCGAGTTCGCGCCCGACCGCACCGAACGCCTCGACCGCGCGGTCGATGTCGGCGCTGGAATGGGCGGCCGACATTTGCGTGCGGATGCGCGCCTGGCCCTTAGGCACCACCGGAAACGAGAAGCCGACGACATAGATGCCGCGCTTCAGCATGCGCGCCGCCATCTCCTGCGCCAGTGTCGCATCGCCCAGCATGACCGGGATGATCGGATGATCGGCGCCGGCAAGCGTAAAGCCGAGCATACCCATTTCAGACCGGAAGCGCGCCGCATTGGCATAGAGACGCTGACGCAGCGCATCGCCATTGCCGATCAGTTCGAAAACCCGGATCGAGGCGCCGGCGATCGCCGGCATCAGCGTGTTGGAAAACAGATAGGGACGCGAGCGCTGGCGCAACCAGTCGACCACCTGGCTCTTGGCCGATGTGTAGCCGCCCGATGCGCCGCCCAGTGCCTTGCCGAGCGTGCCGGTGATGATGTCCACCCTGCCCTCGACGCCACAATGCTCGGCCGAGCCGCGGCCGTTCTTGCCAACGAAGCCGACTGCATGGCTGTCATCCACCATCACCATTGCATCGTACTTCTCGGCGAGATCGCAGACGCCCTTCAGATTGGCTATGATGCCGTCCATGGAAAATACACCATCGGTGGCGATCAGCCGAAAACGGCAATCCCTTGCCTCCTTCAGCCGCGCCTCCAGATCGGCCATGTCGTTGTTGGCGTAGCGGAAGCGCTTCGCCTTCGACAGCCGCACGCCGTCGATGATCGAGGCGTGGTTCAGCGCGTCCGAAATGACCGCATCCTCCTGGCCGAGCAGCGTCTCGAACAGGCCGCCATTGGCATCGAAGCACGAGCCGTAGAGGATCGTATCCTCCATGCCGAGAAAGCCAGAAATCGTCGCCTCGAGCTGCTTGTGCTCTTCCTGCGTGCCGCAGATGAAACGCACCGACGCCATGCCGTACCCGTAGCGGTCAAGCGCCTGCTTGGCCGCGTCGCGCAATTCGGCGCTGTCTGCCAGCCCGAGATAGTTGTTGGCGCAGAAATTCAGCACCTTTTCCCCGCCCACCTCGATCTCTGCCGACTGCGTCGAGGTGATCACCCGCTCGGATTTGTAGAGGCCGGCCGATTTCAGCCCTTGAAGCTCGCTATCGATATGGGAGAGGAATGCCGCGCTCATGATCAGGCCTGTTGAGATTGAATGGACTGTCGCCCCGCGCGGGCGAAAAATCCACCGCAAAAGCGACTGCTTCGGTGAGGCGCCGGCCAGTGGCCAGAATGGCGCCCCAGAATGCCGCCAATGGCGGATGCTCAAATGCAGGTGCGGCGCGAAAGAACGCGATAACCATTTCGCGAGCTTTCCACCGCTGCTGCTATGTCGACTTCCAGAGCTGTTAACACTTTCAAGCCAATGGTTCTCATACCCAAAAATCTGTCGGCGAGAGGGACCGCCCCAGAAAATGTCGCAGCAACCGGCGCAAACCATTTCGGGCAGGCTCATACTGCTGATCAAGGCAGGCTATTGGCTGGCGCTGCTGATCATTGCAGCCATGGTGATGGCCTCCTTCATCCTTCTCCAGCAGATGATGGCTGCCCAGCGGCACGACGACACGCTGCTCGATATTGTCGGCATGCAAAAGGTGCTGTCGCAACGCATTGTCTTCCTTGCCAACGCGGCAGGTGCAGCTTCGCGCAACCAACAACCGGCTCTGGTCACCGCATTCAAACAGGCCACGGCCGACTTCGAGAGGAACTACGACCTTCTGCTCGAGCGGGTCGTCGCCGACCCGGCGTCACCGGCAAGGTTCGATCAAAAATCAGTCGAGAGCGTACTTTTCGCCAAGCCGTTTCATCTCGATTACTTCTCGGTCGGGCTTATCGCCAACGGCCAACGCCTGGTTTCGGCGTTTGAATCACGACTCGGTATGGCCGACAATGGCGGCTACAAGGGCGGCGGCGAACGCGTCAACCTCGACGCTTCCATCGCCAATGCGACCCTGTCGGGCTATGCGGCACTCGGCCAGCGCATCAGCGCCCATGCCGATGCGCGATCCGAAACACTTCTCGATCTCCATCGAACGCTGTTCTACACCACCATCGGCGTCATCGTGCTGGTGGCACTTTTCATCTTCAGGCCGATGTCGAACGCCATTCTGCGCAAGACGCATGAACTGATCGATGCCCGCAATTCCATGGCCTTCATCGCCGTGCATGACGGCCTTACCGGCCTGCACAACCGCACCTTCCTGACCGACCATTTCGATACGCTGATCAAGGGGGCACAGCGCCGGCGAGAGCGGCTTGCGGCGGTCCACCTCGACCTCGACCGGTTCAAGCAGATCAACGACACGCTTGGCCACGCCGCCGGCGACTATGTGCTGGTGGTGACCGCGCAGCGCATGCGCGATTCCTGCCGGGCGTCGGATCTCTGCGTGCGTCTCGGCAGCGATGAGTTCGTAATGATCCTCAATGGTGCCGGCGGCACCGAAGACATCAACATGGTCGCCAGGCGCGTCCTGACGCAGATCAACGAACCGATCGTCTTTCGGGGCACGACCATCCTTCCGGGCGCCAGCGCCGGCGTCGCCGTCTATCCGGTCGACGCCGACAATGCGCAAGATCTGCTCGTCCATGCCGACCTCGCGCTCCACTCCGCCAAGAAGCAGAGTGGCGGCGGCCTCTCATTCTTCTCCGAGGAGTTGCGGCATGAACTCGATTTCCGCAAGCAGCTCGAGCATGACATTAGGATCGCGATCGCGGAGAAGGCGTTCCAGGTCTATTTCCAGCCGCAGGTTTCGTTGTCGAACGGCACGATCGGCGGCATCGAGGCGCTGGTTCGCTGGAAACATGCCGAGCGCGGCATGATCGCACCGGGCGAGTTCATTCCCGTCGCCGAAAAATGCGGACTCATGCCGGAGATCGGCCGCATCGTCATCGCCAAGGCAATCAGCGAGGCGGCCGAGTGGAACCGCGCCGGAGTTGCCTTCGGACGGCTCGCCGTCAACGTGTCCGGCTCTGAACTGCGTGAGCCCGATTTCGACGCCTTCCTCTTCGGCGTGCTGGAAAAAACTGGTCTGCCGCCACAAAAACTTTCGCTGGAAATCGTCGAATCCGTCATTCTCGACGACGAGAAGACCGGCATCGCGGCAAAGCTGCGGCACATCCGCGCCGCCGGTGTTCATCTCGAACTCGACGATTTCGGCACCGGCTACGCGTCGCTCAGCCACGTCAACCCGAACGAGATCGACCGGCTGAAGATCGATCGCCGCTTCGTCCAGAACATCAATGAGAACGACGACAATACCAAGATCGTGCGGGCCATCACCGAACTCGCCCGCGGCCTCGGCATCTCGATCGTTGCCGAGGGCGCCGAAACCGAGGCCGAGCTCGATTCGCTGATGGCGATCGGCTGCGACCAGGTGCAGGGCTATTCCATCGCCTTCCCGATGCCGCAGGACACGGCACGCGAATGGCTGGTCGCGCGGGCGCCGAAGAAAGCCAGGCTAACGGTGCTGCGGGGAAGCCGGGCGTAAGGCGCCAACCTTGACATGCCGCCTTGGAAATGGCGGCCTGACGGGTGAGTCCGGCTAAGGCCGATCTGCCGCTGACTGCCGCAATGGCGGCAAGTTCTTCAGCGGGTTGAGGATCGGCACCCCGAGCGGAGCAAAATGACGCTCGTTGTCGGTCAGTATCGTCAAACCGTGGACCTCGGCCGTCGCGGCGATCGCTATGTCTTCGAACCCTGGCCGATGCGCCCTTGCCCGATCAAGGATGGACCCGGCGGCATGTGCGGCGCGCAAATCGAAGGGAAGAACCCTCTTTCCATAAAGGTGCTCGAGCGCTTGCCACCAGTTGCGTAGCAAAGCCGCCTTTGTCGTCGCACCCTCGCGCTCGGCCTTCGCTATCCCTGCAGCGATTTCGGATACAGTGACAACGGACAGGAACAGGTATTCGCTGACTTTGTCGAGCCATGTTGCCAGCGTTGCCCGATCCGCATTCTTGGCCGGAGCGATTGCCGAGATGATGTTGGTGTCCAGCAGAAACATCAGGACCAATTGACCGAGTTACAACGCAACCTTGCGAACCTGTTTGCGAGAACGGGGAGGAATATCGCCTTTGTCACCGGGAAAAGCCGCCAGCAATTGTCCGAAGCTAGGCACCCGCGACAGCCGTTCGTAGTCTTCGAACGACAGGATCACGGCCTGCTTGCGCCCGTGACGCGTGATGATGGCAGGTTCTCCCGCCACGGCCCGATCGACCACCGCCGACAGCGTAGCCTTGGCATCCTTCAACTGAATCTCGCGCATGCTGTTGCCCTCGTATATGACCATTGTGGTCATATGTAACATCTCGGGGTCGTTGAAACAATGCGTTCGGCAATTGGGATCAATCGACATTCGCCCGCAGCGCCGCCAGGACTTCCGCGAACTCCGCCAGCCTCTCGTCGGACAACCCGGTCCGCAGCCGCTTATCGAAGGCGAGTGCTGCCGTGCGCAATTTCAGGAACAGCGCCTCGCCGGCATCGGTCAGTTCGACCTGATGAACCCGGCGATTGAGGGGATCGCGGCGCCGGGTCAGCAAGCCTTGCGTCTCCATCGCGTTCAGATGGTGGGTCAGCGTCGCGCCTTGGATTCCGATCATGCCGGCGAGCTCGCGTTGGTTGGCCAGCTCGCGCGACTTGATCGACAACAGAGTGACCCAGACCGGCAGCGTGCCGCCCGCCTCGACCAAGGCGGCGTCGAAGGCCTGTGCGACAAGCTTTGCGGTGCGGGCGAGATTCATCCCGACTGGCGGGCGATCAAAAGGCGTCATGATCCGACACTAGAGCAAGGGAAAGACCGATGGAACTGGCCCCATGCTTATACATTGACACCTAATCATTAGATATCTAACCTTATGGTGAGCGGTGGGGAAAGGAGGAAATGCGGTCATGCAGTATGTCTACATCATCGTCCTCGGCCTTCACGTATTGGCCGGTGTGTTCTGGGCTGGAACGACCATCGCGGTCGCCCGCGATCCGGAGATTCGGATCGAACGGTTTTTCCGGCCGCAAATGGGAGCGGCCGGCATGGTTTTCCTGACCGGCGCTCTGCTCTGGTATTTCTTCCACGGCGGCTATTTCGGTTCGATGGAAATCGTTCTGGCCCTGGGTATCGCGACGGCCCTGATTGCCGCCGGTGTCCAGGGCGCGCTGGTCGGCTCTGCCAGCAGGCGGCTTGCCGGCACTGACGCGGCGACGGAAGCCCAGCTGCGCGCGAAAATGACAAGGGGCGAACGCATCGCTGGTGGGCTGCTGGTCATCACCGTACTTTGTATGGCTACCGCCAGGATGTTCTGAGTGGGGCCTGCCGCAATCACAGTTCAAGAGATCGCACGGTGTCTGGCGGCAAGCCGGCGGCGTGCGCGGCGCGCAGATCGGACCGACGTGCCTGATGGCTCTCCGTACGGAGGTTCTGCTGCGCGCCACCCAATCAATCCGAAGTGATCTTCAGATCCGCAATCCGAACCTTATGCCGTCATAGACTGCTGCGTGGATGTTGCGCGATGCAACCGCATCGCCGATGCGGAAGAGCACGAAACCGCCTTGCGGATTGCGCGCCGGAAAAATGTCGCCGCCATTGACCAGCCGCTCGTAATCGACCGCACCGCCGTTCTTCGACAGCGGTTTCAGTGCGAGATAGAGATCATCGAGCGGCAGCGTGCCGTGCTCGACCACCACCTGATCCACCCGCCGCTCGCCGCGCCAACCGTCGGCGAAGTCTGAGCCGAGTTCGGCGACCAGTTGGTTGCCCTCGCGCCGCACCGAACGCAGCCGCGTGTTGATGGTTATGGTGACGCCCTTCTCCTGGAAGGCGCGCATATAGGGCACGTGGTTCATGCCGCCCATCTCCGGGGCGAAGAAGCGTTCGGGCGAAACCAGCTCAAGCTTTGCACCGCTATTGGCGATCAATTCGGCCGCACCCATGCCCTGATGGCCGCCATTGTCGTCATAGAGCAGCACGTGTTCGGCCGGCTTGACGCTGCCCGCCATGATATCCCAGCTCGAAGTGACGAGATTGTCGCCCGCCGCCAGCGGCGGGTTCTGCGGCAGGCCGCCGGTGGCGATCACCACCACGTCCGGCGACAGCGCCAGAATATCGTCCTTCTCCGCCCAGGTGTCGTAGCGGATCTCAACGCCAAGCCGGTCGAGCTCGGCCAGCCGCCAATCGATGATGCCGATCAGCTCCTTTCGGCGTGGGTTTTGCGTCGCCAGCCGCACCTGGCCGCCGGCCTGGCTCGACGCTTCCAGCACCGTCACGTTGTGCCCGCGCTCGGCCGCGACACGCGCCGCCTCCAGGCCGCCGGCCCCGGCGCCGACGACGACCACCTTCCGTTTCGGTCCCTCGGTCTTCAGGATGATGTGCGGGATATCAGCCTCGCGGCCGGTTGCCGCGTTGTGGATGCACAGCGCCTCGCCCCCTTCATAGATGCGGTCGAGGCAGTAAGTGGCCCCGACGCAAGGCCGGATCTCGTGCTCGCGGCCCTCCATCACTTTCCGAACGATGTGCGGATCGGCGATGTGGGCGCGGGTCATGCCGACCATGTCGAGCTTGCCGGTGGCGATGGCGTGACGCGCGGTGGCAACATCGGCAATGCGCGCCGCATGGAAGGTCGGGAATTTCGTCGCCGCCCTCACCTCGCCGGCGAAGTCGAGATGCGGCGACGAGCGCATGCCGGTCACCGGGATGACCTTAGTCAGCGCGGCATCGGTTTCGATCGAGCCACGGATGATGTTGAGGAAGTCGACCTTGCCAGAGCCGGCCAGCCGCCTGGCGATCTCGACGCCTTCCTGTTTCGACAAGCCCTTCTCGAAATCCTCGTCGGCGACCATGCGGATGCCGACGACGAACTTGTCGCCGACCGCTGCCCGCACGGCGTCGAGCACCATGCCGGTGAAGCGCAAGCGGTTGTCGAGCGAGCCGCCGAAATCGTCGTCGCGCTGGTTGGTGGCGGGCGACCAGAAGCCGTCCATCAGATGGCCGTAGGCCTCGAACTCGATGCCGTCCAGGCCGGCGGCCTGGCAGCGCTGGGCGGCGGCGGCGTAGTCGGCGACGATGCGCTCGATATCCCAGTCCTCGATTGTCTTGGGAAAGGCACGATGCGCCGGCTCGCGCACCGGCGACGCGGACAGCACCGGCAGCCAGTCGGCCTTGTTCCAGCCGGTACGGCGGCCGAGATGGGTGATCTGGATCATCACCTTGCAGTCGTGCTCGTGGCAGGCATCGGCGAGCTCCGTGAGCCATGGCACGATCCGGTCGTCATAGACGTGCAGATTGCCGAAGGCGGCCGGGCTGTCGCGCGAGACGATCGCCGAACCGGCGGTCATGGTCAGCGCCATGCCGCCTTTGGCCTTTTCGGCGTGGTAGAGCCGATAGCGCTCTTTCGGCATACCGTCCTCGGAATAGGCCGGCTCATGGCTGGTCGACATGACCCGGTTCTTCAGCGTCAGATGCTTGAGCTGGTAAGGCTGGAGAAGCGGATCGTTAGTGGTCATCGTCTTCCTACTGTTTCAAATTGTGCTAATGAACGGCAAATTTTGATTTTACGCATGTCGTTGTCCCAAAACCGCTGCGCACCCTCGGGTCAGGCCCGTGGGCAGGCTTTTTGGGCGACATGCAGTAAGGAACCCGCCCATGACCGATACGAAAAACCTTACCCAGCTCGGCACCAACGTCGAGGCGCCACAGAGCCCTGAAGCGGCAGTCCTGGAAACCGTGCCGTTTTCGCGCGGCGACGGGCCGCCGGCCATCGTTCGCTTCACCTGCCCGGAATTCACCTCGCTCTGCCCGGTCACCGGCCAGCCGGATTTCGCCCATATCGTCATCGACTATGCGCCCGATACGCTGCTGGTGGAATCGAAGTCGCTCAAGCTGTTCATGACCTCGTTTCGCAACCATGGCGCCTTCCATGAAGAATGCACCGTCATGATTGGCCGCCGCATCATCGCCGCGACCAAACCACTGTGGTTGCGCATTGGCGGCTATTGGTATCCGCGCGGCGGCATTCCCATCGACGTGTTCTGGCAGACCGGTGTGCCGCCGGAAGGCGCCTGGCTGCCCGACACCGGCGTCGCACCCTATCGCGGGCGCGGCTGAGCCTGAGTTTCTAAGGAACGCACGTTGCATCAGTTGAGCGGCAGCCGCCGGTAGCGGCCAGGGTTGTTCGGGTCGCTGAAATGGCCCATCGGCCCGTGTTCGGCGAAGTGCCCGGCCCAGCGCTTCATTGCAGCGGGGTCGAGCTCGACGCCCAGTCCGTGGCCCTCCGGCACACGCACCGTGTTGCCGGTCTGCCGGAACGGACCGTCCTTGATGACGTCGCCGATCTGCCAGCGAAACAGCGATTGCGACGCTTCCGTGATCCATGGCGTCGCCGCCACGACATGCAGATAGGCTGATGTCATGATGCCGAGATCGTTTGAATAACACCAGAACCCCTTGCCCATCGCCTCACAGGCGGCGATGAATTTCAGGGTTTTCGACAGTCCGCCGAGTGCTGCGAAATTGCAGACGAAGTAATCCGGCGCACCAAGCGCGACCGCACGTCTGAGATCCGGGATGTGCGTGGAGAACGGAATGCGCGAATGCTGGCGCAGCGCCGCCATCTCCTCGAAGGTCGCGACCGGATCTTCGTAGTTGCGGATGTTGAACGGCTCGATCTCGCGCAGCACCCAGCGCGCGGTGGTCAGCGACCACTGCATGTTGGAATCGAGTTTGATCTGCGCCTTGTCGCCAAGCGCCTCGCGCAGCATGCGCACGGTCCTGATCTCGAGCTCGGGATCGCCCATGATCAGCTTGCCCTCGAAGATGGTCGAGCTATGCTCCTCGCGCATCTTTAGGCAGTACTCGACGATCGCTTCGGACGTCATTTCGCCACCCGCTCCGCCCTGCGCGGCGCGAAACGAGAAATATTCCGAAAACGGAATGTCCTTGCGCACCGCGCCGCCGAGGACTTTGTAGAGCGGCATGCCGAAGACCTTGCCTCTGATGTCCCACAGCGCCAGTTCGACGGCGCCGAAGGCCACGGAGGCGGCATTCTCGCCGGTGTTGGCGGTGATCTGCCAGGGCGGCACGCTGCGCGCCTCGCAGTCGGCGATGTCGAGCGGATCGGCGCCGATCAGCGCCGGCGCGATCTCGGCCTTGATCACCTCGCCGAAATGCCACCAAGGCGCCTCGCCCAGTCCGACTACGCCTTCGTCCGTCTCGACTTCTATGATCGATTTCGAGGCGCCGCCATAAAGCCCGGCCGTCCACCAGAATGGGGCGTCTAACGGAACGTTGACATGGGCGACGCGGATATTGGTGATCTTCATCGGTTCCCTTCTCACTCACACTGATATTGGCTGAGCGCCCATTCGCCGGTCACCGACAAAAGGTCCGTGATCTTCCAATCGCCGTCGACTTTCCTGAATTTCCACTCCAGCCGGTGCGGATTGTCGGCGACGACGAAGGCGACGACGACCTTGGCCTCGTCGCCCTTGACCGCTTCAATGGTCTTCAGGCTCTTATCGATCTCGGCTTTGTCGTACGCCGCATTGTCGAGCGCCATGTTGGGATCGAGGCACTCGCCCTGCCCCGATTTCCGCAGTGCATCGCTCTTGTCGAGCACCGACTTCGCCGGATCGGCGAAGTGGCTGCGCAGGGCCGGTTCGAGCTCGAGCCCGACATGCTCGTAGAACGGTTTCACCACCGCCGTCGGCGAACCCGGCTGCGCCGGCGCTGCCCGTTGATTTTCTGCCGGCGGCGGCGCAGCCGGTGGAGTTGCAGGCGCCGCATTATCGGCCGGCGCATTTGCGGGCGGCGCGCTGAACAGTCCCTGAGCGGCGGTGCTGCTCAACCCCGCCGCCAGCAGGCACACAGTCGCCAGGGACCGGCAGCGGGCCATGGCATCACTCCGGAGTCTGGCCAGCCAGGCATTCGAGCGCACTCAGCGTCCAGCCGCTGGTCTTTGAGGTGATGTCGGCGATCTTCCACCGGCCGTCGATCTTCTTGAGCGACCAGACCATTTCGCGTTTGGAATCATCGCCTTCCGGGAAAAGATTGAAGGTCACCGTCACGCTGGCGCTATCGCCATCCACCGCTTCCGACAGCTTCAGCGTCTTGGCGACTGTCTTCTCGTCATAGTCCTGCGCGTCGAGACCGGGGGCGAAATCGATGCAAGGCACCTCGTCCGGCTTGTTCTTCTGCGCCAGGTCGTTGAGGTCGAACAGCTTGGTCACCGGCTCGGTGAAACGGTCGCGGTATTTCGCGTCGGCCTCGAACTTGACTTCGGGCATGTAGAAGAACTTCACCGCATTGGATGCCGGCCCGGCAAAGGCGGCCGCAGGCGCTGCGATCGAGAGAGCGGCGGCAAGCACAGTCAGTCTCATCCGATAATCTCCAGGGTTTCGTGGTGGGAACCGTTCAATACCACGAATCCTGCATCCCGGCTTTTTTGCAGCCCATGAAATCCCCTTGGGCGCTAACTCAGGCGCCCTGGGGAGCTAACTCAGGCGTCCAGCCAGACGTTCTCGAGATCCATCTCGAAGGTCTGGTGGACAGCGTAATTCTTCACCTTCTTGTCCATATGGCTGAACAGCTTCTGCCAAAATGGCTGAACGATGACGCCCGAATCCTGCAGGATCTGCTCAACGTCCTTCATGACCTCGCGGCGCTTCTCCACGTCGATGAGCGAGAGAGCCTGCTTGAGCTTGGCATCGAAATCGGGATTCGAATACGCCGTTTCATTCCAGGCCTCGCCGGTGCGATAGCCAAGCGCCAGCACCTGAACACCGAGCGGGCGCATGTACCAGATGGTCATGGAATAGGGGTATTTCGTCCAGTCGTTCCAGAAGGTCGACCCCGGCAGCACCGTGCGCTTCACCTTGATCCCGGCATCGCGCAGCTGGCCGGCAATCGCGTCGCCGGTGTTCTTCTGCCAATCGTCCTCGACGGTGATCAGTTCATGCTCGAAGTCGGCCTGTCCGGCCTCGGCCATCAGCGTCTTGGCCGCCGCCGCGTCGCGTGTCTTCTTGGGCAGCGGGTAGTATTCCGGATGGATCGGGCTGACATGGTGGTTTTCACCGACGGTCCCGCGCCCGGCGTAGCCGAGTTCGAGCACCGCATTGTTGTCGACGGCCATTTGCAGGGCGTTGCGCACCCGTTGGTCATCATAAGGCTTGTGAGTGATATTGGTCCGGGCAACGAGCGTGGTCGCTGTCCCGACCTCCGATTTCACCAGATCCATCTGGTCGAGGATGTCGATGAAGTCGGCGGGTGTCTCGAAATTGACGTCGATTTCGCCGGATTCGAAGGCATTCACCGAAGCATTGAAGTCGGTGCCGTAGTCGATGAATTCGACACTGTCGAGCGGCGCTTCACCACCCCACCACTTGCCATTCTCACGACGCTTGACGACCGCTTTCTCGCCGACCGAATAAGACACGAGTTCGAACGGCCCGGTGCCAATCGGCTTTTTGATAGGATCGGCGCCGTCGGCATCGAATTTGCGATGGACGACGAGCGCCGGATAGTCGGTAAAGTTCGGGATCAGCGAAATGTCCGGTTCATTCAGCTTCAGCTTGACCGTGTTGTCGTCGACCTTGGTGATTGCGCCTTCCCTGGCCTTGCCGGATGCGGCGTCGATCAGCGCGCCGACTCGTGCGGCCATGGAATTGCCGGCGGCACCCTTCTCGCACCAGCGCGTTAGATTATAGACCACATCTTCGGCATTGAAAGCATCGCCGTTGTTCCAGGTGACGCCCTTGCGCAGATGCAGCACGTATTCGGTGGCGTCGTCGTTGACGTCCCAGCTTTCAAGCAGGACCGGCTCGAATGTGAATTCGCCCGTGTAGCGGACAAGCGGTTCCAGCCAGGTGCGGGTGATGTTTGCCATCTCCACCCAGTCGTAAGTGCGCGGATCCTTTTGTCCTTTCACCGCCATCGAAACGTGCAGCGTTCCGCCTTTCTTCGGCTCTTCGGCCAAGGCCCGTTCCGGCACGGCAAGACCGATCATGCCGTAGGCAAGGGCCGTCGATGCGCCGAAGGCGCTTGCCAGCGCCAGAAACTCGCGCCGGTCCATGCGACCCGCACGCGTCTCTTCCGCCATCACCTCGATGGCGCCCGGCACGCGATCGCCTTTGCTTCTGAAGAATGTCATTTTTTCCTCCCGTCTGGTTCCCGTCAGGTCTTCGCCTGTCCTATTAACTAACGCTGTCCGGCAGCTTTTCCTCGCGCAGCGCGATCAAATCTTTGAGACCATCGGCGATGCCTTCGTCGAGCTTCGGCTCCTCATAATCCGCGAGCATGTTGCGTGCTTTCTCGCGGCCGCGGGTATCGTGGTCCTTTGCCCCTTCAGCCTTCCACTGTTCGTACGAATTGAAGTCCATGACGCTGGGCATGAAGAAGGCGGACTCGAAATGTTCGAGCGTGTGTTGGGTGCCGAGGAAATGGCCGGCAGGGCCTATTTCGCGGACCGCCGCCATCGCGTCCTTGAAATCGTCGAAGGAGAGCCCGCCTGCGTATTTGTACCAGCCAACAAGCTGTTCGCAGTCCGTCGCGAATTTTGAATAGCCGCAGGTCAGGCCGGCCTCGAGCCATCCGGCGGAGTGCCAGATGTAGTTGGCACCGGAAAGGATGGCGGCATGCATCAGCATATTCGCCTCGTAGCCCGCCTGGGCGTCGTTCAGCTTCGAACCGACATGGAAGCCCGACGTGCGCCATGGCAGCCGGTATTTCCGCGCCAGTGCTCCCATCAGATACATCATCTGCGCGGCCTCTGGCGTGCCGCCCATGGGAGCGCCGGTCTTCATGTCGACTGTGACCATGAACTGTCCGTAGATTTGCGGCGAACCCGGGCGCAGAAGCTGCGTGAATGCGACGCCCGCCAGCGCTTCCGCGTTGACCTGCGCGACCGCACCCACGGCAGAGGCAGAAGTCGAGGCGCCGCAGAGGGCGAAGGGCGCGAGAATCAGCGGCTGGTTGTGGCGCGCATAGACCTTCATTGCGTCCAGCATGGTAGCATCCCACACGAGCGGCGAATTGCAGTTGGTGATCGCAACCAGGACCGGGTTGTCACGGACATAGTCCTCGCCGAACACGACGCCTGCCATCGCCATCGTGTCTTCGGCTCGATCCTTGGAGGTCACGATACCCATGAACGGCTTGTCGGAATGCTTCAGCGCCGAATGAATGATGTGGAGGTGACGCTTCGGCACCGCAATTTCCATCGGCTCGCAGATGATCGAGCTCGACGAGTGCAGCGCTGGCGCCATGTAAGCGAGCTTATGAAAATTCTGAAGGTCGGCGAGCGTGCCATAGCGCCTGACGTTGTCGAGGTCGCGCACGTAAGGCGCGCCATACATCGGCACGAAGATGGAATTCTTACCGCCGACGCGGACCGAGCGCTCGGGGTTGCGCGCATTGAGCGTGAACTCCGGCGGGACTTTCGAGACGAGTTCCATCAAGAGCGCGCGGTCAATGCGGACGCGCGTCTCAGAGACATCGGCTCCGGCGGCCTTCCACAGTGCTATGGCCTCGTCGTCGCGGAACTCGCAGCCAACCTCTTCGAGGATCGAGAGCGACTCCTGGTGGATCAGCTCGACAGCCTCGTCCGGGACCATTTGGTATGCGGGTATGTTGCGAACGAGCGTGGGAAACGACGCCATGGGAGTTCCCCGCAGCGCCTTGCGCCCCAGGCGACCACCCGCTCGACGGTTGGCGTGTTCGTTCACTTCAGCGGCCGGTGCGTTCATGGAAACTCCATCCTCCCAGAGCCAGTCAACTTAGCGAGACAGAATATAGCTGTGACGCTGGAAAATCCTGATCTCTTGTATAAGTTCAACTTATGCGAAGCCTGCGCCACCTGCTGCCGTCCGCCGGCAGCCTGATCGTTTTCGAAGCCGCCGGGCGGCTGTCGAGTTTTACCGCCGCCGGGCGAGAGCTCGGCATGACGCAGGCTGCCGTGTCCTACGCGATCCGGGGGCTTGAAGAGCAGCTCGGCGCGAAACTCTTCCAGCGTCGCCATCGACAAGTCAGCCTGACCGAAGCCGGTGACCGCTTTCACGCCGACGTCTCGCTTGGCCTGTCGCACATCCGCAAATCGGCGGAGGATTTGCGCCTACAGGCGACCGGCGGCCATGTGACGCTTGCCGCGTCGACCGCTTTCGGCTCCTTTTGGATGATGCCGCGCCTGCAGCAGTTCCGCGACGAACTGCCGGGCATTGACCTGCGCATCCAGACCGCCGACCGCGATCTCGACATCATCGCCGAGGGCATCCCGCTCGCTGTGCGCGGTGGCGAGCCCCGGGAATGGCCGGACTATCATTCACTGCCACTGGCCGACGAGGAGATATTCCCCGTCGCCGGCGTGAGCTATGTGGCACGGTTCGGGCTGCCGGAAACCGTCGAGGATCTTCCATCACACCGGCTCATCCATCTCGAAGAGCCGTTTCGAGAGGCCGCGAGCTGGGACGAGTGGTTCGCCTCGGCCGGGGTCAACATCACCGATGTCGGGCGCGGCTTGCGCATCAACGATTATGCCCTGGTGATCCAGGCGGTCATGGAAGGGCAAGGCATTGCGCTGGGTTGGGGTCACCTTGCCGAGCGCCTGCTGGCGTCAGGACTGCTGGTGCGCGTCACCAGCCACACGATGACGACCGGCAAGGGCTTTCATGTCATCTGGTCGAGAAACCGCGAGCTCAGCGACAATGCTCGCAAGGTGCGGGACTGGCTGGCCGCGCAAGCATGAGGCTCCCATTAATGCTCAATCAACCGTCACGACGATCTTGCCGAATTGCTCGTTCGACTCGAGAAAGCGATGCGCTTCGACGATCTGCTCGAATGAAAAGGTTTTGGCGATTGCCGGCTTTAGCGAACCTGACATCAATCCGTCGAGGATGAACGCCTTGGCAGCTTCCAACTTCACCGGATCGCCAGTGATCTCGTGGACGAGATAGCCGCGCAGCGTTAGCGTCTTGGCCAGCACGGCGAACAGCGGGAACGGCGTCGGCTCGGGGCTCAAGCCGCCATATTCGATGAGAATGCCACCCCGTGCCATCGCGGCCGTCAGAGGCTCGAAAATCGGGCCGCCGACTGCGTCGAACACCACTCGAATGTTCTCCGGACCGGCGATTTCCTTCAGCCGGGCTTCCAGATATTCTTCCGCTGAAGCGACGACATGGGCCGCGCCGAACTTGAGCAGGGCCTCTCTCTTGGCAGATGTCCGCGTGACCGCGATCGCGGTCGCACCAACGATGTTGGCAATCTGGATCGCGGCAAGTCCGACACTGCTCGATGCTGCGGTAATGACGACAAAGTCCTCCTTGCTGAGCTTGGCAATGTCGATCAGTGCACCATAGGCGGTGAGATATTGCATCCAGCCGGCTGCCGCCTCTTCCCAGCTGAGCGATGGCGGATGTTTGACCACGAGCTCGGCGGGATATGTGGCAATCTCACCATAGGCGGGCCAGCGGGCCATCGATAATGGCGGCACGACGCTGACGGCGTCACCTGGCGCAAAACCGTGCACGGCTTCGCCGACCGCTTCGACGACACCCGCTGCCTCAAGGCCAAGACCGGAAGGCAACGGCGGCGTCTGGATATAAGTGCCCGAACGCAGCAGCGCCTCGGCCCGGTTGAGACCCAATGCCTTGACCCGGATCTGAATCTCGCCCTGACCGAGCGCGGGAATATCGAGATTCTCGATGCGCAGAACCTCGGGACCACCATGCTTATGAAAGCGAACAACACGTGCCATGCGTTCATAACTCCAAAATATTTGAACCGAATACGCTATGCCAGCAGCCATCCGGCAGATAAATGGTTGCTTTGGCAAGACAGTAGAAACTGGAAGTTTTGAATATGGATCGCCTTACGAGCATGGCCGTGTTCGTCAAAACCGTCGATCTCGGCTCGTTCGCGGCGACTGCTGCCGCTCTCGACCTGTCCGGACCGATGGTCGGCAAGCATGTCCGGTTTCTCGAGGAGCGTCTGGGCGTGCGCCTCATCAACCGGACCACACGCCGCCAGAGCCTGACCGACTTCGGGCGCGCCTACTATGAGCGCTGCCGGATGGTACTCGCTGAAGCCGAAGCTGCGGATGCACTCGCGGCCGATCAACTTTCCGAACCACGCGGAAAGCTGCGCGTCATCATGCCCGTGCACTTCGGCCGGCGCTGCGTTGCCCCGATCATGCTGGAGCTTGCGCAGCGATATCCCGCTCTGGAACTCGACCTGTCGTTCAGCGATCCCATCGCCGATCTTGCAGAGGATGGCTGCGATCTTGCCATCCGGACGGGCAATCTGGAGGATCAGGCCGGCGTGATGGCGCGTCGCGTCGCGCGCCAGCGCATGGTCGTCTGCGCGTCGCCATCCTATCTCGAGATGCATGGGTTGCCACGGCAGATAGAGGATCTCGGCAGCCACCAGACCATCATCTACCGCCGTTCGGGCCGTGTCGTTCAACCGTGGTTGTTCCCGCGCCACGGCCAGCCTGCGCTGGAAGTCATGCCGGTCAGCCGGTTGCGGTTCGACGACCTTGCTGCGATCGCCGATGCTGCGGCAGCCGGCATGGGGCTTGCCTGGCTGCCATACTGGCTGGTCCGTGCGCGCATTCAGGCCGGCGCACTTGTCCCGCTGTTATCGGACCAGCCGGGATTTCTTTACGACGCCTATGCGCTCTGGCTGCAGACGCCTCACTTGCCGCTGAAGGTCCGCCTTGCCGTCGACACGCTGGCAGCGGCACTGCCCAGGCTGATGACGTGAAATGCAGGAGCACGGTGAGCGGCGCGGATTCCTGAATTCGCCCCTCCCGCATGGGCGACGAATCCGCGTATAGTACCCTCATGCCCATCCGCCAGCTTTCCGAAACGATGATCAACCAGATCGCCGCCGGCGAAGTCATCGAGCGTCCGGCAAGCGTAGTCAAGGAACTGGTCGAGAACGCGCTCGACGCCGGCGCTGCCAGAATAGAGATCGTCACCGCCGGCGGCGGCCTGAACCTGATCCGCGTCACCGATGACGGCTCGGGCATCCCGGAGAAGGAACTGGCGCTGGCGATCGCGCGGCACTGCACCTCGAAGCTCGCGGACAACATCCACGACATCCGCTCGCTCGGCTTTCGCGGCGAGGCGCTGCCGTCGATCGGCTCGGTGGCGCGGCTGTCGATCCGCTCACGCACGGCCAACGGCGACAGCGCCGCCGAGATCGGCATCGAAGGCGGCCGCGTATCTGCCGTCAAGCCGGCGGCCGCCAATCGCGGCACAACGGTCGAGGTGCGCGACCTGTTCTTCGCCACGCCGGCGCGGCTCAAATTCATGAAGGGCGAGCGCGCCGAAAGCTCGGCGACCAGCGACGTGATCAAGCGCATCGCCATCGCCTTCCCCGCCGTGCGCTTCACGCTGGCCGGTTCCGACCGCTCGACGCTGGAACTGCCGGCGAGCGACGACAGTGCGGAAGGCCGGCTGCGCCGCGTTGCGCAAGTGATGGGCGCCGACTTTCCGGCCAATGCCATCGCTATCGACGCCGTGCGTGACGGTGTGCATCTCGCCGGCCACGTCTCGATCCCGTCCTTCAGCCGCGCCAATGCGCTGCAGCAATACGCCTATGTCAACGGCCGGCCGGTGCGCGACAAATTGATCGCCGGCGCCATCCGCGGCGCCTTCGCCGACGTGCTGCCGCGCGATCGCCATGCGGTGACGGTGCTGTTCGTGACGCTCGATCCGGCCATCGTTGACGTCAATGTCCATCCGGCCAAGGCCGATGTCCGCTTCCGCGATCCGGGGCTGGTGCGCGGACTGATCGTCGGCGCCATCCGCGAGGCGCTCGCCAATGCCGGCATCCGTGCCGCCACATCAGGGGCGGCCGGCATGATGGCGGCGTTCCGGCCGGGCGCAGCGTCCTATGCCCATGCCGGACCGGCCAATGGCCATCGCAGCTATGAGGCGGCCTACCGGGCCTCCGGCTTCGCCGGTTTCGATCCGGCCCGCTCGCCGCAGCGGCCGCTGGACATGGGCTTGGAAGGCTGGGGACTTGAAGACACGGAACCAGGAAACGGCGGCTTCGGCGAAAACGATCAGGTGGCGTTCGACGCCGGACCGCTTCACAGCGCCGACGCGCGTGCCGGACAGACTGAGGCGGCGGAAACGCTGCTCGGCATGGCGCTGGGTGCCGCACGCGCGCAGGTGCATGAGAACTACATTGTCGCGCAGACCAGGGATTCGCTGGTCATCGTCGACCAGCATGCGGCGCATGAGCGGCTGGTCTACGAGGCGCTGAAGAACGCGCTGCATGCGCGCGCCGTGCCGTCGCAGATGCTGCTTTTGCCCGAGATCGTCGATCTGCCGGAAGAGGATGCCGAGCGGCTTGCCTTGCATTCCGAAACGTTGGCTCGCTTCGGCCTCGGCATAGAGCGTTTCGGCCCGGGTGCTGTCGCCGTGCGCGAGACGCCGTCGATGCTCGGCGAAACCAATGTCCAGCAGCTGGTGCGCGACCTTGCCGACGAGATCGCCGACAACGACACGGTCGACACGCTGAAAGAGCGGCTGGACAGGATAGCCGCGACCATGGCCTGCCACGGCTCGGTGCGTTCCGGCCGCCTGCTCAAGCCCGAGGAGATGAACGCACTGTTGCGCCAGATGGAAGCGACGCCCGGGTCCGGCACCTGCAACCATGGCCGCCCAACCTACATCGAGCTGAAGCTCGCTGATATCGAAAGACTGTTCGGGCGGCGGTGAAGGGACTGAGCTTGTCAGTTCTGACGGCGCAGTCCCCCTCTCCGGCAGCTTCGCGGCCACCTCTCCCGCATTAAAATGGGGGCGAGGAAACACCAATCGCCAAGGCCGCGACCCCGGAAAACTTGGGTTCCTCGCCCCACGAAGTGGGGAGAGGTGGTTTGCGAAGCAAACCGGAGAGGGGAAATCATAAAGAGCCGTTCGAAACAGATCTCTATGATTCAATCAAACCTTCGAGCCTCTGATTTACCTCTTCAAATTCACCACGATCACGCCGCCCAGCGCCAGTGCGCCACCGAGAATGCCGAGCAGCGTCGGCACCTCGCCCAGCCAGAAGAATCCGATCAGCGTCGCCACCGGCGAAACCAGATAGAGGAAGTTCGAGGCGCGCGCCGCCGGCAGCCGCGAAAGCGCTGTTGACCAGGCGGCGTAGGCGATGAGGCTCGGCACGATGCCGAGAAAGATGACGGCGCCGAGACCGGCGTTGTCGGCAACCGCCGCCTGCGCCAGGCCGCTCGGCAGGAAAGGCAACAGGCAGAGCGCGCCGAGCACCATGTTCGAGGCCGAAATGGTCAGCGGATGATGGCTGGCAAACAACGGCTTTTGCACGATGGTGTTGACGGCCGAGCACAGCGCCGAGCCGAGGACCAGCAGCGCGCCATTGTCGAAGCGAAGCCCCTGCCCTTCGCCCATGGCGATGATGCCGATGCCGGCGAAGGACAGGAACGTTCCAGCCCAGGCCAGGCCTGAGAAGCGTTCGCCGAGCAGCGCCATCGCCATGATCGCGGTGAAGATCGGGCTGACGTTGATGATGAAGCCGGCAGCACCAGCCGAAACGGTCAGTTCGCCGAAATTGAGCATTACCGTGTACAGCGCAACGAAGACGGCGCCGCCGAACCCGAAGCGCCACAATTCATCGAGCCGGGGCAGCGCCGGCCGCTTGACGGCGAGGAAGATCGCCGCCGGTACCGCCGCGATGGCGAAGCGCAACGCGCCGAGTTCCAGCGGCCCGAAAGCGACGAGGCCGGCACGGATCGCCGGAAAAGCGGAGGCCCAGCCGACCACTGTCAACGCCACCGCAATGGTCGCCGTGGTATCTATCCGCTGTGTCGTATTCAACGTGCCGGTACAGGCGTTCATTTCATCATTCCCGCACTTCATGTCCTCAAACACACAAAACGCCTTTCCTGATCGGTTGACAAACGACCAAATCGAGGGTCAGCTGTGACTATGGATCACAGCTCGGACGCAATACTGCCGCTCGAAACCCTCCGCGCCTTCGACGCCGCGGCGCGGACGGGCAGCTTTTCGGCGGCTGCCGAAAAACTCAACATCACCCATGGCGCCGTCAGCCGGCAGATCGCCAAGCTCGAGGACTGGCTCGGGCTGAAAGTGTTCGATCGCGGCGCGCGTGGGGTGTCGCTGACGATCGAAGGCAACCGCCTGCATCTGCGCACCACTGAGGCCTTCGCGCTGATATCCAGCAATTCGGACCGCTGGGTCGAACCGCGCGGCACCGCCGTGGTGCGGCTGACCTCGATCCCTTCGGTCAGCGGGCTGTGGCTGATGCCGCGCATGGCGGCGCTGGAAAACAATCCGTCCAAGCTGCGCATCGTGCTCGACGTCGACATCCGCCAGGCTGACCTTGCCGATGACGGCATCGATCTGTCGATCCGCTGCGGACGCGGCCGCATTCCCGGCCGCGTCTCGGTGCAGCTTTTCGAAGAACATGTGTTTCCGGTCGCCTCGCCGGACCTCGCCCGCGAGATCGGCCGTGGCGACCCTGCCCGGCTGCTCAAATTTCCGTTGATCAATGATTCGGACGCCTCGGCCTGGCGCGCCTGGTTTGCCGCGCAGGACATGGACTATCGCCCGCGTGCGCAGGACCGCCGCTTCGAGGACTACAATCTGGTGCTCGACGCCGCAGCCCATGGTCTCGGCATCGCGCTGGCGCGGCCGCCAATGATCGAGCATCAACTGAAGTCAGGCCGCATCGTCGCTGTGGACGATCGCATCGTTCTCAGCCCGATATCCTACTGGCTCGACCGGCCTACAGGGCGACCGCGCGCCGCCGCCGCCGAGCTTGCCCGGCGCATCGCGGCCCAGGCCGGGCTGGCGGCGGAAAAGATCGAGGAGTTCATCGTAGCCGAGCAGTAGGATGCCGGACATCCACTTTGCCGGCTTGGTCGGCTGGTTGTCGTCTGAAACAGAGCCGACCAGAGCCAATCTTGTCTCGCTCTAAGCTTGACCTTGCCGGCATTTTGTGGCGATGACATCGTCATGAACCTTGGCTCCATGTCATGATGAACCGCTTCGAAGGCCCCGGCGGCAAGGAAGCCCGTATCCGCTACCTGGACGGCGACTTCCAGGTGACCAGCCCCGGCGCTTTCGTGCGCTGCGCGGTCACCGGAGAAAGCATCCCGCTCGATGAACTCAAATATTGGAGCGTCGCCAGGCAGGAGCCCTATGTGAGTGCCGCGGCCTCGCTGCGCCGCGAGATCGAGGCACATCCCGAAATGCGCAGCCGGCGCTAGTCTGACGCATATGAAAGCCGCTCTGTAGCGATCCTGTCCCGCCAGCATTCCGCAAAAGGTTCTGCCGTCGCGACGCCGAAGGCCTTTCAACCCCTCAGCTTGCGCTGCCGCCAGGCATCCAGCGTCTCGTCGATGATGCGTTCAGGCACGTGGTCGGGATCGAACACGGTGTCGATCTCCAGCACATCGAGCTGTCCGAGGAAATCGGCGGACGCGGCATCGTGGCGCAGCCGGGCGGCGTCCTTGGCGGTGGTGATGAGCCCAAGTCCGGCACCTCGCGCTGTCGCTGACAGTTCGGCAAGCTCGTCCTCGCCATAGAAATGATGGTCCGGAAACGACCGGGTCAGCGCAACCTCGCCGCCGGCCTCACGGACCGTGTCGAAGAATTTGTCGGGATGGCCGATGCCGGCAAAGGCGAGAAATCGCTTGCCGGCCAGCCCCGCCTTGCTGCTTGGCCGTGTACGCGCCTCGAAGATCGGCCGGCCGGCACGCGCCGCCTGACGAACGACCGCATCTGCAGCGAGGCCCTCGCCCATCTTCAGCAGCGCGCTGGTGAAAACCAGTTGGTCGACGATATCAGCCCTGAGCGGACCGCCAGGAATGACGTGGCCGTTGCCGACGCCGTAGCGTGCATCGACGACGACCAGCGCATAGTCGATGTGGATGCGCGCGCTCTGGAAACCGTCATCCATGATCAGGAAATCACAGCCATGCTTTTCCAGCAGAAGGCGCGCGCCGGCGGCACGGTTCGGCGTCACTGCGACCGGCGCGTGCTCGGCCAAAAGCAGCGGCTCGTCGCCGACATGCTTGGCGGCGTCGTGATGCGGATCGACGACATGCGGCTGAGCGAAGGAGCCGCCATGGCCGCGCGACAGGAAACCGGGATTGAGCTGCATGCGCCTGGCCTGCCGGGCCAGGGCGATCGCCACCGGCGTCTTGCCGGTGCCGCCGACGGTGAAGTTGCCGACGCACAGCACCGGCGCCTCGACCTTTTCGCGCGCGGCCGAGCGCATGCGGCGGCCGGCAACGAGCGCATAGATCGCGGACAGCGGCGCCAGCGCCAGCGCCCGCCAGTCCGGTTCTTCCCACCAGAAGGGGGGCGCTTCGCTGGCCACCTTAGCGGCCGTTGGCGCCCTTGAGGCGCGACTTGACCACCAACGGCTGAATGTAGGGTTCGAGCGACTTCAACGTGAGCGCCAGCGCACCGCGCATCTCGTCGACGGTCGCCGCGCCGGCCGCCATCATCTCATGGCGAGCCACCTCGTTGCTCAACAGGAAATTGACGGCGCCGGCCAGCATGTCGCGGTCGCGCACCAGCTTGGCGCCGCCGCTGTCGAGCAGGCGCTGATAGGTCTCGCGAAAGTTCTGGACATTGCGGCCGGCCAGCACCGCCGTGTCGAGCATGGCCGGCTCCAGCGGGTTCTGGCCGCCCTCGGAGGTGAGCGAACGGCCAACGAAGGCGATCTCTGTCAGCCGGAGATAAAGCCCCATCTCGCCCATCGTGTCGCCGAGCAGAATGTCCGTATCGGCGGTGATCCGGTCGCCCTTGCTGCGCCGAGCGACTTTCAGGCCCATGCCGGAAATCTGCGCGGCGAGCGCTTCTGAGCGATCGGGATGGCGCGGCACGACGATCGTCAAAAGACCGTGGTGACGCTTGTGCAGCATCGCGTGAACCTCGGCAGCGACCACCTCCTCGCCGTCATGGGTCGAGATCGCCGCCCAGGTCGGGCGGGCGCCGAGCTGGCGCTTCAGCGTGTACAGCGCCCTTTCATCGGCCGGCGGCGGCGTGGTGTCGACCTTGAGATTGCCGGATACGGTGACCGGCCGGGCGCCGAGCGAGAGGAAGCGCTCGCCGTCGACGTCCGACTGGGCGACGACATGGGCGAGATTCTCGAACAGCGCCTCGGCGATGTTGGCGCGCTTCTTCCAGGATTTGAATGAACGGTCGGATAGCCTGCCATTGACCAGCACCTGCGGCACACGGCGCGCGCCGAGCTCCAGGATGGTCATCGGCCAGATCTCCGATTCGGCGATGATCGCCAGGTCCGGCCGCCAATGATCGAGGAAGCGGCTGACCGCCGGCTTGAGGTCGAGCGGCACATATTGGTGGATGATGCGGTTGCCGAGCCGTTCGTCGGCAACCTGAGCGGAGGTGACAGTCCCCGTCGTCAGCACGATGTTGACGCCGTAGTCGAGAATGCTCTCGACCAGCGGCACGACGGCGATCGTCTCGCCGACGCTCGCCGCATGGATCCAGATCACCGGCCCGTCGGGGCGCTCCCGCCCGGCGATGCCATAGCGCTCGCGCCGGCGAATTCGGTCTTCCTTGCCCCTGGAGGTGCGCCAGGCGACATAGGGCCCGATCAGCGGGTAGGCGGCTGCGCCGGCGAAACGATACGCCGTCAGGAAGGTGCGCGCCCAGCGCTCGCTCATTTCGAGCCATCCACGAGGCGGTAGGCCTCGGCGGTCGCGGCGTTGAGCGCGGCCGTGACCTCCTGGCGCTTGCGTTCCATTTCGGCCTCATCGGCATTGGCCGGAACGAAAACCGGCGTTCCCAGAACGATCGAGGAGCGGCCGAACGGCAGGTTGATCGTGGTCTTGTCCCAGCTGCGCTCCAGCACCTTGCGGCGGCTGGTGGCGATGGCGGCAGGCAGGATCGGGCGGCCCGAAAGCCGCGCCAGGAGAACGATGCCAAGCCCCGCGTCGCGCGGCGTGCCATGCGGAATGTCAGCGATCATGGCGACGTTCTTGCCGGTGGCGAGTGACTTTTTCAGGGCGATCAGCGCTTTGGCGCCGCCCTTGTCGCGACGCTTCGAGCTTTCGCGTCCGCCCGAGCCGCGCACCGCCTCGATGCCGAACTTCTCGATCATCAGGGCGTTGAGCTCGGCATCGGCACTACGCGATACCATGGCCACCAGCGGCCGTCCCCTGGGATAGTAGGCCGGAGTCAGAAGATGCTGGCCGTGCCACAGCGCGATGATGCCGGGTTCGAACTCCGAGTAGGCGCCGCCCGACATCTGCGCTGATCCGTCGACGACACGGTTGGTCAGGCGGACGAGGCGAACGAACTGCGCAAACAGGCTGGCGATGGCGTTCTTGACGAATCGCGATTGCGCCAGCGGTTCGCGTATTTTGCGCCAGAATGTCTTCGAGGTGCCACCGCGGCGCCCTCCGACCGCGGGCCTCGTGGCCGGCCCTTTCACGGCTTCATGATCCATCAAATGTCAACCGGCGGCCTTGTTGTCGGGGTCGAGCAACCGGTGCAGGTGAACGACGAAATAACGCATGTGGGCGTTGTCCACGCTGGCTTGGGCCTTGGCTTTCCACGCCGTTTGCGCGGATTGATAATCCGGATAGATGCCGACGATGTCGAGCGCGTCGAGATCACGGAATTCTGTCCCGCCCAGCGTCTTCAGTTCGCCGCCGAACACCAGGTGCAAAAGCTGCTTCTTTCCGTCTTCCGCGGTCATGTCGGTCCTTCACATATCGTGAGTTTGTGACAGGTCTAGACCAAAGCCGCCGACTTTGGAACCATTGATGATATGTTCAACCGTCCAGCCCTGCGACGACGGCGGAGAGGACGGCGAGCAGTTCGCCGCTGCCGGCAACCAGCGCGCCGTGGTGGATCACTTCGCCGGCATAGCGCGGTGCGCGACCCCTCTGGTCGAGCAATGCGCCGCCGGCCTCGCGCAGGATGAGATCTGCCGCGGCGATGTCCCAGTCATGTGCGTTGGGTTTGACGAAGGTCGCGTCGAGCCTGCCATTGGCGACCATCGCCAGCCGGTAGGCGAGCGAGGGAATATAGGGCACGCGGCCCAGCCGGCCCTGCCATTCCGCCGGCATCAGGGCGATCAACGGCTTCGGCCCACCAATTTCGACCATCGCTGCCGGGCGGCGCACGGCAATGCGACGGCCATTCAGGAACGCCCCCTCACCGGGCAGCGCCCAATAGGTCTCCTCCGTGGCGGGACATTCGAGCACGCCGGCAAGCGTGCGGCCGTCCTCGACCACCGCGACGCTGACGCACCAGGAGCGCAGGCCTTCGAGGAAGCCGCGCGTGCCGTCTATCGGATCGACGACGAAGGTGCGGCGGGCGGCAAGCCTTGCCGGATCGTCGGCCGTTTCCTCCGACAGCCAGCCATAGTCCGGCCGCGCTGCAAGCAAGGTTTCGCGCAGATAAGCGTCGGCGGCGTGATCGGCCTCGCTCACCGGCGAGGTGCCGCCCTTCATCCAGACTTGCGGATTGTTGCCGAAATAGCGCATGGCGATGGCACCCGCCTCGCGGGCAGCGTCGCGCAGCAGCGGCAGATCCTCGCGAGCCCCGGCGGCGGAAGTGACCTGGTCAAGCTCCAGCAAGGGTCATGCCTTCGATCAGCAGCGTTGGTGCGGCGGTGCCGAAATTGCGATCGAGATCGCGCGCCGGAACCATGTTGAGAAACATGGTCTTCAGGTTCGAGGCGATGGTCACTTCCGCGACCGGATAAGCGAGTTCGCCATTCTCGATCCACAAGCCGGAAGCGCCGCGGCTGTACTCGCCAGTCACCATGTCGACGCCCTGGCCGAACACTTCGGTGACGTAAAAGCCTGATTTGAGCGACTTGATGAGGTCCTCGGGCGTCCGCTCGCCCGGCTCGATGGCAAGATTGGTCGACGACGGCGAGACGGAGGAGCCGTTGCGCGAGCCGCGCCCGTTGGTGGTCAGCCCCAATTCCCGCGCGGCCGAGGTCGATAGGAACCAGTGGTTCAAAACGCCCTTCTCAACCATGAGCAGCTTTTCGCCCTCGATGCCTTCGCCGTCGAACGGGCGCGACGCCTGGCCACGGAGCCGGAGCGGCTCGTCGGTGACGGTGATCGCGACCGCCGCTACCTGCTTGCCCATCATGTCGCGCAGAAAGCTGGTCTTGCGCGCGACCGACGCGCCGTTGATGGCGCCGGCAAGATGACCGGCGATGCCGCGGGCGACGCGCGGGTCGAACACCACATCGACCGGCCCAGTCGCCGCCTTGCGCGCGCCGATGCGCCGCGCGGCGCGTTCGCCGGCCTTGCGGCCGATGTCTTCGGGTGCGTCGAGATCGGAGAAATGCTGGCGCGATGAGAATTCATAATCGCGCTCCATGCCGGTGCCCTCGCCGGCGATGACGCTGGTCGAGCGCGAAAAACGCGAGGCGACATAGTGGCCGACAAAGCCGTGCGAGGTGGCGAGCACCAGCCCGCCAAGCCCGGCGCTGGCGCCGCTGCCGGCCGAATTGGTAACGCCCTTGACGGCAAGGGCCGCCGCTTCCGCGGCCAGCGCTGCTTCCTTCAACTGGTCGGCGGAGACTTCCGTCGCGTCGAACAGATCGAGGTCGCGCGGCTTCCTGACCAGCAGGGCTGGATCGGCGAGGCCCTGATAGGGATCTTCGGGCGAGACTTTCGCCATTGCTACGGCACGCTCGGCCAGTGCTTTCGGATCCGACGCGGCCGTCGCCGAGACGTTCGCAACCCGCTTGCCGACGAAGACGCGCAGCGAGACATCCTCGCTCTCGGACGCCTCGGTACCCTCGACCTTGCCAAGCCGCACCGACACGCCGGTCGAACGGCCGCGCACCGCAACCGCGTCGGCGGCGTCGGCGCCGGCCCGTTTGGCAGCCTCGACCAGGGCCGCAACGCGGTCGGTCAATTTCGCTGGGTCCAGCGTATCGGTCATGCGCGTGATCCTGTTTTTCCGCCGGCTATAAGGGGCGGCCGCTCCGCACCATCTATTGTTCCGATGAGGCTTGTGCAATGGCAGAAGTGGCAAACGGGGCAGATCGGCCAGCAGACACCCGGTTTTGGGCGGCATGATCGGAGCGGGTCCTCAAAGGCTGCTTCGGGGCGAATTCGGACTGGCCGATGGCCCATTGACGCCGTGCTCCGACCACATGCGGACGTTCGATTGCGGTAACGCCTTTGTCCTTTCCCACGCATGATCGGCACCTGCCCGAAACCGCTAAATTTAGCGATTTCTTGTGTGTCCTTGGAACTTTGTAGCTTGCGTTCCATTTTCAACCGCATGCGAGACTCTGTGATCCAAAGCATCAGGACTGCGGTGAACGTGTCGCCGCCGCGGTATTCGCTGGTCCTTCCCATATACAATGAAGAACAGGTGCTGCCTCGACTGATCGAGCGGATCAACTCCCTGATCTGCAGGTTGGATGGAGAGGCTGAGGCGATCTTCGTCGATGACGGAAGCCTCGATGGAAGCGTCGAATACCTTCGAAACATGGTCGCCGTCGAGCAGCGCTTCCGGCTGATCGAGCTTTCCCGCAATTTCGGCCACCAGGTCGCGATCACGGCCGGCATGGACGCTGCTGCGGGTGATGCCGTCATCGTCATGGATGCCGACCTGCAAGACCCGCCGGAGGTGGTTCTCGATCTGGTGGCGAAGTGGAAGGAAGGCTTCGAGATCGTCTATGCCCGCCGCGTCAAGCGTGAGGGCGAATCCTGGTTCAAGCGCTTTACGGCGAGTCTCTTCTACCGTCTGCTGGAGAAAATGACGTCGGTCGACATCCCGCGCGATGTCGGCGATTTTCGCCTGGTCGGCCGCAAGGCTCTGGAAACCTTCAAGCAAATGCCCGAACACGACCGTTTCGTCAGGGGCATGTTCGCCTGGATGGGGTTCAAGCAGACGGCGGTGCCTTTCGAACGTCCCGCGCGGACCCTTGGCCAGACCAAATACCCATTCTGGAAGATGATGCACCTTGCCGTTCACGGCATCGTCAGCTTCTCCGAGAAGCCGCTGCGCATCGCGTTGTGGGGCGGATTGGCCATCTCCGTGCTTGCGGTGGTGTTCGGTGCTTACGCTATCTTCGCCTGGATTTTTGAAACCGGCATCATTGCCGGCTGGACATCCACCGTGGTGATCGTGTCGCTCCTTTGCGGCATCAATCTTTTCATGACCGGCGTGGTCGGACTCTATGTCGGCGGTATACACGCCGAGGTGAAACGCCGTCCGCTTTACGTGATCGATCGGGTCGCCGGCTTCGACAAGGCAGTGCATTCCGCCACCCCGGGTGAGAGCCGTCGATCGTTTCGAAAACCCAGGAACGGAGCCTCGGCTGATGGCCGAACTCTTCGACAGCTATAAATCAAATTATGGCGAGGCGGTCGCAGGATCCATCCGGTTTTCCGGCCTCAGGCACGACTTCTTTCTTATCGCCAAAGCCGACCTGCTGCGGCGTCTCGTGGTCGAGCGAAGGCTTCGGCAGGGTGGTGCCGGTGTGCGGGCGCTGGATGTCGGCTGCGGCGTCGGGTCGCTCCACCCTTATCTCGAAGGCGTCTTCGAGCGCCTGGATGGCTGCGACGTCTCGGAAGAATCGATCCTGCGCGCCGGCCAGGACAATCCACGTGTGACCTACCGCGCCTGTACGACGCCGAGCCTGCCTTATGGGGACGGCGCGTTCGATCTGGCTTTCGCCAGTTGCGTCGTTCATCACGTTCCGCCCGTCTCCTGGCTCGATTTCTTCCGGGAGATGCGGCGCGTTGTGCGGCCGGGCGGCGTCGCCTGCATCATCGAGCACAATCCCTATAATCCGCTGACGCGCCTTGCGGTGTTCAGGTGTCCGTTCGACCAGGATGCGGTCCTGCTCAAGGCTGCCAAGGCAAGGTCCCTCTTTCAGGAGACGGGCTTCAGGGATATCCGATCCGAGCACTTCCTGCTGCTGCCGTCGGCCAGGCCTTTTGCCAGAAAACTCGAGCGCCTGCTCGCGCCCCTACCGCTCGGAGCCCAGTACGTGTGCAGCGCGCATGTCTGAGGGCCGTTCAACCGCCCGCACAGGGCTGAAGCTGCTGGCGCGCTTCGGGTTGGTCGGCATCGCTGCGACGATCCTGTATGCCGTCCTGGCTATCGCTTTGGTCGAATCGGAATGGATCGGCTTCTCGCCTGCCCAGGCCTCGCTTGCGGCTTACGCCGCGGCTGCCGTGTTTTCGTATTTCGCCCACAAATCAGTAACCTTCATGTCGAGCGGATCGCATCGATCGGAAGCGGCGCGTTTTGTCCTGCTGACGGCGACAGGCTTTGCCGTGGCTTACGCCGCGCCGGCGCTTTTGACGGCAAAACTCGGCCTGCCGCCCATCATTGCCATTCTGGTTACATGCCTGCTTGTTCCAGCGGTCAATCTTCTCATGCTCGACCGCTGGGTTTTTGCGCAGCGAAGACCCGGCCAGCAAGGCGACCGCTCTACCTAAAGCGCGTCGCGTTTGACCGGCCTCATGCGACGCGCTTTAGGTTGTTATTTTTATGCATGTCGTTATCGCAAAACCGCTGCACACTTTTGCGCGACATGCATTAATCCGTCTCAATGGCATCGAGACGGAACGACACCAGCTTGATGGAGCGCTTATAGATGTTGCTGGCGGCCGGAGTTGGCGGAATGCCGTCGAGATAATCGAAGGCAATTTCGAGTGTATCGGCCTTGGCGAGCGCCGCCGACGGAATGACGAACGAGACCGCTCTTGGTTCTTTGCCGGACAGCGTCACCGCATGTGCCCGAACGCCGTTCACCGAGATCACCACCCTTTGCGTGATCTGTGGTGGCCGAATGACGGCGGCTATTTGCAGCGTGGCGGCCAGCCCGTTGCGCAGCGGCGGTATCTTCACGCGAAGCCGCGAGGTCTCGCCCAGGGAATGGGTGCCGTCGGCGACGGGTCCCGACCAGCCACAGACCCTTATGTCGGCTGCCTGCTTGGCGCCGTCGTTCCGGAACGATACCGTCTGGCCAAGTGTGTAGCTGCCGACGGCATCGCGATTGAGGCAGGTCGTCGTCCGATCGATGTAATAGGCGCGATAATCGGCATTGACGTTTGGATTGAGAGCAAGCGCAAGGATGACGATCTCGGACCCGGCCAGGACCGCCGCGAGCGCGTAGCCGCCGAGCGAGGCAGCGCGCCGATACGGGGCCGGAATATCAGACCAGGGCAAGATAGCCTCCGATCCACGCCACAGTCATGAAATAACAGGCGCCAAGGAAGAGAACCAAAGCCGCGAGCCAAATGAGCTTCGCCGCCGACAACAGGACGGCGAGCATCATAGTCAGAGGCGCAAGCCCAACGACATATCTGACCATCGAGGCCAGGTTGGTGATCAGCGGCAGGATAATACCGAGCGCGCAGAAGAGTGCCGCGCCATATTGCCTTCGAGCGGCCAGAACGGCCGACAGCGCCAATCCGGTGATCGCGGCGAGCGCGCTCCATTGCGGCGCCGTGGGCAGCCAGCCGGTGGTCGGAACCGCTGAGAGCCCGTCCCATAGAAAGACCAGGGGATTGCCGGCCACCCGTCCGAACGCGCGCTGGACATGCAGGAACGCAAAGCCGTCCCCGACCGTAAGGTAAAGAAACAGGATGTAAGCGAACAGGCCCGCAGGCGAGATAAGGATAGCGACCAGCAGATCAGGTCGGCCGAGCACCCAGTGTGGGAAAGACAGCGTCGATCCGCCCTGCTGGCGGTGCTCCCTGAACATTTGAATGACGGTCGCAAATATGACGAAAATCCCGACCAGCCTCGTCGCCGACAGTAGCGCGGATGAAACGCCCGCGGCGAGATAGCTGGAGCGCTTGAGCGCCAGAAAAACGCACGAGGTCAGCAGCACGAAAAGCGGTTCGCTCAGGAAAGTCGTGAAGTGAGAGGAGAACGGGCCACTGAGCAGAAACGCGCAATACAGCACATAGGCCCGCATGTTCTTCTCGAGCAGCGGCCACGCCACCAGACAGGCGGCGTAGCTGCAGACAATGGAGATGATGGTGGCGACCAGTATCGTAGGGAAAGGGAAAACAGACCGGATCGCCGCCACCAGCATCGGATAGAGCGGGAAGAAGCCCCAGCGACCGACATTGCTGTGGTCTGGAATGGGAAAGCGCTCGTAACCCTGTTCGCTGATGCCGATATACCAGGCGCAATCCCACCGGCACAGCGCACGGGCATAAGCCGCGAAACCTGGTTCCTCCGACACCGAAGCAAATGCCGCATAGCGAATGGCCAGTCCGCTGATCACGAACAGCAACGGCACCGCTGCGACGGTCAGGACCATGGCGCGACCGCCAGCGCTCAGACACGCGACATCTTCGAGCGCCAACTCTGCCTCCACCCATTCGAGTGGCTGGCGCCACTCTCCCCCTCTAAATTAGCGCCGCCGGGGCAAATTCAAGACACCCCTTTCGTCGGCGGCATCATCTTCGTCCCGGATCACGAGTCTCTCAGCCAGACCAGCATCTCGCCGGGGTCGCGGTTGTCCCAGGCAAAATACGGCACGGCGGTGATTTTTGCTTCGTCCACCGCCGGCGGTTCGGTGCGATAGAGGCCGTCGTCCCAGTTTTCAAACACCTCTTTCCTGGCAACAGCCGAAAGCGTCACGACGCCGCCCAAAAGGTTGGGCTCCTCACGCGCCTCGATCTGTGCCGTATGTGGCAAGGCCATGCGGTGCAGCTGGCCGGCATTGTCGGTCTCCTCGACGCAATAGATCAGCGGGCCGCGGGCAAGCGCGACGCGGCCGATGTCCTGCCGCACCTGCGGATTGGCATAGAGCCGGTCGACGGCCATTTCGAGGTCGAGCTCGACCTGGTCGCCCTTGCGCCATTCGCGCCGGATCGCGGCATAGCCGTCGCTGGTCACCTCATCCAGATCGACCGCCTCCCCGTTCACCTTGAGCGCCGCCTTGCGGCACCAGGCCGGCAGGCGCAGGTGCAAGGTGAATGTCGTCGGCGCCTCGGGTTCGACGCCGATCGAGACTGCCCCGTCCCACGGATAATTGCTGGCCTGGGTCAGTTCTATGTGCCGGCCTGCGATATCGAAACGAGCCGTGCTGTTTCCATAGAGATGGACGGCGAGTGCATCGTCCGACAGGCCGTAGAAATAGCTGCCGATCGAAGCGACCATGCGTCCGACATTGGGCGGGCAGCACGGGCAGCGATGCCAATTCCAGCGGTTGTGCTTCCCCCGGCTTTCCAGCGGATTTTCATAGAAGAACAGCGAGCCGTCGAGCGACAAGCCTGAGATCGAGCCGTTGTAGAGGGCTCGCTCCATCATGTCGGCATAGCGCGCATTGGGTCCCATGCCGAGCATGCGGCTCGCCCAGAACACCAATCCGACCGACGCACAGGTCTCGGCATAGGCGGTTTCATTGGGCAGATCGTAGTCTGCGGTAAAGCCCTCATTGTGCGACGACGGTCCAATGCCGCCGGTGATGTAGAGGTTCTTGGTGGTGAGATCGTCCCACAGCCGGTCGAGCGCCACCCGCAGCGAGTCGTCGCCATATTCGGTCGCGATATCGGCCATGCCCGAATAGAGGTACATCGCCCTGACCGCATGGCCGACGACCTTGTCCTGATCGCGCACCGGCTTGTGCGATTGGCTGTATTCGTAGGTCTTGAAATGATAGGCTTTTGGGTCCACGCTGCGGGCCCGCGCCTCCTCGTCGAAATAATGCGGCTCAAGCCCGCGCTGGTCGATGAAGTATTTTGCCAGGTCCATGTACTTTTGCTGGCCCGTGACCCGCGCGAGCTTGACCAGCGCCAGCTCGATCTCCTCGTGGCCGCAATAGCCCTTCCTCTTGCCGGGCTCGGGACCGAACGTCTCGGCGATATGGTCGGCATAGCGGCACATGATGTCGAGCAGCTTGCGTTTTCCCGTGGCCTGGTAGTAGGCGACCGCGCCCTCGATCAGATGCCCGGCGCAATAGAGTTCATGGCAATCGCGCAGATTGGTCCAGCGCAAGCCGAGCTGGATGCGCTGGTACCAGCTGGAGAGATAACCGTCGGGCTGCTGCAGCTTGCCGTACATGTCGATGACGGCGTCGATCTTCTGCTCCAGCTCGTCATTGCGGCGGCGATAGAGCGAGTAGGCGGCGGTCTCGATGGTCTTGCCCCAATCGGAGTCCCAGAACATCTGGGTCGTCACCGTAGATCCCGTGAACTCGCTGCCGGCGGTGGCTGCCTCGTCCGGCGAGGGTGAGTGGAACGGAATGACGACGCCCGGCGATGGCCGGTCCGGGTCGATCTGCTCCAGCATGCGCGCCTCGACGCAGCGGTCATAGAGGATATCGGCGGTCCTGGTGGCGACGGCATCGACACGGTCGCCCCAGAAGCCTCGCACTTCGACCTGCGGCACGGGCAGCGGACGGAAGGCGAGTTTTGGCTTGCCCAACTTGCCGGTTTGGCCCGGCGTAGTGCCCTGACTGACGGATTGCGATGCGGTCATCAATTTACTCCGGTTCGATTCGATTGGTCACTTCACGGCCCCTGCCATGAGGCCGCGGATGTAGAAGCGCTGCAGCAACAGGAACAGCACCAGGCATGGCACCATCATCACGGTGACGCCGGCCTGCACCGCGCCCCAGTCGATGGCGCCGAAGCGGCCCGACTGCAGCGCCGTCATCATGATCGGCAGCGTGAACTTGGACTGGTCCGTCATCAGCACCAGCGCTGCCAGGAATTCGTTCCAGGCGCCGAGGAACGCGAACAGCGCGATGGTGACGATGCCCGGCCAGACCAGCGGCAGCATCACCCTCAGCAGCATGGTGACATTGTTGGCGCCGTCCATGCGGGCGGCTTCCTCGATCTCGCGCGGCACCGCGTCGAAGGCGTTGCGCATCATGAAAATCGAGAACGGCAGCTGCAGCGTGACATAGACGCAAACCAGCCCGGTCAGCGTGTTGTGCAGGCCGATCTTGGTCAGCACCAGGAAGATGGGCGTCAGGATCGACTGGAACGGGATCATGATCGTCGACAGGATCAGGACGAAGAGCAGGTTCTTCAGCGGAAAGCGGAAGCGCGAGAAACCGTAGCCGGCCAGCACGCTGACGATCACCGACAGCACGACCGTCATGACAGAGACATAGATGCTGTTTTGCGCCGGCAGCCACAGCCCGTCGCCGAACGTATTGAGCGTGGCGTAGTTCTCGACCGAAAAACCCGTCGTCGGCCAGGGCGGCAATGGCGGCTGACGCGATTCCTGCGCCGGCTTGAAGGCCGACAGCACGGTCCAGACGATCGGCGCCAGGAACAGCAGCGAGGCGATGATGCCCGTCGCGTGCTCGGCAATCTGCATGCCGATGCGGCGTTTGCGGCTGCGTGCCTGCGCCATCAGTCAACGCCCTCGGGTTGGCGCAGCAGCCGCAGCTGGATCAGGCTGAGCGCGACCAGGATGACCAGCAGCACCATCGACAGGGCGGCGCCGTAGCCGAGCTTGAACGACACGAATGACTGGTTGAAAATCCAGTAGACGGCGGTCAGCGTCTGGTTGCGCGGCCCGCCGCGCAGGATGATGTAGAACTGGTCGAAGGCCAGCACCGAGCCGGCAACCGACAGGATCAGCGCCAGCGCCAGCGTGCGGCGCATCAGCGGCAGGGTGATGGCGCGAAACCGCGCCAGCGGCCCTGCCCCGTCGATCATCGCCGCCTCCTGCAGATCAGGCGGGATCGATTGCAGGCCGGTCATCAGGATGATCATGGTGAAGCCCGCCACCTTCCACACGACCATGGCGATGATCGACCAGAACGCCGGCTGGAACGTCGCCAGCAGATTGACCTTTTTCTCGGTCAGGCCGAGTTCGAAGGCGGCGGGGCTGAACAGGCCGGAATCGACATTGAGCAGCCACGACCAGAGCAGGCTGGCCGAGGCGAACCCGATGACAGCCGGCATGAAGAAGGACGTCCGGTAGAAGCCGGTCAGCGGCCGCGGCCGTTCGATGAACAGCGCTAGCGGAAAGGCGACGGCGAAGATCGCGATCGTCACCACCACCGTGTAATAGCCGGTGAAACGCAGCGCGTTCCAGAACCTGGTGTCGCGCAGGATCGCCCAGTAATTGTCGAGGCCAATGAACGAGTGCGCGCCCATCAGCGGCCAGTTGTGCAGCGACATCCACGCCGTCATGCAAAGCGGGATGATGAAAAAGACGACGACAAGGGCGACGGCCGGCGCGACATAGAGCAGGCCGATCCACTGCCGGCGGCCGGTGCCGACCAGTTTGCGGCGGCGTGCTGGGGCGGAGGTTGCTGCGATGGTGGTCATGGCTTCCCTTCTCCCCTTGTGGGAGAAGGTGGATCGGCGCGTAGCGCCGAGACGGATGAGGGGTGTTGGACGGAGTGCTGTCGGAGCCAAGCTGGAGCACCCCTCATCCGTCGCCTTCGGCGACACCTTCTCCCACAAGGGGAGAAGGGGGAGCCAACGTCCCGACGGCGCGGTAGCGCGGTGGTTTCCTTGATTGAGCTCATGCCTGTTCTTCCGTTAGCGCTACGTCCCCCTCCCCCTTGAGGGGAGGGTCCGGCCGAAGGCCGGGGGTGGGGTCGCCTGCGAAACGCGCCAAAAGAACGTCGAGCACTGCCGAGACGACCCACCCGGACCTGCGGTCCGACCTCCCCTCGAGGGGGAGGTTAAAGCCGGCGCTTACTGCTGCGGCGCCGAATCGATGATCGACTGCATGGTTTCCTGCGCGTTGGCGATGGCGCCATCGACGTCTTCGCCGAAGAAGACCTCGTTGACCATCTGGTTCCACGGGCCGTTGGCGGAGTTGATCAGGTCGTTGAACACCACCGAATAGGGTGTGCGGCCCTTGGCCATAGCCTCTGCGGCGATCTTGTAGCGCGGGTCGAGTTCCTTCAGCGCCTCATTGGCGATGTCGCCGCGCACGGGAAGGCTGCCGTATTTCGCCAGAATGGTCTGGCCTTCGAGCGAGTAGGCGAAATCGAGGAACTCTTTCACCACCGCGATTTTCGTGGTGCCCTTGGTGACGACGAAATTGTCGCCGCCGGCAAAGGACGACCAGCCGCCATCCTTGCCGGGCAGGAAGGTGACGCCATAGTCGATATCTGGGTATTGCGTGTTCAGCGCGCCGATGGCGAAGGCGCCGGACGGCGAGATGCCGATATTGCCGCCGGCGAAGGCGGCAAAGAAGTTGGAGCCGGTGTCGGTCTGCGCGCCTGCCGGCACCAGATCCTTCTTGATCATCGAGCGGTAGAGGTCGATAGCGCCGCGCAGCTGCGGGCTGTCGAGCGTCGCCTTCGAGCCGTCCTCGGTGAGGATGTCGCCGCCCGAGGCCCAGATCAGCGGCGTGAAGGTGAAGATGTTGCAGCCGCCGCAATTGCCGGAGAAATAGAAGCCCTTGATGTCGCCGCCGAGCGCGTTGACCTTCTCGGCATAGGTTTCGATCTCGGCCCAGTTGGTCGGGCCTTTTTCAGGGTCGAGGCCGGCCTGCTTAAACAACTTCTTGTTCCAGATCAGCACCGAACTATCGGCGGAGAATGGTAGCCCGTAGATGCGGCCCTTGTAGGTGCCGGTCTTGACGTGCGCCGGCGACAGGCTCGAGAAATACGGCAGCGATTTTGCCCAGTCGGTGATGTCTTCCAGCTGGCCGGCGGCAGCGAAGGACGGCGTGTAGATCAGGTCGAGCGAGAGCGCATCGGGTGCGGTGCCGCCGGCGGCGGCGGCGCCGTATTTCGGGATGATCTCGGCATTGGGGATGATGTCCAGCTTGACCTGGTTCTCGTGCCCTTTGTTGAAGGCATCGACGATGCGCGGCATGAAGTTCGAGCCATCGGCACGAACCCAGATGTTGGCGGTCTCGGCGGCGGCGGCCGGCCCGACTGTTGCCAGCGTGGAAAAGATGCTCGCGGCAAAGGCGAGCCCGGTAATCATAGTTCTCATGGTTCTCCTCCTCATGGTTCTGTTTCCTGCGACCGCGCTCCCCGCGCGGGTGACTATCGGCACGGCCCGTTTCGTTCAGCCGCCCGGCGGACGGCCGCATGACTGACGCACCACCAGCCGGCACGGCAGTTTTCGGATGCCCGGCGCGGCGGGTTCGCCGCCGACGAGCGAAAGAAGCGTAAGACCGGCCTCGCGCCCGAGTGCCGCCAGGTTCATGTCGACGGAGGTCAGCGGCGGGCGGGTTGCCTCGGCCACGATCTGCCAATTGTCGAAACCGATGACGCCGACATCGTCCGGCACATCAAGCCCGCGTTCGCGCAGCGCGTCGATGACGCCACGCGCGATCTGGTCGTTGCCGCAGAAGACGGCATCGGGCTTTTCGCCCTTACGGTCGAAGAGTTTCTTCACCGCCTCGTGGCCCCACGCTTCCGACCACGATCCGAGCAATGGTTCCATGGCCGGCAAGCCTTTCTCGGTCAGCACGTCACGATAGGCCTGCGCCCGCGCGTGCACCACCGCAAAGCTCGCCGGCCCGCTGAAATGGACGATGCGGCGGCGCCCGAGCCGCCAAAAGTGCTCGACCGCCAGGCGCGCGCCGCCAGCATCGTCCGACACGAAGGCGATGGCGCCGGGATCGGGCTGGGTGAAGGCGTAGATCACGGGAATGCGCAGATTGGCGAGATCGACCGGCAGATGGCGGTCGATGCGCTTGCCGGTGGCGATGATGCCGTCGACGCGCTTGTCGAGCATGGCCTCGACATGGAGTTGGCCGAGGCGCTGGTCGTCCTCGACATTGCAGAGAAACACCGACACGCCCTTGTCGACCAGCGCATCCGAAATGCCCGACATGACCGGCAGCGAAAAGCGGCCATAGGTGTCGTTGGTGAGCAGCCCGACGGTGAAGGAGCGGCGGCGTAACAGGCTCTGCGCCAGGCTGTTCGGCCGAAAGCCCAGCCGCTGCGCCGTCTCGCGAATGCGCTCACGCGTCTCGGCCATCATCCGCCCCTGCCCGTTCAGCGCTTTTGAGGCCGTGGCGACACTGACGCCAGCGGCGGCGGCCACCTCGCGGAGGGTGACGGGAGTGGGCGCTGGCGAGGCGTCAGAAGCCATTTTGAGCGACGAAACCCTTAGTTGGGAAAAGGTTTTCTCTTGTTGGCCTGCGGGGCGCTGATTGGTGAGGTCAGCGGATGTGAGACGATTTGGGAAAAGGTTTTCCCAGGGAGATTACGGGAAGGATGCGGGGATGGCAAGGGGAATGACGAGCAGGCGGCGCGGTTGTTCGTTAATGACCGCCTTGCGCCATGGGCGGACGCTTAGCATCAAGGCCTTGAACGTCTCGATATGGCCGGAGAACGAACCCGCTGCGCGGGATGGGCGCGCGCGGTAAGGTAGAGGTCACGATCCGGTTGCCGCGCCCGCATTGAGCGTCGTTCGGCGGGGGCAGAGCATCACAGGCTTCTTCAACAAGGAGCCTGACCATGCCCCATCCTGTTCTCGATGCACAGATCAGCCCGCTGCGCCAACGGTTGATTGACGACATGACCATGCGCCGGTTCAGCCAGGAGACGCAGCGCAACTACGTCCGCGATGTCGGGCGGTTCGCAAGCTCCCTTGGCCGATCGCCGGACACGGCGACAGCGGATGACTTGCGCCGGTTCCAGGTCGGGCAGCAGGATGACGGCGTTCCCGTGCCGACCATGAACAGCATTGTGTCGGCGCTGCGCTTCTTCTTCACCCACACGCTCGACCGCCCGGACCTGGCGCGCAGGCTGGTTCGCCTGTCGCATCCGCGCAAGCTGCCCGTGGTCCTGAGCCGCGACGAGGTTGCCCGTCTCCTCAACGCCACCACCTGCCTCAAGCACCAGGCCGCGCTGTCGGTCGCCTATGGCGCGGGCTTGCGCGTCGCGGAGGTGTCGACGCTGAAGGTCACCGACGTCGACAGCGAGCGCATGCTGCTGCGCATCGAGCGTGGCAAGGGCGGGCGGTACCGCAATGCCATGCTGTCGGCCGACCTGCTCGCGCTGCTGCGCCAGTGGTGGAAGGTCGGGCGGCAACAGGGTGTGATGCATCGCGACGGCTGGCTGTTCCCGGGGCAGCACGCGATGAAGCCGATCAGCACGCGGCAGCTCCATCGCATCGTCGTCGAGGCTGCACAGGCCGCCGACATCGCCAAGCGTGTCGGGCCGCACACGCTGCGTCACAGCTTCGCCACCCACCTGCTGGAGGACGGCACCGACATCCGTGTCATCCAGGTCCTGCTCGGGCACGCCAAGCTCGACAACACGGCCCTCTACGCAAAGGTCGCGACCCGGACGGTACGCTCCGTAACCAGTCCGCTCGACAAGCTTGGCCTGTTCAAGCCGGGAGAGATCTCGCCCGACGGCTGAGCGTGCACGCCTCGATCGAGGTCGCCGACATCTTCCGTGCTGCCGGGCCTGCCTACCGGGTCGCCCATGCAGGGCAGCTCAGCCTACAGCAGTTCAAGGTCATGTCGGCGATCGAACTCTGCCGCACCGCAGCGCTCGGCGGCCACGTCGAGGCCTGCGAGGACTGTGGCCAACGGCGGATCGCGTACAACAGCTGCCGCAACCGGCACTGTCCGAAGTGCCAGGGCTCGGCCGCGCGGACATGGCTTGCCGAGCGGGAGGCCGACCTGCTGCCGGTCGGATACTTCCACGTCGTGTTCACGCTGCCGGCCGAGGTCGCCGAGATCGCCTTCCACAACAAGGCGCTGGTCTACGACCTGCTGTTCAAGGCGGCATCGGAGACTATGCTGACGATCGCGGCCGATCCCAGGCATCTCGGCGCGCGCATCGGCATCACCGCCGTGCTCCACACATGGGGATCGGCGATGACCCACCATCCGCACGTGCACATGATCGTGCCGGGCGGCGGCATCGCGCCGGACGGGAGCCGCTGGATATCGTCGCGCCAGGCCTTCCTGCTCCCGGTCAGGGTACTCGGCAAGTTGTTTCGCCGCCTGTTCCTCACCCGGCTGATCGCCCTCCACGACGCCGGCCAGCTCGCCTTCTTCGGCACCCTTGCTCGTCTCGTCGAGCGGCAGGCCTTCCTGCGGCACCTGTCGCCGATCCGGAACAAGCGCTGGGTGGTCTACGCCAAGGCGCCCTTCGCCGGGCCGGAAGCGGTGCTCGCCTATCTGTCGCGCTACACGCACCGGGTCGCCATCTCGAACCGACGCATCATCCGCCTCGACGAGAGCGACGTCACCTTCCGCTACAAGGACTATCGACGCCCTGACGCCGACCGCCAGCAGGTCATGACGCTCGCGACCGACGAGTTCATCCGCCGATTCCTGCTCCATGTCCTGCCGCGTGGCTTCCATCGCATCCGCCATTACGGCTTGCTCGCCAGCTCCGCCCGCAAGGGCAGCCTCGCACTCGCGCGCGAATTGCTCGCGGCCGCGCCTCCCGCCACGAACGATCCATCGGCCGAACCGGACGACTTCCGCCCGCCGTGCCCGTGCTGCGGCGGACGCATGATCGTCGTCGAGATGTTCGAACGGTGGAGGCAGCCGCGCGGACCGCCCTACGCAAGGACACCGGGCCGGGAGAACGCCCCATGACCCGGCATGGCTTGATGCAGCCTTCAGGCGCAGGCACTCAGCCTCCGGCAACGAACCCACGCGCGTCCATGGTGATCATCGGCGTCGACAGGGCTGCGTCCGACCGCGTGCCGAGCCGACGATGCCGCACGGCCGGAAGACAAGGCGGTCCGTGTGCATCAATCCCGCCGCTTCCCGGCGGCGGTCGCGCCATCCCCGTCACCAGCCGAAAATCGAAATCTCCATAGCCATCGCCGTGGCCCGCGGGTTCCTTCCTCGGGACTTTCGTACGCCTGCCGGCGCCCGAAACTCTTCACGCCAGCGGACCGGCAGCTTTCGGCGTCCGGAAAGCAAGAGCGGACGTGAAGTTCGACAGGTGCAATGTCTCCAGTTGACCGTTGAAAAAGTCGGATGACTCACCTGAAAGCGCAATCAGCGCGACAGTGGGTAGAATGGCTTTCCGAGAAAGGCGCCGCTGCCGGAATTCGCCTGCGCTGAAAGCGCTCTACTGGGCTGATCTGAGAAATTCGTTTCAGCTTGCAGCCGGCCAAGTAACACGTGCGGACTTTTTCAACGCTATCGACCCCGAAGCGGACATGTGGCCGCCATGGCGGATGGCTGCTTCGCGGCGCAAAGGGGTCATAGTCCGTTTGCGCGGGCACTGCTGCGAACAAGCAGCGGGATGGGTCGGACGCGCGTCAGTGGCGCTGCGGCAGAAGAGCTGGGGCGTCGCGCGAGCCATAGTCTCAAGAGGCGTGATCTGTGGTATCATAGGCCGGTAAGGCCGGAGGCGCCGGTCCTGCCTGCCTCTGACCTGCGGCTTGCGAGTCGTGAATCTTTCTGAGGCTCAACATGGAGCGGAAGCTCGCTGCAATCCTTGCCATCGATGTTGTCGGGTACTCGGCGCTCATGGAGGCGGATGAAGCGGGCACCTTCGACCGGCTGAAACGTGGCCGCAAAGAGCTGTTCGAGCCGGAAATCGCGACGCGACACGGGCGAATCTTCAAGCTGATGGGAGACGGCCTGCTGGCGGAGTTCGGCAGCGTGGTGGATGCGGTCGAATGCGCGGTCACGCTTCAGCGCGGCATGGCGGAGCGTAACGCGAGCGTCGCCGAAGACCAGCGCTTCGAAGTCCGGATCGGAATCAACCTTGGAGAAGTGATCGTCGAAGGGGACGATCGCTATGGCGAGGGCGTGAACGTGGCGTCGCGTCTCCAACAACTCGCCGAGCCCGGTGGCATCTGCGTTTCGGAGAAGGTGTCCAAGGAGGTCAGGCAGAAGCTGGCGTTTGCGTTCGAGCCCATGGGCGAGCAGCGGGTGAAGAATATAGCCGAGCCGATATACTGCTATCGCGTGAACCTGCACGTTCCGAGAGCCGCTCCAGTCGGCCGACTGGCATCGCTCGAATTGCCCGACAAGCCCTCGATCGCGGTCTTGCCTTTCACCAACATGAGCAACGATCCGGAGCAGGAAACCTTTGTCGACGGCTTGACCGAAGACCTGATCACCGACCTGTCTCGCTCAGCCGGCCTCTTCGTCATCGCGCGCAACTCAACCTTTGCTTACAAGGGGCGGTCGGTCGATGTGCGTTTGACCGCGCGTGATCTTGGGGTGCGCTATGTGGTTGAAGGCAGCGCCCGGCGCGCCGCGGCGCGCGTGCGCATCAATGCGCAGCTGATCGACGCGATCGGCGGCGATCATATCTGGGCCGAGCGCTACGACAGCAGCCTCGAGGACATCTTTGCAGTGCAGGACGAGGTCACGGCCAAGATCGTCGAAGCCCTTGTCGGCCGATTGGCCGGACAGCCGGCGCGCAAACGGCCGACGAGTCTCGAAGCCTATGACCTTTGCGTGCGAGCCCGCGGCGTCAGTTTTCAGACCGGGTTAGGCGCGCGGGAAGCGCGCATGCTCCTGGAAAAGGCGATCGGACTCGATCCCGACTATGCCGAGGCACATAGCTTGCTGGCCCTCAATCTTTGGCTCGGCTGGCTGTTCTGGAACGAGCCGAAGCAAACCAACCAGCCTCGCGCGCTGGCGGAAGCGCAGCGGGCCGTGGCGCTCGACCCTAACGATGCGGGGAACCGCTGGGGGCTGGGCATCATACTTGGTCACGAACGGCGTTACGCGGAATCGGATGCCGAGTTCGAGGCAACCTTCAAGCTCGATCCTAATCATGCCGATGCCTGGGCGATACGCTCGGATCTCATCACCCTGAGGGGCGACGCGGTCAAGGGCGTCGAATTCGTGAAGCGGGCGTTGCGGCTCAATCCGCGCCCACCGGGATGGTACTATTGGATGGCAGGCCAAGCCTATTATGCGCTCGGCGACTATCAATCCGCGGTTGAGGCTTTGCGCAAGCCGGAAACCTACCGCACCACGTCGCGGCGCTTGCTTGCGGCAGCCCTCGCGCAGCTCGGGCGCCTGGATGAAGCCCGTCAGGAGGCGGAATTCTTCATGATGAACGATCCCCATTTCAGCATCAGGCACTGGGCAACATCGCAGCCATTCGACAACGAGGAAGTGCTCCAGCGCTTCGTCGAAGGCTACCGCAAGGCTGGCCTTCCCGACTAAAGAAGCGCATCGTTTTGGATCGCCGGCTTGCTCTGGTCAGGACATAGGCTCGTCTTTTGGCTGTGAGGGCAATGCCCGTGGGTTCCAACGATCAATGTCCGTTGATGGCGCGCGAGTACGACGTTGGTGATGGATCCTGCAATGTCCGCTTTCGAGAAACCGGAAAAGCAGTTTTTGTGACCGACAAAAGGCGCGAAGCAGTCATTCAGGATTCGGTCTGCGAAACTCGACTTCGGGTCAAAAGTGGCCGTTCCAACTCACCCACCAACACGCTTCCCACGCCGGCGGCGCTTCACTGCTTAAAGCAATGCTCGCGGTGCCATTGCAAAAACCGAGGATGCGGGCGTTCAAACGGTCGGCCTGGCGGAAGCGCGCGGCGAGTCTTGTTTATGAATGCCTGCATGCTTTCGAGGTCATTGACCTGTCGTGAGATCAGGATTTCCAAGTCGTCGGATAGGCTGATCAATCCGCGATCGAACATCCAATGCGCTGTACCGGATAGTGCGATCCCATTGTTGATGACATCCGGGCCGTTCGCTTCGACCGGTCGAATGTGGGCGGCTGACACCTCTGCTCGGCCACCGCCATTTATCAACTTGAGTCCCGTGATCGCGCAGCGCTCGTCGTAGGCGCGCAAGACGATGCGACGGAAAATGCGGTCCCGCACAATTCGCGATCCGATGTAGTTTACGCGATCACGGCTCTGCTCGAATTCGAATGGCGCCTGCTCATCGTGGAAGCCGGTGCCGGCCTCATCAACGCGCGGCAGCAACAACTCATTCATGTCCTGGCCCAGATCGATAATGCGGTTGAAATCGGCTGGACTGATTGGGCGCACGGCCGATTGGGCACGACCGGAAATCCGTCCTTGGTCGTTGAGCAAGCCTCGTTCAACAAGACCATCGGTTCCGTTAAATGGAACTGGGTTGAAAAAATCGAGGTAGCTTCCAGGCTCAATCAGAGCGAGGTACATATCGGGCGTCACCGGATCGGGAATGACCTCTTGGACTTTGCCGATGGCGAAATATCCACGCGTCTCATTTACCTTGCTGGGCTCGTAGTAAATGATCCAGTCGCCGACGCATGCCTCGACACGACGCAGATACTGGCTAGGGAATTGATATTGCTCTTCGGGGCGATCGTTGTATCTCGAATCTGATCGATGAATGAAGACCCCGAATCCCATGATCTTCCTGCAACTTTGGGAATGTCAGATGTAACACCAAAATCCGATCTCGGGAGCTTAGTCCAGGCCGAAGAAACTTTTCCCCATGGTATCGGTCTTCAGAAGCGCACAGTGAATCAACAGGGAAAGCCCCCAACAAGGCCGCCGCTTTTTTCACGGAGCGGTAGCAAACGGCCAGCGCCATCCGTCCTCCGACAGAAGAAGGAGAGCGCCATGCGAAAACTCATAGTCACCGAATTCATCAGCGTCGATGGCATTGCCGAGGTCGAGAAGCTGCCTGATGTGACCTGGAACGATGAAATGCAAAGGTTCAAGGAGGACGAGCTTGCCGATAGTGGCGCCATGCTTTGGGGCGCACGACCTATGAGATCTTTGCCGGCTCGTGGCCCAGGGAAACCGGAGACTTCGCCGAGCGGTTCAACGCGCTGCCGAAATATGTCGCGTCGACCAGCTTGAAGGCGCTCGACTGGAAACCGGCCGAGCTGCTGAAGCGCGCATTGCCGGATGCGGTCAGGGAACTGAAGCAAGGCAGCGGCGGCAACATCTATGTGCATGGCAGCCTCAGCGTCGCGCAGGAATTGCTGCGCCATGGTCTGGTCGACCGGGTCAGGCTGCTCAGCTATCCCGGCGCCGTCGGCCAGGGCAAGCCGCTGTTCCCGCCCGGCGAGCCAGTGCCGCTCGCGCTGATCTCGGCCACGCCATTCAGCAACGGTGTGGTGGCGCTGGAGTATGCGCCTGTGACGGCGAAGTCATGATGAGGCGAGCGCCGATGACAGCCAATCTCCCCCCGCGTGGGGGAGATGCCCGGCAGGGCAGACGGGGGCGCGACAGAACGCCGGCCTTCGTTTCAACCTGTGATGGGAACTTGCGCGGTTACGCTTATGCAATCGACTGATAGGTTGGCGGGACAGCGCCCCCCTCTGGCCTGCCGGCCATCTCCCCCACAAGGGGGGAGATCGGCAGCTTCAGCCTCGGCGCGTCAAGCGTTTCGGCCATCAGCGCCTCGCCCTGGCTTACAGCGCCCGCCCCTCCCCGCCTGAACCCTTCTGTTGCTCAGCCTCGACCAACATCTCAACAAACCTCGTCACCTTGGGCGGGCGGAAGCGTGCGGCGGGGTAGACTGTGTAGATGCCGCCGGAGGGCAGCCGCCATTCGGGCAGGATCTGGACGAGCCGCCCCGTAGCCAGTTCGTCCCTCACCAAAAAATCCGGCAGGACCGACAGGCCGGCGCCGGCGCGTACGGCCGCCAGCACTGCCGGCGTCGCGTCGATGGCGATCGTTGCCTGCATGCGCACGGTTTGCTCGTCGTCGCCGCGCGAAAATTGCCATAGCAGCGGTTCGCGCAGCACCATGTTGGCGACGAAGGGCAGCCTGGCAAGGTCTTGCGGTTCGCCAGCCGTGAAGCGGGCGGCAAACTCGGCGCCGCACACCATGAATTGCCGGAAGGTGCCGATCCGCCGCGCCTGCAGGCTGGAATCGGCCAGCCAGCCGACGCGGATCGCCACGTCCATTCCACCGGAAGCCAGGTCGATCGTCTCGTCGCCTAGCGTCAGTTCCACCCGGCAGGCGGGATAGCGCGCGCTGAAGGCGGCGACCACCGGCACCACCGCCGATGTGCCGTAGTCGTTGGGCGCCGCGATGCGCAGCGTGCCGGTCGGCTCGGCGGCGGCCTGCGCGAGCTCGTCGAAGGCATCCTCGGCCTGCTGCAGGACTTGCAGGCAGCGGGCATGGAATGTCCGGCCGGCCTCGGTCGGATGCACGCGCCGCGTCGTGCGGATCAGCAGCGTCGTTCCGACATCGCGCTCCAGCCGCGCCACCTGCTGGCTGACGACCGCCTTGGTGATGCCCAGCCGCTCGGCGGCCCGCGTGAAGGAGCCGGCATCGACCACCGCGGCGAAGTAGGCCAGCCGGTTCAGGTTCATGCGTGGCTCATGGCAAATGCGGCCTCATTGTCAGGCAATGGCATACATTACGTCTATTTTGTTGGCCTTCAATACGCATTCCGCCTTTGCCATCTTCCGGACATCGAAGCGGCGCGGGAGATGTGCCCGCCTCGCCTGAATTCCGCATTCTCAAGCCCAGGAGACATCCATGTTCACACGGAGAGCCATCATGAAAACCACCCTCGCCGCCGGCGCCGCAGTCGTCTTCGCTCCCGCCGGGCTTGGCCATGCAGCCGGAGGGCTTTCCTGGAAACATTTCCCGGCCGGGGAAAACGGCTTCTTTCGCGCCCCCGTGCTGATCACCGGCGCTTCCGAGGCGCTGCTGATCGATGGCGGTTTCACCTTCCCCGACGGCCGAGCCGTGGCCGAGGCGATCAAGGCGACGGGCAAGACGCTCACGACCATCTATGTCAGCCAGTCCGACCCGGACTATTATTTCGGCCTCAAGCCGATCAAGGACGCGTTCCCGCAGGCACGGGTGATCGCCGCAGCCGAGACGGTGGCCGCCATCAACGGCAGCGTCGACAAGAAAATCGCCGTTTGGGGGCCGCAGCTTAAGGAGAATGGCCCGCAGGCGCCCGCCGATATCGTCATCCCCGAAGTGTTCGACGGCAAGACGGTCAAGGTCGATGGCGAGACAATCGAGATCGTCGACGCGGAAGGCCTCGCCAACCGGCGCTATCTCTCGGTGCCGTCGTTGAATGCGGTGTTCGGCGGGGTGATGATTTTTTCCGGCGTGCATGTCTGGACCGCTGATACGCCGACCAGGGAACAGCGCGCCGCCTGGCTCGCCAATCTCGAAAAGATCGCCGCCGCCAAGCCTGAAATCGTCGTGCCCGGCCACATGACGCCGCAGGCCGCCACCGACCTTTCGGGCGTCGAGCACACCAAAACCTATCTCATTGCCTTCGAGGAAGAACTGGCCAAGGCTGCCAAGGACGCGGCCGCGCTCAAGGGCGCCATGGAAGCCCGCTTCCCCGGCCTCGGCATGGGCGTCGCGCTCGACATCGGCTCCAAGGTCGCCACCGGCGAGATGAAGTGGGGCTGAGGCACGACCTGGGTTCCTCGCCCACCGCGAGCCGGGGGAGAGGTGGCCGCGAAGCGGCCGGAGAGGGGGCTTTCGTAAGGCGCAATCCCCCTCTCCGTCTCGGCTCCGCCGAGCCACCTCTCCCCACTTTCGTGGGGCGAGGAACCCAAGCTGGAATGGAAGCCGCGCCCCTCACCCAATATTCTGAATCCGCCCCCAGGTGCTCTTGGTTCCCCAGATGCCGGAGCGAAGCGCCTCGAGCTGCACGATCTGGCTGTGGTCGACGAACAGATTGACCTCGTTGCCGTAGTTCTTGACGTACCATTCGAAGACCGCCGGGTCGGCGGCTTCGAACATCACCGTCTCCAGGCCGAGATCGTCGATGATGCGGGCCACCACATCGGTGCGCCAGGACGTCACGTTTTCGGTGATCCCTTCGCTCTCGATCATGATGATGTCGGCGCCGGCATCGAGGGCACGCCTGGCCTGTGCGACCAGCCAGCCGACATCCCTGGTGCCTTCGGCTTCGAGCTCCTTGGCCGATGTGTCACCACCGGCCCCGAACTGGATTCCGAGCTCCGGCTTGGCCTTGAGCCCGGCCTTTTTCACGGTTTCGACCAAGCGCAGCAGCGCTTCCGTCGGCAGGCTGATGAAGCCGGTGGAGATCTCGATCACGTCGAACCCCAGCGCCTTGGCTTCTTCGATGTAGCGGTCGACGGCGTCCGGGCCGAAGCGGAGGACATTCTCGATCCAGCCACCCGTCGAGACGTAGGCGTCGTGATCATGCGCCAGCCTGTTGATCGATTTCACCGCTTCGGGCGGCATCAGGGCGAATGATCCGCCGGCAAACTTGATGCCGTCGATCCAGTTGCCCATGATTTCCAGGAGGTCGGCGAGGTGGCGCGGCCCATAGGCGCTGTAGTAGGGCCCACGAATCTCGGTCAGGCCGGTCTTGCGCGGCTTCGAAGAGCGCGCGGCGCGCGGGATGAAGGAGAAGGCTGTGTCGGTCATTTCTGGCCTCGGCTGTCGGTTCTCCTGCGTTAACGTGGTTCTCCTGCGTTAACCGGTTCTCCTGCGTTAACGTCTGGGCGCGCGATCCGATCCGCGCAAACTGGGCCGGAACCCCTTGGCGTCACTGGGTGTTGGCGGGGGAAGGAGGTCTGGGATGCCGCAGATCGCGAACAATGCCGCCGCCGGACGGCCGGTTCGAAGCAGCGCAAAGCTGTTCCTGTGCGGCGACGTGATGCTCGGGCGCGGCATCGACCAGATCCTCGCCAGTCCCGGCGATCCGCACCTGTACGAGCGCCATGTCAAATCGGCGACGACCTATGTCGAGCTTGCCGAACGCATCAATGGACCGATCCCGAGAAAGGTCGACGATACGTATGTCTGGGGCGATGCGCTCGCCGAATTGGACCGTGAAGCGCCCGACGCGCGGATCATCAATCTCGAGACCAGCATCACCACCAGCCTGTCCTTGGCGCCCAAGGGGATCAATTACAAGATGAATCCCGCAAACATCGGCTGCCTGGCGGCGGCGCGGCTAGACTGCTGCGTGCTCGCCAACAACCATGTGCTCGACTGGGATGAGCCCGGCCTGGTCGAAACCCTCGATACGCTACGGCTTGCCGGCCTCGCCTATGCCGGGGCCGGGCTCGACGCCGATGAAGCGGCGGCGCCTGCCATCATTGAACTGGCCGGCGGCGGCCGCGTGCTCGCATTCGGCTTCGCGCTTGGGACGAGCGGCGTTCCAGCCTCATGGGCAGCCGGAGCCTACAAGCCAGGGGTCAACCTGCTGGCGGATGTTTCGGCCCGGTCGCTCGCGCAGATCGCCCGATCCGTGCAGGCCATAAAACAGCCCGGCGACCTCGCGGTGGCCTCGATCCACTGGGGCGGCAACTGGGGCTACCAAGTCCCGGCGGAAGAACGCGCGCTTGCTCATGCTCTCATCGATGTTGCAGGGTTCGACGTCGTGCATGGGCACTCCTCCCACCATCCCAAGCCGATCGAAATCCACAACGGCCGGCTGATCCTTTATGGATGCGGCGACTTCCTCACCGACTATGAGGGAATCACCGGCTACAAGACCTTTCGCGGTGAGCTTGCGCTGATGTACCTGCCGCGGCTCGCGATACCGGACGGTACGCTTGTTTCGCTCGACCTCGTGCCGTTCCAGCTCGCCAAATTCCGGCTAAACCGCGCCTCGCCCGAAGATGCCGCCTCGCTCGCGGCCACGCTCGAGCGCGAGTGCTCGCCTTTCGGCACGCATGTGGCGCTCGGGAGCGATAACCGTCTCACTGTCGTTTGGTGAAGCGTCTGCGGTCAGCAGCCAGCGGCACTAATTTTCAAGCCTCTCGGGCCGTCCTCGGCCAAGCGCACCGTCGGCGCGGGCCTGCAGGTAGGCGTAGATGTCGTCGATGTAAGGAGCGACGTTGGGGTCGTTGGCGAAGCCCTTCATCACCGAAGGGCCGCTGCGCACGCCGTCGCGAACGCTGCGCCGGAAGACCTCAAGGTCGGGCAGCCGGTCGACAAGGGCCGAGGCGAAGGTCGAGCCCATACCGTCGGGGCCATGGCAGTGATTGCAGCTGCCATGGTAGCGACGGAAGCCGTTATAGGTTCGCGCATCGACCTTGCCGCCGACAATTTCGTAGAACTTGCCTGTGGCCAGGTCAGCTTGCGAAGAGACGCCGAAGCCGGCGCCGACGGTAAAGACGACGACAGACGGGAGGACGAGCCATGGAGACATCGTCTGTCGCCCAATTTGCAGGCTCATCCAGCGCCGCCGCAACGCGCCCGCCCCTCAATCACTCGACTTGGATCAGTCAACGGCGGGCTTCGGAGAAGAAACCACGATCCCGTCTATCGGATGCGGGCTGACGACAAGCTTGCCGCCAACGCGCAATATCTCGACGATCTGGTCCGACTCTCCCAGCTTGCCTGGCACGGAGAGCGCGACCTTCTGGTTCTCGGTCAGTATCGCCACGAAACGCACGGGCAGGCCAGCCTCGCCCTGCGCGATTGTAGTGACCACCCGATAACCGTCCTCCTCGGGGGTATAATAGACGACACCAAGGAAGCCGGCGAGATCGATGCTTTCAGCCTTCATGGCTCCAAGCTCGCCGGCATGGGCGGGCATCGCCGCCATGCAAAGTGCTGCAAAAGCAATGTACCTGTACATAATGCTGCTCCATCCCGAATTGTCCGGGCCGAGCCCGGCTTAAGTTTCAGCAATAGGCGCTCGCGCCGTGATAGTCGGCGCACGCAGGCAGAATTCTTGATTAGTCCCCCGGCTGCATCACAGTGGCGAAGGTCCGCGAGCCGAGAACGCGCTGAACCCCACTGGTTGTCACAGTTAAGTGTGACCTTCTTCTCAAGCATTTCACCACCCGGTTGCTTGCGCATCCCCTGTTTGGGGGAGATAATTGGAAATTAGCGATCGCTAAAGTTTGGAGAGGCGAGAGCACCTGTGAGAGCGCGCGGCTTTTCCGCGTCGGACGCGCTGTCGACATGCGGGGGGCCGTCGATGGCCAAGGCATTGTCGCATCATGAGCTGTCGAAGCTGATCGGCTCGATCTACGATTGCGCAGTCGACCCGGGGCGATGGGAGTACGCGCTTGCCGGGATCAGGGATGCGCTCAACGCCCAGACAGCGGTGCTGCACCTTGACGATCTCAGTCACGACCGGCTGCTGATCCACAGGACCGTGGGAATAGCGCCATACTGGCTGGAGCAACAGGCCAAACATATCCCCGAGATCCACGCCCGGCTGATCGAGAACCTCTCGAAATGGCCTTCGCTCGATGTGCCGCATGTTGTCTCACGCCATGTCCCTCAAGCCGACCTGGAGACCTCCCGATATTTTCAGGAGTGGCTGAAGCCGCAAGGCCTGGTCGACGTCATGTCGTTTTTCCTGATCCATACCCCTACCCGCCTTGCCGGCTTCGCCGTTGCCCGACATGAGCGGCAAGGGATTATCACCGAGCGTGAAATCAAGCTTGGCGGACTGTTGCTGCCGCATGTACGCCGGTCGGTAATGATCAGCAACATGCTGGATATCAGCACGATCGAGCGCGCACGCATGGCCGAGGCGCTCGATGCGCTCACATGCGCCGTGGTCCTCACCAATGAACGTGGCGCCATCCTGCACGCCAACCGCTCGGCCAAGTGCAGGCTGCGGAGCGGCGGCCCGATCCACGATATCCATGGTATTCTGCAAGCGAAGATCCCGTCGGCCTCCAAGGAGCTTCACAGAGCCATCTTGGCTGCGGCTCAGGATGAGGCCAGCATCGGCAAGACCGGGCTTGCCGTCCTCCTCACCGAACCGGGCCTGCCGCCCGTCTTCGCCCGCGTGCTGCCGATGGCCGGCGGCGACCGGCGCGCCGGCATGGAACCCGCGGCGGTAGCCGCGGTGTTCATCGGCAATGCACCGGACGAGCATGTCGCCGCCGACATGCTGGCAACAGCCTTTGGGCTTACGCTGGCCGAAACCCGCGTGCTCGCCAGCCTTCTTGCCGGTCATACCCTGGCCGAAACCGGCGCCAGCCTTCACATTGCCAACGCGACCGCCAAGACGCATCTCGACAATATCTTCCAGAAGACCGGCGTCTCCCGCCAGGCCGATCTGATGCGCCTTGTCATGCAGATCGTTCCGCCCGCAGGGCAGTCAGGTCCCTGAGCCACACTCATTCACCGCTTTGGATACAGGTATCCAACGCCGCGGATCGTCTTGATCAGTTCCGGCTTGGCCGGGTCCTTTTCGAGCCGGCGGCGCAGCCGGGTTATGCGGCTGTCGATGCTGCGGTCAAACGGCTCGTCGCCCCTGGGCGGCGCCAGATCGAGCAATTCGTCGCGACCGATGACCTGGCCGGCCCGGGTGGCGAAGGCCGCCACCAGATCGAGCTCCATCGGCGTCAGCGGAATGGCCACGCCGTCGGCGTCGATGAGGTTTCTCGCGCGGGCGTCGAACACATAGGTTCCGAAGGCGAATTGCCCGGCCGGCAAAGCGTCAGCATCGTTCGACCTCTTCGGCCTGCGTCTGCGCAGCACCGCGGCGATCCGCGCTTCCAGCTCGACCGGTGAAAACGGCTTTGCCAGATAGTCGTCGGCGCCGACCTCGAGGCCCGCCACCTTGTCGAAAACCGAATCGGCACCGGTCAGCATCAATATCCCGGTGTCGTGATGCTCGCGCAGCCAGCGGGCCAGGCTAAAGCCGTTCTCGCCCGGCATGTTGAGGTCGAGAACGACAAGATCGACCGTCGCCGCCGCGATCGCCTCGCGCAATTCGGCGCCGCCGGATGCCATGCGAACGCGATAGCCTTTCGCTTGCAAATAGTCGGCGATCATGAATGCCAGGTCGGTCTCGTCGTCCACGACAATGATGTCGGCCATGCGTTCCCCCGCGGCGAGCGACGCTCGAAACCTACAGGGCGCATTCACTCCGGGTCAATTGGCCCCGTCTGCTGCCGATTTCGGACTGGTTCGACACAATTGAAACAATAGAAGCCGGGAAACCCGGCTCACGGCATCATCGTGAAACATCCCCCGGCTATCTTTCAACGACGTCGGGCAGATGGCCGAGCAGGCCGGCTTGACAGGCCGCGGGCCGTTCAGTCCACTGGCCCGCACGGGAACAACCGTCGTGACGGCGCATCCGTCTGTGGAGACCTCGCCGTGCCGACCTCCTCGAAGCTGTCCAGGCATTACGCGTTGCTGATGGCGGCCTGCGTTTTGCCGCTGCTCGTGCTTGTCGCCGGCATTGGCTTCTATCAGTCCTACGCCCTGCAACAGTCGTTTTTTCCTTACGCGCTCATTTTTGTCGGGTCGCTTGTCTGCGTATTCGCTTTGCACGGAGTGCTTCTGAGGGAGATCGTCGATCCTGCGACCTCGCTCGTCGACCATATCCGCTCCGGCGCCGCCGGCGAGCCCAGGGCCACCGTCAAAACCTCGGCGCTTTGGCAACCCTGGATCGACATGGCTTCGAGCATCTTTGCCGAAAACCGCACGGCCCTGCGCGAACTGGCCGACAGCGAACAGCGCTACCGCAATGTTGTCGAGGCACAGACGGAATATATTATCCGGGTCGCGCCGGATGGGCGCATGAGCTTCGCCAATGACGCCTATTGCCGCCTTGTCGGCAAGGCACGCGAAGAGTTGCTGAGCCCGGACTGGCACTATTTCAATTCGTTTTCCGCAGACTTCGGCAGCTTCGACGAGATCATCGGTCGAGTGACCCCCGAACGGCCTGTCTGCGAAGTGGAAGAGGCCGGCGCCCTGAGTGATGGCCGCGAGGTCCATATCCATTGGACCGATCGCGGCATCTTTGACGACAGCGGCAAGCTCATCGAAATACAGTCCATCGGACGCGATGTTGCCGAACAGAAACTCGCCCGTCAGGCACTCGAGGCCAGCGAGCAGCGCTACCGCAGCGTGGTCGAGCTGCAGACCGAGTTCGTCGTCCGGATGTCGCCGGAGGGTCATTTGAGCTTCGTCAACGACGCCTATTGTCGGGCGTGCCGGATGACGCGCGAAGAGCTTCTCGACCCGTCCTGGTGCGAACTCGATGTGCTGCCGCCCGACGAAAGGCGCAGGTTCCTGGATCACCTTGCCCGCCTGACCCCGCAGGCGCCGGATGCCAGCATGGAACTGGTGAATGCGATGCCCGATGGTGCGCGGCGATGGCTCGCCTGGAACGATCATGGCATTTTCGACAGCGGCGGGCGCCTTGTCGAAGTGCAATCAGTCGGCCGCGATATCTCGGACCGCGTCCTGGCCGAGCAAGCCAGACTGGAAGCCGAGAAGCTGTTGGCCGAAAGGGAGGCGCAGTTTCGCGCCATCGCCGAAGGCGTGCCGCTGCCGATCACCATCTCGGCAATCGAAGGCCCCGAAATCCTGTTCGTCAACGAACCGGCGCGCAAGGTGCTCGGCATCGAGGTCGGCCAGATCGGAGCCGAAGCGACGTCGACCTGGGAAGATCTCTCACGACGCGACGATCTCCTGCGGCTTTTGCTGAGAGACGGAATCGTCGATGCATTCGAAGCCGGCATGACCAATATGCAGGGGTCGAGAATCGATACGCTGGTTTCGGCGCGGCTGATCACGCAGGCTGGCCGTTCGGCCATGCTTGCCGCCGTCACCGACATCACCCGCCAGCGCGAGGCCGAGGCGGAGATCGCCAGCCAGCGCGAGACGCTGTACCAGTCGGAAAAACTGGCCGCTCTCGGTTCGCTGCTGGCCGGCGTGGCGCATGAACTCAACAATCCGCTGTCCGTCGTCATCGGCTACAGTTCGATGCTGAAGGAATTTTCGGCGGACGAGGCGACCGTGGGACGCGCCGACAAGATCCATGCGGCCGCCGAGCGATGCTCGCGCATCGTCCGGACCTTTCTGGCGATGGCCCGCAAGAAGCCGCCGACAAGGGGCGCCGTCGACATCAACGAAGTCGTCGTCGCTTCGCTGGAACTTGCCGCCTACAGCCTGCGCTCGGCCGGGATCGAGATCCGCACCGAACTGGCGGAACCGCTTCCCAATATCTGGGGCGACAGGGACCAGCTTCATCAGGTGGTCACCAACCTGATGGTGAACGCACAGCAGGCTTTGCTGCAGGTTGCGCACCCGCGGCGGCTGACCATCGTCACCACCGGGGAAGACAATGCCGTCGAGATCGTTGTCGCCGACAATGGTCCGGGCATGCCGGAGACGGTCCGCGCGCGTGCTTTTGAGCCTTTCTACACGACCAAATTGGCCGGCGAAGGCACCGGGGTCGGGCTATCTGTCTGCCAGGGCATCGTGACGGCGCACGACGGCAGCATAGAACTGGATTCGACGGAGGGCGGCGGTGCACGGTTTACGATCCGGCTTCCGAGCGGTCGAGCCGAGACGGCTGCTCCGCCCGAAGCTGCAGGCAGGATGCCGCCCACGCCCTCGGCCGCACGAATTCTGGTGGTCGACGACGATGCCGACATTGCCTCGATGATCGCCGAGATGCTGCGCCGCGATGGCCACGACGACGTCACCATCGCCGACGACGCGAATGCTGCCCTCAAAGCTGTGCGCGAGGGAGGAATCGACCTTTTGATCAGCGACATACGCATGCCCGGCCTCGACGGCCCCGGCCTCTACCGCGCGCTGGAACAATTGCGCCCCGGGCTCACTCGCCGGCTGCTATTCGTGACCGGCGACACGCTGGCACCCGAGATTGACCGCTTCATCAGCGAGACGGGCGCGCCGGTGATCGAGAAACCGCTCGATCCACAGACCTTTCGCAGGCTGGTGATGGAACGCCTAAGGGCGATGGAGACCAGCGCAATGGAAGAGGCCGAAGCGTGACAAAACAGAAATTGCTCATCGTCGACGACGAAGCGCCCTTGCGCGAGATGCTGTCGGACTACCTGCTCATGCACGGCTTCGATGTCCGATCCGTTGCGGATGGAGCGGGAATGCTGACCGAACTCGACCACTTTAGCCCCAACCTGGTCATTCTCGACGTCAATCTCATCGGCGAAAGCGGCTATGACCTCGCCCGCGAAATCGCCAGGCAGAGCCGCGCCGGCATCCTGATGCTGACCGCCGTCGGTGACCTGCCGCACCGGCTCGAAGGTCTTGCCGCCGGCGCCGACGACTATATGGCCAAGCCGTTCGAGCCACGCGAACTTCTGGCGCGTGTCAGAAGCGTCATCCGGCGCCTGGGCGAGGAAGAGCGGACACCGGAAAACCGCATCCGTTTCGGCGGCTGCGTCCTCGATATGAACGGCCGCACGATGGTCGACCCTGACGGCGCCGACGTGCAGTTGACCTCCATGGAATTCGACCTGCTATGCGTCTTCGCGCGCCATCCCCGGCAGATATTGTCGCGCGACCAGCTGTGCAGGCTGGCCCACAACCGCGACCTCGAGCCGGGCGACCGGAGCATCGACATCCGCATTACCCGACTGCGCAAGAAGTTCGAGACCGAACCCGACACTCCGACCGTCCTGGTGACGGTTCGCGGCGAAGGCTATGTCTACGAGCCCGCTTACGATGAGGCACGGCGCCGCTAAAAGAAGCTGTTCACGAAGATCGGTGTGGGCCAAAAAGGCCAAGTGACGTGAGCCCCTACTTTCAACGCAGCAGCGTCCGAATGTTACGGCATGGATCCATGCCGTTACAGTAGCCGAGGAGTGCAGCGATCGATCCGGCGACTGGTTGCGCGCCCCTCCTTGGCTCGACCTGAATCTCAACAGACAGAAGAGGCTAAGGCCTCCAGCCAGGACGAATCAGAGCCGTTCATTGCCTCGCCCTACGCGACCGGCTTGCGCGCCCGGCGAAATTCCCGTCGCAGGCTTCGAACAGTGTCCCGCACGACAGGAATGGTCCAGCGCGCGGTCATCGTTGCGATCAGCAGCCCGGCAACCGGATCGATGAAGCGGGCAATCATCGTGCCTTGCCAAATCATAGCTGTTGCGAGCGACGCGGCGATGAGCAGGTTCGACGAGAGCTTGTCGGAGAACAGGCAGATTTGCGCGCGTGCCAGCGCGGAGGCGGCAAGCCTGTTGCGGGCCTTCCATTGGCGCAGGATCCAGAAATTGACCACCGCATAGGCCAGGTTCAGGTTCATGGCGAGAAACACGCCTTGGCCGCGGGGTTCGACACCGCCGGCTGCGATCCGCTGGACCGCGATGCTGGCGACGATAGCCATTGAAAGGCACATGCCCAGCGCAGCGAGTGCATTGGCGAGCGTCTCGGCCAAGACCGCCTGACGCTTGCGGCCGGTGCCCGCGTTCTTGCGTCCGCCAGCCACGATCGCGACGGTGACCAGCACCAGCATGTCCATCAGTGTCAGTGCGAGATCGGCGCGGATGGTCAGCGACGTGGACGACGCCGCCGCATATGCCGTCAAGAGAAGGCCCGGTGCGCCCGCCAGCACCGCCAGGCGTGCGGTCCGAGCCGCCGTCGCCTCGCCGTTCGATCGGTCATTGGTTTTTCGCAAAGGTTGCATCGCCAGAAATCTCCTCGTTTCTGGCGTCCCCAATGACGCGGGGATGTTGCGCGGATTTGTCGATTTGCCGGCTTAAGGTTTCCTTTGTGTCGTCGAGCCGTGTGTGCACGGCTATTGTCGCCATTGGGGCGATGCAGCAGCGTGGGGTGCCGACGGTGCGCTTTGCGTCAGCCACACGAGAATACCCGACGTGCTCACGATGGAGGGACTGGCTGCGATCTGCCCGGGTGTGCGGCAACAGCCGCGGACAGCGGCGTGCGAAAACCATGCCGGGGCGCTGATCCTCAACCGTTCGATCGACCCGCGAACGGAATAGTCATATCGCGAAAGGTCTACTGGGCTTATCGGAGTGCGCTCGTTCGATTGAGGCCACCAGGCGTCAGACTTTCCGCGCCACGCCCCCCACCTGCTTGGTGCGCTTGCCCGTGTCGACCTTGGCCCGCGCCTCCACCGCCTTCTCGATCTCCCGCTTCAGCTCGTCTTTGATATCAACCGTTTCGGCCATCAAGGCGTCGATCTTCATGAAATCGAGCACACGGTATTTCGACACCGCCGGCCTGACCAGTATGTCCGGCTGGCATTGCCTCAGCTTGGCGGCGATGATCGACTGCATCATCAATTGCGTGGCGCCGAACATCAGGTCGACGGAGGTCGGGTATTTGCGCCCGCCTTTGGTCGGCGCGCCAACGACGTCGACGGCGATGATGATGTCGGCGTCGTGCTCGATCAGGTCGAACGGCACCGGATTGTAGATGCCGCCGTCGATCAGCAGCCTGCCGTCGCGCATCACCGGGCGGAATACCGCGGGAATAGCCGCAGAGGCGGCAAGCGCCGAATGCAGGTCGCCGTCGCTAAGCACGGCGAGCTTATGGCCGAAGAAATCCGTGGCCGTCACCTTCAGCGGTATTTTCAGTTCGGCGAAATTTTCGGGTATGGCGTCGGGCATGAATGCCTTGAGGATGCGCTCGACATTGAACTGGGTGACACGCAGCCCGCCCTGCAGCGCCTCGGCAAAGGTGCCAGGCCGCGCCCGCCACATGCGCGCCGCCACCTCGGCGCGGCGGCCGAGGATCGAGCGCATGTAGTCGTGAATGTCGCTGCCGGCCATGCCCGAGGCCATGCCGGCGCCCATGATGGCTCCGATCGATGAGCCTGATATCGCGACCGGCCTTATACCCAGCTCGTCCAGCGCCTCGATGACATGGATATGCGCCAGCCCGCGCGCGCCGCCGCCGCCGAAGGCGATGCCGAAGCTCGGGCTCATTCCTTGCCCCTCATTTGGGGTCATTCCTCCGTGGCCTCGCCGTGCTTCGGCCCGACGATCATGATGGCCGGCTCGGCGGAGAGCAGTTTTTTCGCTGCCGCCTTGACCAGATCCAGCGTCACCGCGTTGATGAGGGCGGCGCGGCGCTGCATGTAGTCGATGCCGAGCTTGTCGAGCTGCAGTTCGAGCAGCGTCGCGGCGATGGCGCCGGAGGAGTTCAGATTGTTGATGGCATAGGCGCCGATCAAGTATTTCTTGGTCGCCGCCAGTTCCGCTTCGGTCGGCCCCTCCTGCGCCATGCGCTTCACCACCTCGCGCACGACAGCCAACGTCTCGGCCGCCCGGTCCGCGCGGGTCGCCGTGGTGATGGCCAAGGCGTTGGCGTGCTGGTGGTCGACCAGGTCGGAACTGGCGCTGTAGGCCAGGCCGCGTTTTTCGCGCACCTCGTCGAACAACCGCGAGGTGAAGGCGCTGCCGCCGAGGATCTCGTTCATCAGCACCGCGGCGAAGAAATCCGGCGCACTCCGCTTGACGCCGGGATAGGCCAGTTGCAGCGAAGTCTGGGGCTGGTCGTAATTGACCTCGAGCTGCTGGTTGAGTTTCGGATCGACATCGGCGACGGGCGCGAGCGCCTGATGTTGCGGCAGGCCGCCGAAGACCATATCGAGCTTTTTCTTCAACGTCTCGGCATCGATGGCGCCGACCACCGCCACATGCAGGCCTTCGCGGGCGAAGTTCGCCCTGTGAAAGGCGATAAGATCGTCCGGCGTGATCGTGGCGATGCTTTGCCTGGTGCCTTGCTCGGGCCGTGCATAGGGATGGGTGCCGTAAAGTGCCTCCAGCCATTTGCGCTGGGCGAGCGTGTCGGGGTCAAGCTCGTTGGCGATGATGCCGGATAGCACTTGCGCGCGGATGCGGTCGATTGGCGCCTGGTCGAAACGCGGCTCGGTGACTGCCAGCCGCAACAGGTCGAACGCCGCGTCTCGCTGCTCGGCCAGCATGCGCATCGAGCCGTAGGTGCCGTCGCGCGCCGCCTCGAAGCTCATCTCGGCGCCGACGTCGTCCAGCTTTATCTGGAAGGCCTCGCTGTCGAGATTGCCGGCGCCCTCGTCGAACAAGCCGCTCATCAGATTGGCAAGCCCTTCCTTCCCGGCGGGATCCTGCGTCGTGCCGCCGTCGAAGACGAAGCGGATAGCGACCAGCGGCACGGAATAATCCTCCACCAGCCAGGCGGTAATGCCCTTTGACGAGGTCACCTCCTGGATGCTCATGGCCGCGCGAGCGGAAAGCGCCGGCAGGACGAGGAAGAGCAAGGAGAGGAGCAGGATGGCCAAAGGGGCGGCTATGCGCGCGGCTCTCCCTTCTCCCCTTGTGGGAGAAGGTGGATTGGCGCGCAGCGCCAAGACGGTTGAGGGGTGCTGGCCGGAACGATGTCGGTGCCAAGCTGGAACACCCCTCATCCGTCCGAGCTTCGCTCGGCCACCTTCTCCCACAAGGGGAGAAGGTAAGGCGCCGCTATGCTGATTCCTCGTCATCACATCAATTCCCTGCCTGTGTCTGCGGCAAGAGATAGCCTGATGTCGAATGGTTGAGATTGAGATAGCGCGCGGCAATGTCCCTGACTTCGTCGGCGGTGACCTTGCGGATGCGGCCCGGCCATTCCTCGACATCCCTGACGCTGCCGCCGGTGGCGAGCGTCGCGCCGTAAATGTTGGCCATCGAATCCTGCTTGTCGCGGGCGAAGATCATCGAGCGGACGAAACGATCCTTGGCCTTTTCCAACTCGCCTGATGTGACGCCGTCCTTGGCGATGCGGGCGACCTCGACCTCGATCGCCGCCTGGACATCGGCCAGCTTGGCGTCGCCGCGCGGCGCGCCATAGACGGTGAAATTGGTGGCATCGAGCATCGTGCCCTGGAAGAAGGCGCCGGCCTCGGCGGCGATGCCTTGCTTGACGACAAGCTGCTGGTGGAGCCGGCTGCGGCTGCCGCCACCGAGGATCTCCGCCAGCAGATCCAGCGCTTCCGCTTCGCCCGGCTTTGCAGTGTGATAGGACGGAACCACCCATTGCGTCGAAAAGTTCGGCACGCTGACACGCGCGTCAGTGAGCGTCACCGTGCGCCTGGTGTTCTGCTCGGGTTCGACCGGACGAATGCGCGGCGGCAAGTCTGGGCCACGCGCGATCTTGCCATAGGTCCTTTCGGCCAGCGCCTTGACCACCTTCGGCTCGACATCGCCGGCCACCACCAGCACGGCGTTGTTGGGCGTGTAATATTTGTCGTAGAAAGCCTTGGCGTCGGCGCGGTTCAGCTTCTCCATCTCCTGCATCCAGCCGATCACCGGAATGCGATAGGGCTGGTTCTGCCAGAGCGTGGCGTCGACCTCCTCGCCGAGCACTGCCTGCGGATTGCTGTCGATGCGCGAGCGGCGTTCCTCGAGGATGACGTCGCGCTCGGTGGCGATGACGTCGTCGTTGAGGATGAGGTTGCGCATGCGATCTGCCTCGAAATCCATCATCTGCTCGAGCGCCTGCGGCACCACCGTCTCGTAAAAGGCGGTGTAGTCATAGGAGGTGAAAGCGTTGTTCGAACCGCCGATGGCGGAGACGACGCGGTCGAACGCGCCCGCCGCGTGATTGGTCGTCGCCTTGAACATCAGATGCTCGAAGAAATGCGCGATGCCGGACTTACCGGGCGGCTCATCCGCGCTGCCGATCTTGTACCACACCATATGGGTGACGATCGGCGCCCGATGATCGGGAATGACGACAACCTCCATGCCGTTGTCGAGCAGGAAATTCGTCACCTTGCCGTCTTCCGGCTTGTTGTCGGCCAGAACCGGGCCGGTCATCACGAGAGCCAGCGCCAAGAGCGTCCCGCGCAGCCATTCAGCCTGAGATGTCATCAATGGCTCCGGTTGTCATGGGGTGGGACGTTAGGCGGGGGTGTTGCCACAGGCAAATTGATTTGTTCGTCATTTTCGAGGCGCTCTGTTCCTCGCCCCCGCGAAGCGGGGGAGAGGTGGCTCGGCGAAGCCGAGACGGAGAGGGGGTCTGCGCCGACGAACCGAGGAAGAGCTGACTTGAACGTCTCGAATGGTGGAGGGTCGCACAACCGTCCCCCTCTCCGGCCGCTTCGCGGCCACCTCTCCCCCAATGAAGGATTGGGGGCGAGGAAGCGCCAATCGCCGCCGCGCTCACCCAACCTCGATAAACCGGATGACCGTCTCGCCATAGCTGCGCTCGTCGACAATCGAAAAGCCCGGCCCTGCCTCGAACGGCGCCACTGCCGCCTCCTCGACGACGCAGAGCGCGCCGGGGGCGAGCCAGCCGCCGGCCTTGGCCGAGCGCAAGGCACGCTCGCCCAGGCCCTTGCCATAGGGCGGATCGGCGAACACCAGGCCGAACGCGGCCATCGTGCCCGCCTCGCCCAGAGCGGTAGCGTCGCGACGGAATATCTTGGTACGCCCGGTGAGGCCGAAGGCTTCGACATTGGTGCGGATCAGGCCGCGCCCTTCCGCTGATTCTTCGATGAAGACGCCATAAGATGCGCCGCGTGACAGCGCCTCGAGGCCGAACGCCCCGGTGCCGGCGAACAGGTCGAGCACGCGCGCGCCGGCCAGCCTATCGGGAAAGCGATGCGCCAGCACGTTGAAGACAGCCTCGCGGGTGCGGTCGGTGGTCGGACGGATGGCGCTTGAGCGGGGCGTCGCCAGCGGACGCCCGCGAAACTCACCGCCGACGATCCGCATTGCCTCCCCTTGATCCTCCAGGACCACTGCGCGGCCGGTCGCCGCCTTTGGCACCGTCACCCTCGGCACCACGCGGCTTGCCGAACGGCTTTGCGCCTCCGGGCTTGGCGGGCTTACCATAAGACGGCTTGAACGAGGCCTTGCGTTCATTGGCTTCGGCCGCCTTGGCGGCATCAGCGTCCGCCCTGCCCTTGCCGATCGGCCGTGCGCCCGGCGCCATCCAGACATTGGCCTTGCGCTGGCCCGGCGGCTCGATCGGGCGCTGCTCGCGTTCGGACTTTTTCCCGCCGCCCGGTTTGCCGCCAAAGCCGCCCGGCCCGCTACGTTCAGATTTGGGGCCGCGATCGCCAAAGCCGCCGCGTTCGGGGCCGCTGCGTTCAGATTTAGGGCCACGCTCACCAAAGCTCTTTTCCGGCCCAAAGCTTCTGCCGGGACTTGTCGACAGCTTGCCCAGCGCCTCGTCGCGGCTGCCTTCGCGGCGTTTGCGGTTCTTGATCAGCCCGCCTTCGCCGATCGGACGGCGTTCGCCGTCGCGGGTGAATTTCGGCCGCTCCGGCTCCTCTTCCCGCACCGCTTCGCGCCGCACCGGCCTGTTGGAAAACGGCTTGGTGATCTCAGCGTCGAAATTGGCGCCGGACTCCTCGACCAGGCGTTCGCCGAGCTGGTCGCGCAGCACGCGGCCCTTGATCTCCAGCACATGGCCCTCGGGCAGGTCGTCGAGCTGGAACGGCCCGTAGGAAATGCGGATCAGCCGTGTGACGTCGAGACCAAGCGAGCCCAGTATATTCCTGACCTCGCGGTTCTTGCCCTCGCGCAGGCCGAGCGTCAGCCAGGCGTTGGTGCCTTGCTCGCGGTCGAGCGTCGCCTCGATGGCGCCGTAGAAGACGCCGTCGACGGCAATGCCTTCGCGCAAGCCGGCGAGCGCACTTTCCTCGACCTTGCCGTGAACGCGCACGCGGTAGCGCCTGAGCCAGCCGGTCGCCGGCAGTTCGAGCACGCGCGCCAGCCCACCATCATTGGTGAGCAGCAGCAGGCCTTCGGTGTTGATGTCGAGCCGGCCGATGGTCATCAGCCGCGGCAGGTCGGCCGGCAGCACGTCGAAGACGGTCTTGCGGCCCTCGGGATCACGGTTGGTGGTGACGACGCCGGCCGGCTTGTGGAACAGGAACAGCCGGGTGCGCTCGATCGGCGGGATCTCCATGCCGTCGAGATGGATGATGTCGCCGGGCATCACATTGAAGGCGGGCGAGGACAGCACCCTTCCATTGACCTTGACGCGGCCGGCCGCGATCAGCTCCTCGGCATCGCGGCGCGAGGCAAGGCCGGCGCGGGCCAGCCGCTTGGCAATGCGCTCGCCAGCCTCTTCCGTCGCCTCGGCCGGACGCGGGCGCGGCTTGAAGCCGGCGCCCGATGCCCCTTGGGGCCGATCACCGCCAAAATCGCGCTTGGGCCGATCGCCGAAGTCGTGCTTGGGACGGTCGAAGCGCCTTTCGCTGCGCTCGCCTTCGGCAGCCGCCGGCCGGTCGCCGCGCGGCGCGTAGGGCTTGCGCGGACCTTCGCGCTTCTCATAAGGCTTGCCTTCCGGACGCGGCTCCTTGCTGAACGGCCGGTCGCCACTCTTGAAGTCGCGCGTCGGCCGCTCGCCGCCGGCTGCCATCGGCCGGTCGCCGCGTGGCGCATAGGGTTTTCGAGGCCCCTCACGCTTTTCATAAGGCTTGCCTTCAGGGCGCGGCCCCTTGCTGAACGGCCGGTCGCCACTCTTGAAGTCGCGCTTCGGCCGCTCGCCGTCAGCCGCCATCGGGCGGTCGCCGCGCGGGGCGTACGGCTTGCGCGGCCCCTCACGCTTTTCATAGGGCCTGCCTTCAGGGCGCGGCGCCTTGCTGATCGGCCGGTCGCCGCCTTTGAAGTCACGCTTCGGCCGCTCGCCGTCAGCCGCCATCGGGCGGTCGCCACGCGGCGCGTAAGGTTTTTTCGCGCCGAAGGACGGCTTGCCGCCCTTGCCGGCGGCGGCATCGCGACCACGCGGACCCGACGGTTTCGGGCCGTTCTTGCGCGGGCCCTTTTGGCGCGGGAATTTCTTGTCTTTGTCGTCCATGTGGCTTTTGCTCGTTTGCACTACAGCGCCGCGCGTCCGTACGGACGCGCAAAGGACGCTGTAGGACTTTGATTTGGCGCATGATCCCTCCGAAACCGATTCCGGTTTTCGGGGTCATGCGCTAGATAACAGGATCACGCCGGAGTAGCGAGGAGATAATAGGAATGGAAACCGCTTGAAGCGGCCGGATTTCATGGCGCTGGCGCTGAAGGAGGCCGAATCCGCCGCCCTGCGTGGCGAAGTGCCGGTCGGCGCGGTCATCGCCAGCGGCGATACGGTCGTTGCCAGTGCCGGCAACCGCACCCGCGAGCTTTCCGACCCCACCGCCCATGCCGAGATGCTGGCGATCCGCGAGGCCTGCCGCAAGCTGTCGAGCGAGCGGCTCACCGGCCACGATCTCTATGTGACGCTGGAGCCCTGCGCCATGTGCGCCGGCGCCATTTCCTTCGCCAGGCTGCGCCGGCTTTATTTCGGCGCCGCTGACGAGAAGGGCGGCGCTGTGGTCAACGGCGTGCGCTTCTTCGCCTCACCGACCTGCCATCATGTGCCAGACATTTATACAGGCATGGCCGAAAGCGACGCGGCGCTGCTTTTGAAGGATTTTTTCAAGGAGAGGCGCGAACTGTAGCATCGCCAGCTTTCCCTAAAGCGCGTCGCGCTTGACCGGCCTCATGCGACGCGCTTTAGGTTGTTATTTTTATGCATGTCGTTATCGCAAAACCGCTGCACACTTTTGCGCGACATGCATTAGCGCTGACAGCTTACCACGGCAGCCAGTCGAACATGCCGCTCTTGTTCTTGGCGGCCGCTTCCTTCTTGAGGCGGCGTTCTTTCTTGTATTCGTCCTCGCCGATGTCGTCCACCGGCGCGGTGGCGGCAGCGGCGCGGTATTGCACCGGCGGCTCGCTCAGATATTTGCGGGTGTTCGGGTCGCCCTGCTTGCCTTCGGCGAGGCGGCGCTTGACCTCGGCGGCGCGGCCCTTGTCCGAATCCGCCGGAGTCCAGGCCGGCGGATGACTGGAAGCCGACTGCGCCATCGCAGCCTTGATCGCGGTTGGATCCGTCTGGACGTCATCGACGATCTGCGCCTGGTAGGACGGATCGTCCTGATTGAGCGTGGCCTCGGCACGCAGGCGAGCGCGGCGTTGCTCGGGCGATTCCGGCCAATCGGCGCTTGCCGTCGCGATGCTGTCCTGCGGCGGCGGCAATTCCTTCTGTCCCGGCGCCGGCTTCACCAGTTCGGGGCGCGGCTTGTAGTCGATCTTTTCCTTGTTCTTCGGCATGACTGAAAAAGCGCTGGTGAGATCGCCGGCAAGCTGGGCGGAGGCGGTCTTGTCGGTCCCGTAGGTCGGCGAGCCCATGCAGCCGGAAAGGGCCAAGCCGGATACGACAAGCGGCGCCAGCAGCGCAACCCGCGCGCAAGTTCTTTCGGTCATGCCAAAAAGTCCCACTCTAGACAGCCTCTCGATCGCCACCGGCCAAAGGACGGTTCCCATCGTCTATGCTCTTGCGACGGAAATCCGGCGACAATTTGTCGTCCGGAGTTTCGCGTGTTTACCTCAACCACTCGTTAAGGGCAACGAGCGGGGGCTGATCAGCCGCCCGCCGTGGCATTTGTGCACCGATATGGTGATCTGGCCGTGCATGTCGTTGTCCCAAAAACCGCTACGCACTTTTGGGCGACATGCATTCTGGCCGTGCATGTCGTTGTCCCAAAAACCGCTACGCACTTTTGGGCGACATGCATTCTGGCCGTGCATGTTCGTTGTCCCAAAACCGCTACGCACTTTTGGGCGACATGCATTCTGGCTGTGCATATCGTTGTCCCAAAACCGCTACGCACTTTTGGGCGACATGCATTAAAGCCGGCCAAGCGCCTTCAATTCATGCAGAACCGCCGCGTCCCGCGCGGAAACATCGGGGAATTCCCTGTCCTGCCCGACATCGGCCGTGTAGCGCCATGAGCGCGCGCATTTGATCAGGCCCCGGTCCTCGGCCTTCTCGATCACCACGGCGACGCCCTTAACGTCGTCCAGCGTGAAGGCGCCAGAAGGCGCGTTGCCCTGCGCAATGACCAGATCGCTGGTGATCGCCATTTCGGCCATGTCGACATCTGATATCGCTGCTTCGAGCGCCGCATCGTCGAGCGTGACGACCGGCACCGCTTCCAGTGACGAGCCGATGACCTTCTGGGCGCGTGCGATCTCCAGCGCGCCGGTGACGACACGACGGACTTGCCGCACATTGCGCCATTTTTCCGCCAGCGCCTCATTCTTCCAATCGGCCGGGATTTGCGGAAACTGGTCGAGATGCACCGAGACGGCGTCCGGATGACGGTCGAGCCAGGCCTCCTCCATGGTGAAGGGCAGCATCGGCGCCAGCCATTTCACCAGGCAGTCGAACAGACGGCGCACCACCTGCACGGAAGCCTTGCGCTTCACGCTGGACGGCGCTTCGCAGTAGAGCGCGTCCTTGCGGATGTCGAAATAGAACGCCGACAGCTCGACCACCATGAAGTCGAGCAGCGTACGGGTGATGCGCTTGAACTCGAAGGCGTCGTAGCCCGCGCGCACGACTTCATCGAGTTCGGAGAGCCGATGCAGCATCAGCCGCTCCAGCTCCGGCATCTTGTCCAGCGGCACTTCCTCGCCATCGTCATGAGCAAGCGTGCCCAGCATCCAGCGGATGGTGTTGCGCAGCTTGCGGTAGGCGTCGATATTGGTCTGCAGCACGTTCTTACCGAGCCGCTGGTCTTCCCAGTAATCGGTCGTGACCACCCATAGCCGCAGGATATCGGCGCCCGACTGTTTGATGACGTCCTGCGGCACGACGGTGTTGCCGAGCGACTTCGACATTTTCCGCCCCTCCTCGTCCATGGTGAAACCATGGGTGACGACGGTGTCGTAAGGCGCCCTGCCCCTGGTGCCGCAGCTTTCAAGCAGCGAGGAGTGGAACCAGCCGCGATGCTGGTCGGAGCCTTCGAGGTAAAGGTCGGCCGGCCATTTCAGGTCAGGACGATCCTCGAGTGTGAAGACGTGGCTCGAGCCGGAATCGAACCAGACGTCGAGGATGTCCATCACCTGCTGCCATTTCGAGGCATCGTGGTTGCCGAGGAAACGTTCCTTGGCGCCGGCCGCGAACCATGCGTCGGCGCCCTCCTTCTCGAAGGCGTCCACGATGCGCTGGTTGACCGCCTCGTCGTTCAGCACATTGCCGTCGGCATCGGCGAAGACGGCGATCGGCACGCCCCAGGCGCGCTGGCGCGACAGCACCCAGTCGGGGCGCTCCTCGATCATGGCGCGAATACGGTTCTGGCCGGCGGCCGGCACGAAGCGGGTGTCGTCGATGGCCTTCAAGGCACGGCTGCGCAGCGTTGTGCCGTCGCCCAGCTCCTTGTCCATATAGACGAACCATTGCGGCGTGTTGCGGAAGATGATCGGCTTCTTCGATCGCCACGAATGCGGATAGGAATGCTTCAACCGGCCGCGCGCGAACAGCGCGTTGCGCTTGATCAGCTCGTCGATGACCGCCTGGTTGGCATTGCCCTTCTTGCCGTTGTCGTCGATGACGCGCGCCGCTCCTCCCTCGCGGTCCGGGCCAAAGCCCGGCGCGTCCTTGGTGAAGAAGCCGGCATCGTCGACAGGGAACGGGATCGCCGTGTCGATGCCGCGTTGGCGCAGTTCCGATGCAGCGCCCGTCCAGGCGTCGAAGTCCTCGCGGCCGTGGCTGGGCGAGGTGTGAACGAAGCCGGTGCCGGCTTCGTCGGTGACATGCTCGCCGGCGAGCATTGGGACCGGGAATTCGTAGCCGCCATTCAAACCTTTGAAAGGATGAGAAAGCGTAAGGCTTCCAAGCTCTTCCGCCGAAACGTTACGGAGCCGATTCATCGTCACTTTGGCTTTGACCGCAGCCTCTTCCGCCAGCTCGTCGGCAAAGATCAGCTTTTCGCCAGGTTGCGGGCCGAAAGCATTCTCAGCTGCCGTGACCTCGTAGAGGCCATAGTTGATGCGAGGCGAATAGTTCACGGCACGGTTGCCGGGAATGGTCCACGGCGTCGTCGTCCAGATGACGACGTGGGCCTCCAGCAAGTCCAGTGACGTCTGCGTCAGCTTTGGATCCAAGGCCGGCTGCCCATCTTCGACGTTGGTGACCTGACGAGCGAGGCTGACGACCGGAAACTTCGCCCAGATCGTGTCGCTCTCGTAGTCCTGGTACTCGACCTCGGCCTCGGCCAGCGCGGTGCGCTCGACAACGCTCCACATCACCGGCTTGGAGCCGCGATAGAGCTGGCCGGACATGGCGAATTTCAACAGTTCGCCGGCGATGCGCGCCTCGGCGTGGAACGCCATCGTCGTATAGGGATTGTCGAAGTCGCCGACGACACCCAGCCGCTGGAATTCTGCGCCCTGCACTTTGATCCAGTGCGCGGCGAACTCGCGGCATTCCTTACGGAACTCGTTGACCGGGACCTCGTCCTTGTTCTTGCCTTTGGCGCGGTATTGCTCCTCGATTTTCCATTCGATCGGCAGGCCGTGACAATCCCAGCCGGGCACGTAGTTCGAGTCGTAGCCGCGCATCTGGAACGAGCGGGTGATGACGTCCTTGAGGATCTTGTTCAGCGCATGACCGATGTGGATGTTGCCATTGGCGTAGGGCGGGCCGTCATGCAGCACGTATTTTTCGCGGCCAGCGGCGTTGTCGCGCAGCTTGCGGTAGAGGTCCATATCCTGCCAGCGCTTGACCAGCAGCGGCTCCTTCTCGGGCAAGCCGGCGCGCATCGGGAAATCCGTCTGCGGCAAATAAAGCGTTTTGGAATAGTCGATCGTTTCAACAGTGTCGGTCATTGGGGTATCGGTCATTGGTCTGCCATATGCATTGCCCGGCGGCAAAGGAGCCCGGGCATTGAACTATCATGATCTTGAAAAAGCGCGAGAGGCCGCGCGCAAAAATTCCCGGCGGCTCCGGCGGCGCTCAGGCCGCCCGAAACACCGGGCCTGTAATTCGTATCGTCAGCGCGAAAAGGCGCGAAAAGCTCGTCATGGCTGGGCTTTTAACCGAGACAGGCGATGTTGAAAAGCCCGAACTCTCGGTGTCTTCCCTGCAGCTTGTGAGGTCACAATGCATCCGTTAGATACGCGATTGCCGGGCCAAGGCACTCACATCGAGAAATCGAAGCGATAGGTCGTCGACACGCCGATCATGAACTGATCTCTGGAGCCGCGCTCCTTGACCAGGCTGGAATCGGCCGCCGGGCCGCCCTCGCCGGCTTCGGCGGCACCGGTCGCGCCCAGCATGAAGCTGGCCAAGACCACCTGAAACACCCTGACAGAACGCATCGTCACTCCATACGCACGAAACACCGGCGGGAACAACCAGCCTGGCCAAGAGCCATGGCGCCGGTTCAGTAAACTTTGATTTAAATTCGAAACGCTGCCTCGCTTTTTTGGCGTGCGTCTGGCGCGAGCTGCTCGCTGGACGGGCAAGGCCTTCGGCGCTACCCTCCAAATCGGCAAGTTGCCAGGCGACGATGGAGATGGCGGCAATGACCCTGCAGGGCGACGCTTTAAAGGATGCAATCGGTCAGACGCGGGCGAAATGGGGATGGTTCGTCGGGCTCGGCGTGCTGCTGCTGATCCTCGGCGGCATTGCCTTCGGCAATCTGTTCATCGCCACGGTCGCCTCGGTCTACGTCGTCGGCTGGCTGATGCTGATGGCCGGAATCATCGAGATCATGCATGCCTTCGGTGTGAAGACTTGGAGCCGGTTCTTCTACTGGCTGCTCAGCGGTCTTCTCTATGCCGTCGCCGGGTTCTTCGCCTTCTACAACCCGCTGCTGGCGTCGGCGGTGCTGACCTTCCTGCTGGCGGTCGCCCTTCTCGCTTCAGGCGTGCTCAGGGCCTGGGTCGGGTACAAGCACAGACCGGAAAAAGGCTGGGGCTGGCTGGTTGCGGCCGGCGTCATCAGCGCGCTGGCAGGCCTGATCATCGCCATGGGCTGGCCGGTCAACAGCGTATGGGTGCTGGGGCTGTTTCTCGCCGTCGACCTGATCTTCCAGGGCTGGGCCTTCATTGCGGTCGGCCTGGCGCTGAAAAAATAAGTTCAAAAAGCAATGGCCGCGTCGAGCTCGGAAAGCGGGCTGACGCCGGCAAGCAGCGCCCTCGCCTCGGCCTCGTCGCGTTTCATCTGCGCGACCAGCGCGTCGAGCCCGTCGAACTTCACCTCGGCGCGCAGGAAGCCGAAGAAGGACACCGCGCATATCTCGCCGTAGAGGTCGCCGGAGAAGTCGAAGACGAAGGTTTCCAGAAGCGGCGCGCCGTTGTCATCGACGGTCGGGCGGCGGCCGAAGCTGGCAACACCATCATGAAGCGTGCCGTCGGCGCGACGGAAGCGGACGGCGTAAATCCCTTCCTTCAGAGTGGCTTCCGGCGAAAGCCTCATATTGGCGGTTGGAAAGCCGAGCGTCCGGCCAAGCTGCTGGCCGCCGATCACCTCGCTTTCGACCGTGAAGCGGTAGCCGAGCAGGCCGGCGGCCTCGGCCACCTCGCCTTCGCACAGCAGCGCGCGGATCCGGCTCGACGACACCACCTCGGCGCCCTCGTCGCGAAACGCGTCGACCAGCGTGACGCCGAAGCCGCGGCGTTCGCCGGCCGCCATCAGATAGGCCGGGCCGCCTTGCCTATCCTTGCCGAAGTGGAAATCGAAGCCGGTCACGGCATGAATGATGCCGAGATTCCTGTCCAGCACGCCGGTCACGAACGCTTCCGCCGACAGTGCGGCGAAGTCGCGCGTGAACGGCTGTTCGACGAGGGCGGCAAAGCCGAGATGCGACAGCAGCCGTGCCTTCATTGGCGGCGGCGTCAGCACGAACAGCGGTATATCAGGCCGGAACACCTTTCTCGGATGCGGCTCGAAGGTCAGCACCAGAGCCGGCACGCCGCGCCGGCGGGCCTCGGCAAGCGCGCGCTCGAGCACGGCCTGGTGGCCGCGGTGCACGCCGTCGAAATTGCCGATCGCCACCACGCCACCCCGCAAATGGGCCGGCAGCGGCGAGATTGCCGAAACGCGTTCGAAGGCTTCCGTCATTTCGAGGCTTCCGTCATGGCGCGACCCTACTGCAGTCTCGGAATGACCGCGACCGGCCGGTAGCCGTGCCTTTCCAGAAAGGCAATTAGCCTGGTCGGATCCGGTTGTAGCGGATCGCCGTAGTCGCGGGCATGGATGCCGCCCGATACGTAGAGCACGTCGAAGCCGTTGTCGGCAGCACCCTTGATGTCGGTCATCATGCCATCGCCGATGGCCAGCACGCCCGAGCGCTCGACCGGGCGGCCGAGCAGGTCGGCGATCTCCTTCATTGCGACGTCATAGACCGGCGCGTAAGGTTTTCCGGCGATAAGCGTGCGCCCGCCGAGCTGGGCATAGTCGCGGGCCAAGGCCCCGGCGCACCAGATCATCCGCTCGCCGCGCTCGACCACGATGTCGGGATTGGCACAGATGAAGGGCAGGTTCCTGGCGCGTAGCCGCCGCAGAAGATCGGCGTAGTCCTCCGGCTTCTCGACCTCGTCGTCGAACAGCCCGGTGCAGACCACGCCGGATGCCTCGAACTCCTCGACCAGCTCGACATCAAGCCCGTCATAGAGCGTGAAGTCGCGGTCGGCGCCGATATGAAAGATCTTTCGCGGGCCCTCGATGATCAGGTCGCGGGTCACATCGCCGGAGGTGACGACGCGGTCGTAGGCCGCCGAGGGAACGCCGATCGCATTCATCTGCGCCACCACATCGGCGCTGCGGCGTGGCGAATTGGTGATCAGCACCACAGGTATCTTCGCTTCGCGTGCGGTGGCCAGCGCCAGAGCCGCGGCCGGAAAATGTCGTTCGCCATTGTGGACCACACCCCACACGTCGCAAAGAATGGCAGAATAGGCTGCCGACAAATCCGCGAGCGAGCCGATGATATCGGGCGAATCCGCCATATCGTTTTCCAAGTCATGATGGTTGCGAGCGCCGCCGCCGACGATCCGCAGCGGCCGGACCGCATTAACCGAAGCTCTTCACCCTGTCACCAGCTTTCGCCGCGTTTCAGCATCGCCGCCCAGCAATGAAGGCATAATCGCAAAGGACAAAAATTTTCGTTTCCAGAGCTTTAGCCGATTCCGGAGACTCCGCGGCGGTCCCGATCGCGGGCGGCATTGGCCCCAGCGGCGGCGTGGTTAACGAGCTTTGAAAAAGTGTGTCGATCTTGGACATATATTAGCAATCTGAAATTTAAGGATTGGTGGCATCTGTTCGCCGACAAAGGGGTTCTGGCGGGGTGCTGACGGCAATGATCCGAAAATTCGGTAGGGACCGGCGTGGCAACTATACGCTGATGACGGTCATCACCATGGTGCCGCTCATGGGCGGCTTGGCGCTCAGCGTCGACTACTCGGAACTGCTCCGCCAGAAGAACGCCACGTTGAATGCCCTGGACGGCGCCGGCCTCGCTACCGCTCATAAGATCGTCTCCGGCGCAAGCGACGACGCCGCCAAGGCCTATGCCAAGACTTTCTTCGAAGCCAATCTCGGCCCTGTCGATCCGGCCAATACGTTGCTTACCGTCACCCTGCCCAACAGCAATGCGGGTGGAGGCACGTTAAAGCTCTGCAGCGCCCTAACGTATCACCCCTATTTTCTGCCGGCCGCCGCTATGCTGATTGGCGGCGGGACCACGAGTGATACAACCTTCACGGCGTGCTCGGAAATCCGCCTAAAGAACACGCTGGAAGTAGCCCTTGTGCTCGATAATTCCGGCTCGATGAATAATCTGGGTTCCGGCACCGGCCAGATGCGGATTGATCTGCTGAAGACTGCCGCCAAGCAGCTTGTCGATACGCTGGCGCTGCAGGCACAGCAGATGAAGCAGGTCACCAAACCGGTGCAGTTCTCCCTGGTGCCGTTCGCTGCTTCGGTCAATGTCGGTCCCGCCCATGACCAGGATAGCTGGATGGACCAGGACGGCATCTCCCCGATCCAGCACGAGGATTTCGACTGGACGATTTGAAGGCATGCTCGTCGGACTCGCGCTTCCGCATGGATCCCACCGATCCGACCAAACCGGCCAAGCTGTTCTGGAACGCGACCGGGGCGACGCTGTCGGACAATTTCAAGGAAATCGCCAACGAATTGTCGAACCTGCGCATCGTCGGCTGAAGGCGATGGGACTGGTGACTTAAGGGAGAGGCTGGCGGGACAGCGCCCCCCTCTGGCCTGCCGGCCATCTCCCCCTCAAGGGGGGGAGATCGGACGTCACTCCTCCTTTTCGCCAATCTCCAGCGCTGATGAAAAGCGCACTGGCGGCGAAGCTGCCAATCTCCCCCCTTGAGGGGGAGATGTCCGGCAGGACAGAGGGGGGCGCGAAGGAACGCGACCCAGCGTGTGTTCGGCATTTCGTCTGGCGCAACGGCTGAAACCGCCAAGCCCTTGCGCGTCGGTGTCCGACGAGGCACACATTGCGCACTTCCCGGAGACGCTTCGATGCCCGAAGCAACCAACCATCCTGCCTTACATCGGCCGCCGCTCCTGCTGCGCCCGCTCCGGTTCGACCACCCTGCGATAGAGATGCCACGTCGCATGGCCAAGCACCGGCATGACGACGGCGAGCCCGGCAAACAGCGGGATCGAGCCGATGACCAGCAGCACGGCGACCATCAGGCCCCACAGCGCCAGCTGCAGCGGGTTTGTCATCACCGCCCGTGCCGAGGTCTCGATTGCCGAGACCGCGCCGACATCGCGGTCGAGCAGCAGCGGGAAAGCGACGACGGTGGTCGCCAGCACGATCGCGGCGAAGACGAAGCCGGCCGCATTGCCGAGCAGGATCAGCGTCCAGCCTTTGGGCGTTGTCAGCACCTCGCGCACAAAGCCGCCGATCGAAGCCGGCGGCTGATTGCCGAACAGGCCGGTGTAGATCGATTGCGCGGTGTACAGCCAGAGCAGGAACAGTGCCACCAGCATGACGCCGATGACCGCGATCGCCGGCAGCGCCGGCGAGTGGCGCACGTCGAGCGCGTGCCACCAGGACGTGTCCATGCCGAGCTCGCGGCGGCGGCTGATCTCGTAGAGGCCGATCGCGGCGAAGGGCCCAAGCAGGGCGAAGCCGGACATCAGCGGGTAGAGGAGCTGGATGGCGTTGGAGCCAGATGTCGTCCACTGCGCCAGCATCAATCCGACCACCGGATAGATCAGGCACAGGAACACGTAATGCGATGGCTTTGCCCAGAAATCCTCGATGCCGAGCCGCAGCACATCCATCAGGTCCGCCGTGGTGATGCGGCGCACCGTGGGCTGCACGTGCATTCCACGCGCGTCCGACATGACATGAAAGCCGGCCATAACCATTCTCCCGTGTGTCGGGGGCGGCCACCGCCAGGATGGCCGCCCGTAGCTGCCACTTCAAGTCGGCATGATAGCCGATTTAGGCGCTGTTGTCGCCACCGCGCGGCCCCAGACACATTAGAGCGACGTGCGTCCATTTGGACGCACAAAGTACGCACTAACACCGATAATCTACGCATCGTGCTTTCCGAAAATCGATTCCGATTTTCGGGCTGATGCGTTGGCGCCGCGCGGACTGACGTGTGCTAGTCAGCGAAGCGTTCAATGACCTCGGCCAGCGGAATTTGGCCAAGACAGGCACCCGAACCCGCCGGCTTTTCGCCGTCCTCGATGGCCTGCGCATATCGCACGTCCGGATCGCTTTCGATCCGGCGGCGCAACGCCGCCAGCTTGGGGTAGGCTGCGCCGTCGACCGCCTTGTGGAACTCCGCCCAGCGCGCCACGCCAATCAGCGTGGTGTCCGCCAGTGTCAGGTGATCGCCGACCAGAAAGTCCGTGTCGGCGATCATTGCCTCAAGCCGGTCATGGCGTTCGGTAACGGCCTTGCGGCCAAAGTCACGCAAGGTCGCCAGCAGGGCTGGGTCGGCCGATTCCATTTCAAATGCAGCCCAGAGCGGGGTGAAAGCGGCGGTGAAGCCGGTGTTCACGAAAGCCATCAGCTGATGCATCCGGTCGGCTTCCGGCGAGCGAGGATCGAAGCTGATGCGACGTTGCGTGTCGCGGGCTTCGAGCCACGCGGCAATCGCCATGGTCTCGGTGAGCACTTTGCCTTCGTCCGTGATCAACACCGGCGTTTCCTGACGGCCGTTGATGCTGGCATAGGCGTCGTTCTTCATTTCGGTGAGCATGTCGACGCGACACAGGCGGTAGGGTTGTCCGAGGCGTTCAAAAGCAGCGACAAGCCCCATCGAACTTCCCGCCGGGACGCCGTAAAGGAGGATAGGTTCCATTTCTTTGTCTCTTCCATGTTTAGGGATCACGCTGCGCAGCGAAGCTTGACCCTAGATGTTTGATCCCGGACTTTAATGGCGCATCATTGCCGTCCGAATCAAAGGATGCGCTATGGGACAGGTTCTACACCGCCGCGCCACGACGACAGAGGCAGTCCGTCGAGCGATACAGCATAGTCAAGAGAGCCTGAGAGCGCTGGCCAAGCGCTACGGCATCGATCAGAAGACAGTTAGAAAGTGGAGGAACCGGATCTCGACCGCCGATCTTCCCACCGGCCCGAAGAAACCAAGATCGACAGTGCTGTCGCTCGAAGAGGAAGCGGTGATCGTCGCCTTTCGCAAGCACACGTTGCTGGCGCTGGATGATTGTCTCTATGCCCTACAGCCCTCGATCCCGCATCTGACGCGCTCGTCGTTGCATCGCTGCCTTCAGCGCCATGGCATTTCGCGGCTGCCGCAGGTGGACGCCGACAAGCCGGCCAGGAAGAAGTTCAACGCCTATCCGCTCGGCTATTTCCATATCGACCTCGCCGAGGTGCAGACCGCCGAGGGCAAGCTGCGCCTTTTCTTGGCCATCGATCGGACGTCGAAATTCGCCTATGCGGAATTGCACCCGACGGCGGGCAAGATGGCGGTGGCCCAATTCCTTCGCAACCTGATCGCGACCGTGCCCTATGCCATCCATACCATTCTGACCGACAACGGCATTCAGTTCGCCAACCGGACCTGCGACCGGCATGCCCTTCAGCACATCTTCGACGGCATCTGCGACGAACATGGCATCGAGCACCGGCTCACAAAGATCAACCATCCCTGGACGAACGGCCAGGTCGAGCGGATGAATCGGACCATCAAGGACGCCACCGTCAAGCGCTTCCACTATGACGATCACGAGCAACTGCGTCGGCATCTCGCCGACTTCATCTTAGCTTACAATTTCGCGCGCCGGCTTAAGACCCTCAAGGGCCTCACGCCCCACGAATTCATCTGCAAAATCTGGGCAAAAGAGCCCGAACGGTTCCGACTCGATCCCACCCATCAAATGCCGGGACTAAACACCTAGACGCTGGTCGCTCCATGTAAATTACGCACTATTCTGTAACCAGGGAGCTGCCATGAAAGATGTCGTCTCACGCTGCCCGATCGAAGAGACCATGCGTGTGCTCAGCGGTCGCTGGCCCACCTTGCTGCTCTACTATCTCAAGGACGGGACCAAGCGCTTCAGCGACCTGAGGCGTGACAACCCGACCGTGTCGCACCGCATTCTGGCGCTGGAACTGCGCAAGCTGGAGGAGGCCGGAATTGTGCGGCGAACGGCGCATGCCGGCTATCCGCTACGCGTGGACTACGACCTCACAGCGCCCGGCCTGAAGCTTGTGCCGCTCATCGACGCCCTGGGCGACTGGTGGGAAGATACCGAGGACGATCGGGCCGGCCGGGTCTCATCGACGCCGGAAACCAAGCTCGTGAACGCGGCCTAGCCAGTGGTGAAAATCTGACGCCTACTGCCCGAGGCTGGACAACCGCTCTGGGTCGGATGCCGTCCGGCCGATTATCGGAATGCGCGGGTAGCGCCAGAAGCCGTCATTGCCGAGCGGATACTCTAACGTCGCGTTCTGGGCCGAGAGCGCACGGGCAGCTTTAGGCACTCTAGGTGCTGAAGCGGACATTTGCGCCGCGGCCTGGTCATCCCTGAAAATCTCATAGCTGGAATCCAGCATAACCATCCGTAGCGAAGCGGAGGTAACGCTGTCCGCTCGGCCGGAATGCAATAGGACTTATCCGCGCGAAGTCAGCCAGACACCCACTAGCGTCACAGCCAAGCCCAGCAACATTGCTGGTGTGAGTGGCTCCGAGAATAGCATCCAGGCCCAGAGCATCGTGACGGGCGGGCTCAGGTAAATAGCGGCGCTGACTTTGACTACGGGAAACATGTGCAGCATGGTGTAGTACACGGAGTATGCGGCGAAGGTGGCGATCAGCACGAGCCAAACCATCCCGATGGCGAACTCGCGGGTCATCGGCGGTGCCAGCCCGCCCTGTGCCAGTCCACAGATGCCGAATAGAACCGCACCGGTCAGCGTGTGGATACAGAGGCTCTGGTGAACGGGCATGTGCAGCGACTCCTGACCCCTGCGAAGCACGGCGGCAAGGGCGAACACCATCATGGAGCCGATGGTTAGCGCGTAAGCCCACAAGGGGGCGGTTCCGAAGTTCAAGCTGTCGAAGGAAACTATCAGCACTCCGGTCACGGCAATCGCCGTGCCCATCCACTGCCGTCCGGTGAGCCGCTCGCCCAGAATAGGTTGTGACATAGAGGCGATTGCCAGGGGCACAAGATCGGAGATCAGCGCGACCAGCCCGGTCGGGACCCGTTGCTCGATCGCAAGCGCGAAACCGCCCAGGTAGATGAATACCGCCATTACACCGAACCCAACCTGGGACGTCACGGCGCGCAAGTGCATCCTTGGTCCGAACGCCAAGGCGAAAGGAAGGAGGAGGATCCCCGAGAGCAGCGTGCGCCAAAACAGTAATACGGCCACGCTGGCCTCTTCGCTCGCGTATCTGATGCCGACGAAACCCGAACTCCAGCCGATCACGAGCAACGCCGCCATCAGCGGCCAAAGGAGGCGGGATCGGGTCACAGCCGTCGGGAAAATGGCAAGGGCGGTCATCAAATGCCTGCTTGATATTTCGGCTCCGGAATAACGCCCTCCCGGCAACAGCGCACATGACAAATTTCGATTGAGAGATGACTTTGCTGCAATTAAGTTATTCAATGCTTGCCAATTGTATGCAATCATATCATTTGGTTTCATAACCCAACAAAGTGAAGGCGAAGATGTCGGAAATCATCAGCAGGCGGCTCGACATCGATTCCCTACGCGCACTGCGCGCCATCGAGCTGCACAGAGGAGTCACACGGGCGGCTGAAGCGCTCGGTCTCACGCAGTCCGCGGTGAGCCACAAGGTCAAGCGTCTGGAAGTCAGCCTTGGCTATGACCTCCTGGATCGACGGCCCGGCGGCGGTATGTTTACCTCTGAAGGCAATGGTCTCCTTAAGTACGCCGCGAAGATATTGAACCTACACGATGAGGCGCTGGTGAGCCTCGCGAAGTCGGACTTGGCAGGCCGAATCCTGCTGGGCTTCACGGAGGACACGACATGCTCGGACCTGTCGCGAATCCTCGGGCGCTTCCGGCGCCTGCACCCGCAGGTCGCAGTCAGAACGAAGGTTCGCATGAGCCTGGTGCTGCGGTCGATGCTCGAGCGCGGCGAACTGGACGTCGCCATAGTGCAGGTATTTGCCCATGAGGTTCGGCCGACCGACGTCGTGCTGTTTCGCGAGGACCTGCATTGGGTCAAGTCTCGCGAGCTATCGTTGGACACTGAAGGTTCTGTCCCGTTCCTCTCCTTCGACGACTGCTTCTACCGACGTTGGGCACTCGACATTGGGCAAGATGGGGGAGCGGACCTCGAAACCGTGTTCGAATGCTCGAGCGCTGCAGGCATCGTTGCCGCGGTGACTGCCGGACTGGGCGTTGCGCTTCTCAGCGACCGCCATCTGCGTCTGGACATGGAGATCATCGATACCCGGCTGCCCGCGCCTCCGGCGCTTGCCTATGTGGTGCGGCGAGCGAGGAAGACGAGGAACCCAGCACTGGAGAGTCTGATCTCCGAGATCGAAACCGAGGTCAGCCGATACGGCAGATTAGCTATGGCCGTCTGATATCTGCTGCTAGGCTGACATCAATTCTACGACCGGCGCTTATTACATAGCGCTCGCTCCGAACCGGAGCTTTTGGGCCGGAAGCGGAACGTCCGCTTTCGGGATGATGGGCTAGAAAGCCGACCTTTCATCCAGGGTAGTGCCGACCGCTTTGCGCCAGAAGCTGGCCTCCGTGATTTCATGTCCAAATATCGCGTTTCAGATCGGATACCTGAAGAACGCCGTTGGCGAGGGTAGCGACGGCATCGACAACGATGGACACAGCGAAGTCGACATCGACACAGGACGGCTTCGGCCGCCCCTGCCCCACGTTTGATGGCAACGGATGACGTTCAGGGCTCTGTTGCACGGCGGCGACGAGCCCGACACGATGTCGCAGGCGAATCCACGCGACGGGCACCAAGGGCCGTCCCCGACTCTATGTTCCCTTCACGATTCTCGGCTTAATTGGTCGGCGGGATTGAGCCGCACTCTCAAGGGCCAAGGCCAGCCGCTTCTCGTCTTCGATGGCGCGATCGACTGCCTCGATTTCCTCTTGGAGCTCCTTTAGCTCGGCTCCGTAGCTGGAGCCGTCGCTGTCCCCGATCTGAAAGCCACTTGCCCGCATTGCGTCGCGGGTATGGTGCACGTTACGGACTCCTTCGCGTCGAGTCGCGACCAGGATTTCCCTGAACTCTCCAAGACGTTCAACGTGATTGCGAGTCATTGCGTTCTCCTATTTCGTCGTCATCGGCGCTGACGGCGATTCAGCACGGCTAAAACTTACGGCGCAGAAGGTTTAAGCGACTCTAAGAGATACGCTCGACAAAGCATGAATGCGGAAGCTCAAATTTGAGCGTCTTGCAATAAAGTGGAGCGCGGGAGGAGGAAATTGGCTTGGGACCCGACCGATCACCGACCAGGTGCTAGACTCTTCGGCCGAGCGCGTCTGCTGCTCGGCGCGCTTGCTGGTCCATCCAGCTGCCGGTTCTGGATCGCGGGGGTCCGTTTCTGAGCGCACAGCGACGCTGGTCTCAATGTCCGATAAGCGGCGCATTGCAGCCATGCCGCCGTCGCGTGTGAGACTCTGCTTCGGGTCACAAGCAGAACAGCAGCCCCCTACGGCTCGTCCCTCTCATCGCGCAAATTAGACACAACGCGGCGGTTCTGCGACCTGCAGGCGGTGTCGGGGCAGTCGCGGACGAGCCTGTCCTTGCCGTAGCCCTTGGCCCACATGCGGTTGCGGTCTATGCCGCCGGCGGCGAGGTAGTCCATCACCGCATCGGCGCGCTGCTGCGACAGCGCCGTTTCACTTGCGCCGGGATCGTCGGCGAAACCCTGCAGCTTGAGCAGCCAGCGCGGATGCTTTGCTAACCAGGCGATCTGGGTGTCGAGGGTGGCCTTGGCGACAGAATCGAGCGCGGCCGAACCTTGCGTGAAATAGGTGCGGCGGCCGACATTGAGGATAAAATCCTCCTCGCTGCCCGGCTGCACGTTCTGGAAGCCGGCAACCTCGGTGTTGGTGATGTCGGGCGTGGAAGGGGCCAGCGTGTTGCTGGTCGAGCAGGATGCGGCCAGCACCAGCAGGCCGGCGGCGAGCAGCCGGCGCGTGTTTTCAATCATGCGGTTCATGAGGCGCCAATCATTCGACAGTGGTGGAAGCGGGCGCCTGGTCGGCGATGTGCGGCAGGACCTGCACCGCGGTGCCGATCGGGCAGCGCTGGTAGAGGTCGATGATGTCTTCCGGGAACATGCGGATGCAGCCGCTGGAAGCGTCGGTGCCGATGCTCCATGGCTCCAGCGTGCCATGCAGGCGGTAGCCGGTGTCGGCGCCGTTGCGGTGCAGATAGAGCGCGCGCGGCCCGAGCGGATTGTTGGACGCGCCGCCTGCGACCATGTGCGGTAGGTCCGGCTTGCGCTTACGCATTTCGGGGGGCGGGACCCATTGCGGCCACAGCGCGCGGCGGTCGATCGTCGCGCGGCCGTACCATTTGAAGCCGTCCTTGCCGACGCCGACGCCGTAGCGGATGGCGGTCTTGTTTTCCATGATGACGTAGAGGAAGTGGTGGCGGGTATCGACCACGACGGTGCCGACCGGCTCGCTGCTGAAATACTTGACGATCTGGCGATGCCATCTCTTGTCGATCTTGGCGAAGTTGGTCTTGCGATAGACAAAATTGTTGTCGCTGGCGGTACCGGCGAAAAAGGATTTTGCCGCCGCGGCTTGAGCAATATTGCTGGTTGCACCCACCGCCACCAGCGCCAGGCCGCCGAGCACGACACCCCTGCGTGATAAAACCATCGGCAATATTCCCCCCCATGCCAAAGCCTGGCGGACCATAGTTGAGAATTACTTCGCCTCAAAGTGGAAAATGCTGCGTTGCTTCAGTCCGCCGTGTCCGGACATTCGGCAATTTGGCGGCGAGTGACCGAATTGTGACAATCTTGCCGAGGACGAACGTCTAACCTAAACCCCATCCAGGACCTTAACCAAATTGGCGCGACTGTTTGGGACCGGGCGTAGTTGCGACATTTGCCCTATCCGGACGTGTGAGCAATGCCGTGGGCAACCGTGATGCGTGCATTTTTTCGTTCGGTTGCTGCGATGATCGTGATGTCCGGCGTGGCAGGTTGCACCAGCATTTCTTACTACGCACAATCCTTGAAGGGTCACGTGGAGATCATGGCGGCGCGCCAGGATGTCGAAGAGCTGATCGACGATCCTTCGATTCCTGGGACATTACGCGCTCGAATGGCATCGGCGAGCGCCATCCGACAGTTTGCGATAGATGAACTAGCGCTGCCGGACAACAATAGCTACCGCAGCTATGTTAACGTTGGTCGGGACGCGGTGACATGGGCCATCTTCGCCGCGCCGGAATTCTCGCTGACGCCACGAACATGGTGCTTTGCGGTGTTCGGATGCGTTCCGTACCGAGGATACTTCTCCAAAAGGTCTGCGATTGAAACCGCTGTCGAACTTCAGAGACAGGGCCTGGACGTCTATGTGACGGGCATCACTGCATATTCCACGCTTGGCTGGTCAAGTGACCCGCTGCTAAGCACGATGCTCAGCCAAGATGAAACGTATCTTGCAGGGCTGGTGTTCCACGAGCTGGCTCACCAACGCGTCTATGTGAAGGACGATTCCGCATTCAACGAGGCATTCGCTGTCGCCGTCGAAACAACCGGCGTGAGAAAATGGCTGCGCGCGGCTGGCGATACCGGCGAATTGCGCCGTTACAAAGCCGACCGAAAGCGCAGGACCGAATTTCTTGCGCTGGTGTCGCACACCCGAGACGAGCTAGCGCACGTCTATGACGACTCCAATACCTCGGACCAGAAGCGGGCCGCAAAGACAGCCGCGATCGAACGGCTGCGGATGCGCTACCGAGAGATGCGCGACAGTCGCTGGCGTGGCTACCGGGGATACGATGTCTGGTTCGATGCTCCGATTAACAACGCGAAGCTCGCCGCGACTTCCGTTTACGGTGATCAGGTGACGACGTTTCTCCGTTTGTTCGATTTGTGTTCGGGCGACTATCCAAGATTCTACGCGTTGGTTCGACGGATCGGCGCGTTAGACAAATCTGACCGCGCCGAAGCGCTCAAGGCGGCAGATTCATGCGATTGATCCGGTCAAATCCGAAGGCCAGAAGCGGCGAATCGGTCGCTGATGTACTCGGCAGCCGGCGCAGGTGATTGAATTGACCATTTGTCGGCCGATTTCCTAGGTACTTTGACGTCGGCGGGGCCGGCAGCCGCATGTCGGCCTACAGAAGCCAAAAGCGGACTTGCCTGAACTCTCCGCGGGATCTTGGACCACAATGATTGCCGGCGCGCCGTGGCGCCCCAGCGTGCGCCCCTACGTGGCCGAAAACCTCACGCTCACGCCGCGCTGCCGAAAATAAGCCTGCATCAGCTTGCGGCCCGAACGGTTGTTCTGGACAAGCCTGGTCGGATCGAACACCGCCTGTTCTATCCCCTCTCGCGTCAGCGCCGCTTTGAGCGCCGCGATATGTGCGTCGATGTCGGCATTGTTCGCCCGGAGTGATGCATAGATGCTGTCGGTCGCCTCGGCCACGGTCGGCTCGCTCACGGGTGTACTCCTTTGCCTATTCGGGCGGCGGCTTAGCACAGATCAGCGGCTTCGCCGATACCGATAATACGGCTAGATGGGCGGCAACAGTGTCCCTTGGGACTTAAAAGGGATGCCAATGATGCGCGCCTTGGAAGCCAACGGCTCGCCGCTTTCGGGCATCGGTGTCGCCCGTTGTGAACGGCCGATATGGGCGCGCATTACTGTCGCCTACCTGGGCCGGAACCAGACTCGCAGACTGTTTAAGCCCATTGACTTCCGGAGGTCAGGCGCGCGACCCGGATCAGGATGGGGCCAGTTCGGTCGTAGTGGGCAGGCACAACGAAAAAATCTTGTTTCGCTGAATCAGCGCAGAAGTCCGTCACTCTCGAATTCGTCCCAGCCCTTCAGCTTCTGTCGTGACACCTCGTCCCGAGTGCTGTCAGGTGCAGACGCGGCCAAGCGTGGCGGCAGACAGGAGCGTCCACTCTTCGATTAACTTCGCAGCTGCATCCATTTTCTGGCGCGTGGGCGTGGGCCTTCGTTCTCCCATCAAGTCGGCTTCAACAAGTGTGGAATCAGCAAGCGCGGCTCCGGCACTAGCCTTCAACCATGCCTTCTTTTCCACGCGGCCTTGGCAGACGCATAGGCGTGATCCACCTCGGCCGCTTTCCGGCGCTGGCAAAAGATCGCAGCGCTCGGCCTTCGTCGGATCACCCGTTCCGCGTTCAGGGCGCCGGGTTCCCAAGGGATGTCCGCTTCGGGAGAGCGGCAACGCGGGCTTCAACGGCCGCTATCGGGGCGAACCAGTCATTCGCACCGCGTCGACTATGACCTCACGGCAGCGGGCCTCAAGCTTGTGCCGCTCATCGACGCCCTGGGCCCGGCCGGGCCTCATCGACGGCGGAAACGAGGCTCTTGGCGGCGGAATAAGCAGTGGGAAAATCTGATGGTTGGTGCCCGAGGCTGGACAACCGCTTTGGGTGGGATTTGCCGTTCGGGCCGAATACCGGAGTAAGCGGGCAGCCAACTGCCGACGCTCTGCGCCGAGATCACGGCGAATAGGTAAAGCGAACGTACGACGCAAATCGTGGTACGAATCTCGTCTGGTGGGCCGTCGGGGACCAGAGAACTACGTCTACGCTATAGCCCTGCACGGCCCTCCTGAATCGCTAGGCCGGACACCAACTCCTTCCTGATTAGAGCGGTTAGAGCGCCACAGCGATGTCCTGGCCGCCGCTACAGAGCGTGACGATATCTCCGAGATTCCGTCGCGCTGATGCCCTGTATCGATCGACGATAACGGCTCTCGTGACGTTTTCTTTCCCATATGATTGTCTCTACATCGACAGATTTCCTGTCGATGCTAGGCAGCTTATTCCTGACGCACCCAAATCTGCGAGCGACCCAGCATTGAGACACCAATGTAGCCGCGCACGTTGAGCTTCTTGCCGCCTTTCGTCAGTTGGATTTTGCTGCTGTAGACCTTACCGCTGTCGGGATCGAGGATGCGGCCGCCTGTATATTCGGCGCCGTCCTTCTTCAGGCCGGACAGGATCACCAGGCCGATGACGGGCGCATTCTTCAAGGCGCCTTCGCACTTCGTACAGGCCGGGCTTTCGTTCGGGGCAAGGAAGACTTTTTCGATCTTGCCCTGCAAAGTGCCGTTCGATTCCGTGATGCGGATCTGCGCCCTTGGCTTGCCGCTGACGTCGTCGACGTTCCTCCACAAGCCAACTGGCGAGGCATTATCCGCCCACGCTGCCGAGGAGAGTGCCGCCACCACCGTGAGCGTGATGACGGCAGATTGTTTCAGAATACGCATTGCGATGTTCTCCGAGAGGAATGGAGGTACTGCAGTTCGAAGCGGAATGGTTGCCGCGCTAGGCACGGCCCTCCGATGGCTCACTGGCGATTTGAGGCGGCGATCGCGGGATAGTCGGTATAGCCAGCGGAGCCGCCGCCATAGAGCGTCGCCTGATCGAACATGGCCAGCGGCGCGCGCGTCTTCAGCCGTTCCACAAGATCGGGATTGGCGATGAACGGTCGCCCGAAGGCGAATAGGTCCGCCTTGCCCTCGGCGAGCCGCGACGCCGCGAGTTCGAGGTCATAGCCGTTATTGGCGATATAGGTGTTGTTGAAGCGCCGGCGGAGCGATCCGAAGTCGAACGGCGCGACATCGCGCGATCCGCCCGTGGCGCCCTCGACGACATGGATGTAGACGATGCCCAAAGCGTCAAGTTGATCGACGATAGAGTCGAACTGCGCCTGGGGGGCGCTGCTCGAGACGCCGTTGGCGGGCGAGATGGGCGAAATCCGGATGCCGGTGCGCTCAGCGCCGATCTCCTCGACCACCGCAGTCGCAACCTCCAGCATCAGCCGGGCGCGGTTCTCGACCGATCCGCCATAAGCATCCGTGCGGACGTTGGCGCCATCCTTGGCGAACTGGTCGAGCAGATAGCCATTGGCGCCGTGAATCTCGACGCCATCGAAGCCGGCCTCGATGGCGTTCGCGGATGCTTGTCGGAAATCGCTAATGATCCCCGGAAGCTCGTCGAGCTCCAGCGCGCGGGGGTCCGAAACGTTGACAAAGCCGTTGTTGACGAACGTCTTGGTCGCGGCCCGGATCGCCGAGGGCGCCACGGGCGCGGCGCCGTTCTCCTGCAGATCGACGTGCGAGACGCGACCGACATGCCAGAGCTGCAGGAAAATCCGCCCGCCCTTGGCGTGCACGGCGGTCGTGACCTTGCGCCAGCCGTCGATCTGAGCCTGGGAGTAGATGCCGGGCGTGTCCTGGTAACCCTGTCCCTGCTGCGAGATCTGCGTGGCCTCGGAAATCAGCAGGCCGGCCGACGCGCGCTGGCCGTAATACTCCGCGGCGAGATCGCCTGGAACGAAGCCCGGGCCAGCGCGATTGCGCGTCAGGGGCGCCATGACGATACGATTGGATAGGGTCAGCGAGCCGAGAGTATAGGGCTCAAACAGCGTTGTGCTCGTCACAGGTCACCTTTGTTTGTCCCTGCCGCGGCGGGGACGTTTGTCGAAATGGCTTCGTTGGTGCTCAGGCGACCGTGCGGTACCGCTCGGCGGGGTGTTCGTTCCGATAGTTCGGAAGCATGGCCTGGCGCGCGGCCTGAAGCGCGTCCCACTGCCCGGCATCGGGAAGCGGCGGGATGGTCACCGGTTCGCGGCGGTCGAAGCCGACCAGCGCCGCATCAACCAGATCGTCCACCTCCATCACGTTGGAAAGCGTGTTGACGTCGGCGCCGACGTGTTCCCAGATCTCCGTTCGCGTCGTGGCGGGAAGCACGGCCTGGACGTAGACGCCCTTCGGCGCGAGCTCGAGGCTGAGTCCCTGCGACAGAAACAGCACGAAGGCCTTGGTTGCGCCGTAGACCGTCATGCCGAACTCCGGCGCCAGGCCGACCACGGAGCCGATGTTGACGATCGCCCCTTCGCCGGCCGTCGCAAGACGCGGGGCCATGGCGCTGGCAAGCCGCAGAAGTGCGGTCGTGTTGAGCGCGACGAGCCGCGCGACGTCATCGGTGCTCTGCTCGATAAAGCTTCCGCCGATGGCCGTTCCGGCATTGTTGACGAGGATCCCGATGCGGGCGTCATCGCGCAGCCTCGTCTCTACCGTTGCAAGCTCGGCAGGCTGCGTAAGATCAGCCTGGATGATGTCGATCGCCACGCCATTTTCCTGACGCAGACGGGCCGCCAGAGCCTCCATTCGTGCCATATCACGGGCAACCAGCACGAGGTCGTGCCCGCGGCGCGCGAAGCGCTCGGCATAGGCGGCTCCGATGCCGGTGGAGGCGCCGGTTATGAGGACTGACGGAATGGTGGTCATGGCATTGCTCTTTTCTCTGATGGAATCTATATTCATGACGATCATCATGATTGCGGCTAAATATGATAACCATCATGTAAATGTCAACGGGGCCGGCGGAGAATTTTGAAATGAAGGTCAGTCGAGAACAGATGGCGGAGAACCGTCGCCGAATTCTGGATGTTGCCAGCCGGCTGTTTCGCGACAAGGGGTTCGACGCGGTCAGCGTGGCGGAGGTGATGAAAGCCGCCGGGCTCACCCATGGCGGCTTCTATGGCCATTTCAGCTCGAAGGACGACCTGATCGCGCAGACCCTTGCCCATGTCCTCGCCGCGGACTCAAGCGGAGGGGGCGATCTTCGCGCTTATGTAGAGGCTTATCTTTCGCCCCGTCATCGCGATAACGCCGCCGGTGGTTGCCCGACGGCGGGCCTTGCCGCGGCCATTCGCCATCAGACCCCTGCTGCACGCTCGGCCATGACGGAAGGCCTTCGATCGCAGATCGACCGTATTGGCAAGGCGCTCCCGGAGTTGGATCCGGCAGACGGACGCCGCGCAGCGATCGGAAGCTGGGCAGCGATGGTGGGGGCAGTGATCCTCGCCCGGGCGATAGACGATCCCGCGCTTTCGGATGAAGTTCTGGAACAGACGCGTGCCTGGATCGATGCCGGGATCAGCCAAGTGTCTGCCGGCTAGCGGTCTGCGGCAGGAGTGCTCTTGTCGAGAGCAATGCGGCCATCGGCGGTGGTTGGTGACTATCTTGGAGAATATCGCGCCGTAGCGTGCAATCAGCGGGGTTCGCGGACGGCTAAGGGCGCAGTGAGCGAGATTTTTGAGCGCCTGCCCGGCAAAAAGCCATCATCTCCGCTATGTCGGTCGGGCATGACCGTTGCCAAAATCGAAAATTCCGATGCCCGATCAAACTTTAACAGGCGAATGCTATTTAGGGCTGCCGGCCTTGCCGCGCTGGCCGGGCTTGCCGCTTGCGCCACTGTCCTGCCCACCGGCGAAGGTGCCGGTGTTTCCGCCTCCGCCGTCGGCACGCTGGCGAGCATCCGCGCCTCAGCCGGTCTTGGACCGCTTGTCCCCGACCCTCAGCTCGAACAGGCAGCCCTGCAGCAGTCCGGCTATATGGCGCGCGGCGGCCGCATGACGCACACCAGCGGCTGGGGCAAGGGATTTGCCTCGCGCGTCAAGGGCAACGGCATTAGCGGTGCTGCCGCCGAAAACATCGCCGAGGGTCGTTTCGATCAGCAGAAGCTGTTCGACATCTGGATGCATTCGGCCGGCCACCGCCGCAACATGCTCGACCCGCGCTTCACCCGCTTCGGTCTGGCCTATGTGCGGGACGGCCGCGACAGCTCGCTACGCTACTGGAGCCTCGTTCTGGGAAAGTAGGCCTGTCCCGCCACTCGTTCATCAATCCATATGCGCGGCGGGACCGGCGGTCGGACCAGCCTTTGGCTTGCGCAGCAGGAAAACAAACGGGATGGCAAGCAGCGTCATCATCATCAGCAGCTTGAAGTCGTTGATGTAAGAGATCATCATCGCTTGGATATTGACCATGCCGTCCACTTGGGAAAGCGCCGTCGGATCGCCGCCCGCCGCTGCCGGCGACGCCGCCCAGAGATTGGGATTGAACGGGTTGATGTAGGCTGAGAGCTCGGCATGGTTGACCTGCGTGTTGCGTACCAGAAGAACCGTCACCACCGATACGCCGATCGACGAGCCAAGATTGCGCACCAGGCTGAATAACGCCGTGGCATCGGTGCGGAAGCGCGCGTCGAGCGTGGCGAAGGCCACGGTCGACAGCGGCACGAACACCATTCCCATTCCAAGGCCCTGGATGACGCCGGAGCTGAGGATGAGCCAGCTGTCCATCTGCGGTGAAAAGCTAGACATGGTGTAGAGCGATTGCGCGGTCAGGAGGAAGCCGATGACGACGAGGATTCGGGCATCGACTTTGTGCATGATGCGGCCGACCAAGAGCATCGAAATCATCGTGCCGACGCCCCGTGGTCCCATAACGATACCGATGGTGAGGGTCGGATAGCCGAAGATGGTCGACAGCATTGGCGGTAGCAGCGCCATGCTCGCCAGAATGAGCACGCCCATGACAAAGATGAACGCCAGCCCGGTCACAAAATTGCGGTCGAGGAATATCTTCGGGTCGATGAAGGGCTGCTCCGCCGTCAACGTGTGAATGATGAACACCCAGAAGCCGGTGATGGAAAGACCGAGTTCGATCCATATCTCGACCGAGGAAAACCAGTCGACCTCGCCGCCGCGATCCAGCATCAGCTGCAGCGCGCCGACACCAAGCGAGAGCATGGCGAAGCCGAAGAAATCGAAGCTGCGTATCCGCCTTGCAACGGCCGGCAAGTAGGCGGCCATGCCAAGGAAGGCGATGATGCCGACCGGCAGGTTGATGAAGAACACCCAACGCCAGTTGAAATTCTCGGTCAACCAGCCACCCAGAGTCGGGCCCAGGATCGGGCCCAGCATGATGCCGGCGCCCCATATGGCCATCGCCTGGCCGTGGCGTTCCTTGGGGTTGATGTCGAGCAGGAAGGTCTGCGACAGCGGCACGATCGCCGCGCCGAACACGCCTTGCATGAGGCGGAACAGCACCATGGTTTCAAGGCTCCATGCCAGACCGCACAGCATGGAGAAGATGGTGAAACCGACCGCCGCCATCAGAAACAGTTCCTTGCGGCCAAAGCGGTCGGCCAGCCAGCCGGTCACCGGCGTCATGATCGCCGCGGCAACGATGTAGGAGGTCAACACCCAGTTGATGTTGTCGGGGGAAGCGCCGAGATCGCCGGTCATGGTCGGCAGCGCGACGTTGGCGATCGTGGTGTCGAGCGCCTGCATGATCGTCGCCAGCATCAGTGCCACGGTGATCAGGCCGCGATGCGGCACTTCGCGAAAGGGTTCTGGCGTGCTCATGATGTGGAACTTATGGAACGAGGTGGTCTATTGCGCCTCACCCGCCGTGGCGTGGCCGAAGATGCTCGGTAACCCGCGGGAGACGCCGGTATCCACCGTGACGGTCGCGCTCATGCCGGTGCGCAGCGCCATCTTGGCGTCGGCATCGGCCAGTTGCAGGCGCACTGGAATGCGCTGGGTGACCTTGACCCAGTTGCCGGTGGCGTTCTGGGCGGGCAACAGCGAGAACTCGGCCCCCGTGCCGGCGCCGATCGCCTTGACCGTGGCTTCGAACGTCTTGCCAGGATAGGTGTCGACCACGATTTCGGCCTTCTGGCCGGGCTTCATATTGGTGAGCTGGGTTTCCTTGAAATTGGCGTCGATCCAGGTGTCGCCGGTCTCGACCAGCGAAAACAGCGGCGTACCCGAGCCGACATACTGGCCGACCTTGAACGAGGCAGCCTGGCTGATGATGCCGTCGGCCGGCGCCGTGACCGTGGTCTGCGCCAAATCGTAAGCAGCCTTGTCGCGCGCAGCGAGCGCCGCCATCACGGTAGGATGCTTGTCGGTCTCGATATCGGGATTGCCGCCAAGCGCCGCCCTGGCGCTGAGGATGCCCTGCTCGGCCGCGGCCAGTTGCTGCTTGGCCTTGTCGAGATCGTTCCTGGCCTCGTCCAGCGACGACTCGGCGTTGATGCCCTTGCGGGCAAGGTCGGCGGCCCGGTCGTATTGCGACTGCGCGTAGTCGACCTGGCTGGCGTCGGACTTCTCCTGCGCTACCGCCTGGCTAAAAGCCGCGCGCAGCTGCTCGACATTGAGGCGCGCGCCGGCCACCGCCGCATCGGCCTGGGCCAGTGCGATCCGGTAGGGCTCGGGATCAATGGCGAACAGCACGTCGCCCTGCTTGACAGACTGGTTGTCGAAAATGTCGACCTGAACGATGCGGCCCGCCGTATCGGCGGCTATCGAGACCTTGGCCTGCTGCAGATTGGCGTTCTCGGTTTCCTGATAGCGGCCGCCGGTCACCCAGACGTAGCTGCCGCCGGCGATCAGTGCCACGGGGAGCGCAAACATCAAAAGGAAGCGGCCGGCACGGCGCTTCTTCTTCGGCGCCACCGGCGCCGGTTCTACCTGCGGAGCGACCGTAACCGGAGTTGCCGCCGGCTGCGCGGGAGCTTCCATCTCGAGCTTGGTCGCGTTCTCACCTACCTTGGCTACCGCGTTCATGCTGCTGCGCCTTCTGTACCTTTGACTTTTTCGCAGGACGCCGTCTCGCAGTCCGCCAGGTTTTCGGCCATCGCCTCCAGACCCTTGATCAGGATGCGGCGATCTCCAGGCGACACGCCGATCAGCGATTCTTCATAGACTTCGCCAGCAAGGCTCTTGATCTCTGCGTAGGCCTCGCTCGCTTTTGCGGTCGGAAAGATCATGCGGACGCGGCGGTCGGCGGCGTCGGAACGGCGCTCGATCCAGCCGCTCTCCTCCATGCGGTCGACCAGGCGCGAGACGCTGATCGGCTCGATCTCGAGAAGCTCGGCGAGCCGCGCTTGCGTGATGCCTTCTTCCTTGGCGACGCGGACCATAAGCCGCCATTGCGCCGAGGAAAGCCCGAGCCCGCTTGCCCTCGCCTCGAAGCGCTTGCGCATCAGGCGCTGCACGTCGTGGATCAAAAAGCCCAATCTGTCGATGCCGTCGGAAACCATGAGCGGCATATATTATAAGCGTGCTCATCATTCAAGGAGCCGTATTGTGCCAGAAGCCGGCAAGTGTGCATGACAGTCGTTCAGGGTCGCTCGCAAAATCGCGATTGAGCAGGCTGAAATCGACCGATGGTCGGTCGAATTTGCGCAATGCGCAATTTCGATCAAACTGACTGTGCAAGCAGACGGCACCATGACTCTGCCAATGCGAAGACTGGGCCAATGCGAAGACTGGCCCATTGCGAGGAGACATATGAACCCGACCGAGAAAGCGCTGTGGTTCGTCGAAAGCCATCTGCCGGAAGCAGTCTCGCTCGACGATGTCGCCAAGAGCAGTGGCGTGTCGCGCTTTCACGTGACGCGGGCTTTCGGTGCGGCGACCGGCCGCTCGGTGATGGGCTACCTGCGTTCTCGCCGGCTGACCGAGGCGGCGCGCAGGCTCGCCGCCGGCGCACCGGACATTCTCTCGGTCGCGCTCGACGCCGGCTATGCCTCGCATGAGGCTTTCACCCGTGCCTTTCGCGACCAGTTCGGCACCACGCCGGAACTGGTGCGCGCGCAAGGCTCGCTCAAAAACCTCGATCTCGTGGAGCCGATCCTGATGGACCAATCCTTCCTCACCAATCTCGAGTCGCCGCGTTTCGAAACCAGCCGGCCGTTCCTCATCGCCGGTCTTGGCGAACGCTACAGTTGCGAAACCAGCGCCGGCATCCCGATGCAGTGGCAAAGGTTCGGCCCCTATATCGGCAACATTCCGGGCGAGGTCGGCGACGTCGCCTATGGCGTCTGCGTCAACGGCGACGATGCAGGCAATTTCGACTATATCGCCGGCGTCGAGGTGTCCGATTTTTCGGACCTGCCGAAGGAGTTTTCGCGCGTACGCGTGCCGGCGCAGAAATTCGCTGTGTTCGCCCATCGTGACCACATCTCGACCATCCGCCGCACGGTCAACACGATCTGGAACAAATGGCTGCCGGCCTCCGGGCACGAGGTCGCCGATGCGCCCGAATTCGAGCGCTACGGCCCCGAATTCGATCCGCGCAGCGGCAATGGCGGGTTGGAAATCTGGATACCAGTCAAGGCATGAGGAAGGGCCAGTTTTCAACTTGTGTTGGAGACTAGTGTCGAAGCCGGCTCCGCCTTATCTTGCCTTCTCCCCTTGTGGGAGAAGGTGGCCGAGCCCACGGGTCTTGCCTCCGGCAAGCCCGAGGACAGGCTTAGCTCGGTCGGATGAGGGTGCTCCAGCTTGGCCGCGACAGCACTCTGTCCAACACCCCTCTTCCGTCTCGGCGCTGCGCGCCGATCCACCTTCTCCCAAAAGGGGCTAGCGTGCGCACACATCTGATTTGGCGGGGATTAGTTTGGATTTGCAAGAGCGAAGCCCTCGGCGATGGCGTGGAAGCGTTTGAGGCCGTTGCTGAAGGTGACGGGACCTGGCGGCCGCTCCTTTGCGTAGCCGTTCCACCCTCCCAGCCGGGCGATGCACCAAGCGGCCCAGGCGAGCGTGTGTTGCGGATGCGGGTTGTTCTGCTTTTGGGTCTTGCCTTCGAGCCTGGCAATCAGCGCCTCCAGCACGGTGATCTCGGCGGGGCTGAAGAGGCGTGCAGCCTTGAAGGCCTGGCCGGCGGCATCGCGCCCGTGCACGAGTTGCATGACCCTGGTGGCGACGATCAGCGCGGTCGCGGCCAGCCGTTCGAGTGCCTCACCATCGGCAAGCAGGCTTTCCTCCAGATCGATGGCCTGCGACTTCACGGTTCGGAACAGCTGTTCGACGGTCCAGCGCAACCGGTAGAGATCGACCATGCGGCAAGCGTCGGCGAGCGTTTTGACCGCGTGAGTGGTCAACAGCCGCCAGATCACCGCTTCCTTGGGCGAAGGCGGATCGATCTCGCGCACTTCGACCATGTTGAGCGTGATCTCGCGCGGATCGCGACAGTCGGCACCAAGGCGCGGCTGGCGCAAGGCGACCGCGGCGAAGCGAACGGCCAGTTGCACCTTGCGCGCCGGTCGGCCGGGACGCGCCTGCAGTTCGAAGGCGGTCCGGCCGGCTTCCGGCGTTTTGGCGATCTCGCCGAACAGACGGCCGCCCTGCTCACCCAGAGCCCGGTCGCGCACGGCGCGGATGAGCACATGCGTGCGCTCGTCAGGCAGCCTTGCCAGCACTTCGTAGATGTCGGCCTCGCGGTCGCCGATCACGGTAGCCAGCGGCGTGTCGGTCAGCGCCTGGCGGGCCGCCTTGGCGGTGGCGATCCATTTGTAGCTTTCCTTGGCTTCGATCGGCAGGGCTTGGTAGTCGTGCGCCTTCTGCCCCCGGCGCCGCCAGATCGTGGCAGCCGCAAGCCCCAGCACCGAGCCGTCGGCGGCATCCACGGCCAGCGCCGGGTGGACGAACAGCCCGACATCCTTGCCGTTGCCGACATGCCCGAGGCCGCGCTTGCGCGAGGCCTTGGCCTCATAGTTGATCTCGCTGCTGTCCTCAATGATCAGCACATGGCGGCCGGCCGCCGCCTCGCCCGTTCGCGCCGCCGCCGTGCGCACGATCTCCGGCACCGTCACTTGGGGATTGCGAAACAGCCGCGTGAACGCAATCTGTTCCGCCCGCGTATCGGCCAGCCTGCGCAGGCCCGCGCTGACGCGCGTGCACATGCGCTCCAGCACCATGCTCCCCTTTTTTGCAGGCGCAGGTCGCCGAAGTATCCAAGCAGCAAAGCCATCGTCGAAATCTCCCGAATCAACAATGGCAGCTACAGAATCACACATGATTCCAACCCCACAAGCCAAACCTGCTACCCGACCAAACTCCCTTGACACCTCTCCGAAGCAGATGTGTGCGCACGCTAGCCCAAAAGGGGAGAAGGGAAAGACGCTACAGCTCCAGGTTCCAGTTCTGGCCGACCAGATCCTTGCCGAAGGCGTGGTGGCGCTCTTCGTCGGCCAGCTTGAAACCGGCCGCCTCGTAGATGCGGCGCGCTGAGGTGAGCACGTCGTTGGTCCACAGCGTCAGCGTCTTATATCCCTTGGCACGGGCAAAGCCGATGCATTCCTCGACCAGCCGCTTGCCGATGCCGAGACCGCGCGCCGAGGGTTCGACATAGAGCAGGCGCAGCTTCGCCACCGCGTCCGACTGGCGCACGACAAAGACCGAGCCGACGACATCCCCTTCCCGCTCGGCGATCCAACTGCGTTCCCATTTCGGATCGAAGGATTTGACGAAGGCGCCGAGGATTTCGGCGACCAGCGCCTCGTAGGTTTCGTCCCAGCCATATTCCTGCGCGTAGAGCAGGCCCTGGCGATGAATGATCCAGCCGATGTCGCCGACCTGCAAAGGTCGCAGCATGTAGAGGACCTTGGGCTCCGTGCCATCGCCCAGGAGGCGCTGCACCGTCTGCATCGCCTTGACCAGCCTTTCCTGTTCTTGAGCGGGAAGCCGGTCGAGCAAGGCCGCGACCTGATCGTGCGAACCCTGGTTCAGCGGCGCGAAGGCCGCCCTTCCCGCTGGGGTCAGCGCGATCGACGAGCGCCGCGCATCGGCTTGCGTCGCGGCGCGCTCGACCAGGCCGCGCTCCTCGAACTTTTTCAACAACCGGCTGAGATAGCCGGGGTCGAGACCGAGATCGCGCGCAAGATCGGTGGCGGTCAGGCCATCGCGATGCGCCAGTTCATAGAGCACCCGAGCCTCGGTCAGCGAGAAGGCGCTTTTCAGCAGCCCTTCGTCGAGCAGGCCGATCTGGCGGGTGTAGAAGCGGTTGAAGCCCCGCACCGCATCGATCCGCTCCTTGCCGGGTTGATGATGAATCGTCATGGCATCCTCCTGCCGCACAAGATCAACCATTTATTTGACTTAGTCAAGTATTAGTGAATTAGCCAACCGCCCTGTCGAGCAAGCGCCGAGCCGGTTCGACGGCGTTCGCATCGCCTCCACCGGGCCTGTAGCACGGCGGAATCGTGCCCGCTTCTAATGCTTGAATCGCCGAAGCGTCGGCAACGACATCATCCCGGAGCGGCACGGCCGAATTACGCCCTCGCGCCTTGACTCTCGCCAGCCATCGGCTTATCTCACCGCCACGTTAGCACTCGCCATTGGTGAGTGCTAAGCGTAGGTCCGGCGTCGCCGGGCTTATAGGTTGTCCGGCTCCGCCGGACGGAGGAACTGTTCTCACCATTCTCATCGAGGAATAAAAAATGGCAAAGTCGAAGTTCCGCCCGCTTCATGACCGCGTGGTCGTACGCCGGGTTGAATCCGAATCCAAGACTGCCGGCGGGATCATCATCCCCGACACGGCGAAGGAAAAGCCGCAGGAAGGCGAGATCATCGCCGTTGGTTCCGGCGCCCGCGACGAAGCCGGCAAGCTCGTCCCGCTGGACGTCAAGGCCGGCGACCGCATCCTGTTCGGCAAATGGTCGGGCACCGAAGTCAAGCTCAATGGCGAAGACCTTCTGATCATGAAGGAATCCGACATCATGGGCATCATCGGCTGAATATCGGCCTCACCGTCACTTAAATCTTCGGGCTCAATTCAAGCCCCTGCCAGGAGCTAAAAATGGCTGCCAAAGACGTAAAATTTTCCCGCGATGCCCGTGAGCGCATGCTGCGCGGCGTCAACATCCTCGCCGACGCAGTGAAGGTCACGCTCGGCCCCAAGGGCCGCAACGTCGTCATCGACAAGTCGTTCGGCGCACCGCGCATCACCAAGGACGGCGTCACCGTCGCCAAGGAAATCGAGCTTGAAGACAAGTTCGAGAACATGGGCGCGCAGATGGTCCGCGAAGTCGCTTCGAAGACCAACGACATCGCCGGCGACGGCACCACGACCGCGACCGTTCTGGCCCAGTCGATCGTCCAGGAAGGCCACAAGGCGGTTGCCGCCGGCATGAACCCGATGGACCTGAAGCGCGGCATCGACCTCGCGGTTAGCGACGTCGTCGCGACGCTGATCAAGAACGCCAAGAAGATCAAGACCTCGGAAGAGGTTGCCCAGGTCGGCACCATCGCAGGCAATGGCGATGCTTCAGTCGGCTCGATGATCGCCGAAGCGATGCAGAAGGTCGGCAATGAGGGTGTCATCACCGTCGAGGAAGCCAAGACCGCCGAGACCGAGCTCGAAGTCGTTGAAGGCATGCAGTTCGACCGCGGCTATCTTTCGCCCTACTTCGTTACCAACGCCGACAAGATGGTTGCGGATCTGGAAGACGCTTACATTCTTCTCCACGAGAAGAAGCTCTCCAACCTTCAGGCCATGCTGCCGATCCTCGAGGCTGTCGTGCAGACCTCGAAGCCGCTGGTCATCATCTCGGAAGACGTCGAAGGCGAGGCTCTGGCCACGCTGGTCGTCAACAAGCTGCGTGGCGGCCTGAAGATCGCCGCCGTCAAGGCGCCGGGCTTCGGTGATCGCCGCAAGGCCATGCTGGAAGACATCGCCATCCTCACCGGTGGCCAGGTCATTTCCGAAGACCTCGGCATCAAGCTCGAGAATGTCGGCCTCAACATGCTCGGCCGCGCCAAGAAGGTGTCGATCTCCAAGGAGAACACCACCATCGTCGACGGCGCCGGCAAGAAGGCCGAGATCCAGGGCCGCGTCGCCCAGATCAAGCAGCAGATCGAGGAGACCACCTCGGACTACGACAAGGAGAAGCTGCAGGAACGTCTCGCCAAGCTGGCGGGCGGCGTTGCCGTCATCCGCGTCGGCGGTGCGACCGAGATCGAAGTCAAGGAAAAGAAGGACCGCGTCGATGACGCCCTCAACGCGACCCGTGCGGCCGTCGAAGAAGGCATCGTTCCCGGTGGCGGCGTCGCACTCCTGCGCGCTTCGCTGAGCATCAAGGCTGTCGGCGCCAACTCCGACCAGACCGCTGGCATCAGCATCGTGCGTCGCGCGCTGCAGGCTCCGGCACGCCAGATCGCGGCCAACGCCGGTGCGGAAGCATCGATCGTTGCCGGCAAGATCCTCGAGAACAAGGGCCCGACCTTCGGCTTCAACGCCCAGACCGGCGAATATGGCGACATGATCGCTATGGGTATCGTCGATCCGGTCAAGGTCGTGCGCACGGCTCTCCAGGATGCGGCCTCGGTCGCCGGCCTGCTGGTCACCACCGAAGCCATGATCGCGGAGGCTCCGAAGAAGGAGTCGGCTGGCGGCGGCATGCCTGGCGGCATGGGCGGCGGCGGCATGGGCGGCATGGGCGGCATGGATTTCTAAGGAAATCCATCAGCCTTCAGATACGGAAAGGGCGGCCGAGAGGTCGCCCTTTTTGTTTGTTACGCACCACAATCGCCGTGCCAGCCGCGATCGGCGGGCGGGACCTCCTGTACCGCTGTACGCTTTGGCAATAGTTGCGGCGGTGCAGAACATGGATCGCAGGGCTGGAGCCATCTCTTGTTCGGCCTTCGGCCCTTTCGGCAGGGCTCCGCGACGGCTTCGATGCGATGAAGGCCATAAAATATCAGCTCGCCGTTGCAGCGACCTCTTTGGCAGGCAAAGCACCTTCTATCAGCGCGGCGACTTCATCGGCCACCGCCAGCACCGGGGCACGGTCGCGGGTGGCTCGCGCGATCACCATCAGCCCTTCCAGCGATGATTCGACAAGCAGCGCCAGAGCGCGAGCGCGGCGCTCGGGCACCCCTGCCCTGACGAAGGCCGCCTGCAGCAGGCCTATCCATTGCTCGAATGCCGACCGGCACAGTTCGGCCAGCTCCGGCACGTCGGCCGGCGAGTCCAGCACCACGGGTGCGATCGGACAGCCAAGCGTGAACTGGTTGTCCTCCAGCATGCGTGCGACCGACTGGTAAATGTGGTGGACAGCTACCGCCGGGTCCTGCTCGGCGGCAAGCGCCTCACCCAGCGTTTGCGTGACCTTTTCGACGCTGTCGCGCGTCACCTCGATGACCAGTTGGTCCTTGCCGCCCGGAAAATGAAAATAGAGCGATCCTCGTGGCGCACCGGAGGCGCTCAAAATGTCGTTGAGCGAAGTACCGTGATAGCCGCGCTGCCTTAGCAGCAGCGCCGTCGCCTCGATCATCCGGGTGCGGGTATCGTTCGCCATGTCAACCTCTGTCAGGAGTGCGCATTATAGGCCTTGCGCTCAATATGACAATCGGTTTACATAATATGTAGATCAGTCTATATATCTCGACGTCATCGAGAGGAGAACGATAAAATGACCATCCGTGAAGCAGAGGCCCAATGGCAGGGGTCGTTGAAAGAAGGTTCGGGCCGTCTGCGGCTCGGCAGTGGCGTCTTCGAAGGTGACTATTCCTTCCCGTCGCGCTTCGAAAACGGTCCCGGCACAAACCCAGAGGAACTGATCGCGGCGGCGCACGCCGGCTGCTTTTCGATGGCGCTGAGCGCCATAGCAGGCAGCGGCGGCCATGTCCCCATACGGATCCACACCGTCGCCAAGGTGCATCTCGGAACGAGCACGGCCGGACCGACGCTCACCCGCATCGACCTTGAAACGGAAGCCGAAATCCCGGGCCTGGCGCCCGAGGAATTCCAGCGCCTTGCCCAATCCGCGAAAGCAACATGCCTCGTTTCCCGGGCTTTGGCAGGCGTCGCTGATATCAGGCTCAAGGCCGACCTCGTCACGGACGCCGCTGCGGAAAAACGAAATCAGGAGGTACCGAGATGAAACAGGGTAGCATCATGGTCGTCCATCCAGACGACCAATCCAGACAGACGGCCGAGATCATGCGGCGCTTCAACGACGTGCTCCAAAATCATGATCCGTCGGCACTCCCGGGCCTGGTGGCCGAGGACTGCGTCATCGAGAACACCGTGCCGGCGCCGGATGGCGCCCGCCATGCCGGCAGGGAGGCGTGCGTGCGGCTGTGGTTGGCGATCGCCAGCGAACCCGGCACGCGCTTCGATATTGAAGAGACGTTCGTCGCCGGTGAACGGGCGACAATCCGCTGGCGTTACTGGCGTGCCGACGGCAACTCCATCCGTGGCGTCAATCTGATGCGCGTAGCGGACGGGCTGATCGTCGAGGCGATGGGATACGTCAAGGGGTAGCGCCAACAGGCGCTACCGGTCAGTCAGCGCCAGTTTTGCGCCGAGCGCGACGAAGACGCCGGCGAAGGTGCGGCGCATCCAGGCCAGCACCATCGGCCGCGACACGACATGGCTGCGGATCGAGGCGGCGAAGATGCCATAGCCGACAAACACGACGAAGGTCAAAAGCATGAAGACGCTCGAGAGTTCCAGCATCTTCGACAGCCTTAATTTGAACTTCGGCTTGCGAACCCGGGTGTGGTCTTTGCCGGGTTCTGCAGCAGGGTGTGTCCATGACCCGCAGCGGAAGTTCGCTCGCCCTCGATTGGACTTTGATTTTTGGGAGTTGATTTGCTGCAATACAATAAGAATGCTACCATATTTAGTCGCCAATATTTTTTGCTGATTAGCGACCAGCCTGCCAAAACGTAGGGCGCGTTCGTCCGCCGCGAAGTCCATCTAGGATTAGCCGGCGCGAGTTCGCGTTACCGGATATGTGCACATCCAGAAGAGCATCACGAGGTTCGGCGGCATAGGTGCGGCCCCGTGCCTCAGATTCCGCTTGCATGCATGAACAGCCACCACGGGCACCGGCCAGCGCGCGCGGCGTTGAAGATAACGCAACGCATCCGAACCCAAGGAGATCGTCATGAATGATATTCAGGAGCGCGGCGAAGCCGCAATCGCAACCCCGTCAGCGCGAAGGGTCGACATCAAGCTCGAAGTCGTCGTCATCCCCGTTTCGGACGTCGATCGAGCCAAGCGATTTTACGGCGGCTTGGGTTGGAGGCTCGACGCCGACATCACAGGCGACGAATTTCGTGTCATCCAGTTTACGCCTCCGGGCTCCCCGTGTTCGATAGTCTTCGGCGCAGGGGTCACCCCAGGGCCCTATGCCCGGGTCGAGCTCGATGTCCTCGAAAGCGTTGGCGAGCTCGTCGTGTCAGACATCGAGGCAGCGCGCGCCGAACTCGCCGATCGCGGTGTCGACGTGAGCGAGGTGTACCACTATGCCGGCCGTGAAGGCCGTGTCAGCGGTCCGGACCCTGAGCGGCGCAGCTACTCCTCGTGGGCCTCCTTCAGCGATCCGTCCGGAAATGTCTGGCTGTTGCAGGAGGTCACTGCGCGAGCGCCCGGCCGCGTCGACGCTGACGACACCACATTTGTCTCGTCGGTCGAGCTCGCGGCCGCGCTCCGGCGTGCGTCTGCGGCCCATGGCGAGCACGAGAAGCGGACAGGCGGCCAGCGTGATGAGAACTGGCCGGACTGGTATGCCGAGTACATGATGGCCGAGCAGGCTGGCAAGCCGCTGCCGCTATAAGGATTGGATCACGACGTCATTTGAAACGGCAGCATCGACGCAATAGTAACCCTTTGATCGAGGATCCTGCGCCCTCGGCGGCTCGATCGAAGTGCAGGGCGTGCGCATCCCGGCACCGACCACGCTTTGAGGCGTTAACAATAGTGTTTTGATGTTTCTCGGGCAGCCGCGCTTGCACGCGACCGTGCTCTATCTTCGGGCGCAGAGCGGCCTCCATCTGGCGCTATTTCATGGCCGACGGCAACTCCATCCGGGGCGTCAAATCTGATGCGCGTAGCGGACGGGCAGATCGTCGAGGCGATGGGATACGTCAAGGGGTAGCGCCAACGGGTGCTACCGCTCGGTCAGCGCCAGTTTTGCGCCGAGCGCGACGAAGGCGCCGGCGAAGGTGCGGCGCATCCAGGTCAGCACCATCGGCCTCGACACGACATGGCTGCGGATCGAGGCGGCGAAGATGCCGTAGCCGACAAAGACGACGAAGGTCAAAAGCATGAAGACGGTGCTGAGCTCCAGCATCTTCGACAGCGCATGCGGTTCGGTGGTGCTGACGAACTGCGGCAGGAAGGCGAAGAAGAAAATCGACAGCTTCGGGTTGAGGATGTTGATGAGGATGCCCGAGGTGATCACCTTGCCGGCCGAGCGCGGCGCGACATCGTGCCCGACGTTCAAGCCGCCGCTCTCCTTCAGTGTGTTCCACGCCATGTAGAGCAGGTAGGCGACGCCCAGATATTTCAGCGTCTCGAAGGCGAGTGCGCTGGTGTGCAGCAGCGCCGCCAGACCGGTGATGGCGGCCGCCATATGCGGAATGATGCCGAGCGTGCAGCCGAAAGCAGCGATGATGCTGGCGCGCGCGCCACGCGAAAGCCCGGCGCTCAGCGTATAGAGAACGCCGGTGCCGGGCGAAGCCACGACAATCAGCGACGTCAACAAGAATTCGATGCTCACGGATGGTCTCCCGGTGATCTGCCCGCTGGCAGGTTAGCCAGCAAGGGCACCCCGCGCAAGCCGTGGCGATTGGCGGTTCCTCGCCCCCATCCTTATGGGGGAGAGCTGTCTCGGCGAAGCCGAGACAGAGAGGGGGAAATAGCGCGAGCCTGCGCTCAAGCACCTTGTTCGAAGGGTCGCGTTTCCTGAAAGCCACCTCTCCCCCGCAACGCGGCCACTAGCGTGGGGCGAGGAACCCAAGCTTCCAAAACGGCAAGACCCTACAACGTCGGCATCCCATGTGCCTTGCGCGCCATCAGGCAATCGTCGCCGCCGGGCATGCAGGCGCGGCAGACGTCCGGTCGGACCTCGTAAATGCCGCAAGTGGTCGACTTGCCGACCTCGCCGGCAAGCGCCGAGCAGCGCACGCCGTCGCAGCGCATGCCGGATTCGTCGGCGGCCACATACTTCTGCGGGATCAGGTCGAGCTGCGCGTCGTCTTCGGTCGAGAAGCGCGGCCATTCGGCCGAATAGGAACAGCAGGCGCCGCAGCTCTGGCAATCGAAGAGGCCAACCGGGCCAGCGCCCTCCCTCAGTGGCGAAAAGTCTCCGGCGCTCGCCAAGGCAAGCAGCCCTGGCGCAACAGGATTCAGGTCAGCGTTTCGCGGCAAAGGCGCTATTTTTTCTTCCTGGTCTTGCGCGACGCCACTTCCGCCGGCGACTTGAACAGATCGGTCGCGGCCTCGGCGGTAACGTCGGCTTTCGGCGCGGCGGCCGGCTTGGCCGGCTTTGCGGCGGCAGCGGATGCCGCCGGCTGGTCCTTGGCGGAAAATTTTATGGCCATATCAATCCTCGTCGGAGAAACGCGATGATGGCGCATTCGGGTTGCGAAGGCGGCCGATCAGCGCCGAGACCGCGGTGATGTTCATTTCCTCGGGCGACCAGTTCCTGGCCTCCTCGATGTGCCGGGGCGCCAGCTCGCGATGCGTGCTGCCGCTATAGGCGGCATCCTGATGGGTGACGCGCTCAAGGGTCTTGGCATTTTCGCGGACATACTCGATCAGATAGTTCGGGCATTCGGAGCGGCCACGCACGCCGAGCCTGACCTGGGCATCGCCATGGGCGCGCCTGCAGCGCTCGAGCTTTTCGAGCACGCGCCGGACATATTCGACCGGCTTGTCGAGCTCTCCTACGACATCGGCGATGGTCGAATCGGCGGCGATCGCCTTTTGCGGGACGCGCTTCGTGGCCATCAGCGTTTGCCCACGCGCTTCGGCGCGGCGGCAAGCGCGGCGGCGGCAGCCATATCGTCGGCTTCCTTTTCCAGGCGCAGCTCGCGCAGCCGCGCGGTCTTGGCTTCCCGGGCCTGGCTGACGGCATCCTGCTCGGAAATGATTCGGTTGAGCGACATGGACTGGGTCTGGGCCTTGCTGAAGACGGATTCGGCCTGGTCGCGGGATTTCTTTGAGGTGGCGGTCAAGGTCTTTCTCCCGGTTCGGAGCATGATGCCGCAAAATGGCGAGACCGGTCTTTCGACCAGGACCACGCACAAAGCAATACGGCAGTCGGATTCAAATTGCTGTGCATCCTTAACACGTTCAAGCGAACGCGCGGTGCTCTTTTCGAACTTTTGAGGCGCCCCAAATGCAAAAGGTCAGGCATTGCCTGACCTCCGCTGAAGCGCTGCGCGTCCAGTTGAACGCGCTGACACTTCTCATCTGCGCATGATCCTTTCCGGAAACTGATGTTTCCCGGGTCATGCGCGGAATTCGCCATTCACCGGTGCCGGTACATCCGCGGTCACCGGCGAGGCTGAATTCCGTTTTAGGCCGCCTTCAACTGATCGGCGGACATCTTGCCCGACTTGTTGTCGCGGACCATCTCGTAGCCGAGCTTCTGGCCCTCGACGATGTCGCGCATTCCGGCGCGCTCTACGGCCGAGATGTGGACAAAAACGTCGGCCGAGCCGTCGTCAGGCTGAATAAAACCAAAACCCTTGGTGGCGTTGAACCATTTAACTGTGCCTGTGCTCATAACGAACCCTTTCCGTGGCAAATATTCGTTCGCCGTCATGCGAATGCACAACAGCGTTTGTCTCGATTTTGATGGGGGAAGTTCGTCAAAGGCGCGCCTGGACACGCGGATAACAAAAGTCGGTCAAACAAATATCGACGAAATGCTTTTAGACTTCTTTTGGCGTCGTGTCAATTTTTTGCTTTTGCCGCCCGGCGGACCGGTCGACGCAAGCCTGGTTGCGCAGGCAATCCGATGGCGGATCTGGCGCCGAAACCGGGTCAGCGCCAGCTGTTAAAAAAAAATCGCACCATGCCGGGAACCATTTTGGCATCCGTGCATTTTGGATATCGTCAGCAGTTCATGAGAGCAATCTTAGGAAGGCTGACACAAAGGACGCCTCCCGTGCAATAAAACGTGCGAGGGGCGTTCTTTTATGGCGCCCGTAGCGCCGGCTTCACATCACAGCGATCATCATCGGCAGGATTTCGTGGCGGAAGCCCAGCCCCGAACGCGGCGTTCTAACCAGGCCCTATTCGTCAGGGCCGGGCTCCGGCCATGTCTCCCTCGCTGCCTCCGCATACCAGTGCCGCATTGCCGATGTTGAGAGCATAGCGTCGACATAGGCGCGGGTGTCCGGCGCCAGCGTGCCGCCATAGGTGTCGAAGCGGGTAACGACCGGCGCATACATAGCATCCGCCGCGGTGAAGTGGCCGAACAGGAACGGTCCACCCTTGCCGTATTTTTCCCGGCATTCCCGCCACAGTGCCTCGATGCGCGCCCGCTGCGCCTCGCCTTCGGCGTCGAGCGGCTTGTGGCCCTTCGGCCTCCGCAGGTTCATCGGCCAGCCATAGCGGACCTCACGAAAGCCGGAATGCATCTCGGTCGCCGCCGAACGGGCCAGCGAGCGAGCGCCGATATCGGTCGGCCACAGCTTCTTTTCCGGGAACAGGTCGGCGAGATATTCAAGAATGGCAAGGGTTTCCCAGACAATCCTGCCATTGTGAATCAACACCGGTACCTGGCCGGTCGGCGACACTTTGGCCAGATTGGCTGATGTCTCGGGCGTGCGCAGGCGCACGAAGCCTTCCTCGAATGGGATCTCCAGATGCTTCATCGCCACCCATGGCCTGAGCGACCAGGACGAAAAGCATTTGTTGCCGATAAAGAGCGTGAGTTCAGCCATTGTCCCTCCCAGCCTTGCTGGCGCGTTCGGGCGCACCCTATCCTGTCCGCCTCGCCGCCGGAAGCTATTCCGCTCGACCGGCCGAGCCTGGAACCGAAGCCGCGCCTGCCCCGTTTGTTTTGATGCCCCGTTTTTGGGCGAGTGAACCTAGGCAGGAGATGCGGCCATGGTGAACAGGGATGAGGTTGTGGGCCTAGCCAAGCAGCTCAAAGGTTCGGTGAAGAAGGCCGCCGGCAAGGCCACCGGCAACAGGCGCGTCCAGGCTGAAGGCGCGGCGGATAAGATCGCCGGCAAAATGCAGAAGGCCTATGGCGACATGAAGGACAAGCTCAGGAAGGTGCTCTGATCCCTGCGCTGCCGTTTCAACGGCGATGAGGAAAGCGGCTTAGGCCGCCTTTTGTTTGCTTTCGGTTGCTGCCGTTACAAGTTCAGGCTCTTGGAGAAAGCGTTGGTGAAGGCGATCTCGCCATGGTCACCGATGGCTTCGCCAAGCACCACGTCCATGCTGTCGCTGGTCACCCGCATCAGCGCGAAGCCGCCCATATAGGCGGCCTTCGGCTTGAACAGATCGAGCCCATCGCTACGGTAGATCATCGGTGTCTCGTGCTGGTGGCCATGGAAGATGCCGATGGCGTTGTAGCCCTTCAGCGCCGCCAGCAGCGCCTGCCGGTCCGCCTCGCTCCACCAGTGCGGCGCACCAGTGCCGTCATCGTCGAAGGTTCCTTTGGCGGCATCCCACCGTTCGACCGAGAAAACATCCCAGCCATAGTGCTGGAACAGGATGACGGGGCGGCCGTCCGCCGCGTGGGCCGCCAAATCCTGCTTCAGCCATGGCAGGCCGGAGACCGCACCGTGGCCGGTGTCGCCGGGAAAACGATGCGTCTGGACGAGATGCAGGCCGCCCCAGTCCCATGAGTAGCAGTCGGTGTCGACATCGTAGTCGGTTACCGGCACCGGCGGCTTGAAGAACACGCCGGCACGATGGTTGACCTCGACATAATCGCGCATTTCGCGGCGATACCAGTCGACGTGGTTCGGCGGACCGTTCTGGTCGAGATCATGGTTGCCGAGCCCGAGATAGACCGGCACATGCACGCGATCGGGGCCGACGCCCTGCTGGTAACGCTGGCTGAACTGGAGCAGCTGCGTGCCTTCGCTGGGCTGGGTGACCTGGCCGCCGCCGTCGTCGGTCATGTCGCCGCCGACGACGAGGCCGAGCGGCGTGCCGATACGGCTGCCGGCCGAGCGCAGGCCGGTGGCGATGCCGTTGATTTCGGCCGGCCACTCCTTCTCGCCAACACCGTTCAACGCGGCGACGCTGCGCAGCAAGGCGGCGTCGGTCTTGCCTTCCTGCTGACAATTGGGGCTCAGCCCGCTGGCCATGCGGCAGGCATGGACATCGGCGACGAACAGGAAGGTGGCGTCGACGACCGGAACGCGCTGCCCGGTCTGTCCGAGCGCCGGTCGCGCAAGGGCGCCGGCCGCAGCAAATCCCGCCGCCTGCGCCAGGAAGCTGCGCCGGGAGAGTGATCCTGCCGAGATGCGATTCATGGCGCGAAATTCAGCACAGCCGGCGCCTCTTTGTCCAGTTCCCTCGAACGGTATGTCGACACGGCCCCGCAGGTCTGGCATTGCTTTCAGTGTCAGGACTCAACTTGCGCGGGCAGACGAGGACGCTATGAAGACTATATCCATCGGCACGGCACTCACCATCCTGGCGAGCGCCGCTCATGGTGCCGAGTGCGTTGACGCCAAGGCTGCCAAGGCCGGCTTCATTCTCGAAAGGCCCGGCATCCACAGCGAGTTTCGACCGGCGGCGGCTGGAATGGTGTCGGTTGCCAACGAATACCAATCCCAATCGCCGCAGACGCAGTTTCTGTTCGGCGGCTTGATCGAGGTGTTTCGCGACAGCGAGACCGGTCAGCTTGCGATGATCCCATTTTCCGATCTCAGAAAGCTGTTTCCGCTCAAGGCCGGGGCGAAAAGCAAGACCGTGTTCGTCCGCCTCGCAGCAAACAAGCAGCCGAAGGGCACCGAGACGCTCGAGATCAACGTCAAGGGCAAGGAGACCTTCAGCCTGGGCGACTGCAAATACAATGTGCTCGCCGTCAGGCAGACGATCAAGAACGAGGCCGGCAAGACGCAGGATGAATTCACCGCGCTCTACGCGCCCGACCTGCAGGCCGTTCTGGCCAGGCGCTATGACGAGGGCACCAACGCCGAAAGCGTGGTCGGCTACGAGGTCATCAAACCGCTGCCGAATTAAGTCCCGGCAGGGCAGAGGGCGACTGGCGCTCCGGCATCAAAAGGCTTTGTACTGCCGCAGCACCCTGCGACGTCGCTTCGCAACTGCTTCGCCCTTGGATGACGAAGCTGGGGAAGTTCCCTGCTCCAGCGCGTTCAGGCAATCGCGCAGCACGCCAGAATCCTGCGCCGTCTTGGCCATCGACATGGCGCCGGAATAGGTGGCGACCGCAAGCGCGGCGAAGCGTTGCGGATCGGTGTCCTGGTCCCTGCCCGCTTGCTGGTCAGCCCTGACCTTGTCGGCGATCGCCTGGCGCCACGCCGAAAAGATGCCGGCAAGGGCAGTGCGAAAATCCGGATCGGCGAGCGACAATTCATGCGCCAGGTTGTTGAGCGGGCAGCCGCGCACGAAACCCTGTTGCTCCAGCTCCGCCGCCACGGCCTCGAACACGCTGCGCACGCCCACGCGCGCCGAGCCTGCCGCCTGCACCGGCGCGATCCATGTTGCTTCGACGGCCGCGGCGACCCGCTCCTCGATCACCGCCAGCGCCAGCGCCTTCTTGGTCGGGAAATGATGATGCAGTGCGCCGCCGGTGACGCCTGCCGCCGCCATCAGGTCGCCGAGGCTGGAAGCGTGGTAGCCGCGCGCCTGAAACGAGGCTTCGGCGACATCGAGCACGCGTTTGCGCAGGCCTTCCGGGTCGTTGGTGCGTTTCCCGGGCCGCACCTTTGGGCGAGCGGTCATCTCTGCTGACATTTTCACACGATAGCAGATTGACAAAACAGGACAACCGGTCTGTTTTAAAACAGGATGAATACCCTGTTTTGGAGATCGAGCGATGAACCTGCCCCTGAATGCCCCGTCGAAATCCAGCCTCGACGCCTCGCCGGTCGTCGAGCTCAGGCAGTACACGCTGAAACCCGGCCGGCGGGAGACGCTGATCGGCATCTTCGACAGTCACCTGATCAAAGGGCAGGAAGCAGCTGACATGACCATCATCGGCCAGTTCTGTAATCTCGACCGGCCTGACATGTTCGTCTGGCTGCGCGGCTTCGACGGCATGGTCGCGCGGAAAAATGCACTGACCGCCTTCTATGAGGGCCCCGTCTGGGCCGCCTGGCGCGACGCCGCCAACGCCACGATGATTTCCTCCGACGACGTGCTGTTGCTGAAACCGGCATGGCCGGGCGCCGGTCTCGATCTGTCGGGATCGCAACGGGCGGCCTTGCCGGGTCGCGAAAGGCCAAGCAGAGACAATCACTTGTCGGACATTGTTGTCATCAAGATTCATCATTTGCGGCCCGGCGCCGAAGCCGACTTCGCCAGCCGCTTCGAAACCGACGCCATTCCCACCCTGGCGGCACTTGGCGCGCGGCCACTTGCTGCGTTTGTCACCGAGCATGCCGAAAACAGCTTTCCCCGCCTGCCGGTGCGATCAGGCGAAAATGTCTTCATCAGCGTCACGGGTTTCGACAGCACAGACGTCCATGCCCGCCACGAGGCAGTCCTTGCCAGTTCCCCGGAGTGGCAGGCATTGCAGTCGGGCCTGGCCAGACCGACGGAAACGCTGCGCCTATCTCCAACCTCACGATCGCTGCTTGGTCGGTGAGAGAGGAGCCTCTTCCTCCTCCCCTTGTGGGAGAAGGTGGCCGAGCGAAGCTCGGTCGGATGAGGGGTGTTCCAGCTTGGCACCGACGGCGCTCCGTCCAACACGGCTCGGCGCTACGCGCCGATCCACCTTCTCCCACAAGGGGAGAAGGAAGAGACGTTCCTTCAACCGATTTGCATTCTTGCCGCCCGCAATCTCCGCTTGAAGCCATTTGTGCAACGCGATACGCCGGTGCGAATTCGACAGATCGGAGAGACATGTGAGCGCGCCAGAGACCAGAACCGAAACCGACACGTTCGGTCCCATCGAGGTCGCCGCCGACCGTTACTGGGGCGCGCAGGCGCAGCGTTCGCTGGGCAATTTCAAAATCGGCTGGGAAAAGCAGCCGGCGTCGATCGTTCGCGCGCTTGGCATCGTCAAGCGGGCGGCGGCCGAAACCAATATGGAGCTGAAGCGGCTTGACCCGGCTATCGGCAAGGCGATCATCGAAGCCTCTCAGGAGGTCATCGACGGCAAGCTCGACGATCATTTTCCGCTGGTCGTCTGGCAGACCGGCTCGGGCACGCAATCCAACATGAACGCCAACGAGGTGATCTCCAACCGGGCGATCGAGCTGCTGGGCGGCGTCATGGGGTCGAAGAAACCGGTGCACCCCAACGACCACGTCAATATGAGCCAGTCGTCGAACGACACCTATCCGACGGCGATGCACATCGCCTGCGCCGAGCGAATCGTGCACGACCTGTTGCCGGCGCTCAGGCATTTGCACGCCGCGCTGGAGGCCAAGACCAAAGCTTTCGCCCACATCATCAAGATCGGCCGCACCCACACGCAGGACGCGACGCCCCTCACCCTTGGCCAGGAATTCTCAGGCTATGCCGCGCAGGTCGCCTCCTCGATCAAACGCATCGAGATGACGCTGCCCGGCCTGCAGGAACTGGCGCAAGGCGGCACGGCCGTCGGCACCGGCCTCAACGCGCCGATCGGCTTTGCCGAGAGAGTGGCGGATCGCATCGCCGCGATCACCGGCATCGGCTTCGTCACCGCGCCGAACAAGTTCGAGGCGCTGGCGGCCCATGATTCCATGGTGTTCTCGCATGGAGCCATCAACGCTTGCGCTGCCGCCCTGTTCAAGATTGCGAACGACATTCGTCTGCTCGGCTCCGGCCCGCGTTCGGGCCTCGGCGAATTGTCGCTGCCGGAAAACGAGCCGGGTTCATCGATCATGCCGGGCAAGGTCAACCCCACCCAGTGCGAGGCGTTGACGCAGGTCTGCATCCAGGTGTTCGGCAACAATGCGGCTGTGACCTTCGCCGGCAGCCAGGGCCATTTCGAGCTCAACGTCTACAACCCGCTGATGGCCTATAATTTCCTGCAGTCGGTGCAGCTGCTCGCCGACGCCTCCATTTCCTTCACCGACAATTGCGTCGTCGGCATCGAGGCGCGGGAAGACAATATCAAGGCCGCCCTCGACCGTTCGCTGATGCTGGTGACGGCACTGGCGCCGACCATCGGCTACGACAATGCCGCCAAGATCGCCAAGACCGCGCACAAGAACGGTACGACTTTGCGCGAGGAAGCGCTGGCCACCGGGCTGGTCAGCGAAGCCGACTACGACCGCCTGGTACGGCCGGAGGACATGACGCATCCGGGATGATCTTGCGCTGATCGCAAAAACGTTACCGCGGTGAACGATCTGTAACCAAATCCGCATCTTTGGTGAACAGTCGACCTGATCTATCTGGGGGAGACACCACAACCCCTTCCGGAGAGAGCCCACCATGTCCACCAACACATCCGTTGCCGGTTCCGGCACTGTTTCCAACGCCTCGGCCACCATACTGCTTGGCCGCGTCCTGCTTTCAGTCATCTTCGTGCTTTCCGGTTTCGGCAAGCTCACTGCGATCGCCGGCACCGCCGGTTACTTCGGCAGCATGGGCCTGCCGATGCCGACCGTAACCGCGATTGTCGTCGGCCTGATCGAGCTGCTCGGCGGTCTTGCCATCCTCATCGGCTTTCAGACCCGGATCACCGCCTGGGTGCTGGCAATCTTCACCGTCGCCACGGGACTGGTCGCCCACACCGGCTGGGCCGATCAGATGCAGATGATCAGCTTCATGAAGAACCTGGCGATTGCCGGCGGCTTCCTCGTGCTGGCTTCCTCGGGCGCCGGCGCCTATTCGGTCGACGCCAAGCGCGGCTGAAGCGGTCCAGGAACGATTTGCACCAAGGGGCGCGGAATTTTCCGCGTCCCTTTTTCGTTGTCAGTCTACCAGACTTTCGATTCGCCGGGCCGAGTGGCCTGGCTCGAATTTCTGCTAAGATCGAGACGTCGGAGTGAAGCCAACCGGCCTGGCCGACCTCGGAGGTGACCAATGCCCCGCAATGCGCTGCTGCTGCTTTCCCGTCTTCTGCTCGCCGCCCTATTCGTTCCGTCCGGCTTTCACGCGCTTACCGACGTTGCCGGCACATCAGGCTATTTTGCCGGTCTCGGCCTGCCGCTGCCGACGCTCACAGCCTGGGCGACTGGCCTGTTCGAGCTGATCGCTGGACTGCTCATCCTCGTTGGCCTCAAGACGCAGATCGTGGCACTCCTGCTTGCCGCTTTCTGCATTGCGGCAGCCTTCATCGGCCATTATGGCCAGGGCGGCGACGATCCGACGCTGGCCTTCATGCATTCACAGATGCTGATGAAGGACATTGCCATCGCTGGCGGTTTTCTGGCGTTGGCAATGGCAGGCGCCGGGGCATACTCCACCGACGGCCGAATGATTGTAGGCCGCGCCTGAGGCGGCCAGCACCGGTTTATTTGGTGTCCAGGAAGACGAACTTTGCGAGACGGCTTACATTGATAGGCCGCGAGGCAAAACTGCCATATCCCATCCGCCCTACCCCCACATACAGACAAAGCTGCTGTTTCTTAACCGCCACTGCGACCCACTCGTATCCAAATTCATCTGTAGTTTCGAAGGTTGCTGTCTATGGCGACGTACACATAGCCATCTGACTGGATCAGTTCTTGTCTCTTCAAGTATGGTAACAGATCGGCCCGACCCAAAATGGGCTTGATCGATCCGCCAATGGTCTGAGGAAAGAGCTTGGTCAATACCTCTTGAACATGGCTCGAGCCTTGAAAACAAATCGCTCTTCGACAGCGATTTCATAAATTTGAGAACGTCCGTGCTTGGCTTGAATACAAAGTAATTTATGCGCGCCCCGTTCTGGGGTGTTCTCAACATCCTATGAAAATTGAAGGGCGTTCTGACGCCCGACCCTTTGGGATAATGTCGGTCCAGGTCGAATGTCCCCTTGGCCACGACGGACAGAGTGTAAAGCGTCTGGGCATTGGCGGTGCCCGCGAAGAGGACGAAGATCGCCGCAACCAACAGCTGAAGAACGTGCCTGGATTTCACGGCCTTTCCTCTCTTTCCTCTGTCGCGACGCGACAGCGCGGGCACCTATTTCACCGAACCGCTAGACCCGCCCTCGACCGCCAGCACCAGCCGGCGGTTGGTGACCCTTGCCAGCTGTGCCAGCCGGCCGGCCGGCCGCTCGCCGTAAAGGTCGGCCAGCGACGCCGGCAGCACCAGCGCCAGCACGCCATTGCCGCGCCTCTCCCATTTCAGTCGCGGCATGACGCCCGGCATCGCCGCCGTCAACAGGTAGACGACGCGCATCACCGCGGCCAGCACGCGGGCGCGCTCGATATAACGCGGCGTTGCCAGTGCCTTGATTTCCGGCGCAATCGATTCGTTGAAGATGCCCTCATGACGGTAGGCGTTGGCCAGCGCCAGGAAGGCGCGGCCGGGATGGTCGACGCCGATGAAGGAGGCGTGGGCAATGATGTTGAGCGACTGCTTGCCGCGATATTCGGGATGCGCGCGCCAGCCGATGTCGGCAAGCAGACAGGCGGCCTGGCGGTAACGCGCCTCGTCGACGGTCTCCTCGATGCCGAAGGCGGCGAAGGTGTTGCCCGTCCACTCGACAAGCTCATGCGCGTGGGTGACCGAGCGCGAACGCAGCCGCGCGAGTTCCTCCGAGGCCGAGATCAGCGGATCTGCCTTCTGCTCGGCTTTGTCGAGCAGTGAATAAAGAAAGCCCTCGCGCACGCCCAGCGCCGAGACGATGATCTTGGACGGCTGCATCGCCGCCATGATCTCCTGCAGCACGATGGCGCCATAAGGCAGCAGCGAGCGGCGGTTCTTTGAGACGCCCTCGATACCCCTTACCTTCTCGATCTCGCCCTTGGCGACCTGCTTGAGGAAGTTCGCAGCGCTGTCGATGCCGATCTCGTAATGATGCATGACGCTCAGCGGATAGCCGGTCATTTCCATGTACAGCCGGGCGAGGTTTCGCCAGGTGCCGCCGACCGCATAGAATGGCCTGCCCTGCCCGCCTTTCAGGAGCTTTGCCTTCGCGAGCTCGTCGCGCGCTATCTTTCCCGCCTGGGCCAGTGAGTTCTTGGCCATGTCCTGCAGGCGCAGGCCGCCCAGCGGCAGCGTGATGCCGTCGCCGATTGCCTCGCCATCGACGTCGACCAGCTCGAGGCTGCCGCCACCGAGGTCGCCGGCGATGCCGTCGGCCGGATGGAAGCCGGAAATGACGCCAAGCGCGGAATAATGGGCTTCCTGGCGCCCGCTCAGCACCTGGACCTCGGTCTTGAGTACATCTTCGGCGCGGTGGATGAAATCGGGGCCGTTGACCGCCTCGCGGGCGGCGGCGGTCGCCAGCACATACATACGATCGGCGCCGGCCTGCTCCGACAGCGCTCGGAAACGCCGGAATTCTTCCATCGAGCGGGTCACAGCCTCGGGGTCGAGCCTTCCGGTCGAAACGATGCCGCGACCGAGGCCGGCCAGCATCTTTTCGTTGAACAGCGTGGTCGGCGAGCGCGCCAGCCCCTCATAGACGACAAGACGGATCGAGTTCGACCCGATGTCGATGATGGACAGCGGTCGGCGGTCCTGAAGCCGGCCCTGGGACGTTGAAATCATCAGCCGGTCGCTGCGCCGTTTTTCTTGCGGCGCTTGAACTGCGCGATGCGCTTGGGCGCATGCGATTTCAGCGCATCGCCGCGTCCGGAAAGGCTCGGATTGGTCATGAAATATTCCTGCGCGTTGAACGGTTCCTCGCCCTCCTCAAGCGTGGCGCGCCGGGAGGTTCCGTCAGCCAATACGTCGAAACTTTGCTGGTTGTCCATGATATTGCCCAGCATGATCTGACCGAGGACTTGTTCATGCACCGTTGGATTGGTGATCGGCACCATGGTTTCGACGCGACGGTCGAGATTGCGCGGCATCAAATCGGCCGATGAGATGTAGACGACCGCCCCGTCCGACGGCAGTCCATGGCCGTTGCCGAAACAATAGATGCGGCTGTGTTCGAGGAATCGGCCGACGATCGACTTGACCCTTATGTTTTCCGACAGGCCCGGCACCTGGGGCCTCAGGCAGCAGATGCCGCGCACGACGAGATCGATCTCGACGCCGGCGCGGCTGGCGTCATAGAGCGCGTCGATGATGATCGGGTCGACCAGCGAATTCATCTTCATCCAGATGCCGGCCGGCCTGCCCTCCAGCGCATGGGCAATCTCGTCCGAAATGTGCTTGAGGATGCGCTTGCGCAGCGTGAACGGCGAGATGGCCAGCCGCATCTCCTCGGTCGGCTCGGCGTAGCCGGTGATGAAATTGAACAGCTGGGCGACATCGCGGGCGATCGTCGGAGCGGTGGTGAAGAAGGACAGGTCGGTGTAGATGCGCGCGGTGACCGGATGGTAGTTGCCGGTGCCGAGATGCACGTAATTGCGCAGCTTGCCGTCCTCGCGCCGCACCACCAGCGACATTTTCGCATGGGTCTTCAGTTCGAGGAAGCCGAATACGACCTGAACGCCGGCGCGCTCGAGGTCGCGCGCCCAGCGGATGTTGGCTTCCTCGTCGAAACGCGCCTTGAGCTCGACCAGCGCCGTCACCGACTTGCCGGCCTCCGCCGCGTCGACCAAAGCGCGCACGATCGGGCTGTCGTTCGAAGTGCGATAGAGCGTCTGCTTGATTGCCACCACTTCCGGGTCGGCCATTGCCTGGCGCAGGAACTGCACCACCACGTCGAAGGATTCGTAGGGGTGATGAACAATGATGTCCTTCTCGCGGATGGCGGCGAAACAGTCACCGCCGTGCTCGCGGATGCGCTCGGGAAAGCGCGGATTATAGGGCGTGAACTTGAGATCGTCGCGGGCGATGGCGACGATCTCGGAAATCTGGCTGAGCGCCAGCGGACCGGTGAGCACGCTGATGCGGCTCGACGAGACGCCAAGCTCGCCGGCGACGAACTCGCGCAGTTCGGCCGGCATCAGCTTATCGAATTCGATGCGGATGACCGAGCCGCGGCGGCGGCGCTTCAGCGCCGTCTCGAACAGGCGCACGAGATCCTCGGATTCCTCCTCGACCTCGATATCACTGTCGCGGATGATGCGGAACGTGCCGGAGCCCTTGACCTCGTAGCCGGGGAACAGCTTGCTGATATAGAGGCCGACCGCCTCTTCCAGCGGAATGAAGCGGACATGACGCTTGCGGTCAGGCAAGCGGATGAACCGCTTCAGCGCCACCGGCAGGCGCAACAGGGCGCTCATCTCTTCGCCATTCCTGCGATGGCGCAGTTGCAGGGCCATCGAGAAGCCGAGATTGGGAATGAACGGGAACGGATGCGCCGGGTCGATCGAAAGCGGTGTGAGCACCGGAAACACCTGCTCCTGGAAATGATCCTCGAGCCAGGTCTTCTCGTCCTTGGTCAGCGCATCGCGGCTGATGCTCTCGATGCCTTCCTTGTCGAGCAGCAGCATCAGCGCGGAAAGGCTCTTCTGCTGGTCCTCCTGCAGGCGCTCGACCTCTCGCAGCAACTGTTCCAGCTGTTGTTCGGGGGTGCGGCCATCCGGGCTCTTCAGCGTGATGCCTTCGCGAACCTGGCCGGCGAGACCGGCAACGCGGACCATGAAGAACTCGTCGAGATTGGCGGCCGAAATCGACAGGAAGCGGACACGCTCGAGCAACGGGTGATTGGCGTTCAGCGATTCCTCGAGGACGCGGCGGTTGAATTGCAGCCAGGAAAACTCGCGGTTGACGAAGCGGTCCGGGTTGCCGCCCTCGGGGCTCGCCACCTCGACAGTAGTGAATTCGCTCTGCACCGGCCTTAGTTCGTTCATGGTTCCTGCTCGTTTCGCACCCGCTGGCCACAGCGTCGCGCGTCTTTGCGGACGCGCAAAGGACGCTCCCACCACTTAAGCTACGCATGATCCCCAGCAAAACCGAATTCGGTTTTCGGACCATGCCTTAACCGGCTTAGCTTATCCTGTGACAGGCTTTTACGACAGTTTGATTTCATCGATCTTGCAAAGAGACAGCTTATGATCCAGATGCAATCCAGGTACAGCGCGGCGCGTCCTTTGGACGCGCAAAGGATGCGGTGGAATTTTGATTTTGCGCATGATCCGGGGTCATGCGGCAAATGTAGGAGACGACGATGGCAGGCGGTTCCATTCCCCATTTCCAGAACGATGCGGGCTATGCGGCGATCGACATCGGCGTCAAGGAATTCATGTGCACCGGCGCCAACCCGCCTTTCGACCACCCGCATGTGTTTCTCGACATGGGCGACGACAATGAAAAGGTCTGCCCCTATTGCTCGACGCTTTATCGCTATTCGCCAAAGCTGAAGGCGACGGAAACGCAGCCTGCGGGATGCCTCTATATCGAACAGGCCGCCTGACGCGCACGCCATCCCGATGGACGACACCCGGTCCCGGCAGGTCGTTATCGCCGGAGCCGGCGTCGCTGGACTGACTGCAGCGCTGGCGTTTTCCGAGCGCGGCTATCTCGTGCGGCTGTTCGAACAGGCGCCGCGCCTCGAAGCGGCCGGCGCCGGTATCCAGCTCTCACCCAACGCAACGCGCATCCTTCGCCAGCTCGGCGTGCTCGACCGGCTGTTGCCGGCGGCGGTGCGGCCGGAGGCGGTCGTGCTCAAGGAGGCGGCCACGCTGCGCGAGCTGGCGCGGGTGCCGCTTGGCGAAGCAGCCGAAAGGCGCTGGCAGGCGCCCTATCTCGTCGCTCATCGGGCCGATCTGCAAGACGCGCTGATGGCGCGCCTTGCCGAGCAGCCGGACATCAGTCTCGCCACCGGCGCGCGCGTCAGGGGCGTCGCCACAGGACCGCGCCATACCACGGCAACAGTCGAGATTGCCGGCAAGACGGTAGAAGCCGACGGCTTTCTGCTGATCGGCGCCGACGGCGTCTGGTCGGCGATCCGCGCTTTTGGCGGGCTTCCGGCCAAAAGCCGGTTTTCGGGCGAGCTTGCCTGGCGCGCTACGATCAGTGCAGACAGCGTCGCGGGAGAAGCCGTTGCGGCGGTCGGCGCCGCCAATTGCGTGACCACCTTCCTGCATCCCGGCTTCCACCTCGTCACCTATCCGGTCAGTAACGGCACGGCGTTCAACCTGGCCGCCTTCACCAGGGGCGAGATCATCGCCGAGGGCTGGTCGGGCCACGCCGACCCCAATATCCTCGCCGCCGCCATGCGTGGCACGGCGGCAGCACTGGCCCGGCTTGCCGAGGATGCCGGCCCGTGGACCGCATGGCCGATCCATACGGTCGACCAAGGACAGCCATGGACGACGCCCGCCGGCATCGCCCTGATCGGCGACGCGGCGCATGCGATGACGCCGTTTGCGGCGCAGGGCGCAGCGATGGCGATCGAGGATGCCGCAACCCTTGCCGGCTTTGTCGCCGCCTCGCCTGCCGATCCCGGGAGCGCGCTTGCCGCCTGGGAAAAGGTGCGGCGCCCGCGCATCGCCAAGGTCGCCCGCCGCGGTGCCGTCAACCGCCTCGCCTGGCATGCAGCGGGACCGGTGGCCGTCGCGCGCAACCTGTTCCTGAAGCTGCGCTCGCCGGAAAAGCTCGCGGCCGATCTCGACTGGCTCTATGGCTGGCGGCCGCCGGAAATCGTCGATCGGCGATGAAAACTCGACCGTCTGGCGGACAGCGCCCCCCTCTGTCCTGCCGGACATCTCCCCCACTTGGGGGGAGATCGGCCGTCACCGCGGCTTTCGCCAATCTCCAACGTTGCAGGAGAAGCGAAGCGCCGAAACTGAATATCTCCCTCCTTGTGGGGGAGATGTCCGGCAGGACAGAGGGGGGCGCGCCGGAATGAGGCGCTGATTACCCGGAGCCATCAATTATAAATCCGCATCGACAGGTCGAGTGAGGCCGGCAGCGGATTCCACCAGCCTGTCCGCAGGCCGGCGATACGCAGAGCCGCCGCCGTCCAGGTGTTGCAGCCAACCAGCGCATTGAAATGGCCGTTGGCTTCGTAGAAGCGGTCGAACCTGGAATAGGCGGCATTCTCGATCAGGATCGGACCGTTCGGCCCTTGCTGGAAACTTGCGGCGATGAAGTCGAGCAGCGCTGCAAAACGCTCCTCGCTGATGTCGAAGCCGGCGACGTCGGGGTGCTCGACAATGTTGCCGGCGACATCGACATGCATCACCGAAGCGTCAAGGGTCAGCGCCTTCATCACCGGCACCACCTTCAGTTCCGACCAGGTCGGCGTCTCCAGATAGAAGGCGCGGCCGCCCCAGCCGAAGACGATGTAGCGGACCCCAGCCATGTCGGCCGGAATGCCGTCATCGACCAGGAAATGGAAGCGCTTGCGCACGTCGTCATCGACCGGGATGGCGATATCGGTGTGGATCGGATTTTTCAGCACCAGGATGTGCCTGGTGGCGGCGGGATCGGCCGCGGCCGCCGGCAAGAGCGGCCGTGGAATGACTGTGCCCAGCATCACGGCAAGCACGATTGCCACCACCAGAATGGCGAGAAAACGCCCAAGCTTTTTCACGAGGGACGGCTTTCTCATGAGGGACGGCCTCGCAATCGGGGCGCAATCGCCTGCTGACGGCTCAGACGCAAGAGAGCCCGGCCGGATTTCGGCCGGGCTCTTTTGATTCGCGTGAGAGCGATCAGTGCAGGATCTGCGACAGGAACAGTTTTGTGCGCTCGTGGCGCGGATTGTCAAAGAACTCGGCCGGCGTGTTCTGCTCGACGATCTGGCCCTGATCCATGAAGATCACCCGATTGGCGACCTTGCGCGCAAAGCCCATCTCGTGGGTGACGCAGAGCATGGTCATGCCCTCTTCGGCGAGGCCAACCATCGTCTCCAGCACTTCCTTGATCATTTCCGGATCGAGCGCCGAGGTCGGCTCGTCGAACAGCATGATGCGCGGGTTCATGCATAGCGAGCGGGCGATGGCGACGCGCTGCTGCTGGCCGCCGGAAAGCTGGCCGGGATATTTGTTGGCCTGTTCCGGGATCTTGACGCGCGTGAGGAAGTGCATGGCGATCTCCTCGGCCTGCTTCTTCGGCGTCTTGCGCACCCAGATCGGTGCCAGCGTGCAGTTTTCCAAGATGGTCAGATGCGGGAACAGGTTGAAATGCTGGAACACCATGCCGACCTCGCGGCGCACCTCGTCGATCTTCTTGAGATCGTTGGTCAATTCCTTGCCGTCAACGATGATCTTGCCCTTCTGATGCTCTTCCAGCCGGTTGATGCAGCGGATCATCGTCGATTTGCCGGAGCCCGAAGGGCCGCAAATGACGATGCGCTCGCCGCGCATCACCTTCAGATTGATGTCCTTCAGCACATGGAATTCGCCGTACCATTTGTGCATGGCGATGATGTCGATGGCGACATCGGTGTCGGAGATATGCATCTTGGCGGCATTGACCTTGATCTCTTCCGCGCTGACGGCATTTTCTGTGGCCATGGAAGGTTCCCTTTTTTGTTTTTAGCGTTTGTAGCTGGTGTCGAGCCGGCGTTCCGTGAACATCGAATAGCGCGACATGCCGAAGCAGAACAGCCAGAAGACGAAGGCTGCAAACACCAGGCCGGACCTGGCGGTCTGCGGCGTCGCCCAGTTGGCGTCGGAAAAGTGCAGCTTGACGACGCCGAGCAGGTCGAACATGCCGATGATGTAGACAAGGCTGGTGTCCTTGAACATGCCGATGAAGGTGTTGACGATGCCGGGAATGACCAGCTTCAGCGCCTGCGGCAGCACGATCAGGCCCATCTTCTGCCAGTAGCCGAGGCCGAGCGAATCGGCGCCTTCATACTGGCCCTTGGGGATCGCCTGCAGGCCGCCGCGCACCACTTCAGCCATGTAGGCGGCGGCAAACAGGGAGACGCCGATCAGCGCGCGCAGCAACTTGTCGAAGGTGACGCCCGCCGGCAGGAACAGCGGCAGCATGACGCTGGCCATGAACAGAACGGTGATCAGCGGGATGCCGCGCACCGTCTCGATGAAGACCACGCACAGCGTCTTGACGATCGGCATCTTCGAGCGCCGGCCGAGCGCCAGCACGATGCCGACCGGCAGTGAAACAGCAATGCCGACGAAGGACAGGCTGAGCGTCACCAGCAGGCCGCCCCACAGCGGAGTTTCGACATGCAGCAGGCCGAACACGCCGCCGGTCAGCAGGATGAAGGCAACGATCGGCAGTGCCAGGAAGAACAGGATGGCGTTCAACCCCTTGCGCGGCACGCGCGGGATGAGCAACGGCACCAGCAACACCACGAACAGGATGGCGACCAGGATCGGCCGCCAGCGCTCCTCGATCGGATAGCGGCCGAACATGAACTGGCCGAACTTGGCGTTGACGAAGGCCCAGCAGGCGCCGGACCAGCCGTCCGGCTGGATGCCGCCCTGCGCCACCGTGGCGCAGACGGTGCGGTCCGGCCCCGTCCACTGGGCGTTGATGAAGGCCCAATTGATAATCTGCGGCAGGATCATCGCGACCAGTACGATGCCGACGATGGTCAGGATGGTGTCGCCGGTCGACGCGATCAGGTTCTTGCGGATCCAGGCCCCCAGACCGCGCACGCCGGCGGGCGCCTGTTGCGACAGCGCCATTTCGGTCCGAACCCAGGAGGTATCGTGTTCCTGCATGTCGCTACCTCTCCACCAGCGCCATCCTGGCGTTGACTACGTTCATCACCGCCGAGGTCAGCAGGCTGAGCACGAGATAGACCACCATCATGATCAGCACGCACTCGATCGCCTGGCCGGTCTGGTTCAGCACCGTGCCGGCTGTCGCCGTCAGATCCGGATAACCGATGGCGATGGCGAGCGAAGAGTTCTTGGTCAGGTTCAGATACTGGCTGGTCAATGGCGGAATGATGATGCGCATGGCTTGCGGAACAACCACAAGCCGCAGGATCGATCCTGGACGCAGACCCAGCGCACCGGCTGCTTCGCTCTGGCCCTTGCTGACGCCCATGATGCCGGCCCGCACGATTTCGGCGATGAAGGCCGCAGTATAGCAGGACAGCGCCAAATAGAGCGACAGGAACTCCGGCTTGACCTGGAAGCCGCCAGTCAGGTTGAAGGTCGATTGCTTTGGATAGTCGAAGCTCAGCGGGAAGCCGCTCAGCGCATAGGCAAGCAACGGCAGGCCGACGATCAGCGCCGCTGACGTCCAGAACACCGGGAATTGCTGGCCGGTCGCCATCTGCCGCTGACGCGCCTTGCGGGCAACGAACCACGCCATGGCGATGCCGACAAGCAAAGCGACGAAGATCAACCAGGAGCCGTCGCCCCAGACGGCGCGCGGAAAATAGAAGCCGCGCTGGTTGAGGAAGGAGCCGAACGGCAGGTTGATGCTCTCGCGCGGTATGGGAAGCACGGCAAGCACGCCGGAATACCAGAAGAAGATAACCAGCAGCGGCGGAATGTTGCGGAAGACCTCGACATAGACCATGCAGATCTTGCGGATCAGCCAGTTGTGCGAAAGCCGGCCGATGCCGAGGATGAAGCCGATGATGGTGGCGGTGATGATGCCGGCGGCGGCAACGATGAGCGTGTTGATGAAGCCGACCACAATGGCGCGGCCATAGGTCGAATCCGACGAATAGGCGATGGCGCTGTCACTGATGTCGAAGCCGGCGCGGCCCCTGAGGAAGCCGAAGCCTGATGCAATGTGCAGGCGCGTCAGATTGTCGATGGTGTTTTGGACGATCCACCAGACCAACGCCCCCAGCACGATGACGACCACCGCCTGGAAAAATATGCCGCGGACCTTCGGATCGTTGATGAAGGAGCCGCGGCTTGGCTCCTCGCGAAGAATTTCCTGCGATGCCATTCGACCATCCCCTGGAAAGAGAAACCGGAAGGCAGGAACGCTGCCTTCCGGATCACATTTCGATCAGCGGATCGGCGGAGCGTATTGCAGGCCGCCCTTGGTCCACAGCGCGTTGATGCCGCGCGCGATCTTCAGCGGGCTGCCCGAACCGACATTGCGTTCAAACAGTTCGCCGTAATTGCCGACGGCCTTGACGATGTTGACGACCCAGTCGTTGGAGACGCCAAGATCGGTGCCGATCTTGGTATCAGCTTCCTGGCCGAGCACGCGCTTGATCTCGGGATTGTCCGAGGTCTTCATCTCCTCGACATTGGCCTTGGTGATGCCGAGTTCCTCTGCCTGCAACAACGCGAAATAGGTCCACTTGACGATGTGGTACCATTGGTCGTCGCCCTGGCGCACGGCCGGTCCGAGCGGTTCCTTGGAGATGATCTCGGGCAGCACGACGTGGTCGGCGGGTGCGCCGAGCGTCAGGCGGATGCCGTAGAGGCCGGACTGGTCGGTGGTGTAGACGTCGCAGCGGCCGGCGTCATAGGCGGCGTTGACCTCTTCCAGCTTTTCGAAGACGACCGGGTTGTATTCCATCTTGTTCGACTTGAAATAGTCGGCAAGGTTGAGTTCGGTTGTGGTGCCACTCTGCACGCAGACCGCCGCGCCCGAAAGCTGCAGCGCGGAATTCACGCCCGGCAGTTTCTTGGCGTTGATCATGAAGCCCTGGCCGTCATAGTAGGTGACACCGACGAAGTTCAGGCCAAGCGCCGTATCGCGGTTGATGGTCCAGGTGGTGTTGCGCGACAGGAGGTCGATCTCGCCTGACTGCAGTGCGGTGAAGCGTTCCTTGGCGCTGAGCGGCGTGAACTTGACCTTGGTGCCATCGCCGAAAACGGCGGCCGCAACAGCGCGGCAGAAATCCGCATCGATGCCTTGCCAGTCGCCCTTGTCGTCCGGCGCCGAGAAGCCGGCCAGACCGGTCGAGACGCCGCATTGGATGAAGCCCTTGGCCTTGACGTCGTCGAGCGTGGCCGCCGACGCGGCCGAAGCCACCAATCCAAGCGCGGCGGCGCCCAGAATGCCGATTGCAATGTGTTTCATAACCCACAGACCCTTTTCTGTTTTTTCAGGCGAACCTGACTTTTTTCCGTGTGAACGCAGCTTCCCGTTCCGGCCCATTCCCGGAACCCCGCATCGCAACCGACGCGCTGCCTCCCATTCACGAACTGCATCGAAGGCGATTATTCCAGTGAGGTCAAGGAAAATGACCGAAACCGAAACAGTTTGAAAACCAATTGCCGCAAATGCCTGTATTGCAGACAAACGCGCCTGGAAATTAGCCAGCAGTGCGAACAAAGCCGGCAAAGCCCGGTCAACGCAAATCGGGGCTGCGCCGGCAAACCCGCCCCTCGGATTTACCGCGCATGACTGACTTGTCATGGGATGAATTGGCATATCCAAAGTCCGCCGGCTGGCGGATGGCGAACGGTTGCGCGGCCAATGCCGCCGCACTATGGCTAGCGCTTCATCAGAGGCGAAGCGCAATGACAAAAGACGGCAACGAAATGGGCATCAACACGCGGCTTGCCCATTCGGGCAACAATCCGCACGACTATTTCGGCTTCGTCAATCCGCCGGTCGTGCATGCCTCGACCGTGCTCTATCCCAACGCGGCGACGATGGCGGCACGCAGCCAGAAATACACCTATGGCACGCGCGGCACGCCGACCACCGACGCGCTTGCCAGCGCCATCGACGGGCTGGAAGGCTCGGCCGGCACGATTGTGGTGCCCTCGGGCCTGGCAGCGGTGACGGTGCCGCTGCTCGCCTTCCTGTCGGCGGGCGACCATGTCCTGATCGTCGATTCCGTCTATCACCCGACCCGCAACTTCGCCGACACGATGCTGAAACGGCTGGGTGTGGAGGTCGAGTACTACGATCCGCATGCCGGCGCCGGTATAGCGGCGCTGATCAAGCCCAAGACCAGGGTCGTGTTCACCGAATCGCCGGCCTCCAACACTTTCGAGGTGCAGGACATACCGGCCATTGCCAGCGCGGCACATGCCGCAGGTGCGATCGTGATGATGGACAACACCTGGGCGACGCCGCTCTACTTCCGCCCGCTCGACCATGGTGTCGACATCTCGATCCATGCGGCGACGAAATACCCGGCCGGCCATTCCGACGTGCTGCTCGGCACCGCGTCGGCCAACAAGGCCTGCTGGAAACAGCTTTGCGAGACCTTCTACACGATGGGCTGCTGCGCCGGGCCGGACGATGTCTATCAGGTGCTGCGCGGCCTGCGCACCATGGGCGTGCGCCTCGACCACCATCAGCGCAGCGCACTGGCCATCGCCGGCTGGCTGGAGGGCCAGCCGGGCGTGGCGCGCGTGCTGCATCCAGCGCTTGTCAGCCACCCCGATCACGATCTCTGGAAGCGCGACTTCTGCGGCTCGAGCGGCATCTTTTCAATCGTGCTCAAGGGCGGCGGCCAGAAACAGCAGCATGCTTTTCTCGACGCGCTCAGGATATTCGGCCTCGGCTATTCCTGGGGCGGCTATGAGAGCCTTGCTGTGCCGGTTTTCCTTGGCGACCGCGTCGTCGCCAAGGGCCCTTATGACGGCCCGCTCATCCGCCTGCAGATCGGGCTTGAAGACGTCGAGGATTTGAAGGCCGATCTGTCGCGCGGCCTCACTGCGGCGGGTGCAGCGTAAAGGGTGGCGCCCCGCGTAAGCGGTAGCGTAGTCGGTGCCGGCCGCCGGGAAAAATATTCGGGAACCTTTTCTCGGCTAGGCCGTCCAATGTTTTGATCGGGTTCGATCAGGAGGTTGGCTCGAGATGGAGACCTGGCCAGGCGTGGTGTTTTGGTGGCAACGCCCACCGTTGCTTCCGGTGACACGCAGCTTGTGCGCCGAAAGGTAACCCGATGAAAGCATGGCTGGAAACGGCAAAGAGCCGGGCACGCGGCATCAAGCGCGATGTCGTCGCCCTGTGGTTCGCCGCGCGCGATCCTCGGGTGCCCTGGTTTGCGAAATTCGTGGCGGGGATGGTGGCCGCCTATGCGCTTTCCCCAATCGACCTGATCCCGGATTTCATTCCGGTGCTCGGCTATATCGACGACCTGATCATCGTACCGCTCGGCGTAATCCTGGCCATAAGGCTTGTTCCGCCGCCGCTGATGGACGAGTTTCGGGTGCGGGCTGCCGCGCTCGAAAAACGCCCGCAAAGCAGAACCGGAATGTTCTTTATCGTGGCGCTCTGGCTGGCTTTGGCAGCTTTGCTGATCTGGGCGTTCTGGCCCACCCACGCCAAATAGTCCGATCAGGCTTTCTCCTGAAACCACCTTGCCTGCTGCGCCGGCGGCCTAAAACCCGAGCGCCAGCCACGCAGTCCCGGCAAGCAGCGTGACCAGCGTCAGCGGCAGGCCGACCTTGAGGAAGGCACCAAAGCCGAGCTACTTGCCTGTCGCCCGCGCCTGCTCAGCAACAATCAAATTGGCGACCGAGCCGAGCAGCGTGAAATTGCCGGCCAGCGTCGAGCTCATGGCGACGACCAGCCAGGCGCGTTCGGGGTTTTCCAGGCCGGGTATAAACGGCCGCAACGCCAGCACGCCGGAACATTGCTCATGATGTTGGACAGCACCGCGGTGAGGCTGGACAGCCGCCACACATCGTCCAGCCGGAGGTCCTTTGCCGAGGCGACGATGTCGGGCTGAGCAGCGTCTTCTCGGCGCCGGCGACGACGATGAACAGGCCGGCGAACATGAACAGCAGCGGCCCGTCGATCTCGCGGTAGATGCGCGCCGGCTTGATGGCGCGGGTCACGAGAAGAATGGCGCCGCCGATGAGCGCCGCCTTGGCGACCGGAAACCCCGCGAAGAAGGCTATCGCCAGACCGATGCAGACCACCACCGCCTTTTATTTGGCGGCACGTCGCGCGGATCTACATGGAAGCGGATTGCTTTCGTCATGCGCCCTCCCGGCACAGCCGGCGTATCTCTTTGATGTTCTCGAGCGTGGTGTAATAGCGGTTGCCAATCGTCTCGACGGCAAGCTGGCCTCGCTTCACTGCACGCCGCAAGCCGCCGTTCGCCCCATGCTGCCGTCCGGGGAACGCAATCCCGGGCCGACTTCGCCAGCCGCACCTTGGCTTGAACGTTCACTGGCTGCTTGGCTTGTGCCGAGCGTTTCCGCTATTTTCGGAGCACCTCAGTTGTGGCCCGGCGCGTCTCCCCTTCTCCCTTGCCCCCCGGCGTTGCCGTTCGCGTCGCCTTTGCCGAAGCTTCCGGTTGGACCAAAATCACTGGGTGAGTGAGGGCCTGGGCCCTCGCCGGCGGCTCCGACGCTCTTTTCGTTGCCGGGATTTCCAGCGGCGTCGTCGGACGAACCGTCATCGGTGCCGCCATCGTCGGTGCCGCCATCGTCGGTGCCGCCATCGTCGGTGCCGTCGTCGTCGGTGCCGCCATCGTCGGTGCCGTCGTCGTCGGTGCCGCCATCGTCGGTGCCGCCATCGTCGGTGCCGTCGTCGTCGGTGCCGTCGTCGTCGGTGCCGCCATCGTCGGTGCCGTCGTCGTCGGTGCCGTCATCGTCGGTGCCGTCGTCGTCGGTGCCGCCATCGTCGGTGCCGTCGTCGTCGGTGCCGCCATCGTCGGTGCCGCCATCGTCGGTGCCGCTATCGTCAGTGCCGGCATCGTCAGTGCCGACCTGGCCGGTCGTAATGGGCGGGCACTGGTCTAGCTCCGCCCTGGTAAGCAGTTCGTCCCGGTTTAGAGCCACGCAGCATATTGCGTAGTTCTGCTCAGTCAGCGGGACGCACTGTTCGGCGGTAAGTACGGGCTTGATGCTGCTCTGGGCAGAAGCAGGCATGGTCGGCATCGAACACACAAGCGCCACAGAGGTAAGCATTGTGCTGCGAGTAAGTATTTGTTTCGCGGTTCGCATCGGAACTCTCCGAATTTATTAACAGATGCTATGTAACGTAGCATCCAAATCATATGTTCCCGTAAAAGGTGTAGATTACATCTAAAGAAGTATACAATTTCTTTTGGACTAATCCAAATTAATTATGGACTATAAATAAAGATGACTATTGAATTTTTTATTCTTTCACCTAGCGCCGCATTTCCCGCGGTCTCACGGCGTTCCGCGCTTCGACGACCGGAAGGTTGTGAGCGGCATCGTCTATGTGATCCGCAACGGTTTGCAGTGGAAGGACGCGCCTGCCGGCTACGGCCCGCACAAGACGCTCTACAGCCGCTTCATCCGCTGGAGCCGGCTCGGCGTGTTCGACCGCATTTTCGCCGCCCTGGCCGGCGATAGGGAATGCCCACGAATGGGGTTCCCGATGAAAATTTCAACAACCGCTCTTCTCGCATGCGTACTGGCAAGCACCGGCTGTAGCACGACCAGTGGTTCGATTTCTGCCATGTCAACCGGGGGGAAGACCGTGCTCAGCACCGGAACGCGGATGCAGATGATTGGCCATGCATTTGCACCCCCGGCCTTCCATGACTTCTGCGCTCGTGAAAAGAGGCTCTGTAGCACGAGCGGTAGTCAGAAGCTGGTCGAGTTGACGAATTCGCGCAGTGCCGAGCTTGCTAGCGTAAACAGTTCGGTTAACCGGCGCATAACCGAAAGTTCCGACATGGCCACAAACGGGACAGACGATGACTGGAGGGTGCCAAGCAGGTATGGCGACTGCGAAGACTTTGCCATTCTGAAAAAGGCGGAGTTGATGAAGCTGGGTTGGCCTGCATCGGCGCTCCTTTTGACGGTCGCCCGAAGCGGTTGGGACGGTCATACGGTGCTCACCGTGAGGACCTCGAAGGGTGACCTTATCCTCGACAACAGAAGTTCATCGGTTAAGGACTGGTCTCGTACTCCGTACCGTTACTTCGCCCGCCAGGCGCTTGGGGTTGGCAAAGCCTGGGAGCTGATAGGATCGGCAGAGCCAGTCATCTAGCTCTACCGCAATGATCTAAGGCGATCGCGACGGACTCAACCGGCGCTTTCGTGATCGAAGCGCATGCGCTTACTGTCAGTGACAAGAATACGGAAGACATCGTCCGAGCGCTCGTCAATGATATCGATGCTCTTGCCGCGTTTGGCGAAGCGGGCCGTGTGTATCAGCCGGTTGCGGGTACCGGTCTGGATCAACCTATCACGAGCCTGCTTCAGGTACTTTGTAAGCCTGTGATTCACGGGGCTGACTGGTTCGACAATGTCGTCCATTTTATCTCCCCCTTGTCACCTCGGCTTGAAATAGCTGTCTTTATCCAACGCTTTCATTCCGCGATTAATTTCCCCGGTTTTGTTGGTTTTTCTTAGTTACCCAACATTTTAAGCGGCCTAGTCGTAACCTTAGCTTTGGTCTATATGCTTGGCGCAAGTTGTTGCCACCCTGCAAAACATTACGACAGTGGTTCACTGGTTGGTCGCTAAATGCTTCTCACTGAGTTTGGAGGCCCCACTCCGGGTTTGCCGCCCCGCCGCCCGTCTAGAACCCAAGCGCCAACCACGCAGTCCCGGCAAGCAGCGTGACCAGCGTCAGCGGCAGGCCGACCTTGAAGAAGGCACCAAAGCCGAGCGACTTGCCAGTCGCCCGCGCCTGCTCAGCAACAATCAAATTGGCGACCGAGCCGAGCAGCGTGAAATTGCCGGCCAGCGTCGAGCTCATGGCGACGACCAGCCAGGCGCGCTCGGGGTCTTCCAGGCCGGGTATGAACGGCCGCAGCGCCAGCACGGCCGGAACGTTGCTCATGATGTTGGACAGCACCGCGGTGAGGCCGGACAGCCGCCACACATCGTCCAGCCGGAGGTTTTTTGCCGAGGCGACGATGTCGGGGCTGAGCAGCGTCTTCTCGGCGCCGGCGACGACGATGAACAGGCCGGCGAACATGAACAGCAGCGGCCCGTCAATCTCGCGGTAGATGCGCGCCGGCTTGATTGCGCGGGTCACGAGAAGAATGGCGCCGCCTATGAGCGCCGCCTTGGCAACCGGGACGCCGGCAAAGAAGGCGATCGCCAGTCCGATGCAGACGACCACGGCCTTGAGCACCTGTCCCGGCAGCATGCGGCCGCGATAGACCTCGGGGCTGAGCTCGGCCTTGCGCGCGAATTCGGCGCGATAGACGATGCGTACGATGACGATGACGGCGACGAGGCCGAACAGCGCGACCGGCGCCAGGGCCGCCGAGAAGGCCGGATAGGAGATCCCCGACAGCGCGCCGATGACCATATTCTGCGGGTTGCCGGTGATGGTGGCGACGCTGCCGCAATTCGACGCCGTGGCGGTAGCGATCAGGTAGGGAATTGGGTTGCGGTTGATGACGCGGGTGACGTGGACGACGATCGGCGCCATGACCAGGCAGATCGCGTCGTTGACCAGGAACGCTGACAGAACGCCGGTCAGCAGCGTCACCATCACCAGGAGCATGAACGGCGCATGCGCGTGCTCGATGGCAACAGCGCCGAGTGCGCGAAAGGCGCCCGACACTTTCAGATGCGCCACGACGATCATCATGCCGAGCAGCAGCGTGATGGTATCGAAATTGATGGCGCGGTAGGCGTCCTCCAGGCTGAGCGCGCCGATGGCGATCATCGCCGCACCGCCGAGCAAAGCAATGCCTGCCCGGTCAAGGCGCAAGCCGGGGATCCTGCCGATGGCGACGCCGGCATAGGTCAGGATCAGGATCAGCAGTGCCGCCGCGCCCATCAATGTCATTCGTGGAAAAGCCCCGTTCACATCCGCCCTGCCCCGCCATTGGCGAATCGCCAATGCCCCTCCTCACTGCGACATGAATGAACGCAAGCACAAGAGATGCCCGCGACGTCGGCGAATCCTGTCTACCGAGGCGCCCGGGCGATTGGTGATACCATCGCACGGCTGGAATCAGTGAAGGCCGAGCCGACATATTTGCGCGTGCCGATCTCGCCCATCAGAGCGAATACCGGCGCCTCGGGCTCGACCCCCGGCAATTCGAGCTCACTTGCGGTGAAGGGGTCTGCCCATCTGCCGCATCTATCGCGCCGGCGGGAGCATGGCCAAGTGCGCATGCCTCTGGAAGATCGCAATCTTGTCGCGATAGGTAATCCGGATCTCGCGTCCGCATCCCTCGCACTTGTAGTGGGAAACGACCTGAAACCAGCTGCCGTTCTTGATGACGGCGAAGTTGCACTGCGGGCATTGGAAAGTCAGACCAACAGAGAATAGGCTGGGAGAGAGGGACATTGCAGCGGCTCGCATTCTGAAGAGCTTGTAGGCGGTTGGCTAGTCCAGCGTCTCGACGACGAAGGATGCGGCAATCAAATCGTCGGCATCGATTCTACCCTTGCCGTCCTCCATGACGGCTGCGACCTTTCGAAAGGTCTTCAGTTCACTCTCGGTAATCCGGGCGCCGCGCATCCTCTCGTTGAGGTCGGCCACGCGCATTCGCAGCGCCTGAGACGCTCCAATCTCACGGTTCGACATGGTGATCACATTCCTCCCTGCGCTGAATGGCATCGTCTTCGCGCCAGGCTCTCCAAACCTCAGGCAGCTGCAAACGTTCCTTGGCTGGGCTTCGGTCTGATCCGAGACGGGACCTAAGTCTTACCTGGTTTCGCGTAATAGTCCGGACATCGCGCCACCCGGAACTGCGGCTGCTCGTAGTAGTTGCTCGCTGTGAGTTCATGGGAGAGCCCATGGAAAATAGCGTTCACCGAGCCCGCTGGTTGCTCGCTCCGGTCTTGGCCGTCTCCACCGCGTTCCTGGCGATTGGAATGGTCGTTAGCTAGGGATAATCGGACTTTGACGAATTGGACCGAAGAACGAAACTGAGATCTGCGCAGCTAAGTCCCTTCCTGCGCTGATAAAGGACCACCCGCCATTCCTCGATTTGGCGGGTGGCCCATGCGAGCGCGACTGAGGCGTCCTCGTCGCTGGAGCCCAGCAGAGGCGTGGCGCAGCTCTTCCTCGTCACGGACGGACATGCCTGATGTGGAGCCTCATGCCGGAGGCACAGCGCGGTTTGTCGCTTTTTATGCGTTCAGTGTCGACGGTCGCGCGATAGGCGAGGCGTGCCGAAGATCGTCCTCGCCGCGCAAATGCTTCACGCAGGCTTTCATGCCCGGTTTCACCCACCGCGTTGCCGGCCGCTTCTTCATGTCCTTCGGTGCCTTCGCCGGCATGCTCCTGGACGCGCTCGCAAAGCCGCTCGCGCATCTCGCGATTGACGCTGACGAAGGCACTGCCGACATATTTCCGGGTGCCCGGCTCGCCCACGAGCGCAAACGCGGGCATGCCTCTCCGCGCTTCGACGCCAAGCAGTTCGAACTCGCTTTCCATCAGAGCCTTGACGCAACCGCCTCATCTAATAGCCCGGACCCTGCCACGCCCAGGAGCAACAGCACGGAAAGCGCCAAGACAGCCAATAGCATGATGGGTGTTGCGTCTGGGAAGATGACGGTGATCGCGCGAGTCGACGGAGCCTCCAAAACCTCACCTCCGCCCTCGATCGACGCTTCTTTGCGCTGGCTTCTCCTCATCCCACGGGACGGGAGCCCAACGTTCTTCATGTTCAAAATTCTGGCCGAGATGTCTCCGGCAATTACCGGATCATCGGACAGATGGCCTGCAATCCATTCAGGGAGGTATTCCTCACCGCGCTCGCCCATGGCACCCAGTAACCTGTTACATCTACTCAACTTTTAGACTTAATCATATCACTCTACTACCATTGGTTGCGACAGGCAAGCCTTAGCATTTCCGGAACGGAAAAAATTAGTCAACGCCTACGGCCGGGCAGTGCCGGCAGCTCGCACATGAGCGCGGACGGCGGCGGCATCTCTGGCTTCCATTCGGGTTTGGGCAAGCTCGCTAAGTAAGGCGATCATTCGAGCCCTCCGACACGCAAGGCTGGCACGTAGTGCCCGCGCCAGCTCGATCTCGTTCAATGTGTTGGCAAGGTCGTACACTGGGCGAGGGAATTTCATCGCCCATGTAGGAAGGTTTGTTGGCTATCTCCCAACCGGGTTTGTCAACCAGATAATCACCGCTCGAAAAGCCCGCGCCTCCGGGAGAGATCGCGGGCAAAGGTCTGTTGGCATCATAGGAACTGATCCAGCTTTAGTGTGGGTACTTTCACGACCAGTGCATCGGCCAAATGGATGAAAGGCCGCGCGCCCTACGAAGGGGAAGGACGCAGGCTGATCGGGAGGCGACACCGATCTCGCAGCTTGGTTCACAGGAGAAGGTGCGGTAGAAGCCGAACGCCCTCCCCGAGCCGGTGTTCCATACGGAAGTCAAAAAGCCCGCCGCACCTTTCGGCACGGCGGGCGATCAGTCGTTCACCAGGCACAGGGTGGGCGGGGGTGGGTGTGCCCGGATTGTAGGAAATCCTACGCGCGCCGGCTGCGTCGCGTCTACCAGCCGGCGGTTGGAATGCTCAACTCGGTTAGCCTTGCTTTACCCGGTCCTACCGCCCCAGCGCTTGTTTCGAAACCGACAGAAGTTCTTCTTCGTCCACCACTCCGGCCATGTAGTTGGCAATAATTCGGGACGCGAGCGCTTCACGTCGATGCGCAGATTCACTGTCAATCTTCAACCGCTCGAACACCCGCGCCAATAGGGCCAACTCGGTCGGGTTGAAGACACCCGCATGCTCGGCTTTTCCACGAATCGGCATGACAAACCCCCTTCGCCCAGAGATTTTGTTCGTGCGGCATTATCATACACCAAAAAACCGCACCCCGTTGCAGAATCGCAGACGCGAGATGCGCCCTCGCGGAAGGTCTGCGAGCAGCGAGGGCGACCTCACATCAGATCTTCAGCAACCCCGTCGAATTTCTTGAGGCCTTCGCTTGGGGGCTTCTGCTTATGAAGTCCCTGTTCCGTTGCAGCAGCCTCGAAGGCGGCGAACGCAGCTTGGTGACTGCAATGTCCGGCCAAGCATTCCTCGATCATTCGGATTGCTTCAAGTCGGGACGGCTTGTCCATGGATGGCCATGGTTGCTGAAGCGCTTTCGCAGCGTCGGCTATCGACGCGATCACTATCGGCCTGTGATTCAGGTAGATTGTAATCGGGACAAACGCCGTCATTTTTGTCGCTCCCAGGATTGAAGGCGGTTAAACGCGAAGACATGGCGGTGGTTGCATCATCATCGTGAATTCAGAGCGCCGATGCCCGATGCGATCGAGGCTGAACACGCCTTTGCTCGGTGCAACACGCAGAGCTGCACGTCCGACGAGCCTTGATCGTTTCGGTTCCATGAACGAAGAGGCCCGCGCCCCACGGAGGGGAAGGACGCGGGCTGATCGGAGGGGACAATCCGATCTCGCAGCATTCCTATGTGCACAGGAAATATTACTGCGGAAATATTACTGCAGGAGGCGAACGTCTTGCGCGTGCCAGTGTTCCATAGGGAGACAAAAAGCCCGCCACACCTTTCGCCAATGCGGTCGATGGGTGCCTGGATATCTATCCCTTATTGGGCCGCACCTAAATTCCAGATGTCCCGATGCAAGCGCCATGTCCCGTCGTCGCCCTTTTTCCAGACGACGATGTACTTGCCCGCAAGGGTGGAGAGGGCGCCGTCTTTGCTCGGCACATCGAGCGTAAATGCGCCAACTTCGTAGGCGAGGTTCGCGCTCTCTTCCACTTCCAGCGCCTTCAGGGTGAGATTCTTCATCCCGCCTTTGATCGCGCCCTGCCAGAATTCTTCCACGCCCTTGCGGCCATCGACGCGCTTGCCGTCGGGCGGCAGCACGGCAGCGTCCTCGGTATACAATTGACCCACCGCCGCCGCGTTTCCGCTGTTGAAGGCGTCCGTGAATTTCGTCAGCGCCGCTTCGATGTCCTCGCGAGCCGACTGGGCGGCCGCAGACAATGCAGAGGAAAGAAGCAGCACAGCAGCAAATGCAAATGACTTAACCAGCCTCATCTCGTCCTCCCTTTGCGTGATATCCACCGGATGAATAGCGCCCATCCTGAGTGCGTCGCCGCGCCGCTCAATGGCCGGATCATGACTTACATTAGACTTATCTTATATTATGGCGCAAGCACCACCAGACGCTCTCGACAACAGGCAAGCAAGCGACTGCCGTGGAACCTTTAAAAGCCAAATGCCTTGGATCACGTCGCGCGTGCCGTAGACAACGCCGACCTCTTGCCGGATTCCATCGATACGACGGCCGAGAACGGCGACCTCCTGATCGCGCGCACGGTTGCGCTCGCTCCACTCATTATGCGTGACTGTGCCCGCTCGCAGATCAGCAATGGCAGCGTCGGTTCGATGCCGTCATTCTCCGCATCGAGCGGAACCCATGAGGAAAAAAATCTGTAAACGGCCCTCTAAACGGGTCGGAATGCCATTCTCCCGAAGTCGGAAATATGGCACTATGTCTTTGAAAATACTGGCGATCCCGACAGGATTCGAACCTGTGACCATCGGCTTAGAAGGCCGGTGCTCTATCCAGCTGAGCTACGGGACCGCTGGGCCGACGTTAAGGGCCGGCTGAGTTATGCGCTGGGACGGCTGCCCGGCATTTGCCGGTCAATGCGTCCAGGGCGTCCTGCGGTCATAGCGGAAATTCTCCGCATAGGAAATCTGGCGGCGCTTGGATTCCTTCGGCTCCTCGACACGGTAGGCCAGCCCCTCTTTCTCCGCATAAGCCACCGCCTCTTCCCGGGTGTCGAAGGTGAGCCTGATCTGGCTCCGCATGTCACCCGACGTGGTATAGCCCATCAGCGGATCGATTTTCTTGCGCATCTCGGGATCGAATTCCAGCACCCACTGGCCGGTCTTGGCCTTGCCGGACTGCATCGCGGTTTTGGCTGGGCTGAAAATGCGCGCGGACATGGACACCTCGTTGCTACGTGCAAGCGGCACCGCCGCTGTATTCCCGTCATTACTGCGCAATGCGGCCGGCGGCAAGGCCGATGCCTGCCGTACCCCTTCGGCACGGCGGGCCACCGACGATGATCACGCTAGGGTTCACGGCAAAAAAACCCATCCCCTCCGATCAGCTTGAGCGGTTTGCTACAACGCAGAAACTAAGCAGGAGCGGCTACCGCTGTGGACGTTCGCCGGCCTGACCTTGCTAGCCGGCGGGCCTGCGGTTCTCGGAATGTGGCTCGGCAGCCTGGCCTATGCGCCGCAATGGTCGGCGCTGGCGCTTGCCATCGGCGCCGGGGCGATCCTGCAGGTCATCGTCGAGGTCGGCGCCTACCTGATGCGCCGTAGCCAGAAGGGTCTCGATGCCTTTCTTCACGCCGCCGGTCGTGCGTGGGGCTGGGAGCCGGCGTCGCCTTCATATATGCGACGGCCGCCTTGGTGAAGGTCTGACCGGACAGCAACCTGGGCGCTGAGACGGCGCTGCGAAACCGTTGCGCGGGACTTGGCTGGCTGCATTTCCCGCCCGCCCCGCTCTCGGCCCGGGCCTGCCGTTTGTTCCGTTTTCGTCTTTTAAGGGGTCGCGCAGCCAAGCCCGCACCCCCCGCAAGGACTCGGTCCGCGGTAATCAACTCTTAGCGGGAGCCGCTGCCGAGCACGTTGTGTCGGGCGCCCAAGGCGCTTGGCCAATCCCGAAGCAAATCGTTCTCGTCTCGCTTTGGGACAATGGGATTGGCATCTGAATTGCTACATCTGAATTGCTACATCTGAATTGCTAATTGAGACTCGCCAGAGTGTAGCTACAGCGCTTGCGAAGGGGGATGGAAATGGGCTTAGCCGAAGACTTGTCTGATGTTGCGCTCACATTCGAATGTCCGAATTGCTCGCATCCGGCGGTAAGGAAGGGCTCTGCGCTCAAAACGATCGCGCACTTCAGGTGTGACGGGTGCAACGCCAAGGTGCGGATCACTTATCCACAGAAGCTAGCGATCTTCGAAAAGCACAAGCTATTGGCCGCTCGAGGGGCGTTGCGATTGGCTAGCTAAGCCTTTTCCAGGTTGTCGGTCGCGCGGATTTCGATGAGAACAAGATGCAGAATTCTGAGGATGGGTATCGTTGGTGACGGGCTGAGGATCGCTCAATTCAAGCAGCTTTCTTGCTGGCGAAGCGATTGATGTTCCAAGCACCGCCGCCGGTTGACGCGCCGCCGACCTAGTTGAACGCGAGCCTCGGTAGCGCCAGAGGGCGACAAGGCGCGGCTACTTCATTTTTCTATCCATGAGGAGCGCGATGAACGGCCGTGGCACTTTTGATGGGACTTTTCGTGCAACTCCCTGCCACTGTATTGCGTTCGTTCCGTTTTTGTCGTTTCGGGGGTTGCCTTCCAAAGCCCGGAACCCTATAGCCCGCAACGCATCGGAGTGTAGCGCAGCCTGGTAGCGCATCTGGTTTGGGACCAGAGGGTCGGGAGTTCGAATCTCTCCACTCCGACCATTCATTCACCGCGACAGCCGTGCTGCCGGCGCAGCTGCGCCGGACAGCATCTGCGACGGGCGAAGCACCCAAACGACCGATGGGCAGCCCGGATTTCCGGGCGAGCCCGCCTGAAGCTGCGAAGCGTCAGCCTTGGATGAACGCCAGGAGATCCGGATTGATGATCTCCGGGTGGGTGGTGCACATGCCGTGCGGAAGGCCCTTGTAGACCTTGAGCGTGCCGTGCTTCACCAGCTTGGCTGCAAGCAGAGCGGAGTCGGCAATCGGCACGATCTGGTCGTCATCGCCGTGCATGATCAGGACAGGCACGTCGAGCTTCTTCAGGTCCTCCGTAAAATCGGTCTCGGAAAAAGCCTCGATGCAGTCGTAATGGGCCTTGGCTCCGCCCATCATGCCCTGGCGCCACCAGTTGTCGACGGCCCCTTGCGAGACCTTGGCGCCTTCGCGATTGAAACCGTAGAACGGGCCGGCCGGCACATCCCTGTAGAACTCGGCGCGGTTGGCGACCAAAGCGGCACGGAAGCCGTCGAAGACCTCGATCGGCAGGCCGCCGGGGTTGCTGTCGGTCTTGAGCATGATCGGCGGCACCGCGCCGATCAGCACCGCCTTGGCGACGCGTCCTTCGCCACCGTAGCGGGCAACGTAACGCGCCACCTCGCCGCCGCCGGTCGAGTGGCCGATATGGACGGCGCTCTTGAGATCAAGGTGAGTGACCAGAGCCGCGACATCGGCGGCATAGGTGTCCATCTCGTTACCGGTTGCCGTCTGTGTCGAGCGACCGTGCCCGCGCCGGTCATGCGCGATAACGCGATAGCCCTTGTCGAGGAAGAACAGCATCTGGTTGTCCCAGTCGTCGGCGCTGAGCGGCCAGCCGTGATGGAACACGATTGGCTGCCCTGTGCCCCAATCCTTGTAGAAGATCTCGGTGCCGTCCTTGGTGGTGAATGTGCTCATCGTCGTACTCCTCGATGTGGTTGGCTGAATTGGTTGGGGGAAGGTTCGTTCCTTCTGTGGACAAGCTATTGCAACGGAGTCATGGTGAGGATTGGCAAAACAGACATTGTACATGGCAAAACTGACAAATGATCGCGGCGCGTGATCCGGTCGAAATCGGCCTCGTTGTATATCCTGGCGTTCAGGGAGCGGCCGTTCTTGGGCTGACCGATCTCTTCCAGCTGGCCAACCGGCTGGCTGCCGAACGGTCGCCGGACGTGCTGAGGCTTCGTGTCAGCCATTGGCAGTTGCAAGAGGCGAGCCAAACCGTCATCCGCACCTTCGACAGCGAGCCCGGCCCCGGCCATGGACCTGCCATGGTCATCTTGCCTCCGACCCTGGGTGATCCGATTCCGCGCGAGGTGGCCGCGCCCTATGCCGACTGGCTCAGGGCCCGCCATGCGGCGGGCGCGACGCTCGGCTCGGTCTGCGCCGGCGCCTTCGTGCTTGCCGAGACCGGTCTGCTGTCGGGTCGTGCGGCGACAACGCACTGGGCCTATCGCGACGCGCTGGCGATACGCTTCCCCGACATCGTGCTGGATGCCGACAAGCTGGTCATCGACGATGGCGACATCATCACCGCCGGCGGCTACATGGCCTGGACCGATCTCGGCCTGAAGCTCGTCGACCGGGTGCTCGGGCCGACCGTGATGATAGAAACCGCCCGCTTCATGCTGGTGGACCCGCCGGGGCGCGAGCAACGCTTCTATAGCCCCTTTGCTCCCAGGCTGAGCCATCGCGACGAAGCTATCCTCAAAGTGCAGCACTGGCTCCAGGCGAGAGGCGCGCGCGGTGTGACGCTTGCCACCATGGCGGAGCATGCGGCCTTGGAGGAGCGGACCTTTTTGCGCCGCTTTCGTAACGCCACCGGCCTCAAGCCGACCGAGTATTGCCAGCACCTGCGCGTCGGCAAGGCGCGTGAGATGCTGGAAGCGACGACCCGATCCATAGACCAGATCGCCTGGGATGTCGGCTATGACGATCCCGGCTCCTTCCGCAAAGTTTTCGCCAGGATAACCGGCCTGGTGCCTGGCGATTACCGCAGGCGCTTCGGCGTGGAACGCGCCCCGTCCGACGGCGGGAGTTGAGCGGTGGCAGTGGCGGTTGTGACGAGTCTCGATCGGGACCGCCGGACGGCTCGACGGGGTTTCAAAACAGGATCGCACCTATCGGCTTTGCTTGCTTCCTTAAAGAGCGCTTTCGATATCGGTCCTCGAAAAATCGTCGCCGACATAAAGCAGGCGGCAGGCATGTTCCTTCGCCACTTCATAGGCGAAGCAGTCACCGAAATTGAGCGCAGCCGGGTGAATGCCCTTACCCCATTTCGCGTAGGCCTCGGCGATACGGCGCGCAGAGGCCGGCGTCACTGCCGCAATTTCGAAACCAAGCCCGTCGATCAGGCCGGACAGCTCTTCGCCGACATTGCGCCGCGCCGCGACGATCAGCGCTTCGGCCACGGTGCCGGCGGAAATCAGGATGTCGTCTTCGGCCCCGAGCGCCGCGATGCAGACATCAGCCTCCGGCTCGTCAAGAACGATCGCCATCAGCGCCGAGGTATCGACCACGATCATTCGGGCAGGCCATCATCGCCATAGAGGAAATCCTGGCTTCGCGCAGCAGATGGCCCATCCTTCGCCCTCGCGGCGCCGGATGCGCGCATCGCCTCCAGCAATGCCCGACGGCTTTTCCTGTCCGGCACTGCCTTGACGGGAACCAGGCGTACGGCCGCATGACCGTGCCGGGTCAAAATGACTTCGTCACCTGCCTCGGCACGACGCACCAATTCTGTCAGCTGTCCCTTGGCGTCTGTAACGGATACCTCCATCGGCCGCTCCTCTATGGACCAACCTCTGGTCCATGTTTGCAATGAAAATAGACCATTCAACGGTCCATTACAACGGCCTAAGGCGAGCGGTTGCGACTATCCGTGAGCGCGGTTGCCAGTGCCGTACACGCGACTACCGACCCCTCATTGAAGGCAAGCTCGCCGGGAAGAGAACCCCAACCGCCTCACTCCCGGCGAGCCTACAACCTGATTTGATACGCAATCAGGACCGGGGTTAGCCGGCAAGGCTGATGTTGCAAGACAGATGCCAGCACTGGTTTCCCGAAATGGGACACGGCCGAGGCTTTTCCTTCTCCCCTTGTGGGAGAAGGTGGCCGAGCCCACGGGTCTTGCCTCCGGCAAGCCCGAGGACAGGCTCCGCTCGGTCGAATGAGGGGTGTTCCAGCTTGGCAGACACCCCCATCCGATCGGGCGTTCAGCGACAGGATCGCCAGCGCCTCATTTCTTCCAGCACCCCTCATCCGGCTCCCACCGCCTAAATCTCGAACTCGCCCTGCCCCTCATCCATGGCGCTGACGGTTTCGGCGGCGAGCGCTCTCGTGATCGGCGTCTTGCGCTCCAGCGCGGTGCGATCCAGCCGCTCGACCACCCGCATTGCGGTGGCCAGCGAGCGTTCGATGCGGCGCACCAGATATTGCACGACATGCGGCTCGACCTCGACCTGGCGGTCGGCAAACAGCTTGGTGATGACGCCGGCCAGCAAGTGATCGTCGGGCTCGTGGATCTCGACCGTCGCCGCCGCCTTCAGCCGCGAAGCGAGGTCCGGAAGACTGACGCCCCAAGCGGACGGAAAGCGCCGCGCGGTCAGCAGCAAGGTCGAGCCGGCCCCGCGCGCCGCGTTGATCAGATGGAACAGCCCCTGTTCATCGACCGGACCGGCATCGACATCGTCGATCAGGGCCGGCCGCGCGCCGAGGCTGGCCATGCAGTCGCCGATCCGCCCGGCGTCGACCTTCACTGCTCCGGCGCGGGCGCGCCAGATCGAGGCCAGGTGGGTTTTTCCAGAGCCAGCCGGACCGGCGAGCACTACCACCGGCGACGGCCAGTCCGGCCAGCGATCGACCAGCGACACCGCTTGGCTGTTGGTGCCGGAGACGACGAGCTCGTCGCGCGAATAGCCGGTGCCGTGGCCGAGATCGAGCGGCAACTGGCGCGGCGGGTCAATCTTGTTGTCCGGCATCTGGCTCAACTGCCTTGTTGTCCGGCATCTGGCTCAACTGCGCGGCCCACCGCTCCCGCGGCGACGCGCCGGCAGCGGCGGGACAGGTTCGGTGTTGTGGCCCTTGTAGAGCGGCGACTCCAGATAGCGGGAAATGGCAAAGCGCACCAGAACGGCAACAGCGGCCGAGGCCGGCACGGCGATCAGCAAGCCGACGAAGCCGAACAGCGCGCCGAAGGCAAACAGCGAAAACATCAGCCACACCGGATGCAGGCCGACGCTTTTTCCGACCAGCCTCGGCTGCAGGATGTTGCCCTCGATGAACTGGCCGACGAAGAACACGCCGGCCACCGCCGCGACCATGGTCCAGTCCGGCCAGAACTGAACGAAAGCGACGCCGACGGCCAGCACCAGCCCGGTCAGCGAGCCGACATAGGGAATAAAAGAGATCAGCCCGGCGAACAGGCCGATGAGGATGCCGAAATTCAGGCCGGTCAAGGTCAGGCCGGTGGCGTACATGGCGCCTAGTACCAGGCACAGCGTGCCCTGGCCGCGCACAAAGCCGGCGGTGGCGGTGTTGATGTCGTTGGCGATTACCCTGACGGTCTGGACATAGTCGCGCGGCACCCAGCTGTCGACGATCGCCACCATGCGGTCCCAGTCGAGCAGCATGTAGAAGGCGACGACGGGCGTGACGACGAACAGGCTAACCACCGACACCAGCGCCACGCCGGAGCTCCAGATCGAGGTGAACACCGTGGTCAGGAGGCCGAAGCCGGAGGTCAGCAGCGAGTTCAACCCTTCGCGCAGGCCATTGGCGTCGACGCCGAATTGCTCTTCCAGCCATCTCGGATCGAAGCTGGTGATCAGGCTCTGCAGCCGGGTCAGGTATTCCGGCAGCTTGCTGGCGAAATCGGCCATCTGCGAAGCCAGCACCGGAATGAGGATGACGAAGGCCAGCACCAGAACGACGATGAAGGCAAACAGGATGACAATCGTCGCCATCAGCCTGGACAGGCCGAGCCGCTGCAGCCGGTCGGCGACCGGGTCGAGGAAGTAGGCGAGCACCATGCCGGCGACGAACGGCAGCAGGATGCCGCTGAAGACATAGAGAAAGATCGCGAGGATGATGGCGCTGATCAGCCAGAAGCGGATTTGGCGGCGAAACACGCCAGACGCGGCAGCATCGGCAGCCGCAGCCTCGGCTGCCGCGTCGATGTCCTGGTCAGGTGCCCGGTGTGGAGCCTTCGCCATAGCCGCTCATATGCCTCAGCCAAGCCACGAGATAGGCCGCGGCCGAAGCCACGGTCAAGACCCCGGACAGCAATATGAGCACCGGCCTGAGCGGGTCGAGGTCGATGGCGAGAGCCAGTTCGCCCAGCACCACCGCCGCCAGCACGATCTGGATGGCGGTGTTGGCTTTCGACACGAACAGCGGCTTCATCTCGACCGGGTGGGCCATGACGGTGGACAAAACGACGGCGCAGACGATCAGCGCATCGCGCGACACCATGGTGACGACCAGCCACAGCGGCAATTCACCGATGAAGCCCAACACCACGAACACCGACACCAGCAGCAATTTGTCGGCCATCGGATCGAGATAGGCGCCAAGCTGCGAAAACTGGTTGAAATGGCGGGCGATGAAGCCGTCGACGCCGTCGGAAATGCCGGCGATGAGAAAGCCGGCGAAAGCCCAGTCCCAGCGCGCCTGCAGCATGGCGAGCACCACGCCCGGCACCAGCACGAAACGCATGATCGTGATCATGTTGGGGATGGTCAAACGCATATCCCGTCGCTTCTGTTTTGATGATACATGATGGAGATGAGAGGCTACGGCAAGTGAGAGCGACGCAGAAGCTGCCAATCTCGCCCCTTGTGGAGGAGAGATTGGCTGTCTTCAAGGCTTTCGCCAATCGCCAATGTTGGAGATTTGCCTGAAGCCTCTGTCCACTCTTTTGTGATGCCGAAAGTGCCTGAGCCAGCCGTTATCCTTGCGAGGCGCAGCCGTTCATGCGAAGAGCCCCGGAAAGCAGGAAAGAGTGATGGGCAAGCGCAAGAACGGGCTCACCTATGCCGAGGCGGGTGTCGACATCGATGCCGGCAATCTCATGGTCGAGAAGATCAAGCCGCTGGTGCGCGCGACGCGCCGGCCGGGCGCCGATGGCGAGATCGGCGGCTTTGGCGGCCTGTTCGACCTCAAGGCCGCCGGCTTCACCGACCCGGTGCTGGTCGCCGCCAATGACGGCGTCGGCACCAAGCTGAAGATCGCCATCGATGCCGGCAAGCACGACACGATCGGCATCGACCTCGTCGCCATGTGCGTCAACGACATCGTCGTGCAGGGCGCCGAGCCATTGTTCTTCCTCGACTATTTCGCCACCGGCAAGCTCGATCCAGACCAGGGTGCTTCGATCGTCGGCGGCATCGCCGAGGGCTGCCGGCAGGCCGGATGCGCGCTGATCGGCGGCGAGACCGCGGAAATGCCCGGCATGTATCACGGCAACGACTACGACCTTGCCGGTTTTGCCGTGGGCGCGGCCGAACGCGGCCAGCTGCTGCCGACCGACGACATTGTTGAGGGCGACGTGCTGTTGGGGCTGGCCTCGTCGGGCGTGCATTCGAACGGCTTTTCGCTGGTCCGCCGCATCGTCGCCACCAGCGGCCTTGCGTGGACCGATCCGGCGCCCTTCAATGATGAAGCCACGCTGGCCGAGGCGCTGCTCGAGCCGACCCGCATCTACGTCAAGTCGATCCTCAAGGCGATCCGTAACACGCATGGCATCAAGGCGCTCGCCCACATCACCGGCGGCGGTTTCCCGGAAAACATCCCGCGCGTCCTGCCGAAGGATTTTTCGGCCGAGCTCGACCTCGACGCTATCGAGGTGCCGCCTGTGTTCTCATGGCTGGCGAAGACCGGCGGCGTGGCGCCCGAAGAGATGATGCGCACCTTCAACTGCGGCGTCGGCATGATCCTCGCCGTCGCCTCCGGCCAGGCCGCACAGGTCGCGGCCGTGCTGCAGGAGGCCGGCGAGACCGTGACGCCGATCGGCCGCATCGTGCCGCGCCGCAACGCCGGCGTGATCTATCGGGGCTCGATCGGCCTATGAGCACGCGCAAACGCACCGTGGTGCTGATTTCGGGGCGCGGCTCCAACATGACGGCGCTGATCGCTGCGGCCAGCAACCCGGACTATCCGGCCGAGATCGTCGGCGTCATTTCCGACCGGGCCAATGCCGCCGGTCTCGGTATCGCCGCGGCGCGCGGCATCGCCACCAAGGTGATTTCGCGAGCCGACTATAGCAGCAAGGAAGCGCATGACGGGGCGATCGACGCCGCACTTGTCTCGTTCGGCGCCGAGATCGTGGCGCTGGCCGGTTACATGCGCATCCTCGGCGCGCGCTTCGTCGAGAAATGGCTGGGACGGATGATCAACATCCACCCTGCCCTGCTGCCGGCCTTCAAGGGGTTGGATACGCATGCGCGCGCGTTGCGCGCGGGCATACGCATCCATGGCTGCACGGTGCATTTCGTCACGCTCGATATGGATGACGGCCCGATCATCGCCCAGGCCGCCGTGCCGGTGATGGTCGGCGACAATGAGGACATGCTCGCCGCGCGCGTGCTGAAGGCCGAGCACCGGCTTTATCCGCTGGCGCTCGGGCTGGTCGCCGAAGGCAAGGCGCGGATGGAAGGCGGCCGCACCGTGCTGGCCCACTTCGCCGACGATGCCGACAACAGCACCTCCGTGGTGATGGCGCCCGATCCGCTGCGCGAGGAGACCGACCTCGAGCATCTGGCGCGCATCACGCCCTGAGAACCATTCTTGAAGATGGTAGCAATATTTGCTACTATCTTGGCAAGGAGACAGTTTGATGGCGACAGTCGAAAAAGTCAGCGTGGCGCTTTCTCCGGAACTGCTGGACATGGTCAAAGGCGCGGTGGCCAGCGGGCAGTATGGTTCGGCAAGCGAAGTGATCCGCGAGGCGCTGCGCGAATGGCGCCTTCGCCAGCCCTTGCGCGAGGCGGAAGCGGAACGGCTGCGGAAAGCCTGGACGGAAGGGCTGGAGAGCGGCCCGTTCGCGCCTTTCGACATCGAGGACATCAAGCTGAAGGCGCATCACCGCTTCAGCGACGCTGTCAAGAAATAGCCTATGGCAGGCATGCCGATCATCCGCAGCCCGGCGGCCGAAAATGACCTTATCGATATCTGGCTTGCTATCGCCGAGGCCAGCCCGCGAGCCGCCGATCATTTTCTGAATGCCATCGCCGAGCGCATCCTTCAGCTTGCCGCCTTTCCTGAGTCGGGGCCGCGAAGACCAGATATCGCTCGCGGAGCGCGCGCATTGACGATCGGCAACTATCTCGTGCTCTATCGCCTGGCCGAACAGCGAATCGAGATCGTCCGCGTCGTCCATGGCGCGCGCGACGTCTCGACCCTATTTTGATCGCAGGCATTTCAATGGGTGCTTTCGATAGCGCGATCCGGACAACAGGCGATTTGGCCGGCGTTTTCGAATATGACGAAGTAGAAGACCGGCTCAGCGCGACAGCATACTTCTATCTTGTTCAAATCGAAAACGGACAAGCGGGCCTTGTCATCAATTCAATGCACATTCGTTCAGGTGCCTGGGCAATCGATGAAGCAGACATCGCAGTGAAATGGGACAGGGACGAACAGTGCGTGGGCCTGTTTATCTTTGGAGAACTCTGGGCAGCCTTCGATACCGCAACGGGCAAAAAATATGGTGGCGGGTATGGGAAAGACATCCAGCCCAATATCCCTTGGGACTGAGTTGAAGTCGATGAAACAACTGCTTTTGCTTCGCCACGCCAAGTCGAGCTGGGATGATCCAGCACTTGCCGATTTCGACCGGCCGCTCGGCCCGCGCGGGCTGAAGACAGCGCCGCTGATGGGACGCGAGCTTGCCCGGCGCGGCTGGCTGCCCGACCTGGCGCTGGTGTCGCCGGCGCTGCGCACCCGCGACACATGGCGGCTGGTCTCGGCGCAACTGCCGGCGCAAACGCCGGCCAAATTTGTCCAGGCGCTCTACGAGGCCAGCACGGCAGACGTTCTCGCCAAGATACGACAGGCAAATACGGAAACAAGCAGCCTTTTGGTGCTCGGCCATAATCCCGGCCTGGAGGAATTCGCGCGCCGGCTCGCCGGCACCGGATCGGATGCCGCGGCACTCAAAAAGCTTGAAGAAAAATTCCCGACGGCGGCCCTTGCCCGTTTCGTTGTCGACGGCGACTGGGCGCGGCTCACCCTCGGCAACGCGCGGCTGACGCACTGCGTTTGGCCGAAGGATCTGCGCTAGCAATTCCAGGAAAAGTGCGCAGCGGTTTTCCGTCCGGGATTGCGTAAAAACAGATACTTAGAGCGGTTCTGCGGTTCTATCAAAAGCTGGACCGCTTGCGCATGGCCCAAAAATCGGAATCGATTTTTGCTGCGCTGACCTTCAGTTCGAAAAAGATCATGCGCGAAAATCAAAGTGCTACAGCGTCCTTTGCGCGTCCTAGAAAGGGCGGCGCTGCTGGCTGTGACTCGATATGCAAAAGCAAGAACGGCGGGCCAAGCCCGCCGTTCTTTGAGTTCCGGAGCTTGGGGACTTAGCGGCCCCAGTTGCCCCGGCCGGACTGGGGCACGACGGACTGAGCCGTGCCGGACTCGGGCGTCGCATTGGTGTTGACAGCGTTGTGCTCGGTCGGGAGCAGCTTGCGGATCGAACCCGTGAACGTGTTGTCGACATTTCCAACAGCCGCATTGCCAACAGCCGCGGCCGGCTGGTTGACGCCGTCCGATCCATAGTGGTCGCTGCCGGCAAAGGCGCTGCCTGTGGCAATGAGGATGGCGGCAGCGGTAAGAGCAATCTTGGTCATTTCAGGTACTCCAGTATTTTCATACTTTCAGTGTTGTCGTCCGTCTCGTGGCGTGCCTTGGGAGGATTTCGCGTCGCTCGGACCACCCCGAGGTGGGTTGGCAGTGCGGCGGTTTCCAATCACAAAGATGTTCCGGCCACGCCCCGAATCGGGTGCTTGAAATCCGCCAAATGGCTTCCTTCGCCATAATTTTTTACATCCTCTTCAAGATGTTAGGCAAATACGCCTGCGTGGCCCGGCCATCTGCTGAGCCGGCGTTCACTCCGTATTGCACGATCCGTCAATAGAAACGAACCGATCGGTTCGATTTTCCCGCTGACGCGCAAATGAAGTCATGCAGCTGCCGGCTTTGGTTTGCCGCTTAGACGTGGACGTCACCGAAGGAGAGTTCGCCGTCGTCGCCGGCGGTCAGGAACGCCGTGACCAGCAGGCCGGCATAGAAGGCGGCGACCAGCACGACGATGACCACGCCGGGGATGGGCCCCAGGGCAGCGCCGACAACGGCCTCGCGCACCGAACTGACGAAGTCGATGCGGACACCTTCGGTTAGAAGACTGGGGGTCGACAGTTTGAGGATCCAGGCCAGCAGCAGGATCAGCAGCATGTGGATGTAGTTTCGACGCAGACGGCGCGCCAACGCCGCTCGTTGCGAAATGAGGAATTTTGGAGTGCGCAGGCTTTCGCCGACGACCAACAGCCAATCGGACGCGAAGTCCGGCTGCGGCGAGAATATCTGCGCGAAATAGTGCCGTTCGAACTGGCGCACGCGGGCCCGGTAAACGTCGAAGAAGCGATACCGCCGCGCTTCTATCCACAGCAGCAACAAGACAAGCAGCATGGCAAAAAGCAGCACGCCGTGATGCGCGCTGGCCGTCGAAAGCGAGACGGACAACATCGCCGCGACGACCGTTATCGCCCAATTGCTCGTCCGGTCCAGGCGGTCGCGCCACCCCGTCATGCGCAGAATCTCGGCGCGATGAAAGTGCGACATCGTGGTTACCAGTTCGCCGGGCGAAAGCGTTCTTCCAATGGGGTCCGGCGCTGCCAAGGCTTCTGCCATCACCATCTCTCCACCGCCACGCAAAAACGGCTGGATGGATATATCGTTCCGACGCTTCAATTGGCCGGGCGCAGCCACACCTTGTTGTCGTGGAACGCCGCACCGCCATAGGGCGCCGGCGCGTCGGCGCCGGTCAGGACGTTGATGCCCTCGCCGCGCTCGTGGGCGCTGTTGGGCCAGATGCCTTCGGCCACCACGACACCGCGCTTGACGCCGTCGAACAATCTCGCGTGCAGCACGACCTCGCCGCGCGTATTGCCGATCTCGACGCGGTCGCCATTGGCCAGCCCATAGGCTGCCGCATCGTCCGGATGCAAAAGCAGTTCCGGCCGGCCCTCCTTGGCCTTCGACACCGGCGTCTCCGAAAAAGTCGAGTTGAGGAAATTGCGCGCCGGCGAGGTGGTCAGCCGGAACGGATGCGCCGCATCCGCCACCTCGATCAGGTCGACGTGATCGGGAAATTCCGGCAGGCTTGCCACCGGCCCGAACAGGCCCATGCTTCTCGGCGGCCGGTTGGGCGCCGCCTGCCCGGTCCAGTCGGCGCGAAAGCGGAATCTTCCGTCAGCGTGGCCGAAGCCGTCGATAAAATGCGCCGCTTCGAAATCCGGCTGCAAGTCGACCCACTTCTCTTCCTTGAGGCTCGAAAAACTACCCAGGCCGCGCTTGCCCAAAATGATATCAATGTGCTGCTGCTCGCTCATGCCGAAGCCAGGCCTGTCGCCAACACCGAGCCTTTTGCCGAGTTCCTCGATGACGAAGTGATTGGTGCGCGGCCCTTCCGGCGGGTCGATCAGCTTGGGACCGAGCGTGATGTGCTGGTTGCCGCCGCCTTTGTAGACATCGTTATGCTCGAGGAACATTGTCGCCGGCAGCACGACATCGGCGAGTTTTGCGGTGTCGGTCATGAACTGTTCGTGGACGCAGGAAAACAGGTCGCTGCGCAGAAAACCCTGCTTCACCAGCCGCTGCTCCGGCGCGACATTGACCGGATTGGTGTTCTGGATCAGCAGCGCCGTCACCGGCGGGCCGCCATAAAGCGCGTCCGCCGCCCCGGTCAGCACCGGGCCGATGCGCGAATGGTCGAGATGGCGGATCGCGGGGTCGCGCATCCGCGTGCCTTCCAGCAGTTCCTGGTTCAGCTTGAAGATGCCCGAATTGGAATGGAAGGCGCCGCCGCCCTCATACTGCCAGCAGCCGGTGACCGCGGCGATCGAGGCGGCGGCATGCATGTTGACGGAGCCGTTGCGCTGGCGCGAGAAGCCCTAGCCGAGGCGGAAATAGGTTTTCTTGGTCGTGCCGACGAGGCGGGCGAAGGCCTCGATCTCGTCAACCGAAAGCCCGGTGATATCAGCCGCCCATTGCGGCGTCCTCGTCTGAAGATGCGCTTCCAGACCGTGCGGGTCGTCGGTGTATTTTTCCAAATAGGCGCGGTCGGCCATGCCGTCACGGAACAGCACATGCATCACCGCGCAGGCCAGCGCGCCGTCGGTGCCGGGCTTCAGCACCAGGCCGAGATCGGCCTGCTTCATCGTCGCGTTTTCGTAAACGTCGATGACGACGATTTTTGCGCCGCGTTCCTTGCGCGCCTTGATCGCGTGGGTCATGACGTTGACCTGGGTGACCACGGCATTGGTGCCCCAGATCACCACGCAGTCGGACTTGGCCATCTCGCGCGGGTCGGGACCGCGCAACGCGCCGGCGCCCATCATCCAGCCGGTCCAGGCCAGATTGGTGCAGATCGACCCGAAGAAGCCGGAATACTTTTTCGCGTGGCGCAGCCGCTCGATGCCGTCGCGCTGCACCAGCCCCATCGTGCCGGCATAGTAATAGGGCCAGACCGTCTCCGAGCCGTATTTTGCCTCGGCCTCGATAAACTTTTCGGCGACGAGGTCGAGTGCGGCCTCCCAACTCGCTTCCTTCCAAAGGCCCTCACGCTTGGCGCCCGCGCGGATCAGCGGCTTCAGCAAGCGGTCGGGATGATGGACGCGGTCGGCATAGCGGGCGACCTTGGCGCAGATGACGCCTGATGTGTAGCTGTTGGCCTTGGCGCCATGGACGCGGCCGATGCGCTTGCTGTCGAGCAGTTCGACCTCGAGCGCGCAGGTCGACGGGCAATCATGCGGACAGGCCGAATGGCCGATCCTGAGCTTGGCGTGCTGATTCATGGGGCCAAACTAGCCGTTTATGGCGGTGGCGTGTAGGCCCAGATGGCGCCTTGCCTTCTCCCCCTTGTGGGAGAAGGCAGAGGGGCGTCGCGCTACTCCGCCGTGCCTTCCTCGTATTCCGCCGACATCGACAGCCATTTTTCCTCGTGAGCGGAGAGCGTCTGGGCCAGTTGCGAGCGCTCCTTGGCCAGCCGTGTCGCCGTCGACGGGTCCTTTTCATAGACCGCCGGATTGGCGAGCTCGTCCTCGATCAAGTCGATGCGCTTGCGGATGCGGTCCATCAGCGCTTCGGTGGCGCGGATCTCCTTGGCCAGCGGCTCGAAGGTGGCGCGGCGTGCGGCCGCATCGCGGCGGCGGTCGGCCTTCGAGGCTTTTTCGGCCTCGCGCTTGCCGCGGCGGTCGCCTGACACGCCGGTGACCAGCGTCTTGTAGTCATCAAGGTCGCCGTCATAGGGATTGACCGTGCCGTCCTTGACCAGCCACAGCCGGTCGGCCGTCGCCTCGAGCAGATGGCGGTCGTGCGAGATCAGGATGACGGCGCCGGGAAATTCGTTCAGCGCATGGATCAGCGATTCACGGCTGTCGATATCGAGATGGTTGGTCGGTTCGTCGAGGATGAACAGGTTTGGCCCCTCGAACGCCGACAGGCCCATCAGCAGCCGCGCCTTCTCGCCGCCGGACAGGTCCTTGGCGGCGGTGTTCATCTTCTCGGTGGTCAGGCCGAACTGGGCGACGCGGCCGCGCACCTTCGATTCCGGCGCTTCCGGCATCAGCCGGCGGACATGCTCATAGGCGTTTTCATTCGGTCGGAGATCGTCGAGCTGATGCTGGGCAAAGATCGCCACCTTCAGCCCCGGTGCCACCGTCATCGTGCCGGTCTCCTGCTTCAGGCGGCCGGACAGCAATTTGGCGAAGGTCGACTTGCCGTTGCCGTTGGCACCGAGCAGCGCGATGCGGTCGTCGGCATCGATGCGCAGCGTCATCTTCTTCAGGATCGGCTCACCCTCGACATAGCCTACATTGACGTTGTTGAGCGCAATGATCGGCGAGGCCACCGTCTTCACCGGCTCGGGAAAGGAGAACGGTCGCACGTTGTCGTTCACAATTGCGGCGATCGGCTTCATCTTCTCCAGCGCCTTGATGCGCGACTGCGCCTGTCTCGCCTTGGAAGCCTTGGCCCGGAAGCGCTCGACGAAGGATTCCATGTGCTTGCGCGCGGCTTCCTGCTTGACCCTGCCCTTCTCCTGCAATTCGCGCTGCTCGGTATATTGGCGCTCGAACTGGTCGTAGCCGCCGCGCCAGAAGGTCAGCTTCTTCTGGTCGAGATGGACGATCGAGTTGACGGCGCGGTTGAGCAGGTCGCGGTCGTGCGAGATCAGCAGCACGGTGTGCGGATATTTCGACACGTAGTTTTCCAGCCACAGCGTGCCTTCGAGGTCGAGATAGTTGGTCGGCTCGTCGAGCAGCAGAAGATCGGGCTCGGCAAACAGCACAGCGGCGAGTGCGACGCGCATGCGCCAGCCGCCAGAGAAGGACGAGGCCGGCCGCCGCTGGGCGTCGTCGTCGAAGCCGAGGCCGGCGAGGATGGTGGCGGCACGCGACTCGGCCGAATGGGCGTCGATATCGGCCAGCCGCATGTGGATGTCGGCGATGCGGTGCGGATCGGTCGCCGTCTTTTCCTCCTCGAGCAGTGCGGAGCGCTCAAGGTCGGCCTTGAGCACGATCTCGATCAGCGGTTCCTCGGTGCCGGGCGCTTCCTGCGCCACCTGGCCGATGCGCGTGTTCTTCGGCAGGCCGAGCGAGCCGGTCTCGGAGGCGAGGTCGCCGGTGATCGCCTTGAACAAAGTCGTCTTGCCGGTCCCGTTGCGGCCGACAAGCCCTGCCTTGCTGCCGGCCGGCAAGGTCAGCGAGGCATGGTCGAGAAGCAGGCGTCCGGCCATGCGGAGCGAAAGGTCGTTAATGATCAGCATGGCCGCGCTTTTGCACGGGACGTCAGCGCTTCGCAAGACCTTGAGCGACGGTCGGCCGCATAAGGCATAAAAATGGCCGGCAGCGGCGGGTTGCCTGATGCCGCGGGAGGATAGATCCGATTGCCGGCCTCGCCGGATCAGAGGGCCAGCTTTGAATTGGGCCGGGAACCTGCTGCGACGGCGCGGCGCCTGGCGAGCATCGACGTCTCGCATCTGAAAATTGCAGTTTTGTCACATTTGTCAGTTGATTGCCTGTTCAAGGCGGTCGTCTTCCGCGATCACCCCATGACGCAACGGCAAGACTCAGCTATCTCTAGGTATGCGGCGGACCTGATACCCGCCTGGCCGGCGTCATCGCTCCCCTCCCAAGCGGCGCCGGCCACCTTTCCTACTGCGTTCCATCACTGCGCCGACGGCGTGCCGGGTTGATCACCGCCTGACGTCGACTTGGGTGCAGGGTCGACCTGCGGGTTTTGATCGGCGCCGGGAGCCTTTGTCGGTGGGATGTTGTTATCGCAAGCCGCGACAGCCAGCGCTGCCGCCAAAACGAGCCAGGTCGGGGCCAGCAAAATTGAGAGCTTGTTCATCGCAACCTCCTGTCACCGGGCAAACGAGACGGTGCCGATTTGGTTGCACGCTCAGGCAGAGCTTGGGGCGTTTGGAAAGCGGGGAACAAAACGCGGGCTCTTCGGTTGGTCCACATCAATGGAGAAAATCATGATCCGTCTGCTCATAGCCGGGGCGGCCGTCTACATGGCTTACCGCATAGTCAGGGAAATCATCGACGAGGTGCCCGACGACTTCGATCCGCTGTTGCTGCCGCCTCCCGATGACGACAAGTCGCTGCCGCGGCAGTCGGCGGCGATGGGCGTAGAGCCCCAGCGCTAGGCCCAGTTCATCAGCTGGTGTGCGCCAGTAGAATCGGACGCATCGGTCGCAACTTTCACGTCGAGAGCGTTGCGAACAAAGCAGAAACGATGCTTGATGGGCAATGAACCTCGCTGCCCGTGATTCGACCTTCCGGCCTGCCTATCTCGCAAAGCTGAATGCCGAGCAGTGCCTTGCCGTCGAGCATGGCGACGGCGCGGTCGCCGGGCCGTTGCTGGTGATCGCCGGCGCCGGCTCCGGCAAGACCAGCACGCTGGCGCATCGCGTCGCGCATCTGATCGTCAGGGGCGCTGACCCCAGGCGCATCCTTTTGATGACGTTTTCGCGTCGTGCCGCATCGGAAATGGCCAAGCGGGTCGAGCGCATCGCCGGCGAGGTGCTCGGCCGGGACGCTTCCGTGATCACCGATGCGCTGAGCTGGGCCGGCACATTTCACGGCATTGGCGCCAGGCTGCTGCGCGACTATGCGCTGGAGATCGGCCTCGATCCGGCCTTCACCATCCATGACCGAGAGGATTCGGCCGACCTGATGAACCTCGCCCGGCACGAACTCGGCTTCTCGAAAACCGAAGGCCGTTTTCCGACAAAGGGCACGTGCCTGGCGATCTATTCGCGTGCGGTCAACGCGCAGGCGCCGCTCGGCGAGATTCTCGGTTCGGTGTTTCCCTGGTGCGCGGGTTGGGCAGAACAGCTTAAGGCGCTGTTTGCCCGATATGTCGAGGCCAAGCAGGCGCAGAACGTGCTCGATTACGACGACCTGCTGCTCTACTGGGCGCAGATGGCCGGCGAGCCGGAGATATCAGCGCATCTGAGTGGGCGCTTCGACCATGTGCTGGTCGACGAGTACCAGGACACCAACCGGCTGCAGGCCTCGATCCTCACGGCGCTCAAGCCGGACGGATCCGGGCTGACGGTGGTCGGCGACGACGCGCAGTCGATCTATTCGTTTCGCGCGGCGGAAGTGCGCAACATCCTCGACTTCCCAAAACAATTCGCGCGGCCGGCCGAGATCGTCATGCTGGAGCGCAATTACCGCTCGACCGAGACCATCCTGGCCGCCGCCAATGCGGTGATCGGCGAGGCCTCGGAGCGCTTTACCAAGAACCTCTGGTCGGAGCGCAGATCGACCGAAAAGCCGAAGCTGGTCAGCGTTCGCGACGAGGCCGAGCAGGCGAGTTACGTCTGCCAGGCGATCCTGACCGAGCGTGAGGCCGGCACGGCGCTGAAGGCGCAGGCCGTGCTGTTTCGCGCCTCGCACCACAGCGGGCCGCTGGAGATCGAGCTGACGCGCCGCAACATCCCGTTCGTCAAGTTCGGCGGGCTGAAGTTCCTCGACGCCGCCCATGTCAAGGACGTGCTGGCGGTGCTGCGCTTCGCCGAAAACCCGCGCGACCGCGTCGCCGGTTTTCGCGTGCTGCAGCTTTTGCCCGGCATCGGCCCTTCGGCGGCTTCGCAGATCGTCGACACCATGGCGACGTCGCTCGACGAAGCGATGGGGCTGGCGCGCTACCGGCCGCCGCAACGCGCCGCCGACGACTGGCCGGGTTTCGTCGCGCTGTTCTCGCAGCTTCGCACCGGGTCGGGAAAATGGCCTGTTGATCTCGAACAGGTCAGGCTCTGGTATGAGCCGCATCTTGACCGCATCCACGAGGACGCAACGACGCGCCGGGCCGATATTCTGCAGCTCGAACAGATCGCCTCGGGCTACGCCTCGCGCGAGCGTTTCCTCACCGAGCTGACGCTCGATCCGCCGGATGCGACCAGCGACGAGGCCGGGCCGCCGCATCGCGACGAGGACTATCTGATCCTGTCGACCATCCATTCTGCCAAGGGCCAGGAATGGAAGAACGTCTTCGTGCTCAACACCGTCGACGGCTGCATCCCTATCGACCTCGCCGTTGGCAGCAAGGCGGACATCGACGAGGAGCGCCGCCTGCTCTACGTGGCGATGACGCGGGCCAAGGACGGCCTGCACCTGGTCATGCCGCAGCGCTTTTTCGTCCACGGCCAGGCGGCGCGCGGCGATCGTCACGTTTACGCTTCGCGCACCCGCTTCATCCCGGCCTCGATCCTCAGCGCCTTCGAACAGACATCGTGGGCGAGCGTCCAGGTCAAGGACGATCCGCGCCGCCAGCCGCAAGTGCGCGTCGACCTTGGCGCCCGCATGCGTGACATGTGGAAATAGGCCGCCTCTTCGGCACGGCGCTCATGCCACGGGACTTGGTTGCGAAAACCAAATTTCGGCAACATGGAACCTGAAGCCGCAATCCGCGTTTCTGGGCGTCCGACCCAGGTCGGAGAGCGGCGTCCGCCGTCACCTCCGCCCAATTCAAGAGGCCAGAATGCACGACACGACATTTTTCACCCCGGTCGCCGTAACCGTCGGCGCCGGCCATAAGCGCATGATCGCTTCGCTCTTCGACATGCATGAGTTCCTGACCGAGTTCCCGCCATCGCGGCGACGCCTGAGCTACGGCGGCGCGGTGAAGGCCTGCGAGGCGGCACGCGCCGGCGAGATCTCGCCCGAAGCGGCGCGCGATGCCCTGATCACCTTCGCGGTGACGGCAGGCATTCTCTGGCCTTCCGCCCAGCCGGCGGTCTCGGTCAAGCCGGTCGCCCGGGGCCAGGGCGGATACGCCGCCTGACTGGCTAGGCCTCTTTTGCGCCTATGGCCCGTCGAAGATGCTGTTCGTCTTCGACGGGTTTTCCTTTCAATTCGATCCGGATAATCCGAAATCAGGCGTAGGCGCGCCCCTCTTCGCTCCGCTGGAACAGCGTCAGGTCGAGTGGCACCGAAGGCCGGCCAAGAACGGTCAGGATCGCGTGCGCCTGGCCGCGGTGATGGGTCTGGTGGTTGAAGAAATGATCGAGCGCCGGTGCCAATCGCTGCGAGACGGTGCGCATGTCGGAGACGGTCATGTAGGAGAAGCGGCCGGACAAAGCCTTGTCGCTTAACGCCCTGACCCAGTCGATGATCCTTTTGTCTTCGGCCTCGCGCGCCAGCCGCAAGCCCGGCAAGGCACGGTGCAGGATCGTGTCGAGCCTGGCCGGCGCGTCGCCCTCGCCGGTAAAGCGCCTCATCCAGATGCGGTCGGCGGTCAGAAGGTGGTTGAGCGTGCCCATCATCGAGCCGAAGAAAACCCCGACATTGCAGTGAAATTCCTCCTCGTCGAGATCGGCGGCGGCATCGTAGATGCGGCCATTGGCCCATTGATTGTAGGCCGCAAACATCATGAAGTGCTGTTTCATCTTTTTCTCCCGACCCGCGAGACCCCGTTTCGGGTGCCTACCCGCATCTGCCCGAAACATCGCTCTAGTAGACCGCAAGGAAGCTGCCGCCAATGACCATTCTGCTCTATGACCTCGTCGGACGCGATACCGCCCGTCCGTTCAGCCCGCATTGCTGGAAGGCGGCGATGGCGCTCGCCCACAAGGGGCTCGACATCTCCACCGTGCCGACACGTTTTCTCGAAGTGCCGACAGTTGAAGGCGGCGTTTCGAAACTCGTTCCGGTGATCCGCGACGGCGAGAAGGTGGTCGCCGATTCCTTCGCCATCGCGCTCTATCTCAACGGGGCCTATCCCGAGCGGCCGACATTGTTTTCCGGCGACGGCGGCAAGGCGATGGCGCGCTTCATCGAACGCTGGTCGCAACTGACCATCCATCCCTATGTCACCACTGCGGCGATCATGGACCTCCACGCCATGCAGGACGAGGCGAACGCCGCCTATTTCCGCCAAAACCGCGAGCAGCGCTTCGGCAAGAGACTGGAAGAGGTGATGGCGGCGCGCGACGCCGGCCTTGGCGCCTTCCGCGCCTGGCTGGAACCGTTCCGCTCGACGCTCGCCTATCAGCCGTTCATCGGCGGCCAATCACCGCTGTTTGCGGACTACATCATCTTCGGCGCGCTGCAATGGGCGCGCATCGCCTCGCCCTACCGGCTGCTCGACGACAGCGATGTGGTGGCGCAGTGGTTCGAGCGCTGCCTCGACCTGCATGATGGCCTCGGTCGCAAGGTGGCGGCGGCTGCCGCCGCCGCATAGGGGAGTAGGGAGTAGGGAGTAGGGAGTAAGGAAGTGCCGTAGTAGTTCTCAAAGGAGAAGGCCGTCAGGATGACGATCGTCGTCATCCACGGTGCATCATTCTTTCGGGGAAAGTTCAGGGCGCCGTTCAATGCCACAAAGATATCGATCGGCGCACTTGCCGTGGCAGCTGCCTTCACTGAAATGCCCGCTCTCTCGAGTTTTTCCAGGAAAGCCATCGTCACGAAGCCGCCCTGCGACCACCCGGCTAGGAAAAGTCCGGCGCTCCCGATCTTCAGATGATCAAGCACGGCCCGGCTTGCTGCCAGCATGTCGAAAGTGGCCTGGCCTGCTGATGGCTGCCCTTCACCAGATAACCCTCGGGCTCGTCGGAGTCCCCCAAACCAAAATAGTCCGCGCCGACAAGGACGTATCCTTGGCCGGCGAACTGAGCGATCATTAGCTGGGTTTCCGGGGACTGGTCCGGAAATGAGGGCACTTCCTGTTTTCCATACGCGGTTCCGTGCTGGTATGAAATCATCGGGAAGGACGTCCCGTCCCTGTCAGGAACGGCAATGAGCCCGGTTGCGGTGATCGGCTTGTTGCCGCGCTCTGGAACAATGGACGAATAGGTGACGCGGTACAGCCGGACAGCGTTGCGGGCCGGACTGTAGGTCTCGGACAGCCCGGCGAACCGATGCGTATCGGTTTGGAGTATTTGGTTCAGCCGATCGACATCCCAGCGATCGAGATATTCGTATTGCACATCGGAGGTGACCCTCTGACCGGGTCGCTCTCCTGTGCTGCGCAGGGCAAGCAAGCCAAGGCATTGGCTAGGATGGTGTTCGAGATCAACGCTAACGTAATCACCTCGGCGGGGCGCTGATGTCCTTTAGGTTCGGACGGGATGAAACCTCCTATGGATTGCGGCAAGCATAGGATGCCGGGCTCGCTTACGCTGGCGCTACGGTCGAATTTCAGTAACGCTCGCTTCCCAACATGTCGCAGCATACAAAGGCCGGCGTCGAATTCATTCCCGAAAAATGGCGGAGGGTCCTGAGTGCGGCTGCGGAAGTCAAAATCCTCTGACGGATTGCAAACTTGAAATCGGAATGGCCAAGGCCATTCGATTCGCGTCGGGCGTCCAACACTCTGGTCCGCCAGCTTTCCGCCTTCCCTGAAACCGCGCTTGGGGGTATGGGACGCTTTCCACGATTTCGTAGCTAGAAATGCAGATAGATGCTCACTCCTGAGCCATTGTAATAGTGCGGGTAGTAACCACGGTGGCCGTAATAGGGGCTAAAGCCGTAGTAGGGGCGATAAAAGGGTCTGTAGTAGGGCCTATAATAGCGGCGCGGGTAACACCCATAGTAGCCACACCCCCGCAATGCGTACCGTCGGTTCCAGTGACGACCACCCCGCCAGTGACCATAGTTGTGTCGCCAGTGTCTACGGTGCCTAACCTGTTCGACGGCGCTGTTCTGCACCTGCTCAGATTTCGGAATAGAGAGAGGCGCGGCATTCAAAGGCAAGGCAAAAGCCGTACCGAAAACTGCGGCCACAAGGACAGACAAGAGCTTTTTCATGGCCCTCCTCCTTCGCTGGGCCAATGTTACGCCATGGAACCTGAACCGCCGATGAACGCGGGCGCGCCTGATCCGACTGTGAACCAAAATAGCCCGGCCAGGGCGAGCCGTGCGGGCGATAGAGTTGCGGCGAGTTTGTCCTCGGCGCGGGTGATTCCTTGGCGAGCCCCCACAAGCGTTGATGTGCGAGGAATCCGAAACAAACTTGGCATGTCACAAAAAGAATTTGCAGCCTGTTTTGGGCTGAAATTGGAGTCCCTGCGCAATTGGGAACAGGGAACCCGCGTGCCCGAAACTGCGGCCCGTGTCCTGTTCACCATCATTGATCGCGAACCGGATGCCGTGAAGAAGGCGCTAGCTATCGGATGACGGAGTCGCTAGGGCTGGTGGCGCTTTGCCGCCGGCCCTGCCATTTCTTCGCGCCCTTGACGCTGTCTGTCACCTTGGCGAGCAGATCACTGTCGGCGGCATCCCAGCCCTTTGCGGCCATGATCCGCATGGCGATTTCACGGTTCGTGCCTTGTCCGCTGTCCCTGCGAAGTAGCCGCGCCAGTTCGTTGCGTTTGAACAGGCGGATAGCCGTGACCTTGGGCTTGATGTCGCTTGGCGGCTTGGCATAGCCGAAGATCGCAAGCGCAGCGTCGATGTGGCCTAGCTGGTCTTCCAAGACGGCTTTCTGCCGTTCCAAGTCCAGAACCTGGCCCGACAGTTCCGCCCGCTTGGCGATCAAGGCATAGATGACGAGTGGCTGTCCCATGGCCCGGATTTTATGGGAACCCACTCTTTAGGTCGTGCGGGAAGTTGGTGCTTTTGCTACATAAGGCCGCCTTATTGCCCTACTGCCCTACTGCCCTACTGCCCTACTGCCCTACTCCCCTACTCCCCTACTCCCCTTAGCAAAGGCAGCACGACACCATGACGTCAGGCCCGGAATTCCCAGACGATTTTCGCGCCGAGCTGGTCAATCTCTTCCTGTGGCGGCGGGACGTCAGGCGATTCAAGCCGACGCCGCTCCCAGAAGGCGCGCTGGAGCGGCTGCTTGACGTCGCCAGCATTGCGCCCTCGGTCGGGCTGAGCCAGCCCTGGCGTTTCGTCATGGTCGAGAGTGCTCAGTGCCGCGCCGCCGTCAGGGCATGCTTTGAGCGCTGCAATGCGGAGGCGCTCGCATCTTTCGGCGGCGAACGCGCCGCGCTCTATGCGCGCCTGAAACTTGCCGGCCTGAACGAAGCGCCCTGCCAATTCGCGGTTTTCGCCGACCGCGCGACAGAACAGGGGCATGGGCTCGGCCGCCTGACCATGTCCGCGACCATCGAATATTCGGCGGTGATGGCAATCCACACCTTTTGGCTGGCGGCGCGCGCGGAAGGAATAGGCATGGGCTGGGTCTCGATCCTCGATCCGGCCGAAATAGCGACGATCCTGGACGCGCCGCCGGAGTGGACGCTGATCGGTTACTTCTGCGTCGGCTACCCGAGCGAGAACCACAGCGTGCCGGAACTGGAACGGGAAGGCTGGGAAGTCCGGCGCGCTCCGATGGTGATAAGGCGGTAGTGCAACGGCGACGCTGCCATCCTCTCTTGCAGGGAAGAATGGATATCATGGATGGTTTCGCCGATCGCCGGCGTTGCCAACAAGACACCATGGCAAAGCCAGCCGTGACGGCCTTGATCTGAGGAAGGGCACAAAATGTTTCGCTACGACGTGCAAGCCGAGATCTGGGTCTATCCAGGCAAGGGCGGCTGGCATTTTGTGACGCTGCCGCCGGAGCTTGGGGCACGGATCAAGACGGCGATGGCGGGGATGGCACGCCCCTGGGGCTCGCTTGGCGTGGAAGCCGTCATCGGCCAGACCAGATGGCGGACATCGCTGTTTCCCGACAAGAAATCCGGCAGCCTGCTCTTGCCGATCAAGACGGCAGTGCGGGTCCGCGAAGGCCTCCGGGCTGGCGACACGGCCAAGCTGACGATCGAGATGCAGTTATGACAACATTGGTTCGGGCCGACGGCGATGCGCCATCCAGCGCAGAAATGAGCGCCGCGCCGGCCTCCCCTTGGCAAGCCGGCGGGCGGCTTGTATAGAGCCCGCCACCCTCAATTCCACTCTCCATCACAAGGACGACCCTATGGCGCTCGAACGCACCTTTTCCATGATCAAGCCGGACGCGACCCGGCGCAATCTCACCGGCGCCATCACCCAGATGCTCGAAGAAGCCGGCCTGCGCGTCATCGCCTCGCGCCGGGTATGGATGAGCCGCCGCGAGGCGGAAGGTTTTTATGCCGTCCACAAGGATCGTCCGTTCTTCGGCGAGCTGGTCGAGTCCATGTCGTCGGGCCCAACGGTTGTGCAGGTGCTGGAAGGCGAGAACGCCATTGCCAAAAACCGCGACGTGATGGGTGCTACCAACCCCGCCAACGCCGCCGAAGGCACCATCCGCAAGGTACACGCGCTGTCGATCGGCGAGAATTCCGTGCACGGCTCCGACGCGCCCGAGACCGCCGCGCAGGAGATCAAATACTGGTTCTCGGACACCGAGATCGTCGGCTGAGCCGATAAGCCCATCACCAGGTCATATGCAAAAAAGGCCGGCGCAATGCCGGCCTTTTTTTGTTGCGGCGATCCAGCACCGGACGCCGACGCCCTCCAACCGCGCATGCTCAAAAACCGAACCGGTTTTGAACGATCAGCTCGCAGCGTTGAAGCGCAGGATGACCCGGTCGTCCTTGTCGACGATGATGAGCTTGCCGGCGTCGACGTGATACGATGCCGCCTTGGCCAGCGCCTCGAACAGCGCCTTTTCCTCGGCCATGATCTCGGACGCGCAGGCCTTGAAGGTCGAACCAATGTCACCGATGGCGATCGTCGAACCGTCGACTTTGGCGGTGGCGAAATAGACGTTGCAAGGGCCGCTGCCGCCGGCCTTGCCGGCCTCGTCGATCCTGAACGTCGCCTGCGGCTCGGCGATCACGCCAATGCCGTCGATATACTCGACCAGCCAGCTCTGCCCGAACACCGGGGCCGTTGGCGGCTGCTCGCTCGACGTGACCATCTTCAGCATGATGGTCTGCGGCGCGTCGCTCAGCGGATCGACCTGATGGCTCATACCGGAGGTGAACAACAACCTGTCGTCGACTGTGATGCGCGCCTGCAGCGCATAAGTCGTATCAGGCCGGATCACCTGGGGATCGAAGCTGATCTCAAACTTGATCGGCACCTGGCCGGCCGGCGCCACCTTGTGCTCGCCGATGACAGCGGCCGGCGCGTCGGTCAGCGAGACGTCGGCAAGCTGCACGGAAAGCACGGCGTTGGGTGGCAGCGCGATGCGCTCGCGATATATCACCTCGCCCTTCAGGGTCTTCTCGGCAGCGACGGACAACGCAGGCACCACCAGTATACCAACGACCAGCGGCATGACACCGAAGATGAACAACGCGGCGATCCTGCCCAGCATGATCCTGCTCCCCATAGCGCACCAGACTGGTCGGAAGGTCTCGCAGGATTGCGGTGGTTCCGTGGCGCCTCACACGGGCTGTTCACACGGTGGTGCCTTTCGGCAGCTCGTTGCCCTGTGGTCGGCCTCCTTGGCGTGACGGGCGAAATACTGCTCACGCCACAGGCGATCACGAAGTCGTGTTCCAAAAAATGTAACGCAGGGAACCTCCGGACCGAACTGACCAATGCGCGCTTGAGGAGCAGCGCGCGCAACAACCCAATCGGAGGTGAAATCATGTCAACAAGATCAACCGTGAGCGCGGCCTTTCTGGCCGGCGCCGTTGCCACGGCTCTTGCTTCTTTTGCGACGGCCGCGCCGCTGTCCGAGGCAGAGGTCAAGGCGGCGATGGATGCCGGTAAGGAGAAGTGCTTTGGCGTCGCCCTGAAGGGGCAGAACGACTGCGCGGCAGGACCTGGCACCACCTGCCAAGGCACCTCGACTGTCGATTACCAGGGCAACGCCTGGAAATTTGTCGACGGCGGCACCTGCACGACGATGGACCTGCCCGGCGACCGCAAGGGCTCGCCCACGGAGCTGACCCGCGACATCCCATCGTAAGCAATGCAACCTGCCCGGAAAGCGGAGATGAAGATGAACGGACTGGCCCCAACATCCCGCGTGTCGAAGACCTCGCGCTTTCCGGCGCACCCGATCGCTGGCCTTGCCGGCACCAGTTTTAAGCATCAACATTTGCAGGGAATCATTGCCGGCGGCAGTAAGGACGGTTTCTTCGAGGTCCACGCCGAAAACTACATGGGCGCCGGCGGCCCGCCGCACGATGCGCTGACCAAGATCCGCCGCGACTATCCCGTTTCGCTGCACGGGGTGTGCATGTCGATCGGCGGACCGCGGCCGCTCGACAAAGTGCATCTCGGCCGTTTCAAGGCGCTCGTCGACCGCTATGAGCCTGCGCTCGTTTCCGAGCATCTCGCCTGGTCGACCCACGACACCACTTATTACAACGACCTGCTTCCGCTGCCCTATACGCCGGCAACGGTTTCGCGCGTGGCGGATCACATCGACGAAATGCAGGAGACGATCGGCCGCCCGATACTGCTCGAGAATCCCTCGACCTACGTCCTTTTCGCGGAATCGACGATGAGCGAGACAGATTTCATCCGCGCGCTGGTGCGGCGTACCGGTTGCGGCCTGCTGCTCGACGTGAACAACATCTTCGTTTCGGCCACCAACCACGACTATTCAGCGCTTTCCCACCTCGCGGACTTCCCGGTCGAGCATGTCGGCGAAATCCATCTGGCCGGGCACGCCGAGCAGGAGGATGACGAGGGCGATCTGCTGCTCATCGACAGCCATGACGGCCCGGTCGCCGACGCGGTCTGGAAGCTTTTCGATGTCGTCATCGGCCGATGCGGGCCGCTCCCGACGCTGATCGAATGGGATAGCGACATTCCCGATTGGCCGGTGCTCAAGGCGGAGGCCGCCGCCGCCCAAGCCATCCTCGACCGTCATGCCGACAGCTTGTTCGGAAAAGCCCATGCCGCAGGATGAGCTCCAGTCGCGCGATCTCGGCCGCCGGTTCGACTATGCCGCGGCATTCAGCGCCGGTTTGCTCGATCCTGACCGAGCCCCGCCTGACGTTGTCTCGGGGCCGAACGGGAAGGCTACGATCAAGCGCTATGCCGTCTACCGCAACAACGTCACGGTCAGCCTGATCGATGCGCTGGCCGCCAGCTTTCCGGCGACGCTGCGCATCACCGGCCCGGACTTCTTTCGCGCGATGGCGCGCTTTCATGTTCGCGAAACACCGCCCACCTCGCCGCTTCTATTCGAATACGGCCGCGACTTTCCCGATTTTATCGAACGTTACGAATACGCGCAGTCGATGCCGTGGCTGGCCGACGTAGCGCGCATGGAGCGGGCCTGGCTCGATGCTTATCATGCCGCCGACGCGGAACCGTTGGCTTCCGGAGCACTGGCCTCGATCCCGCCCGAACAACTGGCCGATACCGTGTTTGTGTCGCACCCGGCAACGCGCGCCATTCGCTCGCGCTATCCGGTCGTGACGATCTTTGCGGCCAACCGGAGCGAAGGTCCTGTCGGGCGAATCGAGGCGGGCGGCCCTGAAGATGCGCTGGTCACGCGGCCCGGCCTCGAGGTCTTTGTTCGCCACCTGCCGCCCGGCGGCGCGGTTTTCCTGGACCGTCTCATGGCGGGCGAGCCGCTCGGCGCGGCCGCCGCGGCAGCATTTGCGGAGCATGCCGAATTCGACCTTGCGGCCAACATTGCCGGCCTGCTGCAAGCAGGCGCCTTCACGGCGGCACATCAGGGAGGGTGAGCATGACCAACCATGAGCGGAACGTCAGCACCGGGCCGCGAGGGATCGCTGCCCTCGCCGAGAGGGTGAATGCCGCGCTGCGCACGGGTGCCACACCGTCGCTGACGCAGCTTGTCCTGCGCTGCGCGCTCGCCGTCCCGTTCTGGCGGTCCGGCGTCAACAAATGGGACGGTTTTTTGCAGTTGAACGAGGTCGCCGTGCTGCTTTTCAGTTCGGAGCTCAAGCTGCATCTGCCCGGCGGCCCTTACGATTTTCCCGCACCTGGGCTTGTGGCGTTCGTCTCAGGATCTGCGGAAATCCTGCTGCCAATTCTCCTTGTTCTCGGCCTGGCGACACGGCTGGCGGCATTCGGCCTGCTCGTAATGACGCTGGTCATACAACTCACCGTGCCCGACGGCTGGCCGCTGCACATCACCTGGGCGGCGATGGCGCTCGGCATCATGGCGTGGGGACCCGGCCGGATTGCGCTCGATCACTGGATCGGCACTGACAAGGGCTGATCGGGGGTTGATGGGATTCCCGCCCCTCCGGCGATGACGCGAAGCATCAATTTCGTTTCGGCACAGCCTGCTTCCAACGGCTTGCGGCCTCGTCGTCGGCCTCCTTGGCGTCGACCCAGCCGCCTTGCGAGCCGTCGGTATGGTGTTCCTTCTTCCAGAACGGCGCGCGCGATTTCAGATAGTCCATCAGGAAGTTCGCCGCCTCGAACGCCGCCTGCCGGTGCGCGGAGGCCGCGACCACCAGCACGATGTTCTCACCGGGCGCGATCCTGCCGTGGCGATGGATGGCGGTGAGGCCCTGCAGCGGCCAGCGGCCGACCGCCTCGGCGGCGATGCGGCCGATCTCGGCCTCGGCCATGCCGGGATAATGTTCGAGTTCGAGTGCCGCCAGCCTGCCCGCTTCATCGCGGCAGAGACCCGAGAAAGTCACCACGGCGCCGATGTCGGCGCGGCCTTGCGTCATCTTGGCGACCTCGGCGGCGACATCGAAATCCTCCGCCTGGATGCGCACCGTCGGCACCACCGCGCCGGGCATTTCAGCCACCCGTCATCGGCGGGAACAGCGCGATCTCGCGCGCGCCTGATATCTTCTCGCGGTGCTCGACATGTTCCTGGTTAATGGCGACGCGGATCACGTCAGGATATTGCAGCGCGTGCTCGTACTCCTCGCCGCGCGATTTCAGCCAGCGCAGCAGGTCGGCCACCGTCTCGATACCGGCGGGCAATTCGACGTCCTCTTGCGGCTTGCCGATCCGCTCGCGCACCCAGGCGAAATAGATGAGCCTCGTCGACATCCTACTCGTCCATGATGTGCTTGAGGCCGGCGCGGAAGTAGTCATAGCCGGTGTAAAGCGTCACCAAGGCGGCGATCCACAACAGCACCAGCCCGGTCTGGGTGGTCAGCGGGAAGATCTTGTCGCCGGCAGGTCCCGCGAGCAGGAAAGCGATGGCGACCATCTGAATGGTGGTCTTCCACTTTGCCAGCTGCGTCACCGGTACCGAGACCTTCAGCGCCGCCAGGTATTCGCGCAGGCCCGAGACCAGGATCTCGCGGCACAGGATGATGATCGCTGCCCACAGCGACCAGCCGGCGATGCCGGCATGCCTATCGGTGTCGGCCGCCAGCAGCAGCAGGCACGTGGCGACCAGCAACTTGTCGGCGATCGGATCGAGCATCTTGCCGATATTCGAGGTCTGCTGCCAGGCGCGCGCCAGATAGCCGTCGAAATAATCGGTGATCGAGGCCAGCAGAAAAATGATCAGTGCCGACCAGCGGGCGAAGTCGCTCGACTTCAGATGCCCTTCGAGAAAAAAACACAGCACAACCAGCGGCACCGCGAGAATGCGGACGTAGGTGAGCATGTTGGGCAGGTTGAATGCGCGCTGGGCCATATTTTTGGGAACTCTTTCTGCCTGCCTACTCAAATCAGAAGCGAATGTGGGGGGTCAACAGGCGATAGTCGATGGATCAACTGAAAATAGGCCGAATCCATCAGCTCTCGTGAAAATGGTTGTAGACCAGCTTCGCCACCTGCTCGGAAATGCCGTCGACCTTGACCAGATCCTCGATCGCGGCGCGGCTGACCGCCTTGGCGGTGCCGAAATGCATGAGCAGCGCGCGCTTGCGGCCCGGGCCGATGCCGCTGATCTCGTCGAGCGGGCTCTTGACCATCTCCTTCTTGCGGCGGGCGCGGTGCGAGCCGATGGCGAAGCGGTGGACCTCGTCGCGCAGCCGCTGGACGAAATAGAGCACCGGGTCGCGCACGGGGAGCGAAAACGGCGGCTTGCCCCTCACGAAGAAGCGTTCGCGGCCGGCGTCACGGTCCTGGCCCTTGGCGATGCCGATGGCCTGGACACGGTCCTCGATGCCGAGATCGGCGAGTATCTTGCGCACTGCCGTCATCTGGCCCTGGCCGCCATCGATGAGGATGACGTCTGGCCAGGCCGGGAAGCCGCCCGCATCCTCGATACCGTCGCCCTGTTCGGCCAGGGTGTCGTCCGCCGCCAGTTCGCTCTGCGGCATATCGCCATGTTCCTTCAGCAGCCGGGAAAAACGCCGCTCCATCACCTCGCGCATCATGCCGAAATCGTCTCCCGGCGTGATCTCGGTCGAGCGGATGTTGAATTTCCGGTACTGGTTCTTCACGAAGCCTTCCGGCCCGGCGACAACCATGGCGCCGACGGCGTTGGTGCCCATGATATGGGAGTTGTCATAGACCTCGATGCGCACCGGTGTTTTTTTCAGGCCGAAGGTCTCGGCGAAGCCGGTGAGCAATCTCCCTTGCGTCGAGGTCTCGGCCAGCCGGCGGCCGAGCGCCTCACGGGCATTCTGCAAGGCGTTGTCGGTCAAATCCTTCTTTTCGCCGCGCTGCGGCACCGAGATCGCCACCTTGCGACCCGCACGGGTGGAGAGCGCCTCCGCCAGCAATTCCTGGTCCTCGACGCCATGCGACAACAGGATGGTGCGCGGCGTCGGCTTGTCGTCATAGAATTGCGCCAGGAACGAGCCCAGCACCTCGGCCGCGTCCAGCGCCGGATCGGCCTTTGGGAAATAGGCGCGGTTGCCCCAGTTCTGACCGGTGCGGAAGAAGAACACCTGGATGCAGACCTGGCCGCCTTCCTGGTGGATGGCGTAGACATCGGCCTCGTCGACGGTCTGCGGGTTGATGCCCTGATGGCTCTGCACATGCGACAGCGCCGCCAGCCGGTCGCGATAGATGGCAGCGCGCTCGAAGTCGAGGTTTTCCGCGGCCTGCTGCATGGCGGCGGAGATATCAGTCTTCACTTTCTGGCTGCGGCCGGACAAGAAGTCCTTCGCCTCGGCGACCAGCCTGGCATAGTCACTATGCGAGATTTCGCCGGTGCACGGGCCGGCGCAGCGCTTGATCTGGAACAGCAGGCACGGCCGGGTGCGGTTCTCGTAGAAGGAGTTGGTGCAGCTCCTGAGCAGGAAAGCGCGCTGCAGCGAATTGATGGTGCGGCCGACGGCGCCGGCCGAGGCGAAGGGGCCGAAATAGTCGCCCTTGCGCGAGCGCGCGCCGCGATGCTTGTAGATGCCGGGCGAGACATGATCGCCGGTCAACAGGATGTAGGGGAACGACTTGTCGTCCCGCATCAGCACATTGAATCGCGGCCGCAAGCGCTTGATAAGGTTAGCTTCCAGCAGCAGCGCTTCGATCTCGGTGCGGGTGACGACGAACTCCATCGTCGCCGTCTCGCGCACCATGCGGCCGATGCGGCTGGTGTGGAAGCGGCCTTGCGCGTAATTGGTCACCCGCTTCTTCAGGCTGCGCGCCTTGCCGACATAGAGCACGTCGCCTGCGGCATTCATCATGCGGTAGACGCCGGGCGCGTTGGGCAGCCGTTTGACCAGGGTCTGGATGACTTCGGCGCCGACCATCCCGTCGGCATCGCCGGCATGCGGCGTCCAATCGATGGCCGTGAAGGCGACATCAGGACCGCCGGAACCGGGAGCTGACGGATCGACGATCTCCTCCGCCGCCTCGTCCTCGAGGTCGACCTCGGGGGGCAGGTCGTCGGCGGCGCCGCCTCGTTTGTGTTTCTGGTCCATGGGACTCATTCGATAATGCCTGTCACATCCGGCGTCTGCCATGCAAGGTGCTGGCCGCCGTCCAGCGCGATCATCTGGCCGGTGACCGAGCGCGCGCGCCAGAGATAGCGGATGGTGGCGCCGAATTCAGGCAATTCCGGGCCGCGCTTCAGGATCAGGCCGTCGACCTGCGCGGCAAAATCGCTGTCTTCCTGGCGCGCGCTCTTCAGTGTCGGGCCGGGGCCGATGGCGTTGACGCGAATGCGGGGTGCCAGCGCCTGCGCCATCATCTGCGTCTCTGTCCACAATGTCGATTTCGACAGCGCATAGGAGAAATAGCGTGGCGTCGGGCGCCAGACGCGCTGGTCGATCATATTGACGATCAGCCCGTCCTGGCCTTCCGGCAGAGCGCGGGCGAATTCTTGCGCCAAAAGTGCCGGCGCCTTCACATGGACGGCGAAGTGACGGTCCCAGGCAATCCAGTCGACGTCCTGAACCGTGTCGTCCACGAACAGCGAGGCATTGTTGACCAGCAGTGTAACAGGTCCGAGCGCGGCTGCGGCGCGGCCGACCAGGTCGCCGACCGCGGCCATGTCGGTCAGGTCGGCGGCGACCACAGCGGCGCGGCCATCCTGGCCAAAATGGCCGCCGTTGATCCGCGCAGCCAACGCTTCCGCCTCGGCCCGCGAGCGGTTGCAATGGATGGCGACAGCAAAACCGTTCGCGGCCAGATCCTCGACGATCGCCTTGCCGATCCGCTTGCCCCCGCCCGTCACCAGCGCCGTTCCAGCGGCCTTGCTCATCCTGTCAATCCTCAATGGGCTTCGATTTCAGCAAGTTGGCGAAATATGGCCGGCCAAGCGTTAAATGCCGTTTCGGACCTTGGGCAGCATTGTGGCAAAGCGGCCGGATCGGTCTTTCGACTGTGGGCCGGGACTCGGCCGTCAGACCGCAATATAGGGCTCCGGACCCCTTGCTCCAAGCGGTGTTCAGCGCGGCACGGCAAAGCCTCCTGACACTATCTGTTGCGCAGATACAACGTCAAAATTCAGCCTCATTCGTGCCCGGTAATGACCCAAGTTCAGGTTCGCTTCAGCCGCATTTCGACACGACATTCGAAACCGTTGAGCGCCAGACCCGTTTATCCCCCCGGCGGGTTGAGGGCGCTTGTGAAAAGCAAGCCTTTGCCTGTGGCTTAAGGAGTAAAGAACAATGCAAGCCAATCTTAAATTTGCGCGACCGCTGGCGGTGGCGTTTGGGCTCTTCGCCCTCGGCGGAACCGCCTATGCTGCTGACGTCATCTCGGAAGAGCCGCCGGCACCCGCCCCGATCGCCGAACTTCCGGTCGCTTCGTGGGCCGGTCCCTATGCTGGTGTGAGCGTCGGCTACGGCTTCAGCGGTCATGCTGATGCCGACGATTTCGGCGTCGACGTCGACACCGATGGATTCGTCGGCGGCGTCTTCGGCGGCTACCAGTGGCAGCAGGAGAACTTCGTGTACGGTGCTGAAGCCGATATCGGCTATAGCGGCATCGAGGGCGACGATGGTGGCGTCGAGGCCAAGGGTGGCTTCGAAGGTTCGCTGCGTGCCCGCCTCGGCTACGCCGTCACCCCGGAAATCCTGCTCTACGGCACCGCCGGTGGCGCGCTCAAGAACCAGGAGATCGAAGCCGCTGGTTCCAGCGACGAAAACACCATGCTCGGCTGGACGGCCGGCGTCGGTACCGACATCAAGATCACCGACAATGTGTTCGGCCGTGTCGAGTATCGCTACACCGACTTCGGCGACAAGGACTTCGACGGTATCGGCAAGGTCAAGTCGACCGACAACCGCGTCACCTTCGGCGTCGGTATGAAGTTCTAAAATCGTCCAAGCCACGACACGAAAAAGCCGGGCCTCGTGCCCGGCTTTTTTGTGATCCCTTCCCTAGGGCGGGATGCGTTTTAGCCGCATTTCTGCGACGCCTGATTCCACTTGGCTGAAAAATGCTCTAGCTGGGTGCCAGCCAGCTCACGCCGGGACGCAGGGTTTCAGCTCCGGAAACTTCTCGTCGAAGCGCGCTGCCCAGCGGACCAGCCGGCTGCGGCCCTTTTCCCATTTTCCGGCAAAGCGCAGCGAAAGATAGCCAAGGCAGGCGCGCAGCGCCAGCTGGCCGGCGGTGATCTTCTTCGGCAGCTTTGGCGGATTGGCGTTGAGCAGATCGAGCGCACTGGTGATCTTCGCCCACTGGCGGTCGAGCCAAGGCTGGTAGACCATGTCTTCGGGGCGCGTGCGCCGCTCATAGACCATCGACAGCGCGCAGTCGCAGATGCCGTCGGCCAGTGCCTCCAGCACTTCTGCCTCGAGGCGCTTGTCGGGATTGCGCGGGAACAGCGCGTTCTTCGACATGCGGTTGAGATGCTGGATAATGGCGCGGCTGTCGTGGACCGAGCGGCCGTCGTCGAGCACCAGCACCGGGATCTTGCCGAGCGGATTGGCGTCGATCAGCTCGGCCGGCTTGTCTTCGGTTTTTATCGGCACGAGATCGACGGCGATGCCGGCATAAAGCGCGGCCATGCGCACCTTGGAACTGTAGGGTGACGTGGAGGCGTAGAGCAGTCTGGGCATGATCGGGTTCCTGATTGCCGAGTACAGAGCGCGTGGACGCGCAAACAATGCTGTAGCACTTAGAATTTGCGCATGATCCATTTCCGCGACACTGTTGGCCGGGCATCCCTGCATGATCAACAGCCCACAGCCGGAAAAACCGGGCGCCACGGGCGAACGACCGTTCCTCTGCGATCTTGAGGCAATGAGCGGTACGGCAGTTGCAGCCCAAGAGAATCTGACCAGGTCAGACAGACCCGAACCTAGCCACCGGTCTTTGCACCGAGAATTCCTCTGCAGGCACAGAGAAATGCCCCACCGGACTTCGCCGTGCGGCGAAGTCCTGGGAGTTGCGAAAAGCTGTCTTCCCTCCGCCTCTATTCTTGCCAGAGCACTGACTCTGCGAGCGAGGCGCCTGTCCGGCACCCGCCCTCAACGGTCTTCAGCACTGTCCTCCGCGAGCGAAGAAACGCGATTACTTCTTGGCCTTCGCCTTCGCGGGCACTGCCTTCGGCTTGGCCGCCGGCGCTGCTTTCTTCACCGCTACCGAAGACTTCGCTGCAGCCGCTTTCTTTGCCGGCGCAGCCTTCTTGGCCGGTGCAGCCTTCTTTATCGGCGCAGTCTTGGCAGGTGCTGCTTTCTTCGTTGCCGGCTTCGCCGGGGCTTTTGCAGCCGGCTTCTTGGCAGGTGCTGCCTTGGCCTTGGCTGGTGCTGCTTTCTTCACTGCCGGTTTTGCCGCGGCTTTCGCGGCCGGCTTCTTGGCCGGCGCTGCTTTTGCCTTGGCTGCGGCGGCCTTCGGCTTGGCAGCAGGTGCTGCTTTCTTCACAGCGGCTGCGGCCTTTGCCGCCACCGCTTTTACTGGTGCTTTCTTTGCCGGTGCCTTCTTTGCCGGTGACTTGGATGCCGGCGCTTTGGATGACTGTTTAGCCATATCATGCCCCTTAGTTGTGCCGACGGCCGTTAATGACCCGGCGCGTAATGCATATCTGACTCGCGCTTGTCTAGCCAGCGAAGCATCAGCATGATTTTTTCAGTTTAAGTTTTGGTTACCGGCGACACACGCTCGTGCTGATTTCGCAAAATGCCGCTGCTGCTCTTCGATCTTTGCCGACGGTTTGCTACAGACATTCTGCGCGCTTTGCCGGACCAATCTCGCTACGAAGCGCTGAAGGTTAGCAAGCGTTTTGCTCGTTGATCATCGACCGGCAACACCATGATGGGCTGCTTCAACGATCTCATCGTCTTGTGCAACCGGACGATCTACACAAGCTACAAAAGCAAAACGCGGCCCGCTCGCGCCAGGACCTTGCCTGCGTTCGAGAGGGCAATTTTTGCTAAGGTTGACAGATTACTCTATTCAGCAGAGTATTCTGCAGTATGCGGGAGAAGCGCATGTCATTCGCGCAAGATCAAGCGGCGCTGTCCCAGATCAGTGAGACTGAACGCCGGACACCACAGCAGGCCCGATGATGGCTGCCGACGAAATCATCCACCAGAGCGTGCGTCTCAGGATCATGGCCACGCTGAATTCTCTGGAAAGGCGCAAAGCGCTGGAATTCGCCCGATTGAAGGCCATCGTCGATGCGACCGACGGCAATCTCGGCGCGCATATCGATACGCTTGCCAAGGCGGGATATGTCGATGTCGAAAAGCTGTTTGTCGGACGCCGGCCGCAAACGCGGGTCAAGGCGACCTCAATCGGACGGCGCGCCTTTCGCGGTCACGCCGCCTTCCTTCGCACCATCCTCGATGAGGCGGAGCAGCCAGGTAAACGCGATCAGCGCAGGACGCGGCAGCGGCCGTTGTAGACCATCCAGCGGTCGAAGCCCGAGACGCAGAATTCGACATTGTCGCCGATCGAGGCAAAGCCCTGCCCTTCCTCGATCAGATACCAGATGGTGCGGGCGTGGCCGTCGGACAGGCTGACGGTGGCGCCGCAATAACGGCGGCCGATCGGCCAGGTTTCGTTGGCCGGCAGATAACGGTGCTGATGGATCCCCTGGAAATGGGTGATCTCGACATCGGGCAGATTCGGCACGTGGTGCACCTGGTAGGAGAAGCGGCTGGTGATCTTGTTCAGCACCCAAGCCTCACCGCAAACGCCGCTATCTTCGTCGACGTAGACGGCAAGGTCGGCCGCCTTTGCTGCCTGGGTGACAGCGAGGGACGTGCCGAGCGGCGTGCAAAGGGCGATCAGTGCGGCAAGGGCGGATTGGGCGAAGCGAGTCATGGCAGCCTCTTATGGTCGATTGCGCGCACTGTGCGGATTCGCTTGCGCGCGGTCAAGCGGTTGTAGAGACAATGGTTTCCTAGTTCGAAATCGCCTTCAGCCAGGACAGGCGCGCGAATATCTCTGCCGCCCTACGCCGCCAGCCATTCCAGCGTCCAGTGCGCTGGTTTTTCAACGACAAGCAATGTGTGCAGGGCCGGCAGCAGCGTGCGCAATTCGCCTTCCAGCGTGAACGACGGGTTGACCACCACCATGCCGCTGCCGTCGAGGCTGGGCTCGGCCGATGGCGGCCTGATCTCGAAGCCGATGTCGAGCAGCTTCGGGACGCCTGACTGCACCAGCGCCTTCCGGAAGGCGGCGACCGCCTTGCGGTCTTTGACCGGATACCACAAAGCATAGATGCCGCCGGGCCAGCGCTTGTGGGCTTTCCGAAGCCCGTCAACGAGGCGGTCGAACTCGCCCTCTTCCTCGAAGGGCGGATCGACCAGCACGAGGCCGCGCTTTTCCTTGGGCGGCAGATGCGCGCCGAGCGCCAGCCAACCGTCGAGCTCGATCACCCGGGTCTGGAAATCGCCTTGGAATAGCGCCCTCAGTTTCGCGGCATCCTGGCGATGCAATTCGATCGCCGACAGCCGGTCCTGCTTGCGCATGAGATGACGCGCGATCAGCGGCGAGCCCGGATATTTTTTCACGCCGCCTTCGGGATTGAGCGAACGGACAGCTTCCAGATAAGGCGCCAGTAGTGCTGCCGCGGGGGCGCCGATCTCGGCGCCGACCAGCCGGCCGATGCCGCCTTGCCATTCGCCGGTCTTTTGCGCTTCAGTCGACGACAGGTCGTAGCGGCCGATCCCGGCATGGGTATCGATGACGCGAAACGCCTTGTCCTTCTGTTTCAAATATTCGACGAGCCGGCTCAGCACGACATGCTTGACGACATCGGCGAAGTTTCCGGCGTGATAGGCGTGGCGGTAGTTCATGCGATACTCAATTCGACGACCCGCCCCTGCCCCAGCGCGGCGGTGGCGGCTGCGAATTCGGATTTTGCGGCCGCCGGCCGCCGAAACGCAACGCCAGCAGCAACCCGATCAGGCCGGCCGCCATCAGCGAGAAGCCGACCGGCCGCGCCCGGCTGTCGATCTCGCCGACGCCGGAGCGCAGCACGAGGTCCACCGCCCGCATCTCGATGCCCTCGGCGTCGCCGGGGCCAACGGTGAAGAAGTACGGGCCGGGGCTGACCGTCGGGATCAGGCCTGCCTCATCGCGAAAGATCTTGTCGGGCAGTTGCGGACTGAACTGGCGCGGATTTTCCGAATGGGTGAACTGCAGCGTCGAGGCGAGCACCGTCCTGCCGCCGGTGGCGGCGGTCAGCGTCAGCACGGTGCGCTGTTGCGAGACGACAATGCGTTCGGCCCTGGCGGTGAGGTCGACCAGCACCCGCACCGGCGCGTCGCGGCCGGTCAGCGGCACCGTCACCGGCTTGAACCGGCCTTGTTCGTAGACCCGCCAGGTGCCGATCTCACGGCCGGAGAAATTGGTCATCGCCCAGGGATAGACGACGCCGATGCCGGTGCCGGCGAGCAGGATCAGAAGAAACAGAAAGCGCATGCGCTCGACTACCTTGGCCCTTGTTGTTTGACCATGATCTTATCCGAAAACCGGTTCCCACTTTTTGCTTCGCTGACCTTTCGGTTCGGGATCATGGTCTAGCGCCCCGCGGGCGCGCGTTTCCATCTCGTCCCAGAGCCATGTCGAGGCCGAGATCGAATGTCGTATCGAATTCGGCGGTGCCAAGATAGACAATAGCATCGGACCCAAAGGTGGGAACCGGTTTTGGGAGAATCCGAATGATCTGAGCGCCCGATAAGGAGGATCAGCCCTTCCCCTTCTGGAGGCCCGATTCCAATGCGCGCTTTTCAGTCTCATCGAACAAATGCAGATGTTGCGGCGGGAACGCCACCGTCACCGTCGGGCCGGCCGTCAGCGCGGCCCGGTCGAGCGTGAAGACGTTGAATGGCAGCCCATGCAGGCCAAGATGCAGGATGATGCCGAAGCCGGTCGGCTCGATCAGGTCGACCGTCGCCCTCAGGCTGCCCTCCGAGCCCGGCGACATCTCGACATGCTCCGGCCGGATGCCGAGCGTTACCGCCGCGCCTTCCTCGAGTTGATAGGCTGACGATAGCGCAATCAGCGTTCCATCTGGCAGTCGTGCGCCGGCCGTCTCTCCGCTGACCTCGTAGCGGGCCGACAGAAAATTCATGGCCGGCGATCCGATGAAGCCGGCAACGAACAGGTTGGCCGGGCGGTCGTAAAGCTCCAGCGGGCTGCCGACCTGCTGCACCACGCCCTCATGCATGGCGACGATCCGGTCGGCCAAGGTCATCGCCTCGATCTGGTCGTGGGTGACATAGATCGAGGTCGCGCCGAGATCGCGGTGCAGCTTCTTGATCTCTGCCCGCATCTGCTCGCGCAAGCGCGCGTCGAGATTGGACAGCGGCTCGTCGAACAGGAATGCCTTGGGCTGTCGCACGATCGCGCGGCCCATCGCCACGCGCTGGCGCTGACCGCCCGACAATGCCTTCGGCCGCCGCGCAAGCAGCGGCTGCAGCTCAAGCTTCCGGGCCGCATTGCTGACAGCGGCCGTGATCTTCTCGCGGGCGGCCTTACGGATCCGCAAGCCATAACTCATGTTCTCGGCGACGTTCATGTGTGGGTAGAGCGCGTAGGACTGGAACACCATGGCGATGTCGCGGTCCTTGGGTGCCCGCTCATTGACGCGCATGCCGTCGATCCGGATCTCACCTTCGGTCACCTCCTCAAGGCCGGCGATCATGCGCAGCAGCGTGCTCTTGCCGCAGCCGGACGGCCCCACCAACACCACGAACTCGCCGTTCTTTATCGACAAGTCGACGCCGTGCAGCACGGAGACGATGCCGAAATTCTTGCGGACATTGCGGATGTCGATCGATGCCATGAAACCTCACTCAGCCCTTGACCGCGCCGGCCGTCAGGCCCTGGACCAGATAGCGCTGGATGAACAGGAAGAAGAGGCAGGCCGGGATCAGCGCCAGCACGCCGGCCGCCATCATCTGCCCGAAATCGACCGAAAACTTCGATACGAAGGTGAGCAGACCGACCGGAAACGTGGCGGCACTGTTGCCCGAAATCAGCATCAGCGCGAACAGCAGTTCGCTCCATGCGGCGGTGAATACAAAACCCAGCGTCGCGGCAATGCCGGGCAGCGTCAGCGGCAGGACGATCTGGCGAAACGCCATGAACTGCGTGGCGCCATCGATCTTGGCCGCCTCCTCCAACTCCTTGGGAATGCCGTCGAAAAACGACTGCATCAGGAACGTCGCGAAGGGGATGTTGAAGGCGGTGTAGACGACCACCAGCCCGGTCAGGCTGTTGGTCAGCCCGAGCGGCGAGAGCATCTTGAAGATCGGCGCGACCAGCATCACCAATGGAAACATCTGGGTGAGCAGCATCAGCGCGACCAGCCAGTATTTGCCGCGGAAGGTGAAACGCGACAACGCATAGCCGGAGAGGGACGCGAGCAGCGTCACGATCACGGCCGTCGCGCCGGCAACGATCATGCTGTTCCTGAAGAAGACCGGGAATGCACTGTGGGCAAGCACGAAGCGGAAATGTTCAAAGCTCATCCGCGACGGCCACATCCGCACGCCCTCCGAATAGAGCAGGTCGTTCGGCGTCACCGATACTTTCAACAGCCAGAACAGCGGGAACAGCGCAAAGACCACATAGCAGAGGATCGCCAGGCGGTGCAGCGCGGTGCCGAAGGTCAAATACCTGTTCATCTGGTCATCCCCCGACCCATCACGACCGATCCATCAGGACTTGCCGGAGCATGACGATCAGCATCGAGTAGGCGAGCAGCAGGACGAGCAGCACCAGCGCAATGGCCGAGGCATAGCCGAAATCAAGGGCTCTGAAGGCCTGCGTGAAGATGTAGCTCGCGACGATCTGCGTGCGGTCGGCCGGCCCGCCGCTGGTCATGACGATGATCAGGTCGGCGAAGTTCGAGATCCAGACAGTGCGCAACAGCACGGTGATCGCAATGGTCGGCGCAAGGAATGGCAACGTGATCGACGTGAACCGCCTGATCGCGCCGGCGCCGTCGATCGCCGCCGCCTCGTAGAGGTCGCGCGGGATGGCCTGGAGCGCGGCCAGCAGCGTGATGGCGAAGAAGGGAATGCCCCACCAGACGTTGGCGATGATCGGTCCCCACATGGCGAGCTGAGGATTGGAAAGGATGTTGGCCGGCTCGCTCATGAGGCCGAGCGCATAAAGCCAATGCGGCAGCGGTCCGATGACGGGGTTGAACAGCCACGCCCAGTTGAGCCCAGTGAGAAAAGTCGGCACCGCCCAGGGCAGGAACACCAGCGCCTGCGCTATGGCGCGGCCGGCAAACGGCCGGTCGAGCAACAGCGCCAGGACCAGTCCGAACACGAACTGCAGGAAGACGGACGCGCCGGTCCACCACAGCGTGTTGCGCAGCGCCCGATAAAAATTATCGTCGTCATAAAGGGTGCGAAAATGATCAAGCCCGACATACCCGCCAGAGAAGGGATTGAGCAAGTGCACGTCACGGAAGGCGTAGGACAGGCCTAGCACCAGCGGCGCCAGCATGATGGTGACGATCAGAATCAGCGCCGGGGCGGTGTAAAGATATGGCTCGGCGTGGCGCGTGATCCGGTCGACCAGCGACCGGCGGCGCGATTCCGGGAACCCGGCGGTGGCGTCAAAAACCATCAGCTAACGCTTTCGTTCCAACTGGCCATCCTTCCAATCGACCATGGACGAGACCTATCGGAGCCACCCGGCGATTGGCGGCTCCGATGCTCTAGGTCCGCCGTTTATTTCTTGGCCAGGTACTTCTGCTGCGCCTTGGTCAGATAGTCGGCCCACTGGTTGGCCATTTCCTCGGGCGTGATGTCGCCGAGCAATGCCTGTTGACTGGTCTTGATGACCATCGAGTCCTTGAAGAAGGCGAACTCCTCGAGATAGGTCGGCATGACCGTCGGCACCGCATCCTTGTCCTCGAGTTCGGCGAACCAGCCCTTGAACTGCTCGCTTGCGTAGAAGGGATCCTTTTCGGCCGACTTGTGGACCGGCAGCGCACCGGTGCGCTTGTTCCACTCGATATTGCCCTCGGGCCCTTCGAGCGTTTCGATCAGCTTCCAGGAGAGGTCCTTGTTCTGGCTGGCCGCCATCATCGACCAACCGGCATAGCCGATGGTCGGGAACGTCTTGCCGGACGGCCCCTTCGGCATGGTCGTGACGCCGTAGTCTTCCGGCTTCATCCGCTCGGCGATTGCGATCAGCGCGTCTGGATCCTGATCAAGCATTGCGCAGGTGCCGGTGTAGAATCCGGCGACGATTTCGTTAAAACCCCAGTTGACGCTGTCCTTCGGTGCCAATCCCTTCTTGTACAGGTCGACGACCCAGGTCAGTCCCTTGACCCAGCCTTCGCTGTTCATCGTCGAGGTGCCGTCTTCATTGAAGAACTTGTTGGAGCCGGCCATGGTTGCGCCGAACATGATCCAGCCGTTGAGGCCGCCCGGCCCGCCGCGCAGGCAGTAGCCATATTTGCCTGGAAGCTTGGATACTTTTTCCGACGCCGCCACGAACTCGTCCATCGTCTTGGGCGGCTCGGCGACACCAGCCTCCTGGAACAGCTTCTTGTTGTAGAACATCGCCCGGAGATAGAAGCCATAGGGCAGCATGTAGGCGGTGTTGTTCACGTCGCGGCCGAGTTCGAGCGCGCGATCAGTGAGGCCCGAGGTGTGCTCCCATTTGGCAAGATAGGGTTCGAGGCTTTCGAGAAGGCCGTTATTGGCATAGAGCGACAGCCAGGTATCCGGCATCTCCATGACGTCGGGGATTTCGCCGGCGGAGACCATAGTCGCGAATTTCTGGAACGCCTCGCCCCAGGGCAGCGAGATCACCTCGACCTTCGTGCCCGGGTTGGCAGCCTCGAATTTGGACACGATCGATTTCAGGGTTTCGGTGCGCTCGGGGCTGGTGATCACTTCCACGAGCTTCAGCGTCGTGTCGGCGAGTGCAGCACCCGACATCAGTACGGTGGCGAATGCGGCGATAAGAAGCTTCTTCATTTTCCGTTCCCTTCTTGTCTGGTTGCTTCAGGTCTTTTCTTCGGAAGCGGCTGTGATAGCCGTTTCCAGGTCACTCCACAGCGCCTCGGTTCCCTCGAGGCCGACATGGAGACGCACGGACCGCGGATGGACGCCGAACGCCATCGCGGAATTGGGTTGGGCTTTCTGCTGCAGTACGACCTCGCCGGGCACAATGAGGCTTTCGTGGCCGCCCCAGGACACGCCCAGCTTGAACAGCTTGAGGCGGTCGGCAAACGTCCGGATGTCGATGCCGTCGCGGAAAACAAATGAGAACAGGCCCGACGTGCCGGTGAGCCCCGCCGGAAGCTGGTTGGCCAACCCCGGATGGCAGACTTTCTCGACGATCGGATGATCCTGCAGGCGCCGTGCGATTTCGAGGCCGGAGGCCTGATGCGCGCGCATGCGGATCGGCAGTGTGCGCAGGCCGCGGATCAAGAGCCAGGCGTCGAATGGCGACAGCTTGCCGCCGAGATACGGATAGGCTTCGCCGCGGATGCGACCGATCAAGTCCTTCGAGCCCGCGACCACGCCGGCCACGACATCGCTGTGGCCACCCAGATACTTGGACGCGGAGTGGACCACCACATCGACGCCGAGCGACAGCGGCCGCTGGAAGACCGGGCTGGCCCAGCTGTTGTCGATGATGGTCGGAATGCCGTGGGACTTTGCCAGCGCAGCGAGCGCACCGATGTCATGGGCTTCCATGACCCAGCTGGTCGGGCTTTCCATATAGAACAGCTTGGCGCCAGGCAGGGCGCTCGCGACAGCGGCTTCGTCGCGCCCGTCGACATAGGTCACCTCGATGCGCATGCGCGCGAGCAGCGTCCCGAACAGCCGGAACGCGTCCGGGTAGATATGCCTGACCGCGACGATGCGGTCGCCCGGTTCGACGAAGCTCAGCACTGCCGACGAGATGGCGGACATGCCGCTTGCAAAACCGATCGCGTCCTCGGCGCCCTCCAGCTTTGCCAGCATTTCCTCGAACATGCGCACGGTCGGGTTCAGCCCGCGCGTGTAGGTCGGCCGCACCTTTTCGCCGCGGTACGTCTCGAGCATCACGTCATAGTTCGGGAAGGTGAAGAGCGAGGTCTGCACGATCGGCGGCACGACGGCATCGAAGGCGTTGCCCTCGTCATGCGCGGCGATCAGCGATGCCTGGTCGAAAAAATCGGGACCGTTCATTTCGACATTTCCTCGATATCCTCTTCCACGATCTCGAGGATCTTCAGCGTTTTTCCCCGCGCCAGCTCCGCGTTCCTGGCGACGATCGCATCGAACAGCTCGCGGTGATACGGGAACGATCGCCGCGCGAAATCCTGCCGGTCAAAAGGATGGTCCCAAAAGCGCTCGAACGCTTCGCGCATCTGCCCCAGGAGCTGCCGGAAAAGCGGGTTGTGCGTGGCGTCGTAGACGGCCAGGTGAAAGGCCAGGTCTTCCGGACCCGACGTGCCGGTGGCGAGATGGACGCGCTCCATCTCGATGAGTTTTTCCTCGATCGTCCGCAGATCGTCGACAGTCCTCCGCCGCGCCGCGACCATGCTTGCCTCGGCCTCGATGCCGCGGCGTACCTCGAGGGTGTGCAAGAGACCATCGCGCAGCTCTGCCGTATCGAGCGACAGCGGCAAATGGATCGTGCCGGCGGATATCGGCTTGAGCAGATAGGTACCGCTGCCTTTGCGGGTCTCGGTGACGCCGAGCGCTTCGAAACGCCCCATCGCCTCGCGTATCGTCGAGCGCCCGACGGAAAGCGCGGCCATCAATTCGCGTTCGGTCGGAAGCCGGTCACCGCTCTTCAGCGCAGCGCGCTCGACATAGTCGGCCAGCGCTTCCATGACCTGCTTGCCGCGATCCAACGGCGGGAGCGTGGCGATTGCCACACGCGTGGCAGGTGCCCCGGGCAGTTCGCCGCGCGCTCGCATGGGTACCTACATCCAAAATTGGTCTGACATCTTAGCAGTTTTGCGCGCGGCCGACCTTTCGTCAAGTGCCGTGGGCAGTGTCTCAGTTTGCATTTGGCTCACGACCCGCTGTGGAGACCTTAAACCTGCCGCAAAGGCTTCCTCTGCGACGTTGCAAAAATCAGATGCAAAAACTGTCGTTTAAACGGGGATTTTGCGACAGTCGCTTTGAGCCCAAAAGCTACCGTTCAGCCTCATCCTGGAGAGAGGCCATCGAGGAGGAAACCGAGGCCTTTCCGAAAGGTGCCACCCCAATCGTTATCCAACAGCAGACGAGAGCGTTCGATCGTAGGGTAGCGTTCGCTGAGACGTGTAAGGCGTTGCTGCGCGGCGGCCCTGTCGTCGTCCGAGAGGTCGAAGCTCGCCCGGGTGATGGTGGCGCCCATCACATAGTTCCAGAGCGACCATATCACGACGTTCAGATCTGCGTCCGCAACCCCGGCTCTGGACAAGGCCTTGCTCAGCAGTTCTAGGCGACTGAGGATGTTCGGGCCGAGCGCCCGGCGCGGCAACAGCGATGCCGACCAAGGATGGCGCAGCATGCTGGCGCGCCAGTCTTCGAGCATATGAACGACTTCTCCGCGCCAGTCTCGAGACTCAACTATTTGCGGCGGTCCGCGATATTCGAGCACCGAGTCGAGCGCCAGATCAAAGACATCCTCTTTGTTGTCGACGTGCCAATATAGGCTCATCACGCCCGAACCGAGGCGATCGGCCAGCCGACGCATCGTCAATCCGTCGACTCCCTGGGCGTCCAGCAGTTCTACCGCGGTCGCCACGATGCGTTCCCGAGAGAGCGGCGGTTCACTGCGCGGCTCCTGCACGGGCTGGAGCCGCTCATTTATCCCTCGTTTGCTCCGGGCGCCGCTGCGTTTTGCAGCCATCCGTCTCCCTCGCTGTTCAGAACGTCGATTTTGACCGGCAAAGCGGCGAATGTCGATCTTGAACGATTGACTCGTACGGCGTACCATACGATGACTCGTACGTCGCACGAGTCATCGTATGGGCGATACGGTTAAAGTTCAATCATGCCGGCCGCGAGGGTACGTTGCTCGCAGAGCCAAGAGAAAATCATGTCACGCGCAATCAAGCATCTTATCGGAGGGCTAATCGTCATGACCATCGGAGTTCCCACTGCGACGACAGCAAATGAGAATGATCTCAAGCTGACCATCGTCAATCCACAAAACCTCTACGACCCGTCGCCGAATGGCTACAGCACGGCGGTGATCGCGCCTCGCGAAGCCCGGGTGGCATATATCTCCGGGCAGGGCGGCCAGGACAGCACGGGAGCCTTGTCGCCCGACTTCGCTGTCCAGGTGAAACAGGCATATGCGAACCTGCGCACCGCGCTTGAGGGGATCGGTGCGAAGCCCAATCAGGTCGCCAAGCTCACGGTCTTCGTGGTCGATCATGATATGTCCAAGCTTGAGGTGTTGACCAAGAACGTGAAGAAAATGTTCGGTGAGGCGCTGCCGGCGCAGACCCTGATTCCCGTTCCCAAGCTTGCAATTGACCCCATGCTCTTCGAGGTGGAGGCCGTCGTCATTCTGGAGTAGTGATGCCGGTCGCCCTTCGCACATATCCTGAGCTTCGCGATAGTTTCACCCTGTCCATCCGGTCAATGGTTTGCCTGTCGCAAATTTCCCTCGCAAAAATGGGTGTTTCGCGGACGATTTTTGGGACAGCCGCAAGGGGCGCTCGCCACCCGAATGCGACGGTCATTTAGTGTGGGATCGAGGAGCCGAATGTGATGGCATTGGATGGCGTACGTGCCTTGGTATTCGACGTATTCGGCACTGTCGTCGATTGGCGCAGCGGCGTGGCGCGCGAAGCTGAACCGTTCCTGAAGCGGCATGGAGCAGGATCCGCCATTCCTACCGCTTTCGCGGATGCGTGGCGCAGCCGTTACTCCCCAGCGATGGAGGAGGTGCGCAGCGGCCGGCGGCCTTTTACACGGCTCGACGTGCTGCATCGGGAGAATCTGGAAGCTGTTTTGCCAGAATTCGGGATCGACCCGGCTTCGGTGCCAGCGTCGGAGCTGGACGAACTGAACCGGGCATGGCACCGATTGGAGCCATGGCCGGACGCGGTGGCCGGCCTCACACGGCTCAAGGCCCGCTATATCATCGCGCCGCTCTCGAACGGTAACATCGCCCTCATGCTCAACATGGCGAAGCGTAGTCGCATCCCTTGGGATGCCATCCTCGGCGCCGAAGTCGTGCGAGCGTACAAGCCGATGCCGGAAGCCTATCTTCGCACCGCTGACGTCCTGGCAATGAAGCCAGTTGAGATCTGTCTTGTGGCCGCCCACAATGGCGACCTAGCAGCGGCTCGGCTATGCGGATTGCGAACAGCCTTTGTCCCGCGTCCGACCGAGCACGGGTTAGCGCAGACCACGGACTCGCATCCTGATCAGGCCTGGGATTTGGTGGCCAGCGACTTCATTGACTTGGCTGAACGGCTTCAATTGTAGCGCGTCCCAACGATCAGCAAACCACCCCCCTTCAGGGTTCTTCCACCTTTGGGTCCGATGCTCTCTTCGGCGTCGCGACCCAATTGCTCCGCGATCTATCCGGGTTGCGGATAGCCAAGATGGGAGGCTTTACTACGCCTTGCGTTCCCAGCGCCGGTCCCGCCCTTCACCGAGCGACTGCCAGAATCCCGAGCACCGACGCGACGGTGGCGAGCAGGATTCGAACGTTGTGGACCATGAGCCAGGTGTCTAGCCGGGCGGGCACCTGATCCAGGAGAATCGACTTGGTGGCGAATTGCGCGTTGGTCGGAAGGAACCAGGCCATAGTGAGAACCAGAACGGCAGCGACACAGGCGATCGCCCCGATCCACAGTGCACGTATTCCTCCCTCGCCTCGCTCCAGCCGAGCCAGAGCGAACCGATCAGGCCGATGAGGGTCGGAACGACGACAAGGGGGATCGTTCTTATGATGAACCGGTCGTTCTGGCTAAACCAGTCGAGGAATTCGGCAGCCGGAAGGCTCTTCCAGTAGCCGCCCAACGTTACGCCGATCGTCAGCATGACGCCGGCGAACATCGCCGAACCCGAGATAGCGAGAATGTTGAATAGGAGTCGCAACGGAATCACTCCTGCCTTTCTTTCTTTTCTTTTCGATTTTGATGACTTCGAGTTCTTGCTGACGCCACGCCTACGCGACGCAGACGCCCGCCACGCCGACTTTTTGAAACAGGTGCGGGGAAGCGACCGCCGAAGCCGGATAGACTGAGAGTTTCGCCCTGAACTCCGGATGCATGAACGCAGTCCGGAAGTCTGCTGTCGATCCCCAGACGGCATAGTTCAGATAAGTAGGACTTTCGCCGACCGCGCGGTGAAGCTGGGTCGAGATGAAACCCGGCTGCTGTTTCATGAACAGCGCATCTTCCTGCCAGGCTCGGAGAAAGGTCTGTTCGTCCGCCTTGTCAAGCGTGAATACGTTCACGAGCACGACGGAAGCAGCATCGATTGCGATCTGACGTTCGATCGGGAATGCAGGGTCCAGTGGGCGCATAAGAGACATGATAGGTTCCTTTTCACTTTGGTTTGACGATGTCGATCTGGTATGATGCACACATATCTAATTGACATCATAATGTCAATAGCATCCTATGGTGACAAATGAACGAAACAACGAAGACCCCAAACCGAACCCCGGCGGGTGAAGCCTTGACCGATCTCATTCTCGGCCTGTTCAGGGTCAATAACCTGACTTTGACGTGGGGCGATCGGCTCGTGGCTCCGCTTGGGCTGACCAGCGCCCGTTGGCAGATCCTCGGCGCCATTGTCGCAGCCGAACGCCCGCAGCCGGTCGCGTGGCTCGCACGCGATCTCGGCGCCAACCGCCAGAACGTGCAGCGCATCGTCAACGATTTGGCGAAGGAAGGGCTCGTCAGGTTCGAACCCAATCCGCATCACCGCCGCGCGCACCTTGTCGTGCTGACCGACAAGGGACAGCAGACCTATGACGCCGCGATCAGATTGTACGACCCACGTGTCAACACGCTTGCGGAGGGTTTTCCCATCGAAGACCTCGAAACGGCCGGCCGTGTCATGAAGGCGCTGCGGAAGAAATTCGAAGGAGAAGAAAATGCTGAAGAGCAGAGCTGATCGCTACGGCACGATAGCGATCTCAATTCACTGGCTGAGCGCCATACTGATTCTGGCTCTGCTAGGCTCCGGCTTTCAGGCAGCGAGGGGCATGGATGCGGCCACCAAGGCGGGTTTCCTCCGTGCGTCGTATGGTGGAGGCGGTTCGATCTGAAGCCGCTTCCGGTCAAGGGATCGCCTGGGTGGCAAGAGCGCATCGCACGCTGGGTACATGTCGCCTTCTACGTCGCCATTCTGGGTATGGCTGCCAGCGGCGTCGGGATAGCCAACGCGGCAGCTTTACGCCTTGCGTTCCCAGCGCCGGTCAGTTGTCTGCTGCCAGTAGGTGACCGCGTGGCCGGCTTCCTTCATCGTCTTCCAGTGCGTGCGCGCCGCCTCGACCTGGGCCGCATCGTGGCCGTCGAACAGGAACACGGCGCGTTCATAGCCGACAAGTTCCGGCGGCACCGCGCCGTCGACCAGGAAGCGGATCTGCGCCTCGTTCGGATTGTCCTGGCCGGTGGTCAAAAGGATCGGCTGCTCGGTCGAATGGGATTCACGGTCCGTTGCATGCGCCAGGAAGGAATCGTCCCTGAAGATCCAAAGATGCTGGTCCAGCGCGTCGCGCCGCTCCTCGGTGCCGGTCTGCACCACGGCGCGCCAACCGCGATCGACGCTACGCTCGAGCAGGCCGGGCAGCGCATCCTCCAGCGTCGATTCGGTCAGGTGATAGAACAGGACGTCGGCCATCATCGCGCCTTGAAAGCCTCACCCCTCGTAGTTGTCGCGCACCAGCCGGTCGAGCAGCCTGACGCCGAAGCCGGAGGCCCATGACTGGTTGATCTCGCTGGACGGCGCGCCCATCGCGGTGCCGGCGATGTCGAGATGCGCCCAGGGCGTATCCTTGACGAAGCGCTGCAGGAACTGCGCCGCGATGATGGCGCCGCCATAGCGGCCGCCGATGTTCTTCATGTCGGCATTTTTCGAATCGATCAGCTTGTCGTATTCGGTGCCGAGCGGCATTCGCCACACACGTTCCTGCGTCGCCTGCCCGGCGCTCGTCAGCCTGTTCGCCAATTCGTCATTGTTAGAGAACAGGCCAGCATAATGCTGGCCGAGCGCGACCATGGTGGCGCCGGTCAGCGTCGCCAGATTGACCATGAATTTCGGCTGGAAGCGATCGTTGCAGTACCACAGCGCATCGGCCAGAACCAGACGGCCTTCGGCGTCGGTGTTGAGCACCTCGATGGTCTGGCCCGACATCGAGGTGACGATGTCGCCGGGGCGCTGCGCATGGCCGTCAACGGCATTTTCCACCAGCCCGATGACGCCGACGACGTTGGTCTTGGCCTTGCGGGCGGCCAGCGCGTGCATCAGCCCGGTCACGGCCGCCGCGCCGCCCATGTCGCCCTTCATATCCTCCATGCCGGAGGCCGTCTTTATCGAATTGCCGCCGGTGTCGAAAGTGACGCCTTTGCCGACGAAAGCAATCGGGCTGTCCTTGGCCTTGCCGCCGTTCCATCGCATGACGGCCAGGCGGGCGCCACGCGGCGAGCCTTGCGCGACGCCGAGCAGCGCGCCCATGCCGAGCTTCTTCATCTCCTTCTCGACCAGGATCTCGACCGTGACGCCGAGCGCTTCCAGTTCGTTGACGCGGGCGGCGAATTCCACTGGCCCGAGTATATTGGCCGGTTCGTTGACTAGATCGCGCGCCAGGAGCACCCCGTCGATCACTGCCGCCTCGTCGGCGAAGGCCTTTTTCGCCGCCGCCGGATCGGTGGTGTGGATCGTCACCTTGACCGGCTTTTTGGGCTCGGCCTTGTTGCCGTCGCGCTGGCCGTCGCCATTGTCCTTTTTCGTCTTGTACTTGTCGAAGGCATAGCTGCGCAGAAGGATGCCCGCGGCAAGTTGTGCCGCTTGCCTGCCGCCGACGTCAGCACCCGGCAGATCGAGCACGACGGCCACCTCTGTCGCCTTGCGCAAGGACGCAGCGATGGTGCCGCCAAGCTTGAGCCAGGCATGGTCGTCGAGCCCCGAGACCTTGCCGGCGCCGACCGCCACCAGCCGGTCGAGCGATGTGCCCTCCGGCGCCAGCACTTCGACCAGGCCGGCGAATTTGCCGGAAAAGTCCGCCACCGGAAACGCCCGCTCCAGGGTCTTTGCCGGATCGCAAGCCTTTGCAGCGTCGCCGAGACCGCCATCGTTGGCCGCCAGCACGAAGACACTGCCCTTTTTGGGCGCTGCGAATTTGGCGAAGGCGATCGAAGGTCTCGATGTCATCATGTCCTGCTTTCGGGAACGGCGTTGGGTTTTGGGAGAGTGCCTTGATGAAACTAGATATTTGGCTGTTTCCGACCGGAAGCACCACCCCAATTTTCAATCATCGCCCTGCCTGACGATCTGCTGTGTGATTGCGTTGGCCTGAATTCGGGCATTGGCGAAGCAACCGCGAATGCTTGGCCGCATGCCGGTAAACCACAGGCCGGGCAATTTCAGGTCCGTCTCGTCGCCGTTGCGGCCACGGCGGCCAGGACCGTGACCGGCGCGACATTTGGTCGTTTTCCGGCATTTGGCAAGACTTTGCCGGAATCCGATCCCATATGGCGGATGGAATCGATGGCGATTCGTCGCGGCACGGCCCCGCTTTCCTGCCGCAACGTGTTGTTAACCATTGATGTTCGCCCTTTCTTATCCATTGCCGCCGACACTCCGGCCCACCGGAAATATCGATGTGGGACGGGAACCAGATCGAACCGCCAACGGACCGGTTGTACAGTCGTCGCCGGGCGACTACCTTGTCTGGAGGCATGATGCCGTTCGGCAAAATCGAGAAAAGCCTTCATGAAGGTCGTTGAACGCTACATCATGCGTCGTGCGTTGGCGGTCTTCCTGGCGGCGCTCATCTGGACGCTGGCGATCGTGTGGACGACGCAGGTGCTCGCCCGCATCGACCTCGTCACCGACAGCGGGCAGTCGGCGCTGACCTTCTTCGAGGTCGCTGCGCTGATCATTCCGTCGATCGTCCCGATCGTCGTGCCTTTCGCCCTGGTGGTCGCGGTCGCCCAGACACTGAGCGCGATGAATTCCGATTCTGAGCTTGCCGTCTTGAACGCCGCGGGCGCTTCGCGCTGGACCATCGTCAGGCCGATCATGCTCCTGGCGCTGGCGGCCAGCGTCTTTTCGTTTGCCGTCGACAACGGCGTCGATCCCTATGCACGACAAAAAAACCGCGAACTGGTGGCGTCGTCGCGTGCCGATCTGTTGTCGCTGATCATCCAGGAAGGCACCTTCCGCAAGATCGACGACGGCCTGTTCCTGCAGATTGGCGAGCGGCTTCCGGACAACCGCCTTGGCGGCATCTTCGTCGCCGATTCGCGCGAAGAAGGCGCCAACCTCGTCTACTATGCCAAGACCGGCGCCATCATCGAAAACGGCGACGAGAAGGTGCTGATGATGAACGATGGCGTCATTCATCGCGAAACGCTTGCCGGCGATCTTTCGGTCATCCGATTCACCTCCTATGCCTTCGACCTGTCCGCCTTCATGTCAGCCTCATCGGACGTATTGCTCTTGCCGAAGGACCGGACGACCCAGTACCTGCTCAATCCCAGTCCGAACGACAAGATATTCCAGAAAAGGCCGAACAAGTACCTGGCCGAGCTCCACCAGCGTTTTTCCGAATGGTCCTATTCACTCGTCTTCGCGCTGATCGCGCTTGCGGTGGCGGGAGACGCGCGCTCCCATCGCGAGGCGCGCATTCATCCGCTGATCACGTCGATCGCGATTGCGCTTTTCGTGCGCTGGCTCGGTTTCTTTGCCGCCGGCAAGGCCGACAACGTTCCGCAATACGGCTATATGGTCTACGGCGTTCCGATCGTGGCGTCCGCGGTCGCGACATGGTTCATCGTCTCCAACCGGACCATGGAACTGCCGGTCGCCTGGGCCGACTGGATGACGAATTTCGCCGGCCGCTTCAGTGACGGCTGGAGCGCCCTGAAGCTCCGCTTCACCAGGCGCGGCGCTTCTGGCCAAGGGGCCGGCTGATGGGCTGGATACGCTAATGGGCTGGACTCTGGGCAGATACTTCTTCTTCCGCTACGTGACGATCACCATCTGGTTCTTCATCGGCCTCCTGGCGCTTGTGTTCCTGATCGACTTCACCGAACTTTCCGGCCGCACGACCGGCTTGCCGGGTTTCACCTACGGCACAGCGTTCGCCATTTCAGGGTTGCGAATGCCGATGATCATGCTGCAGACGGTGCCGTTCGTCGGCCTGTTCTCGGCGATGGCAACGCTGGTCTCGCTCAACCGCAGATATGAACTGGTGATCGCGCGTTCGGCCGGTGTGTCCGCATGGCAATTCCTGCTGCCGTGCTGCATCGGGGCGCTGCTGTTCGGCGTGTTGTCGGTCGGCGTCATCAATCCGATCGCCGCGCATGCGTTTTCCTGGTCCGAAAAAATTGAAACCCAGCTCCGCTCCGGCAAGTCGAACACCGTCTCGGCTGACGCCGAGCCCTGGATCCGGCAGAAAACCAGTTCCGGCGATACCATCATCGGCGCGCGCGCCATTCTCAATCAGGGCCTGGAGATGGCCGACGCCGTCTTCTTCGTCCTCAACCCGCAAGGCGACATCGTCGAACGCAAGGGCGCGGCGCACGCGTTTTTGCGGGACGGCTACTGGGAACTGCAGGACGTCAAGGTTTTCCGGGACGGCAACATCCAGTCGGTGGCAAGCGACCGGGTGCTGACCAATCTCAAGCCCGAATTCGTGCAAGAGCGGCTGGCGCGCCCGGAAACCATTCCTTTCTATGATCTGCCCGGCAAGATCGAGGTTGCCCGCTCCTTCGGCCTCAAGGCAAATGCCTTTGCCATGCAGTTCGATTCGCTGGTGGCGCTGCCGTTCCTTCTCGTCGCCATGACGCTGATCGCCGCAACGGTGTCGATGCGATTTGCGAGGATGGGCCAATCCGCAACGATGATTCTGGGTGGCGTCCTCGCCGGGTTTCTGCTTTATGTCGTGACAGTGCTGGTCAAGGCATTCGGCGTGGCGGGATTCGTACCCACAGTCGTGGCTGCATGGGTTCCGGTTGTCGTGGCTATGTTCTTCGGGGTGACTTTCTTGCTGTACAAGGAAGACGGCTAGTGAGGGGGGCGGTTTTACGCATCCATAGGCAGGCCGGTTTGGCGCGCCTCTATGGGGCGAGCGCCTTGGCATGCCTGCTCGCTTGCGTCGTCCCGAATATCCCGGCTTTTGCCCAGGATATCAGCGACATGGCAGCCGACGTTCCCGCCGGCTCGCAAATGCTGTTGGCGGCGGATACGCTGGTCTATGACAACGACAACCAGACAGTGACGGCCGTCGGCGGCGTGCAGATCGATTACGGCGGCAACCGCCTCGTCGCCCAGCGGGTCGAATACAATCGCAACACCAAACGCCTCGTCGCCAGCGGCAATGTCGAGGTCATCAACAGCGACGGCACCAAGATCTATTCGCAGCACGTCGACATCACCGACGATTTCGCCGACGGCTTCGTCAACGCGCTGCGTGTCGAAACCGTCGACAAGGCTTATTTCGCCGCCGAAAGCGCGGAGCGCATGGGCGGCGTGCTGACGACGTTCCACAACGGCGTCTACACGGCCTGCGAGCCGTGCGAGGACCAGCCGGACAAAGCGCCGACCTGGCGCATCAAGGCCAGAAAGATCATCTGGAACGGCGAAAAGAAGACGGTTCGCTTCGAGAATTCGAATTTCGAGTTCTTCGGCTTTCCGCTCGCCTATCTGCCGGCCTTCGAGATTGCCGACCCGACCGTCAAGCGCAAGAGCGGCTTCCTGATCCCCGGCATCGCTTATAAGAGCGACCTCGGCATCGGTGTCAAAGTCCCCTATTATTTCGCGCTCTCACCAACCTACGACCTTACCGTCAGCGGCAGCGGCTATACCAAGCAGGGCTTTCTCGGCGAAGCCGAGTGGCGCCAGCGCTTCAACAACGGCCAGTACAGCCTGAAGATCGCCGGCATCCGGCAAGAGGATCCCGACGAGTTCATCGATGACGAAGGGCACAATGTCGATTCGGGTGCGGCCGGCGACCCGAACGAGTTCCGCGGCATGATGGGCACCAAGGGCCAGTTCGCTATCAATCCGCGCTGGGACTTCGGCTGGGATGTGCTGCTGCAGACCGACAAGAACTTCTCGCGCACTTACGCCATCGAAGGCTTCAACGACAGCGTGCATCGCTCCTCGATCTACCTGACCGGCCTCAACGGCCGCAACTATTTCGACGTGCGCGCCATGCGCTTCGAGGTCCAGGAAGAGACACTCCCTGACGATCCGACCGCACTCGCCGGCAAGCAGCCCTGGGTGCTGCCCTCGCTCGACTACGCCTACATCCCCGACATGGCGGTGGGCGGCGGGCAATTGTCGTTCAATGTCAACGCGCAGGCCATCAGCCGCGACAGGCTGGATACGGTCCTTGCCGATCAGAACAACGCTGCGTCCGTCATCAGAGTCCGCGGCATCGACGGCCAGTCGGGCCGTCTGACCGCTGGAGCGGAATGGAAGCGCACCTTCACCACCGATGGCGGGCTGCTGCTGACGCCCCTGCTGGCGCTGCGCGGCGACGCCGGCTATGTCAACGCCTCTTCGGGATCGCTCAATGCCATCAATCAGATGGCGTCCAACCTCGGCGTCGACGACGATATGCGATCGTCGCTCGCCCGCTTCATGGCAACCGCCGGGCTGGAAATGCGCTGGCCGGTGCTGTTCTCGTCGACCAGTTCCAGCCACATCTTCGAGCCGATGGCGCAGGTGTTCGTGCGTCCGAACGAGCAATATGTCGGCGGGCTCGCTGTTCCCAACGAGGACGCGCAGAGCTTCGTCTTTGATGCCACGACATTGTTCGAGCGTGACAAGTTCTCCGGTTACGACCGCTTGGAAGGCGGCACGCGCGCCAATATCGGGCTGCGCTATTCCGGCGCCTATGACAATGGCTGGAGCACCAACGCGCTGTTCGGCCAATCCTACCAGCTTGACGGCCAGAACTCCTTCGCTGCGCCGGACCTGGTCAACGTCGGCGCCGATTCGGGCCTGGAGACCGAGACCTCCGATTATGTCGGCCTTGTCGGCTTCAATAGCCCCAGCGGGCTTTCCGGCTCAGTCAGCGGTCGTTTCGACGAGCAGAGCTTCGAGATTCGCCGCGCCGAGGTGAAGGCAGCCTATTCCGGCCTGCCGATTTCGTTCAGCGCCAAATACGCCTTCATCCAGGCTCAGCCGCTCTATGGCTTTACGACCGATCGTAACGAGGTCACGCTCGGCGCCTCGGCGCAACTTGCCGAGAACTGGCGTGTCTTCGGTACCGGCACCTACGATCTCGAGCAAAGCGTCCTGGTCAAGGACGGGGTCGGCTTTGCCTATAGCGATTCATGTTTCACCTACTTGATGACATTCTCGGAATCCCGCGACCTGAGCACCAAGGAAGTGTCGCAGAACATCGGTTTCAACCTGTCGTTCCGCACGCTCGGCGATTTCGGCTCGACACAAAGCTCCTTCAACACTGTGCAGTAGCAGGCGCCTGGCTAATAACAGACGGGCGGAACGGGCGGCCGGCCAACGCATCGGCTGAAAAAGTCAAAGTGAAAAATTCAAACTGTTTGAGCGTGCGTCGTGCGTCAAAGTGGATGCACATCGCAGCCAACGACATCGTTTCGCCGCATAGGGCAGGCACGAGTTCCAGTTCCCTCAGAATGCGATAAAATTGGGCCGGAACCGAGATAGGATTGGGATGCTTTCGATGAGGAAATACCTCTTTTCGGCAGGGTTCGCGCTGCTGGTGGCGGCGACCTCAGCCTCGATCACCATGATGACGCCGCCGGCTTTCGCCAGCCAGATCAAATACGTCGTCAACAACGTACCGATCACCACTGGCGACATCCAGCATCGGGCTGCCTTCCTGCGCCTGCAGCGCAAGAAGGGCAATGCCGCCGAGGAAATGATCGAGCAGACGCTGCGCGTCGCCGAAGCCAAGCGTCTCGGCATCCGCATCAGCGACGCCCAGGTCGACGCCGCCTACCAGCGCTTTGCCACGACCAACAAGATGCAGCTCAAGCAACTCGATGGCGTCATGGCGCAGTCCGGCGTCGGCAAGGAGCATTTCAAGGAGTTCATCCGCTCCCAAATGGCCTGGAACCAGGCGCTGACCGCGCGCCATCGCTCAGAGAGCGGCGGCGCGTTGAGCGAGCAGGACGTGGTCAGGCGCATGCTCGACAATGGCGGCACCAAGCCGACCGCCATGGAGTACATGCTGCAGCAGGTCATTTTCGTCGTGCCGGTGGCCGAGCGCAGCGCGACGCTGTCCAAGCGCAAGCGCGAGGCCGACGCCATGCGCGCCCGCTTCAACGGTTGCAACACCTCTCGCGAATTCGCCAAGGGCCTGATCGACGTCACCGTTCGCGATCTCGGCCGGATACTGGCGCCGCAATTGCCGCCGGACTGGGCCGACCAGATCAAGGCCACCAAGGTCGGCGGCGCCACCCCCACGCGCGAAACAGACCGCGGTGTCGAGTTCATCGGCATCTGCTCGTCGCGCGAAGTGTCCGACGACAAGGCCGCCCAGATGGTGTTCCAGAGCGAAGGCTCGAGTGGCAAGGACGCCGACGAGTTCTCCACGAAATATGTCGAGGAGTTGCGGAAGAAAGCCCGCATCGTCGAGCGCTGAAGTCGCCAGGGGCAGCGCTGGCGCTGAGCGCCGGTGATCCATCCGGCGTTGGGCCGGAAATCGCCATTGCCGCCTGGCAGGCGCGCGACAGCGCCGGTGTGCCGCCCTTCTATCTTATAGCCGATCCGGCTTATAGCCGATCCGGCGCTGATTGCCGCACGGGCGCGCCTGCTCGGCGCCGATGTGCCAATCACGGAGACAGTGCCAGCCCAAGCGGAGCGCGTCTTTGAGCGCGCCCTGCCCGTCATGCCGCTTGCCGCCCGCTTCGTCGACGACCCCGGCCGGCCGGACCCGGCCAATGCCGCCGGCATCATCGAGGCTATCGACCGCGCTGTTGACGACTGCCTTGGCGGTCGCGCAGCGGCGGTCGTTACGTGCCCGATCGCCAAGAAGCCGCTCTATGATGCCGGCTCCCGTTTTCCCGGTCACACTGAGTATCTGGCGCATCTGGCGACGCTCCACACCGGCGCACAAGCAATGCCGGTGATGATGCTTGCCGGTCCCGAGTTGCGCACGGTTCCGGTCACCATCCACATTGCGCTGCGCGAGGTGCCGAAAGCGCTGACGACGGATTTGATCGTCGCGACCGCCCGCATCACCGCCGCCGACCTCGAATATCGTTTCGGCATTGCCAAGCCGCGGCTTGCCGTTGCCGGCCTCAACCCGCATGCCGGCGAAGGCGGCGCGATGGGCGCCGAGGACGAGCGCATCATCCGCCCGGCGATCGAAAGGCTGAGGGCGGAGGGCATCGACGCTTTCGGGCCGCTGCCGGCCGACACGCTGTTCCACGCCCGCGCCCGAGCCGGCTACGATGTGGCGCTGTGCATGTATCACGATCAGGCGCTGATCCCGGCTAAGGCGCTGGCGTTCGACGAGGCGGTCAACGTTACGCTCGGCCTACCCTTCATCCGCACTTCACCCGATCACGGCACCGCTTTCGATATCGCCGGCAAGGGCATAGCCCGGGCCGACAGCCTGATCGCGGCGCTCAGGCTCGCCCGCAGGCTTGCCGACATCGGGGCGAAGGCTGCCGCCGCATGAGGCTTTGCATGAGAGCGGTCGCATGAGCACCGACGGGCTGCCGCCGTTACGCGCGGTGATCGAACGCCATGGGTTGCAGGCGAAAAAGGCGCTCGGCCAGAATTTTCTGCTCGACCTCAACCTGACCGGCAAGATCGCGCGCGCCGCCGGCGATCTGACGGACGCCACGGTGATCGAGGTCGGTCCGGGTCCCGGCGGCCTAACCCGGGCGCTGCTTTCCCACGGCGCTGGTCGGGTCATCGCCATCGAGCGGGACGAGCGCTGCATGGCAGCGCTCGCAGAGGTGTCAGACCACTATCCGGGCCGGCTCGAGACCATTGCCGGCGATGCGCTAAAGACGGATTTTGCAGCGCTTGCCAAAAGGGCGCATGGGGGCAATGGATCTGTGAGGATCGTCGCCAACCTGCCCTACAATATCGGCACCGAACTTTTGATACGCTGGCTGACCGTCGCCGAGTGGCCGCCCTTCTACGCATCGATGACGCTGATGTTCCAGCGCGAGGTGGCCGAGCGCATCGTCGCCCGCCCCGGCAGCGATGCCTATGGCCGGCTTGGCGTGCTGGCAGGCTGGCGGACGGAGGCAAAAATCGCTTTCGACGTGCCGCCGCAAGCGTTCACGCCGCCGCCCAAGGTGGTGTCGTCGGTGGTGCATCTGGTGCCGCGGGCAAGTCCCCTGCCCACCGAGGTCAAGAAACTCAGCCGCGTCACCGAAGCGGCCTTCGGCCAGCGCCGTAAAATGCTGCGGCAGAGCGTCAAGAGCCTCGGCGGCGAAGCCCTGCTCAGCCGCGCCGGCATCGACCCGACGCGGCGGGCGGAAACCTTGAGCGTCGAGGAATTCGTGCGACTGACCAACGCGGTGTGATTGCATAGGTCCTCCCTTCTCCCCTTGTGGGAGAAGGTGGATCGGCGCGACAGCGCCGAGACGGATGAGGGGTGTTGGAAGAAACTCGACCTAGAAAAATTGAATGATTTTAGTCGCTTACATCCTCAAGGTGGCGATCCTGCCAACACCCCTCATCCGACCGAGCTTCGCTCGGCCACCTTCTCGCACAAGGGGAGAAGGAAAGGACGCTAGCTAATCCGTCTTCTCGTCGAGCAACCCCGAGACGAAATCGAACAGGCCGGGCCGGCGATCGCGTCTGAGCCGCTCGGCGGTGACAATGCCGCGCACCTCGGCGAAGGCACGGTCGAGATCATCGTTGATGATGACGAAATCATATTCCTTCCAGTGCTCGATCTCGTTGCGGGCGTTCTTCAGACGCGTCTCGATCACCGATTCCTGGTCCTCGGCGCGGCGCTTCAGCCGCGCCTTCAATTCTTTCATCGAGGGCGGCAGGATGAAAATCGAGACGATGTCGGCGCGCATTTTCTCCTTGAGCTGCTGGGCGCCCTGCCAGTCGATGTCGAACAGCATGTCGCGGCCCTGTGCCAGCGCCAGTTCGGCCGGTTCACGCGGCGTCGCATAGCAATTGCCATGCACTTCGGCCCATTCGAGCAGCTCGTCTGAATCGCGCAGCCGCTCGAACTCGCGCATGGTGCGGAAATGATAGTGGACGCCCTCGATCTCGCTGCCGCGGCGTGGCCGCGTGGTGACGGAGACCGACAGTTCGAGACTGGAATCGCTCTCCAGAATATTGCGCGCGATCGTCGACTTGCCGGCGCCGGACGGCGACGACAGCACGAGCATCAAACCCCGGCGGCGAATGCGGGAACCCAAATCCCTGGCAACCATAGGCTCCTTGGCGACCATCAGGGTTACTCCAGATTCTGGACCTGTTCGCGAAACTGGTCGACGACCGCCTTCAGTTCCAGCCCTATGGCGGTGACCGCAGCGGCATTCGACTTCGAACACAGCGTATTCGATTCGCGGTTGAATTCCTGCGCCAGAAAATCGAGCTTGCGACCGATGGCGCCGCCGCCTGCCAGCAGCACCCGGCCGGACGCCACATGCGTCTTCAGCCGGTCGATCTCCTCGCGGATGTCGGCCTTGGTGGCCAGGAACGCCGCTTCCATATGCAACCGGCTGGCGTCGAGATTGGCGGAGGCATCCATCAGCAGCCGAACCTGCTCGGCAATCCGTTCGCGGATCACCGCCGGCTCGCGCGACGGATCGGCCTCGGCGCGCAGCGTCAGCGCCTCGATAGCGTCGATATGGCCGGACAGTAGCGAGCGCAGGGCGGCGCCCTCGCCCTGCCGTGCCTGCTCCAGCCCTCCCAGCGCCACTTCGAGCGCCGAGAGAATCGCGCTGTCGAGCGCCGCCCGCGCCTCTTCGGTCTCGGTGGTTTCGGGGATGTCGAGCACGCCGCGTAGCGAAAGCAGCCCGTCGGCTGTCGCAGGCGCCGCGCCGAACTGCTCCTGCAGCCGCTTGGCCAGCCCCGCCAGATCCCTAAGGAAGGCCTCGTTGACCACTGGCTGCGCCTGCTGGCCGGCGGCGCGGCCGACGGTCAGCGTTGCCTGGAAATTGCCGCGCGCAAAGCGCTTTTGCACCGTCTGCCTGACGGCCGGCTCCAGTCGCTCGATGCCCTGCGGCAGCCGCAGCCTGACCTCGACGCTCTTGCCGTTGACCGACTTGGCCTCCCAGGCGATCGACGTGCCGTCATGTTCGGCGACGGCCCGCGCAAAACCGGTCATGCTCTGCAAATTCATGATACCCTTGCTTCCCCCTGGCGCATGATCCCGGAAGCGGTTCCGGGCCAGATCATGCGCGGCTTCAAAATGCCGGAGCGCCTCTTCGCGCCGGATCGGACGCAGACGCTCCTGATCACAAAATCAGCACGTCCGCCGCCGTCAACGAATCGGAGGGACGATCCCAGAACCGTCCGGCGCTACTGCGCCGCCGCTCCCGCATCGCCATCGCCGCCGTCAACCGGCGCATCGGTCTGACCTTCCACCTTGGCGGCGTCGGCCTTGTCAGCACCGGCCTTGGCGGCTTCATCGGCCAGCTTCTTCTGCAGCGCCCGGTAACGGGCGACGTTCTCATTGTGCTCGGCGAGCGTCGCGGCAAAGACGTGACCGCCGGTGCCATCGGCGACGAAATAGAGGTCGTCGGTCTTCGACGGGTTGGCTACCGCCTCCAGCGCCGCTCGGCCGGGATTGGCGATCGGCGTCGGCGGCAGGCCATTGATCAGATAGGTGTTGTAGGGCGTCGGCTTCTTGATGTCCGACTGGTAGATCGGGCGGTCGGCGGGTTTGCCCTTGCCGCCGAACAGGCCGTAGATAATGGTCGGATCGGACTGCAGCCGCATGCCCTTGGCCAGCCGGTTGAGGAAGACGGCGGCGACCCGTGAGCGTTCGTCGCCCTTGCCCGTCTCCTTCTCGACGATCGAAGCCAGGATGACGAAGTCGTCGACATTGGCCAGAGGCAGATCGGGGGCGCGCCGCTGCCAGACATCCTGGACCAGCTTCTTCTGATTCGCCAAAAGCTTCTCGACCATCTGCTGGCGTGTCGCGCCGCGGGTGAAACGCAGCGTGTCGGTGGCAAGGCTGCCCTCGGGTGGAATGGTCGCCGGCATATCGCCGTCGAGCGCTGCCTGATCGGCGATGCGCTGCAGCGCCTGCTCGACCGTCAGTCCCTCGGGGACGGTCAGCGAATACATCACCGACTTGCCGCTCTTCAGCAACTCCATGATGTCGCGCATGGAGGCCTGCGGCTTGATCTCGTATTCCCCGGCCTTCAGTTCCGAATCATTGCCAAAGGCACGCACGCCAAGGCGGAAGATGCGCGCGTCGCTGATCAGTCCACGCCGCTCGAGCTGCTCTGCAATTTCCTGGACGCCGGTGTTCGGCTTGACCAGGAAGGTGTCGGCATTGGCCGACGGGCCGGGCTCGTTGAATTCCTGCTTACCGAAATACAATGCAAAACCGGCCGCCAGAACCAACAGCATCACCAAGGAGATGACGAAGTTCATGAACACGACGAACTGGCTGCGCGAGGCGCGCGAGCGCTTGGGCGGCGGCGTGCCGGCTTCAGGCCGCAATGCTTCGCTGGCCGTCTTCGGCACGATCGGACCCGACGGTGCGGACCGTTGCCCGAATTCCCCGTTCGTGTTCATGGCGCCCTACCGTTTGGTCTTGCAACGAATCCCCTTGGGCAGAGTAGGGGCGAATATGGCAAAATTGACGGCACGCATACACTGTGCCGGCCGGCGGACCGGTCAGCCATTGTAGCGCTGGAAGACCAGGGAGGCGTTGGTGCCGCCGAAGCCGAAGGAATTGGACAGCGCCACGTCGATCTGGCGGGCGCGCGGCTTGTGCGGCACCAGGTCGATCGCCGTTTCGCGCTCTGGGTTGTCGAGATTGATGGTGGCCGGCGCGATGTTGTCGCGAATCGCGAGGATCGAAAAGATCGCCTCGGCGGCGCCCGCCGCACCCAGGAGATGGCCTATCGACGATTTGGTCGACGACATCGATATTTTCGACGCGGCGTTGCCTACCAGCCGCTCGACGGCGCCGAGCTCGATCGTGTCGGCCATGGTCGAGGTGCCGTGCGCGTTGATGTAGTCGACGTCTGCGGGCGTCAGCTTGGCCCGGTTCAGCGCCGCAACCATGCAGCGGAAGGCGCCGTCGCCATCTTCGGCCGGCGCGGTGATGTGATAGGCATCGCCGGTCAGGCCGTAACCGGTGACCTCGGCATAGATCTTGGCGCCGCGTGCCTTGGCGTGTTCCAGTTCCTCCAGAATGACGACGCCGGCGCCCTCGCCCATGACGAAGCCGTCGCGGTCGCGGTCATAGGGACGCGAGGCCGTTTCCGGAGCGTCGTTGCGGTCGGTGGACAGCGCACGGCAGGCTGCGAAACCGGCGATCGACAGCCGCGTCACCGGCGCCTCGGTGCCGCCCGCGACCATCACGTCGGCATCGCCCCACATGATCAGTCGAGCGGCATCGCCGATGGCATGCGCGCCGGTGGAGCATGCGGTGACGACGGCGTGGTTGGGGCCTTTCAGCCCATGCCGGATCGAAACCTGGCCGGAGACGAGATTGATGATCTGGCCGGGGATGAAGAACGGGCTGATGCGGCGCGGACCGCGCTCCTTCAGGATCATCGCGTTCTCGGCGATGCCTTCGATGCCGCCGATGCCGGAGCCGATCAGCACGCCGGTGGCGCACTGCTCCTCATGCGACTTCGGCGCCCACCCGGAATCCTTCAGCGCCTCGTCGGCGGCCGCGATCCCGTACAGGATGAAGTCGCCGATTTTGCGCAGTTCCTTCGGCTCGAGAACGGCCTCGGGATTGAAGGTGGCGTTCTCACCATTGCCGCGGGGAATGACGTGGGCGACCTTGCAGGCAAGATCCTCCACCTCGAACTCGGTGATGCGCTTGGCTGCGCTGCGGCCGGTAAGAAGCTCCTTCCAGCCATGCTCGAAGCCTACGCCGAAGGGCGAAAGCAGCCCAAGGCCCGTGACGACGACACGCCTCATCGCAGGTCCTCCTCGGTGATGACTGCAAATAGCGTCAGGCAGAAGCCTTATCGATGTACTTCACCGCATCGCCAACAGTCAGGATGGTTTCGGCCGCATCGTCCGGGATCTCGACGCCGAATTCTTCTTCGAACGCCATGACGAGTTCGACCGTGTCGAGACTGTCCGCGCCCAGATCATCGATGAAGCTCGCCTGCTCCGTCACCTTGTCGGCATCGACGCCAAGGTGCTCGATAACGATCTTCTTGACGCGCTCTGCGGTGTCACTCATTTGGGCATCCTCGTCTTTTGTTTGTCTGTCTTCGTTAGCGGGCAGAATGCCGCTAATCAAGCTGAAAGATGGTCCTGTCGGAAACGCAACGGCACCGGACCGGTTTTTGCCCGAACCGCCGGGTTGCGGGCCGCATTACACGAAAATCGGCCCGGGTCCAAGGCGAAAAGGGGTGTTTTCCCGCAACTGTCAAATCATCGCCATGCCGCCATTCACGTGAATGGTCTGGCCGGTGACATAGGCAGCTTCGTTGGAAGCGAGATAGGCGACGGCGGAAGCGACTTCGGCGCTGGTGCCCATGCGCCGTGTCGGGATCGCCGCCATGATCGCCTCTTTCTGCTTGTCGTTGAGCTTGTCGGTCATCGCCGATTCGATAAAGCCCGGGGCGACGCAGTTGACGGTGATGTTGCGGGTGGCGATCTCCTGCGCCAGCGACTTGGAAAAGCCGATCATGCCGGCCTTGGAGGCGCAGTAATTGGTCTGGCCGGGATTGCCGGTGACGCCAACCACGGAGGTGATGTTGATGATGCGGCCATGCCGGCGCCGCATCATCGGATGGGTGAGTTCGCGGGTCAGCCGGAACACGGCGGTCAGATTGACTTCGAGCACCGTATCCCAGTCGGCGTCCGCCATGCGTACGAACAGACCGTCCTTGGTGATGCCGGCATTGTTGACGAGAATGTCGACGCCTTCGAGATCGGCCTCGACCTTCTGGCCGAGCGCCTTGACCTCGTCGCGATTGGAAAGGTTCGCCGGGAACAGCTTGACCCGGTCGCCGAGTTCGGCCGCCAGCGTCTCCAGCTTTTCGACGCGGGTGCCGTGCAGGCCGACGACGGCGCCCTGCGCATGCAGCACCCTGGCGATCGCCTCGCCGATGCCTCCCGATGCGCCTGTGACGAGGGCCTTGCGGCCGGTCAATTCGAACATGTCTTGTCTCCTGATCTAAGAGAGAACACCCTACACGGGTGGGGCCAAATCTTGGCGGTTATGCGAGCGCCGCCAGCGCCGCGTCGACATCCGCCGGCGTGCCGACGGCGCCGGTGGCCATATCGCGGTTGATGCGCCGCGCCAGTCCCGACAGCACCTTGCCGGCGCCCACTTCGTAAAGCGTCGCAATGCCATTCGCGTCGAACCATTCCACCGTTTCGCGCCAGCGCACGCGGCCGGTCACCTGTTCGACCAGGCGGCGGGCGATTGCGTCCGGATCGCTGGACGGAGTGACCGACACATTGGAGACCACGGGCACGAACGGCGCGTTCTTCGTGACTTCGGCCAATGCCTCGCGCATGACCTCGGCCGCCGGTGCCATCAGCGCCGAATGGAAGGGCGCCGAGACCTGCAGCATCAGCGCCCGCTTGGCGCCCTTTTCCATGCACAGTCTCGCCGCCAGCTCGACCGCCGCCCTGGCGCCGGAGATCACCAGTTGGCCACCGCCATTGTCGTTGGCGATCTGGCAAACTGAATCTTTGGCTGAACCTTTGGCCGCTTCAGCGCAGGCGGCTTCGACATCGGCCTGTTCCAGCCCGATGATCGCCGCCATGGCGCCTTCACCGGCCGGCACAGCCGCCTGCATGGCATTGCCGCGGATACGCAAGAGCCGGGCCGCATCGGCGACCGAAACGAAACCGGCGGCGGCAAGTGCCGAATATTCGCCAAGCGAATGGCCGGCGACATAGGCGACCTTGTCCTTCAGCGAGAAGCCGCGCGATTCCAGTGCCCGGATCGCGGCGAGCGATACCGCCATCAGCGCCGGCTGGGCATTGGCGGTCAGCGTCAGCGTCTCTTCCGGCCCTTCCCAGATCAGCTTCGACAGGTTTTCGCCGAGCGCGTCGTCGACCTCTTCGAAGATCTTCCGCGATTCCGGAAAGGCGTCGGCGAGGTCCTTGCCCATGCCGACAGCTTGGCTGCCCTGTCCCGGAAAGGTGAATGCAACGGCCATGTGTGGCTCCCAAGCGGCTGATTTTTCCTGCCTGTGACGCAAGGCGGGCGGGCAAGTCAAGTCCGCCATCGGCCCGACCCGGGCCACTCCGGCTCGGTATTGCTGGCCGAGTACCTGTTCCAAAAGGCTTTTTGTCGATCACTCATGATGAAAATCGCTCACGATTCGTTTGCTGGCTCTTCTTATTTCAGCCACAGGCGCTAGCTTTTCGTGACATATCGATGACAGCTCAATGACGCTTTTGTGTATGGTCGGGGGAATTGTAAGGTGGCAAGGACTAGGAAGGGCGCTGGCAAAGCCGCGCCACAGTTTCTGGAAGGCGATCCGGCCACCGGCTATCTGCCGGGCCGGAAATGGCCTGTTATCCGTTATGGCCTCGTCAGCCTTCTCGCTGCCGCCATCCTGGTTTTTGCGATCGAACTGATCGTGCGCGGCGACTTTGCCGGTACCGTCGCCTTCTTCCTGCAGCCCTTCAAGCCGGGCTGGACCACCATCATCATCTTCGCGCTGATCCTGATCGGCCTCGATGCCGTGCTCGGCCGCAGCCACCAGAGCCTGATGATCGTCGCGCCGCTGACCCTGGCGCTGGCCTTCGTCGGCCATCAGAAATCGCTTTATCTCGGCGATCCGCTCTATCCGACCGATTTCCTCTATTCACGCCAGATCGTGGCGCTGATGCCGCTTCTGGTGCGCGAACGCCCGGGAACCGCCCTCGCCTTGGCGGTCGGCATCGTCGGTGGGCTGTCGCTGCTCGTTTATGGCTGGCGGCTGTGGCGCCGCCGCGTGCCGGCGCTCAGCCGCAAGGGGCGCCTTGCCCGGCTGACGCTGACCGTGCCACTGCTCGCCTTCTTCGTCTCGATCATGGACTATGCAACCTTCTCGTGGACGCGTGACCGGCTGCAGATCATCCCGATCATGTGGGACCAGAAGGAAAACTACGCCTCCAACGGTTTTGCGCTCGCCTTCGCGCTCAACGTGCCGATGGCCCATGTCTCGGCGCCTGCCGGCTATTCCGACAAGTCGATCGCAGCAATCGACAGGCCTGATGTGACGGCCTCGGTACCGGCCGAGAAGCCCGACATCATCATCGTCATGAGCGAATCCTTCTGGGACCCGACCGAGCTGCCCGGCGTCACCATCACGCCCGATCCGATTCCCAATGTGCGGGCGCTGCGCTCGGGCTATATGTTCTCACCCGAATTCGGCGGTATGACCGCCAATGTCGAATTCGAGGCGCTGACCGGCTTTTCCAACGCCTTCCTGCCGGCCGGCAGCATCCCCTACCAGCAATATGTCCGCGCGCCGGTGCCGTCGATGGCGACGTTCCTGAAGAGCCAGGGCTATGAGACGCGCGCTATCCATCCCGGCACGAGTTGGTTCTGGAACCGTACGCCGGTCTATGCGGATTTCGGCTTCGACGCCTTCAAGTCGGAAGAAAATATGCCATATCTCGAAAAGCGCGGTCCGCTGGCCTCGGACGCGGCGATGACCGACGAGATCATCCGCGAGGCCGACTCCACTGACGATCCGTTTTTCTTCTTCGCCGTCAGCCTGCAAAACCACGGCCCTTACGAGCCGAATCGCTATTACAATCCGACCCACAAGGTGCAGGCGCCGACCAGCCAGTGGGCAAAGGATTCGCTGCTGAGCTTCACAGAGGGTGCATCCGACGCCGACAAGGGCCTTGAGCGCCTTGTCGAATGGGCGAAGAACCGCCAGCGGCCGACAGTCATCGCCTTCTTCGGCGACCATCTGCCGCCGCTCGGACCGGTCTATGTCGAGACCGGCTTCCTCAAGGACAATGTCGCGCCGCGCAAAGAACCGCCTGACCAGATGCTGCTGCATCACCAGACGCCGCTGATCGTATGGTCGAACCGCACAGGGCCGGCCGAGGAAATGGGCGCGGTAAGCCCCGTCTTCCTGCCCTACCACATCCTGACCACGGCCGGGATCAGCCATCCCTACTACACCGGCTTCCTCGGCCAGATGCGCGAGCGCTACAGCGTCGTCGACCGCAATTTGTTGATGACGCCGGCGGGCGAGGCCACGCCGGACTGGGCGCGCAAGAAGAAAATCGACCCGGCCATTCGCGATTTCCGTCTGCTGCAATACGACATGATGTTCGGCAAGCGCCGTGCAGCGCCCGATTTCTTCCCGGAAACGGTGAAGAAGCTCGTTCCGCATACAAGCTGAAGATGCCGCGACATGTCGCCCTTGCGGCGGCGGATTTTCGGCTCGCCCTTGCCTTGCGGCCAAATTCCTGTATAGACGCCCGCAATCTGCCGGTCCTTGCTGGGGGCTGAACGGAGGGCCGGAGGTTTTTTCGAAAACCTTCGTGTGGAGCCAGAAGCGCTTCCGCCTCCCGTGTCTCCGCTCTCGACCGTCTCGTCATGCTCCTTTCTTCCCCGCCCCTAGGGATCGGCGGGTCAGAGAAGTTGCAGAGGCTTTTGCCGCCGGGAACCGGGAGAGAAACGAAGAAAGGCAATAGAACAATATGGCTCTTTACGAACATGTGTTTCTTGCCCGGCAGGACCTCTCGCAGCAGCAGGTCGATGCGCTTGTCGAACAGTACAAGGGCGTCATCTCCGCGAATGGCGGGTCCGTCGGCCGGGTCGAGAACTGGGGACTGAAGTCCCTCACCTACCGGGTCAACAAGAACCGGAAGGCATACTACACGCTGATGGACATCACCTGCCCGCCGGCCGCACTCAACGAGATGGAGCGCCAGATGGGCCTGTCCGAGGATGTGCTGCGTTTCCTCACCATCAAGGTCGATGCGCATGAGGAAGGCCCGTCGGCGATGATGCAGAAGCGCGAAGAGCGCTCGGAACGCGGCGGCTTCGGCGACCGTGACCGCGGCCCGCGCTCGTTCGGCGACCGCGATCGCGGCGACCGTGGCGATCGCCCGCCGCGCAGCTTCGGTGGCGACGCCGGTGCAGACCGTGGTCCGCGCCGTCCGCGCGAAGGTGTTGAAGGGGGTGCAGAATAATGGTCGACATCAACCAGATCCCGACCCGGCGCCCGTTCCACCGCCGCCGCAAGACCTGCCCGTTCTCCGGCGCCAACGCGCCCAAGATCGACTACAAGGACGTACGTCTTCTGCAGCGCTACATTTCCGAGCGCGGCAAGATCGTGCCGTCGCGCATCACCGCCGTCAGCCAGAAGAAGCAGCGCGAACTCGCCAAGGCGATCAAACGCGCCCGCTTCCTCGGCCTGCTGCCCTACGTGGTTCGCTAGCACTCTTTCAGCGGGCGGTTCGCCGCCCGCTTTTCCCACGGCGACGGGCGCCGCAGGGTTGCCATCAAATCCCGGGTTGAGGTGAAGACCTCTAACTGCCGCGACAGGCAGGACAGCGACATAGGCGGCGACGCCCTCAGCTTCCTGACCTGTTCCAAACAATTCGGCGTCGATGCCAGCGATTTGGCGCCCAAACGAAGGAACAAAACCATGGACGTCATTCTTCTCGAGCGCGTTTCCCGCCTCGGTCAGATGGGCGATACCGTCAAGGTCAAGGATGGATTCGCCCGCAACTTCCTGCTGCCGCAGGGCAAGGCGCTGCGCGCCAACGAAGCCAACAAGAAGAAATTCGAAGGCCAGCGCGCCCAGCTCGAAGCCCGCAACCTCGAGCGCAAGTCCGAGGCCATGCAGATTTCGGAAAAGCTCGACGGCAAGAGCTTCATCGCCGTGCGTTCGGCCGGCGAAACCGGCCAGCTCTACGGCTCGGTGTCGACCCGCGACATCGCCGAGTTGCTGACGGCGGAAGGTTTCTCGGTCAACCGCAACCAGATCCTGCTCAACCAGCCGATCAAGACCATCGGCCTTACCAATGTGGCGATCGCGCTGCATCCGGAAGTCGAGGTCACCATCACGCTAAACATCGCCCGCACGGCCGACGAAGCCGAGCGCCAGGCCAAGGGCGAGACGCTGACCACCGCCGAAGCCATCTATGGCGAAGACATCAACGACAATGCGCGCCCGGATAACTTCTTCGACCCCAACGTCGAGTTCGAAGGCGGCGAAGACAACGGCTAATTGGATACGACCAAGCGTCAGAGCGGCGCTCTAAACAATTTCGTCGGCTTCCAGTCATTTCTGGACCAATGCCCGGGCCCCTCGCCCGGGCATTTTTGTGCCAAAAGGAACTTTCCGAACCCCTATATGTTGAGGCAGACTACAGCGCCGCGCGTCCTTTCGACGCGGAAAGGATGCCGTAGAACTTTGGTTTGGCGCATGATCCTTTCCGAAAATCGATTTCGATTTTCGGGGTCATGCGCCAAGACAGCGTGTCTGACCGAGAGGGGACGTTGGTCATGAATATTCTGCTGAAACGCATTCTCGACCGCCTGGTGCGCACCGGCAATCTCAAAGTCACCGGACCGAAAGGCCTCTCGGTGATCTTCGGCGACGGCAGCGGCGATCTGGTGCACATGCACATCAAGACCGCGCATGCCGAGCGCGCCATCACCTTCGATCCGATGCTGGCGGTGCCGGAAGCCTATATGGACGGTGAACTCGACATACTCGAGGGCGGCGTGCTGGGGGTGATGCGCATCGCCTTCCAGAACATGGGTAGCGGCGGCATCGACGCCACCTGGTCGAAGGCGATCGAGGGCCTGCGCCACGCCTTCCGCCGCCTGCAGCAGATCAACACGGCGGCGCGCGCGCGCCGTAACGTGCAGCGCCACTATGATTTGTCGGGCGACCTCTACCGGCTCTTCCTCGACGAGGACATGCAGTATTCCTGCGCCTATTTCGAGCAACCGGACATGACGCTCGATGAGGCCCAGGCCGCAAAGAAGCGCCACATCGCCGCCAAGCTCAGGCTGAAGGCCGGCCAGACGGTGCTCGACATCGGCTCCGGCTGGGGCGGGCTCGGCCTCTATCTCGCCAAGTCCTTCGACGTCGACGTGCAAGGTGTGACGTTGTCGACCGAACAGCATGGCGTCGCCACCGACCGCGCCCATGCGCAGGGCCTGGAAAACCGCGTGCATTTCGAAGTGAGGGATTACCGCGAGCTCAACGAGCGCTTCGACGGCATCGTCTCGGTCGGCATGTTCGAGCATGTCGGCGTCAACCACTACCGCACCTTCTTCGACAAATCGGCGACGCTTTTGAAGCCGGACGGCGTCATGCTGCTGCACACGATCGGCCGCTCCGGCGCGCCGTGGGCAACCAGCGCCTTCATCCGCAAATACATCTTTCCCGGCGGCTACATACCCTCGCTCTCTGAAGTAATGCCTGCGATCGAAAAGTCGGGCCTCATCGTCACCGACATCGAAATCCTGCGGCTACATTATGCCGAGACGCTGAGGCATTGGAGCGAGCGCTTCGCCGCCAATCGCGACAGGGCCAAGGCGATCTATGACGAGCGTTTCTGCCGCATGTGGGAGTTCTATCTAGCAGCCTCGGAAGCAGCCTTCCGCTGGCAGGATCTGGTGATCTTCCAGATCCAGATCGCCAAGAAGAACGACACGCTGCCGATGTCTCGCGACTATATGGCCAAATGCGAGAAGGCGCTGGAGATGCGCGACATGGGGCATCGCCCAAAAGCCCCTGCCGCCAAGCCCGCGCGACGCCGCAAGGTGGCAGACACGGAATAGACTGTCGGCGATCACGCCATTGCCGCTTGCCATTGCCGGCCCGCACGCTGAAAAAGGTCTCGTCGCCGCCGCGAGACCTTTTTCATGACCTATCTCATCTACATCGTTGCTGCCCTTGCCGAGATCGCCGGCTGCTTTTCGATCTGGGCGTGGTGGCGGCTGGAAAAGTCACCGTTGTGGCTGGCGCCGGGCCTGGTCTCGCTCGCTTTGTTCGGCTTCCTGCTGGCGCTGGTAGACATCAGCGCGGCGGGCCGCGCCTATGCTGCCTATGGCGGCATTTACATCGCCGCCTCGCTCGGATGGCTGTGGCTGGTGGAAGGCGTACCCCCCGACCGTTGGGACCTCGCCGGTTCCGCGCTCTGCATCGTTGGCGCCTCGGTCATCCTGCTCGCACCTCGGGGTGCCTGAGCTATGGAACTGCCTATCCCGCTTCGACAGGGCGTCGAGCGCCTCCTCGAAAAAGTGCCGCTGCCGACGCTGAAGCAAGCGGCAAAAACGCTGTCGGACCGCTACCGCGCCGAACTGCGCGACGGGCGCCTGCACATGGCCGAGGAGATGGCGGTCAAGGCCTATCTGGCGACGCGGCTGCCGGCGACCTATGCCGCCGTCCATGCCAGCCTCGATGCGGTCAGCGAGGCAAGGCCCGATTATGCGCCCAAAACCCTGCTCGATGTCGGCGCCGGCCCTGGTACCGTGCTTTGGGCTGCGCTCGATCTCTGGCCCGCCTTCGAGCAGGCGGTGCTGATCGAGGCGAGCGCCGCGGTGCGCCGGGTCGGCGAGGCGCTTGCCACTGAGGCGATGACGGCCAGCATCGCCTGGCTGGCCGGCGATGTCACCATCGACCTTGCCGATCTCAAGCCGGCCGAACTGGTTACCTGCGCCTATGTGCTGGACGAGATCGGACCGGCGTCGCTGCCAAAACTCATCGACCGGCTCTGGCGCCTGACCGACGACACGCTGCTGGTCGTCGAGCCGGGCACGCCGGCCGGATGGCAGCGCATCCTTGCCGTGCGCCGACAGATGATCGAGGCGGGCGCGCATGTGCTTGCGCCTTGCCCGCATGAGGCGCCCTGCCCGCTCGCGCCGCCCGACTGGTGCCATTTTTCGCGGCGGGTCGCGCGCTCGCGCCTGCACCGGCTGGCCAAAGACGCCGACGTGCCATGGGAGGACGAGAAATTCATCTACGTCGCCGCCTCCCGCCAAGCTGTTGCCGCACCGCAGGCGCGGGTGATCGCGCCGCCGAAATCGGGCTCCGGCAAGGTCCTGTTGAAACTTTGCGAAAAGGCCGGCAGTGCCGACGAGAAACTGTTCACCAAGCGCGACGGCGATGTGTTCAAGGCGGCGCGGCGGCTCGACTGGGGCGACGCGCTGCCGGAATGATTGGCAGCTATTTTCCTGTTTTGTTCTCGCCCGAGAACGGCTAGGCTCGCCATCTTGATTCGAGTCAATCAAGATTCTTTCCACCGAAAAATCTTGGCTGTGAATCGCGGGCACCAAAGCTGATTGGATGGGCACTGATGCAGATAAGTCATCACCGATTTATCCCGTTCTGATATCGAGAGACCGGGATCGAAATCGGGGACATCATGGCAGAGGCAGCACGAAAATTCGGCGTGGCGGAAACACCGCTCTATCGCGAGGCACCGAACAACATCGAAGCCGAGCAGGCGCTGCTCGGCGCCATCCTCGTCAACAACGACGCCTTCTACCGCGTCTCGGATTTCCTGAAATCCGGCCATTTCTACGAGCCACTGCATCGCAAGATCTTTGAAGTAGCCGCCGAGCTCATCCGTATGGGCAAGATAGCGACGCCGATCACGCTGAAGACCTTCCTGCCTGCCGACGAGAAGGTCGGCGACATGACGGTTGCGCAATATGTCGTGCGGCTGGCCGTCGAGGCGGTCACCGTCGTCAACGCCGCCGACTACGGCCGCGCCATCTATGATCTCGCCACGCGACGCGCGCTGATCACCGTCGGCGAAGACATGGTGAACATCGCCTATGATGCGCCAGTCGACATGTCGCCGTCCGAGCAGATCGAGGATGCCGAACGGCGCCTGTTCGAACTGGCCGAAACCGGCCGCTACGATGGCGGCTTCGAGAGTTTTTCCGATGCTTTGAAAAACGCCGTCGACATGGCGAGCGCCGCCTATATGCGCGACGGCCATCTGTCAGGTATTGCCACAGGCCTGCGTGATCTCGACCACCGCATGGGTGGACTGCAGCCATCCGACCTGATCATCATCGCCGGTCGCCCCGGCATGGGCAAGACCTCGCTTGCTACGAACATCGCGTACAACATCGCTGCCGCCTATGAGCCGGCACCACAGGCCGACGGCTCATTCAAGGCGGCCAATGGCGGCGTCGTAGGCTTCTTCTCGCTCGAAATGTCGTCGGAACAGCTCGCCACCCGTATCATTTCCGAGCAGACCGAAATCCCATCATCGAAGATTAGACGTGGCGATCTGACTGAAGCTGACTTCGGAAAGCTCGTTGCCTACACCCAAGAAAATCACAAACGCCCGCTGTTCATCGATCAAACGGGCGGTATTTCGATTGCTCAGCTCGCGGCTCGCGCCCGCCGACTTAAGCGCCAGCGCGGGTTAGATGTGATGGTCATTGATTACATCCAGCTCATGCAGGGATCGACTGCCAAAGCCTCGCAAAACCGCGTCCAGGAAATCACTGAGATTACCACCGGCTTGAAGGCGCTTGGAAAAGAACTCAATGTTCCAATTATTGCTCTTTCACAGCTTTCGCGACAAGTCGAAAGCCGGGATGACAAGCATCCTCAGCTGTCGGACTTGCGCGAATCAGGCTCAATTGAGCAAGACGCTGACGTGGTGCTCTTTGTGTATCGCGAGGAATACTACATAAAGAACAAAGAGCCTGAGAAAAACACGCCAGAGTACCTCACTTGGGAAACGAAAATGAGAGAGGTTCAAGGCAAGGCCGAGGTGATCATTGCAAAGCAGCGCCATGGCCCAACGGGCACTGTTAGCCTTGCCTTCCAGGGCGAGTTCACCCGCTTCTCCGACCTCGCCGAGGAGGATCATCTGCCGGACAGGTTTGAGTAGCCACTTGTCTGACGTCGCACTAAAGATGCGGGATAGCAGCGCTCTACGGCGCCCCCCTCTGTCCTGCCGGACATCTCCCCCACGAGGGGGGAGATTGGCCGTCACCTACGCCGGCCCCCTTTTCTGCAACGCTGAAAATTGGCGAAGCCCGACGCGCAATCCGATCTCCCCCCAAGTGGGGGAGATGTCCGGCAGGACAGAGGGGGGCGCTGTCCCGCTGCCATATCTGTCATGGGCATTTACCAAACACGACGCGGGCCACGCCTGATGGCCAAATCGCGCATCCAGTTCATCTGCCAGAATTGCGGTTCGGTGCATCAGCGCTGGGCCGGCAAATGCGATGCCTGCGGCGAGTGGAATACGCTGGTCGAGGAAGGCACGTCCGGCGGCATCGGCTCGGGTCCGGCCAACACCCGCAATGCGCGCAAGGGCCGCGCCGTGGTGCTCACGACTTTGTCCGGCGACATCGAGGACGCGCCGCGCATCGTCTCCGGCATCGGCGAACTCGACCGCGCCACCGGCGGCGGCTTCGTGCGCGGCTCGGCCCTGCTGGTCGGCGGCGATCCCGGCATCGGCAAGTCGACGCTGTTGACCCAGGCTGCCGCAGCACTGGCGTCCAAGGGCCACCGCATCGTCTACGTCTCGGGCGAAGAGGCGGTTGCCCAGATCAGGCTGCGTGCGCAGCGGCTCGGCGTCGCCGATACTCCGGTGGAGCTTGCCGCCGAAACCAATGTCGAGGACATCCTCGCCACCATTGCCGACGGCAAGCGGCCGGATTTGGTGATTCTGGATTCGATCCAGACCTTGTGGACCGACATGGCCGATTCGGCGCCCGGCACCGTCACCCAGGTGCGTGCCGCCGCCCAGGCGATGATCCGCTATGCGAAATCCACAGGCGCGGCGATCGTGCTCGTCGGTCACGTCACCAAGGAAGGCCAGATCGCCGGGCCGCGCGTCGTCGAGCATATGGTCGACGCGGTGCTCTATTTCGAGGGCGAAGGCGGCCACCACTACCGCATCCTGCGCACGGTCAAGAACCGCTTCGGACCGACCGACGAGATCGGCGTCTTCGAAATGTCTGATATGGGCCTGCGCGAGGTCGCCAATCCGTCCGAGCTTTTTCTCGGCGAACGCCATGCGAAAGCGCCGGGCGCCGCGGTTTTCGCCGGCATGGAAGGCACTCGACCGGTGCTGGTCGAGATCCAGGCGCTGGTGGCGCCGTCGTCGCTGGGCACGCCGCGCCGCGCCGTCGTCGGTTGGGACGGCGCCCGGCTGTCGATGATCCTCGCCGTTCTCGAAGCCCATTGCGGGGTCCGCTTCGGCACGCATGACGTCTATCTCAACGTCGCCGGCGGCTACCGTATCTCGGAGCCGGCTGCCGATCTGGCGGTGGCGGCCGCACTGGTTTCCTCGCTCACCGGTCTTGCCCTTCCCGCCGATTGCGTCTATTTCGGCGAAATCAGCCTTTCGGGCGCCGTGAGGCCGGTTGCGCACGCGCAGCAGCGTCTGAAGGAAGCCGAAAAGCTGGGTTTTGGAAGCGCGGTTCTGCCCTTGGGCAGCGAGGAACTTGCCGGCGGGATAGGGGCCGGCGCTTTCCAACCCACCGAGCTTGCCGATCTCGTGGCGCGCATAGCCGGCTCACGGCGCAGCCGCGCCGACGAGCAAGAGTGACGCGGCTCATGAAGTGGGGCAAAAGACATGCCGATTACGCTGCTGGACGGAATTCTCGTCGGCTTCACCTTGGTCTCGGCGATGCTCGCCATGGTTCGCGGCTTTTCACGCGAGATCCTCTCCGTCGTCTCCTGGATAGCGGCGGCGGCTGCGGCGTTTTTCTTCTACCAACCAGTCCTGCCTTACGTTCAGCCCTATGTCGACAATGAGAAGATTGCCATGGTGGTGGCCGCCGGCATCGTCTTCATCGTCGCGCTGATCGTCGTCTCCGTCATCACCATGAGACTCGCCGACTGGATCATCGATTCCAGGGTCGGCGCGCTCGACCGCACGCTCGGTTTCCTCTATGGCGCGGCGCGCGGCATCCTGGTCGTCGCGGTGGCCCTGCTGTTCTTCAACTGGCTGGCCGGCCCCAAGGCTCCGAGTTGGGTCGCCAACGCCAAGTCGCGGCCGCTGCTGGAATCGATCGGCGCCAAACTCGAAAGCCTGCTGCCCGAGGATCCGGAAAACGCGATCCTCAACAGGCTCAATCCGAATCAGCCGGCACCCGAGACCGGAGCCGAGACACCTCCGGCGGCGGACGCACCCGCAGCGGACGCACCGGCAACCGGCGACGATGCTCCGGCGCTCGACGGCAGCGAGACCAACGCGCCACCAGCCGACAATGCACCGGCCAATCCGGCGCCGGCAAACTGACGATCATGTGAAAGCCGCAAACTCTACGTTGCTCTCGAGCAGTCATCACACTATATAGCGACTTTAGCGGAGCTGAAGATGGCAGACGCAGACGACGTGCTTTCCGCCGAGGCTGACGATCATTTCCATGACGAATGCGGTGTGTTCGGTATTTTTGGCCGGCAGGACGCTGCGGCTATCGTCACGCTCGGCCTGCATGCGTTGCAGCATCGCGGCCAGGAAGCGGCGGGTATCGTTTCCTACGACGGCACCCAGTTCCATGTCGAACATCATGTCGGCCTGATCGGCGATACGTTCACCAAACAGCGCGTCATCGACAGCCTGCAAGGCAACCGCGCCATCGGCCACACGCGCTACGCCACCACAGGCGGTGCCGGCCAGCGCAACATCCAGCCGTTTTTCGCCGAGCTCGCCGATGGCGGCTTCGCCGTCGCCCACAACGGCAACCTCACCAACGCCATGACTGTGCAGCGCGCGCTTCAGAAACAGGGCGCGATCTTCTCGTCGACCTCCGACACCGAGACGCTGCTGCATCTGGTCGCCACCAGCAGGGAACGCGATCTCAACTCGCGCTTCATCGATGCGGTGCGCCAGGTCGAAGGCGCCTTCTCGCTGGTGGCGATGACTTCAAAGAAGATGATCGGCTGCCGCGATCCGCTCGGTATCCGGCCGCTGGTGCTCGGCGATCTCGACGGCGCCTGGATCCTGGCTTCCGAAACCTGCGCGCTCGACATCATCGGCGCCCGTTTCGTGCGCGACCTGAAGCCCGGCGAGATGGTCGTCGTTACCGCCAAGGGGATCGAGAGCCTGTTTCCCTTCGAGCCGCAAAAGACCCGTTTCTGTATCTTCGAATATGTTTATTTCGCGCGTCCGGATTCGTCGGTCGAAGGCCGCAACGTGTACGAGGTGCGCAAGCGCATCGGCGCCGAACTGGCGCTCGAAAGCCCGGTCGAGGCCGACATCGTCGTGCCGGTGCCGGACAGCGGCACCCCGGCGGCGATCGGCTTTTCGCAGGCCGCGGGAATCCCGTTCGAACTCGGCATCATCCGCAATCACTATGTCGGCCGTACCTTCATCCAGCCCGGCGATTCGATCCGCCACATGGGCGTTAAGCTCAAGCACAATGCCAACCGCCGCATGATCGAAGGCAAGCGCGTCGTGCTGGTCGACGATTCGATCGTACGTGGCACCACCAGCCAGAAGATCGTGCAGATGGTGCGCGATGCCGGCGCCAAGGAAGTGCACATGCGCATCGCCTCGCCACCGACGCGCGCTTCCTGCTTCTATGGCGTCGACACGCCGGAGAAGTCGAAGCTGCTTGCTTCGCGCATGTCGGTGGAAGAGATGGCCGAGTTCATCCGCGTCGATTCGCTCGGTTTCCTGTCGATCGACGGGCTCTACCGCGCCGTCGGCGAGGCCGGCCGCGACAATGAGCAGCCGCAATTCTGCGACGCCTGCTTCACCGGGCAATATCCGACCCGGCTTGCCGACTTCGAAGGTTCGGACAATGTGCGTACGCTGTCGCTGCTGGCGGCAGGAGGTTCGTAGGTCTTGCTGCAATCCGCGAATTTCGCCGGTTGCAAATTTCGTCGCGATTGCTGTGTCGCGCCCCCTCTGTCCTGCCGGACATCATAGAGCGTTAACCTTCGGAGCTGCCCGGTGACCCCTGCCCTCGACCTTTCCGGCCGCGTTGCGGTCGTCACCGGCGCCTCGCGCGGCATCGGCTACTTCATCGCCTTGGAACTTGCCGCCGCCGGAGCGCATGTCGTCGCGGTTGCCCGCACCGTCGGCGGACTGGAGGAACTCGACGACCAGATCAAGGCGGCGGGCGGACAAGCCACGCTTGTGCCGCTCGACCTTGCCGACATGGCCGGCATCGACCGGCTGGGCGGCGCCATCCACGAGCGCTGGGGCAAGCTCGACATCCTGATCGCCAATGCGGCGGTGCTCGGCGTCATCTCGCCGATCGGCCATGTCGAGGCCAAGACCTTCGAGAAGGTGATGACCATCAACGTCACCTCGACATGGCGGCTGATCCGCTCGGTCGATCCGTTGCTCAGGCTCTCCGATGCCGGCCGCGCCATCGTGCTTTCCTCCAACGCCGCCCATTCGGCGCGGGCCTTCTGGGCGCCCTATGCGGCGTCGAAGGCGGCGGTTGAGACGATGATGCGTTCCTGGGCGCATGAGACGGAAAACTTGGCCCTCAGGGTCAATGCCGCCGACCCCGGCGCCACCCGCACCGCCATGCGGGCGCAGGCGGTGCCCGGCGAGGATCCGGAGACGCTGCCGCATCCTTCAGAGATCGCCAAACGCATCGTACCGCTGGCCAGCCCTGCGCTTAGGGAAACCGGGCTGATCTTCCAGGCCAAGCACAGCCGCTTTGTTGCCTACCGGCAGCCGGAGTAGACGCATCGCGCATTTTGACGGAAGAATTGCGCCGCCACCGACGTTATTGGAATGCCAATTTTTCCCAAACGGAGGACCACCATGCGCAGACTGCTTCTCGTCACCGCAGCTGCATCGCTAGCAGCCGTCGGCGTCGCATCCTCACAGGATGCGACGATGAGCTTCTTCGTCACCAGCGTCGGCTCGGGCAAGGGCGCCGATCTCGGCGGCCTCGCGGGCGCCGATGCGCATTGCGGCTCGCTGGCCGAAGCCGCCGGCGTCACGGGCAAAACATGGCGCGCCTATCTCTCGACCAGCGACACCGACGCACGCGATCGCATCGGCAAGGGACCGTGGTTCAACGCCAAGGGCGTCAAGATCGCCGACGATGTCGCTTCGCTGCATAGCGATGCCAACGCCATCACCAAGCAGACGGCGCTCGACGAAAAGGGCGAAGTGGTCAACGGCCGCGGCGACAAGCCCAACCGGCACGACGTGCTCACCGGCTCCAAGCCCGACGGCACGAAAATCGCCGACCAGACCTGCGGCGACTGGACGCTCAGCGGAGCAGAAGGTGCGGCAATGACAGGCCATCACGACCGCACCGGTCTCGACGATTCGGCCGCCGCCAAATCGTGGAATTCCTCGCACGCTTCACGCGGCGGCTGTAGTCAGGAGGCGCTGAGGAGCACCGGCGGCGACGGCCTGTTCTACTGCTTTGCCGTAAACTGAGCCGTTCCAACAGACGTAGGACATTCACGCGGGATGTGATGCCGTGGCGAACCACCGCGCCCGGCCGCGCTTTCGTCGATTGCGCGGAGTTGATAGGATCGCCCGACTCCCACAACAAACGAGGAAATCCCATGGCGGCTCCAAGCGTAGCGTTGGTCTGGTATCTGGTGATTGCCGGCCCGCAAGGCGGCATGGTGGTGCTGCCCAGCACGTTCGACACCCGCGAACAGTGCACCTCCGCCGTCACCGAATATCAGAAGCAGCCAACGCCGGCCGGCTGGTCGGTGCAGTGCGTGCCGAGCGCCTCACCCTTCGCCGACGAGGGCGAAAGTGAATAAAACTGGCAGCGCGCGTTTCAGCGGCGCGCGCTCACCGTCAGTTCCGGCCTGGCATTGATGGTCTGGAACACCACGCAGTAGCGTTCGGTCAGCTTGAGCAGCGTGTCGACGCGCTCCTGTGGCTCGTCGCTGTCGAGGTTGAAATTCAGCCGGATGGCGCGGAAGCCGACCGGCGCATCTTTTGCCACGCCTAAAGTGCCGCGAAAATCGAGATCGCCTTCGGCCTCCACCGTTGCGGCGCCGAGCTTGAACTCCAGCGCCGTCGCCACCGCCTTCAGCGTTACGCCGGCGCAAGCGACCAGCGCCTCCAGCAGCATATCGCCCGAGCACAGTTCGAGCCCCGAACCGCCGGTTGCCGGATGCAGCCCGGCAACGGCGAGCGCCCTGCCGGTCTCGACCTTGCAGGCGATCGACTGGTCGTCGATCGAGCCCTTGGCCCTTAGCGTGACCAGCGCGCTCGACGCGTCTTCGCGATAGGCCTCCTTGAGCGGCGCCTGCATGGCCTTCAGTCCGGTGGCGTCCATGTCCAACCCTTTCGGCAGTCGGCTTTATCGCTCGTCAGGATACTCGAATAGAACCGGCCTCGATTTCACGACATTTGGATCAGACTGACAAGCTGTCCAGACATTGCCGCGTCGTTAGACCTGGTGCCCTTTCATGCGACCCGGGGCCGCCACGCAATGACGCCATCCGTCCGCGCCCGTACCTCGGGTGAGGCCAGGCAGGTGGCGACGGCCTCATAGCCGGGCGTGCCGGGGTACCGGGCGACGTACGTTGGCGAGCTGTGATTGGCGGGGCAGAGGATGATCGCTTCGTCGGTGCCGACAGCCGCCAGGTCCAGTATCGCGCAGGAGCGCGTGAGCAGAAAAAGCAGTCGACCGCCGGGGCCGCGGCGACGCAAATGGGCGATCAGGGCTTCTTGCGAAGCCTGGTCCAGCCCCCGTTCAATCATGTCGACGACCAGGATGGCCGGACCTTCGGCCTCCAATCCGGCGAGCAGAACGATCAATGCGTCCGACACCGCGGCGCCGTCCTCGACGAGCCAGGCCAGCGTCTGATCAACCCGCGACCTGAGAGCGGGGTCGGCGTCCACGCGCGCCAGAGCCGCCGCACGGCCATTCGCCAGTCGGTCCAAGCCGAGGAAGGCGGCGTTGGGCAGGGTCTCGGCCAGGCGCTGCGCCAGCCGGGTCTTGCCACTGCCCAGCGGACCGATGATGTAGTTCAGCGGTCGGATATGTCCCAGTTCGAACCGCTCGCCGCCCCAGGGCCAGGGAAGGTCGAAAGCGACGCTGAGCGTAGCCTCTGGCGCCATCAGGCGCGCCAGTTCCGCGGCGCTTGGCGCTTCGCCTCGAGCGAGGTCGTCCCGCAGGCCACCGATCTTCTCTATTACGCCGACAAGCTGGCGCAGCCGGCTCTCGAGTACTGCCTGGTGTGCGGCCAAGGCCGGCTCCATGCCCCGGGAGTCACCCTCCAACACCCGCGCCACCTGGGCCAAGCTGAAGCCAAGCGCGCGCAGGGCCGCGATCTCTGCGGCGCGGCTCATATCGACAGGACCGTAGGCCCGCCATCCGGCCGCGGTGCGGATCGGGGCGATCAGGCCGCGCTGCTCATAAAGCCGCAGGGCTTTGGCCGACACCCCGAGCCGGCCGGCGGCTTCGCAAGCACTCAGGAACTGGGCAGAAGAGCTCATGAATCACCTCGTTGCTGTTGACCCCCTTCTATCGGGGCTGACCCAAGGGCCGAGTCAACAGGGATGTTAGCGGTGTGTTTCGCAGGAGCCGTGGGAGAGGGATGGTCCTTCGTGTCGAACTGACACATCGGCTTGATGAGATGAATAGACTGCGCAGCTAAGCCCTGTTCAGCCGCATCGGCCGGACGGGATGCCCTCGCCGCCAGCCCTGCCCCAACGCAAGCTCGCCGCTGGCGCAGCACCGCGCAGGGTTCTGCCCGTGTAACGTACGCCCTGACCCTGATCGTCGCGGCCGGCCTGCTGATCATCGGCAACGAACATTCCCGCAGACGGCTGTAGGATGTGGCAAAACCCCTGCTGACAGTATGGTGTCAGGACAAGGCAGCATAGTCTGGTGACATGACGGGATCCCTAACCATGCCTGACACCGCCGCCGAGCGCACCCTTGGCATCATCCTGGTTTCGGCGTCGGCGGCGGTGTTCGGCCTCACCGGCGTATTGACCAAGTCGATCTATGCCGACCCGCTGACCATCACCTGCTGGCGCGGCTTCGTCGGCTCGATCCTGATCACTCTCTATGTGCTTTGGCGCCGCCGCCGTTCCGGCAGGCGTGAAAGCCTGCGTCTCGGCTGGCGCGGCTGGCTGCTGGCGATCGAGGGCGCGCTGGCCAGCATCGCCTTCATCTCAGCGTTCAAATTCACCTTCGTCGCCAATGTCGCGATCATCTACGCCACCGCGCCCTTCGTCACCGCACTGCTTGCCTTCATGCTGGTCCGTGAGCGCTTCCGACTGCAGACGCTTGCCGCCGCCGCCGTGTCGCTCAGCGGTGTGGCGATCATGGTCTGGTCCGGCTTCGGTACCGGCCATCTGTTCGGCGACGGGCTGGCGCTGCTGATGACTATCGGCAGCGCGCTCTACATGATCATGGTGCGCGCTTTCCGCGACACGCCTGTGGTGTGGGCCGGAGCGGTGTCGGCGTTTCTTTTGTTCGTGCTCGGCTGGTTCGTCACCGATCCGCTGGCGGTTTCGGCCAGAGACGCAGTGCTGCTCGTCACCTTCGGCACGTCCTTCGCGCTGGCCTCTATTCTGTGGACGGAGAGCGCACGGCTCATCCCGGCAGCCGAATCCGGCCTGCTGGGTTCCGCTGAAGTACCGTTCGCGATCCTGTTCGCCTTCCTGTTCCTGGCCGAGGTCCCACCGGCCGCCAGCATGATCGGCGGCGCCATCGTGCTCTGCGCTGTGTTCGCCCATGCCGGGCGCGACTGGCACGTGGCGAGGCAGCGCTCTGCCTGAGAAAAACTGCCCTGAAATAAATTTGTAAAGTCATGGAACCATCATCGGGTTCAGGCATTGTTGGGTTCGACGGGTCACCCCCAAGTCCCCCCAAACCCCTCGGCCCGTCTAACCTAGAGCCGACCGCAAGGTCGGCTTTTTCTTTTTGCGAATCAGCTTGGTGCCCCTGCCAAGGCAAGGTTGCTGCTGAACAGCGCAGCCAGATGCTGTGCCGGGGGCTCGGCATCCTGCCGCAGCCGGATGGCGAACTCGGCGATGGGAACCGGCGGCAGGCCAAGGTCGTGCGGTGCCTCGACGATGCCGGAATGGGCAAAGCGCGCCGTCCGCAGCGTCAGAGCAATGCCGGCATTCACCGCCGTGCGCAGCCCGGCCAGGCTGGCACTGCCGGCGGCGATGCGGTAGCGGCGGCCAACCGCATCAAGTGCCGTGATAGCCGCTTCGCGAAAGCCGCAATGCGGGTCAAGCAGTGCCAGCGGCACCTCGTCCTGGCGCGAGACCAGCCCCTTTTGCGAACAGAGCCACATCATCGGCTCGCGGAGCACGCCGACTTCGTCCGGCGCCGGCGCTCGGCGCATGGCAATCGCCAGATCGAGGGTGCCGGATTGCAGCGCCTGCGCCAATTCGGCGGAGCGGCCGACGCGCAATTCGATCCTGACGCGTGGATGACTCACGGCGAAGGCCCTGAGCAAATCCGGCAGGCCGCTGTCGGCGAAATCTTGTGTCGTGCCTATGGCCACGCGCCCATCGGCTCGCACGCCCTTGAGGGCCAGCCACGCCTCGCGATGCACTGCCAGGATACGCCGTGCGTGGCCGACCAGATCCTCCCCGGCCGGCGTTAGGACGCGGGCCCGCCCCTGCGGCACCAAAAGCAGTTCGCCGACAATATCCTCCAGCCGCTGCATCTGCGCCGTCACCGCCGAAGGCGAGCGACCGACGATCGATGCTGCCTGCGCCAGCGAGCCGCTGTCGACGAAGGCGAGAAAGGTTTTGAGGAGATCGGCGTCGAGCGTCTGCATAATTCAGTTATATCGAAGTGTTTATCTAAAACAATTCGATTTTTTTGACGCTAAAGCCGTGACATGGTTTTCCCAGCAGCGCGAGACGCCCCCTCAGGAGAAAAGACTAGGAGAAGAGAAATGCCGATCATCAATGTCAGCGTCACCGGCAGGCCCGATGCCGCTCTGTCCGCCACCATAGCCAGGGAGGTGACCGAACTGACCGCAATGCATCTGCGCAAGGATCCGACCATCACCGCGGTGCCATATCCTATCTCGACCCTCAGCACTGGTTCGCCGGCGCCAAGTCGCTGGCCGAGCACGGCGCCAAGACCTTCTGGCTCGACATAAAGGTGGTCGACGGCACCAACACCAAGCTCGAGCTGGAAGCCTATCTCAAGGCGATCTTCGCCGCCTTTGGCCGCTTGCTGGGTGAGATGCACGAAGAAAGCTACGCCTTCGTGCACGAAGTGCCGGCCGCCGCCTATGGCTATGGCGGCAAGACGCAGGAATTCCGTTTCATCAGCGGGAGGTTGAAAGCGGCTTGAAGGGCGCCGTTCAGCCCACGCTCATCCCGCAAGTCATATTAGCGACGGTGAAGCGTAAAAGGCCTGCAGCCAGCCCTGGTTGAGCAGCATTGACGTTGAGCCCACTTCGTCTAGGTTCTCATTGAAGCGGCCAGGAAAGAGCCGCGACGTGAGAATCTGTTGGGAGAGACGCGGCATGACCCTGACACTGGCGCTGCTTGCGGGCCTCGTCGCGGCTTGGCTGCTGATCGCCGTGGTGGAAAAATTCCGCCTCGGCCTGCGCTTCACCCAGGCGCTGCTCTACGTGCCGTTCAAGCTCGCCTACCGGGTCGCCGATGATCGTATCAAGATCGCCCGCAGAACAGCCGCCCCGGTCATTTACGTTATTTCGCACCAGTCGCGTCTCGAACCGGCGCTGATGCTGTCACTGCTGCCGGAAGACACGCTGCACATCCTCGACGAGGTCTCGGCGCGATCGCCCTGGCTCGAACCATGGCGCGAGCTTGGCCGCACCATCGCTTTCAACGCCGAGCATGTCTTCGTCAGCCGCCGGCTGGTGCGGGTGCTGAAGGGCAAGGGCCGCCTTGCCGTCTATCTGCCGGATGCGGTCGAGCCTGATATCAAGACATTTCGCCTGTTTCGCGCCGTCACCCGCATCGCCATGCAGGCCGACGCCCGCATCGTCCCGATCTTCGTCGCCGGCGCGCGCACCCTGCCGGTATCGCTGACGCCGGCGGACAAGGCGCCGCGGCGCTGGTTTCCCCTTCTGTCGATCAGCGTGCTGGAGCCAATGACCATCGCCGAGCTGGTGGCACGAAATCCTGATCAGTCCTCGAACACCAATGCGCTGTTCGACCGTGTCTCCGAAGCCCGCCTTTTCGGCAGCGATCTTAACCGCGGCCTGTTTCTCGCCATACGCGACGCCGCCGACCGTGTCGGCGCCTCGCATCCTATCGTCGAAGACGTGGTCAGCGGCACGCTGAACTACAGAAAGCTGTTCATCGGCGCGCGGGTGCTGGGCCGCCGCTTCGAGGCGGTGACGGCGCCGGGCGAAGCGGTTGGACTGCTGCTGCCCAACGCCAATGGCGTCGTGCTGTCGCTCATTGGCCTGTTGTCGGCGAGCCGGGTGGCGGCGATGATCAACTACACCGCAGGCCCGGCCAGCGTGACCGCCGCCGTGCGCACGGCGGAGATCCGCACCGTGGTCTCGTCGCGCGCCTTTGTCGACAAGGCCAGCCTCGCTGACATCGTCGCGGCGGTAGAAGAAGGCGGCGCCAAGCTGTTGTGGCTGGAGGATGTGCGGGCCAGCGTAACCGTACTGGACAAGCTCGCTGCCGCCTTGCTGTGGCGCTGGCCGCAGCAGCCGCAGAATGCCGCCAAGCCAGCGGTGATCCTGTTCACTTCAGGCTCGGAAGGCACGCCCAAGGCGGTGGTGCTGTCGCACAGGAACCTTCTCGTCAACGCCATGCAGGCCGAAGCCCGCATCACCATCTCACCGGCCGATATCCTGCTCAACGTGCTGCCGGTGTTCCACTCGTTCGGGCTCACCGGCGGCACCATCCTGCCGCTGGTCACCGGAGTGAAACTATTTCTCTATCCCTCGCCGCTCCACTACAAGCTGATCCCCGAGGTCGCACGCAAGGCAAGGCCGACCGTCATGTTCGGCACCGACACGTTCCTCGCCAACTATGCGCGCACCGCCAAGGACGGCGATTTTTCCAGCCTGCGCTTCATCGTCGCCGGCGCCGAGGCGGTGAAACCGGAGACACGCCGCGTCTACCGAGAGCGTTTTCAGGCCGAGATCATTGAGGGTTTCGGGCTGACCGAGGCGTCACCAGTCGTTGCCGTCAATACCGCCATCCACGGCCGCGACGGCACGGTCGGGCGGCTGTTGCCGGCCATGCGCATGAAGCTCGAGCCGGTCGAGGGCATTAGCGGCGCCGGACGGTTGTGGCTCGACGGGCCGAATTTGATGATGGGCTACATGACATCAGATAGGCCCGGCGAATTGCAACCGCTCGACGGCTGGCACGATAGCGGCGACATCGTTTCGGTCGACCGCGAAGGCTTCATCACCATTCGCGGCCGGGCCAAGCGCTTCGCCAAGATCGCCGGCGAGATGGTGTCGCTGGGCGCAGTCGAGATGCTGGTGCAGTCGCTATGGCCGGAAGAGCACCACGCTGTGGTGGCGGTGCCGGACAGGCGCCGCGGCGAGCGCATCGTGCTGGTCACCACCGCTGATGACGCCGACCCCGATGAATTGCGCAAATTCGGCAGACAAGCCGGTGCCGCCGATTTGATGGTGCCGAACGACATCGTCAAGGTGGAGGAAATCCCGGTGCTGGGTTCAGGCAAGACCGACTATGTCTCGACCCGCAAGCTGGCGATTGACCGGCTGGGGCTCAGCGCGGCAGCTTAGCGCTTAGAGGACCACCACTGACAACAGCAGGATGAACCCGACCGCCATCATCAGCAGGCCCGGCCAGTTCTGCGACAGGCCAAGGAAACCGAGTCCGCGCCGCCGCGGCTCAAGTGTCGGGCCCGGCGTTGCGAGATTTGGCGTCGAGCGATCGGGCGCCGCGCGAACAGGTGCCGGATCGCTGAGCCGCCCGCGCCATAGGACTGCGCCAGCCATGTACACAACGCCAGCGACAATAAGCAACGCACCAATGAGAACGACAGCCATTTCTCCTCCCTCTTCTTCAGCTCCTGCGCCTGGCACAGCAACTTGAGAGGTTGGTAGCAAGGCGCTTCGCGAGGTCGCTCGCCTCGCCCGCTGAGACAAAACGGTCAAGATGCCCGGCAGGTTCCCGCTAGAGCGGGATGCGTCCGAATTGAACTGGGCATCCCGCTCTATCTATTTGTTTTAGCTGCGTTTCTGCGACGCCAAGTGATTCCACTTGGCTGCAAATGCTCGAGGTGACCGTCGGAGCGAATTGGCGACAGGCCTGTCAGCCGATGTCTGAAGGCGGCACCTTCTCGCCCTCGCGCTTGGCGCGCCTGGAATAGGCGCGCACGCTGAACGGCAGGAACAGCAGATAGCCGGCGACCGACGCTGTCAGCGTGTACCAGGGGTAGGTCATCAAAAGCAGGATATAGAGGACGACGCCGAGGATGATCGGCAGCACCTTGTCGCCCGGGACTTTCAGGCTCTTGCCGGAATAGACCGGCAGCCGGCTGACCAGCAGGAAGGCGACCAGAACGGTGAAGCCGCCAGCGACGAAGGCGGCAGGGCGGGTCGGCTCCACACCAAGCCGCAGGAAGTACAGATAAAGCGGCAGCATCACCAGCACTGCACCCGCCGGCGCCGGCACGCCGACGAAATACTCGGTTTGCCACTGCGGGCGATCTGTTTCTTCGTCGAGCACGTTGAAGCGAGCGAGTCTCAGCCCGCAGGCGATGGTGAACAGGAGCGCGGCAATCCAGCCCGGCGAGCCGGCCTGGTCGAGCAGGAAGGCATAGAGCACCAGCGCGGGAGCTACGCCGAAATTGACGATGTCGGCCAGCGAATCCATCTGCGCGCCGAATTTGGACGTCGCCTTCAGCATCCGCGCCAGGCGGCCATCGATGCCGTCGAGGAAGGCGGCGAGCAGCACCATCACCACTGCCGGTTCGAAACGGCCTTCGAAGCCGAAGCGGATGCCGGACAGGCCGGCGCAGATGGCGAGCACGGTGACGAGATTGGGCAGCACCATGCGCATCGGGATTTCATGGATGCGCGGACCGCCGCTGCCATGCGCCTCGAATTTCTTGAACGGCGCGCCCACGGCTCAGGACACCCGCACGAGCGGCGTTGCGGCAATGCCGCCGAATTCGGCCAGTATGGTTTCGCCACCGACCGCGGTCTGGCCGACGGCGACACGCGGCGTTGCGGCCGACGGCAGGAATACGTCGACGCGCGAGCCGAAGCGGATCAGCCCAAAGCGCTCGCCGATGCCGATCGCGCCGCCGGTCTCGGCCCAGCAGACGATGCGCCGCGCCACCAGGCCGGCGATCTGCACCGCGGCCACCGTGCCGTTGGGGCTGTCGATGACCAGGCCGTTGCGCTCGTTGTCGGCGCTCGCCTTGTCGAGTGCAGCGTTGAGGAACTGGCCCGGCCGATGCTCGATCCTTGTGATGCGGCCGCGCACCGGCGCCCGGTTCACGTGGCAGGAAAAGACGTCCATGAACACCGAGATGCGGGTCATCTCGCCGCCGCCGAGGCCAAGTTCGCGCGGCGGCACGGCCGGACCGACCGCCGTGATGATGCCGTCGGCTGGGCTCACCACCAGCCGGTCGTCGACAGGCGTGACGCGCTCGGGATCGCGGAAGAAATAGACGCACCAGGCGGTCAGGATCAGGCAGACCCAAAACAGGATCGAAGAGAAATAGCCGAGGAAAAGCGTCACCGCTGCGAAGGCGGCGATAAACGGATAGCCTTCGCGATGGATCGCAACGAACGTTTTCTTGATCGTGTCGACGAGGTCCATGGAATGGAAACAGCCTAGTTTCAGGTCCGGCCTCAATAGCGGAAACACCCTGTGGCCGCAACGCAACAATGAGCGAAAGCCGGTTCGGCGGCGGTTGCGTTGGGGCACGTATCCGGTTCACGCATATTGGAACCGATCCGGCCTTTGCGAAAAAACCGTCGCAGTTGTCGGCGCGCGGCATCCTCGCCCGTCCTTGGTGAGAGGCGCTTTATATCGGCCGAGTGGGGCGCCTACGGCACGAAACCTGGGAGCCCGCAATGCCGTCGCAGAAATTAGCAGCCAAAGAAGCAAATGTCGTGATGAACGGTCTGGCGTTCGGCGAGTCGCCGCGCTGGCATGATGGCAGGCTTTGGTTCTGCAACTGGGGAACCGGCCAGATCATCGCCGTCGATGCCGACGGCAACAGTGAGGTCATGCTCACTGTGCCGGCCACCCTGCCCTATTCGATCGACTGGCTGCCGGACGGTCGCCTGGTCGTCGTCTGCGGGCGTGAGGGGTTGGTGCTGCGGCAAGAAGCAGACGGTACGCTGGCCACCCACGCCGATCTGCGGGGTTTTTCAACGAGCCCTTGGAATGAGATCGTCGTCGACGGGCGCGGCAACATCTACATCAATGGCGGTGGGCCGGCGCCGGCTCCCGGCCAGCATTTCAGCCCCGGCACCATCGTGCTGATTGCGCCGGACGGGTCGGTGCGGCAGGTGGCGGACAAGATCGCCTTCGCCAACGGGATGGCGGTGACGCCTGACAACAAAACGCTGATCGTCGCTGAATCCCACGCCAACAGGCTAACCGCCTTCGACATCGCCGCCGATGGCAGCCTCGCCAACCGGCGGCGATGGGCCGACCTCGGCAACGGCTTTCCCGACGGCATCTGTCTCGATGCCGAAGGCGCTATCTGGTATGCCGACGTGCCCAACCGGCATTGCGTGCGCGTGCGCGAAGGCAGCGCAATGCTCGAAAGCGTTGATGCCGATCGCGGCTGCTTTGCCTGCATGCTCGGCGGCGCCGACGGCAAGACACTGTTCATCGTCGCCGCCGAATGGCGCGGCTTCGAACACATGATCAGCGATGCCCGCACCGGCCAGGTGCTCAGCATCGAGGCTTCCGCACCGGGCGCCGGCTGGCCATAAGGGCTACGACACTTCCGAGGGGCGGCGGCGGACGACGACGCCGAACTCGTCGCGCTCGCGAGCAATGCGCAGCCGCTCCTCGGCCTCGGTTGCCTCACGCTGGCGGTCCCACATCGACGCGTACAGACCGGCCTTGCGCATCAAGGCGGCATGCGTGCCACGCTCGGCGATCTGGCCGTCCTGCAGCACGATGATCTCGTCGGCCGAAATCACCGTCGACAGCCGGTGGGCGATGACGATGGTCGTGCGGCCCTTACTGACGAGGTCGAGCGCCGCCTGGATCTCCTGTTCGGTATGGCTGTCGAGAGCCGAGGTCGCCTCGTCGAGCATCAGGATCGGCGGCGCCTTCAAAATGGTGCGGGCGATCGCCACGCGCTGCTTCTCACCGCCGGACAGTTTCAGCCCGCGCTCTCCGACCATCGAACGGTAGCCGTCGGGCAGCCGCTCGATGAATGGCCCGATCTGAGCGAGTTCTGCCGCCTTGCGCACATCCTCCTCGCTGGCATCGACGCGGCCGTAGCGGATGTTGTAGGCGATGGTGTCGTTGAACAGCACGGTGTCCTGCGGCACCATGCCGATCGCCGCGCGCAGGCTCTCCTGAGTCACGTCGCGAATGTCCTGGCCATCGATCAGAATCTTGCCGCCCTGGATGTCGTAAAAGCGGAACAGGAGCCGCGAAATGGTCGACTTGCCGGCGCCCGACGGTCCGACAATGGCAACCGTCTTGCCGGTCGGCACTTCGAAGCTGATGCCTTTCAGGATCTTGCGGTTGGGATCGTAGGAAAACTGCACGTCGCGGAACTCGACCTTGCCGGCGCCGACGACCAGCGGCTTGGCACCCGGCTTGTCGACGATCTCCTGCGGCACATCGAGCAGATCGAACATCTGCTCGATGTCGGTCAGGCCCTGGCGGATTTCGCGATAGATGAAGCCGATGAAATTGAGTGGCACCGAAAGCTGGATTAGCATGGCGTTGATGAAGACGAAGTCGCCAACCGTCTGCGTACCAGCCTGCACCTCCAGCGCCGAAAGGCACATGACGATAACCGTGCCGAGACCGAAGATGATGCCCTGGCCGAAGTTCAGCCAGCCGAGCGAGGTCCATATCCTGGTGGCGGCAATCTCGTAACGCGCCATCGATCGGTCGAAGCGTTCAGCTTCCATGCTCTCGTTGTTGAAATATTTGACCGTCTCAAAATTGAGCAGCGAGTCGATCGCCTTGGTGCTGGCGTCGGTGTCGCTGTCGTTCATGTCGCGGCGAATGACGATGCGCCAGTCGCTCGCCCTGATGGTGAACCAGATGTAGAACCAGACCGTCACCGCCACCACAGCCACGTATTTCCAGCCATAGGTGACGGCGAAGATGCCGGCTGTCAGCGCGAATTCGAGGATAGTCGGCAAGGTGTTGAGCACGGTGAAGCGGACGATCGTCTCGATGCCCTTGGTGCCGCGCTCGATGATGCGCGACAGGCCGCCGGTGCGGCGCTCGAGATGGAAGCGCAGCGACAGTCGATGCATGTGGATGAAGGTGCGGAAGGCGAGCTGGCGCACCGCATATTGTCCGACGCGGGCAAACAGCGCGTCGCGCAACTGGTTGAAGCCTAGCTGCACCAGCCGCACGACATTGTAGGCGATGACCAGCATGACTGGCGCCAGCAAGAAGGCCGGCAGCGGCGGCACCGACTTGGCGTCGCCAGCCAGCGCATCGGTCGCCCATTTGAAGAAATACGGGCCGGCAACCAGTGTCAGCTTGGCGACGACCAGCAGCACTGTCGCCCACACCACCCGCGCCCGGAGGTCGGCACGGTCGGCCGGCCACATGTAGGGCCACAGATTACGCAACGTCTTGAAGGTCGAGCCAGAATCGGCGGAGACAGTTTTTTCGGCCATTTTATTGCCTTTTCGTATTTTCTTATTGCTTGACCATCATCTTTTCCGAAAACCGGCGTCCACTTTTCGGGATCATGACCTAGCGGCCGGAGCAGCACGAATTGACGAGCGCGGCCAGCGATGCGGAAACATCGGCGAGCGCATCGCTGTCGACTTCATAGCGCGAGCGTTGCCGGTCCGGCTCGTAGCGGACCAGCCCGGCCTCGACCAATATCTTCAGGTGCTGCGAAACGGTGGACTGCGCCAGGTCGAGATGGTCGACGACCTCGCGGCAGCAGCAGGAGCGGCTGGCTGACAGATGCCTGAGGATCTCGATCCGCGCCGGATGCGAAAGCGCGGCGAGCTTCGCGGCGACGGACTGGCTGTCGGCGAAGCCACAGGTCTTCTCGGTCAAGGGATCGTTCATCGTCTATCGGCGATAAACGATGAACGAACTTTCCGCAAGAGCCCGCAAAAGAAGAAAAGGATTTCTAATCAGCCTTTGTCGGGGCGGTCGTCATCTGGTCGCCCATCGCCTTGAGGTTGGCGGCTTCGCCTTCCTGCGATTTTTCCGGGACCTTGAACACCTGCCCCGGCCAGATGCGGTCTGGATTCCTGATCTGATCCTGGTTGGCGAGGTAGATGGTCGAGTAGCGCACGCCTTGGCCATAGACGCGCCGCGAGATCTGCCACAGCGTATCGTGGCGGCGGATAATAACGGTGCTGTCGGCGTGTTCGAGCTGGGGCGCCACTGTCTCGGGAATTTCAGCCGATGTGGCAGGTGGAGCAGGCGCGGTCGCGTCCCCGGCGGCGGGTGGCGTGGCAGGCTTCTGCTCGGCGGGCGCCACGGCGGCGACCGACTCGCCCGGCTCGCGCTCGAACGGCACGGCGGCACGGGCCACCACCTTGACCCCGTCGGCATCGAGTGCGTCGACATGGATGGTGTAGGTGCCGACCGGAATGTTGCGCGTCGCCTCGACCAGGAAGTGGCCGTCGGGCGAAGTTTTCGCGTCGCCGAGCAAGATGTCGTTGGCATAGGCGCGCACCTTGCGGCCTGGATCGGCGAGCCCGGCGACGAAGATCTTGTTGCCGTCGATCTCGATCGCTTCGACGACGATCTTTGGCCCTGCAGCTGGTGTTGCCGGTGCGACCGGCACGTCCGGAGCCGGCGCGGGGACGGCTTCGACCGTGGCCGGCGCCGTGGCAGCCGGTGCGCCTGGGGCCGGTGCTGCGGCAGCGGGATCCTCGGCAGCCGGAGCGGCCGCCTTGTCGCCGGCAGGGCCTTCAGGCTTTGTCTCGGGCGCCGGAACCGTGAGCAGTTCGGACGGCTTGCCGGGTTCTTCGATCATCGCCAGCACCTGGCCAGCAGGACTCTGGGGAATCGAGACGACGGCTGTCTGCGCAGAGGGGGTCACGACATTGCCGGTCATTGAACGCAGCGCGATCGTGTAATCGCCGGGTTTCAGCGGATCGTCGAGAACGATGGCAAAAGCGCCATCGGCACCGGCGACCGTCGAGCCGAGAACCGTCGAACCGTTGAGAATCTCGACCTTGGCGTTGGGTGCGGCATTGCCGGCGACGACGATAGAGCCCTTGATCTCGACCCGAACAATATCGAAGGTCGGCGCGACCGCATCGGCCGTGGCCGGCGCTGCCGGTGCCATCGCATCTGTGGCCGGCGCGGGCGGAGGCGGTCCATCGGTCCCCGGCTCGGCCGGCTCCTTCACCGGCGGCGTCAGCGATGCCACTTCCGCCGGTGGCGCGCGATTGAGATATGGGTCGAGCGCGCCCGACACATAGGCGGTTCCCGCCGCGGCGACGGAGCCGCCGACGGCGAACAAAAGCGCCTTCAATGGATTAATCGTCATATTTCCCTGCCCTTAGCCACCTAATGCCGGTCTAGCCTGTTTTGCCCAAACCGACAAGAAAAAGGGGCCGACAAAGAATAAGTGGGCCGACAAGAAAAAACCCGCCCGGGCTTGACCGCGAATAAAGACCCAATCACCAATCATCTCATGAACACGATTCGATCCATCTGCGTCTATTGCGGCTCGTCTCCAGGCCGCGATGAAACCTATGCCAAGGCCGGACACCTGCTTGGGCGTTCGATCGCCAAGTCCGGCCTGCGTCTGATCTATGGCGGCGGCACCAGGGGCATCATGGGAGCCGTTGCCGACGGGGCGTTGCGGGCTGGCGGCAAGGTGACGGGCATCATTCCGCGCTTCCTGATCAACAGGGAGGCCACCGAAGCCGCGCTTAACCGGCTCGACGAGCTCGTGATCACCGACAACATGCACGAGCGTAAACATACGATGTTCGAGAAATCCGACGCCTTTGTGGCGCTGCCTGGCGGCATCGGCACGGTCGAGGAAATCATCGAGATCATGACCTGGGGCCAGCTCGGCCATCATCGCAAACCGATCGTCTTCGGCAACGTTGGGGGATTCTGGGATCCGATGCTGGCGCTGCTCGACCATATGATGGCCGAAGGCTTCATCCACACCGCCCAGCGGGTCAAGCCGCTGGTGGTCGACGATCCGGAAGCGATCGTCGCCGCCATCATGGTCGCCGGATCATCGGTCGACGCACCGACCGAAGGCGTGCAGTCGGTGATCGACAGGCTTTGAGCCGCTGTCAAGAAACCGTCACACGAAACCGGGAGCGCCCGTGCTAGGAATCACCGGCCGCTGCCGCGCGGCGCGTATTCGATAACCTGGCGAAGCGACCATGAACATCGCTCTCAATCCCGAAGGCAGCGACCTATCGCCTTATCTGCCCGACGAGCACGGGCTGTTCTTCATCTATCACTTCACCGCCGAAGGCGCGCGAACCGAAGACCCGGCCGTTACACACTGGACATGGCGCAGCTATCAGCTTTCAGACATGCGCGCCCGCCACGAGATCGCCGCCGAGCCGGCTTTGCCGCCGCCGGTGCGCGATGCCTTCCTGTCGGCCGGCCATGGCTGCCATATCGACCTTGAGGGCGACTGGCTCTACGGCGATCTGCCGGACCTGCGCCACGACTATTCGGCGGAGGCGCGCGGGCTCGGCCATTTCCGCTTCGCTTTCAACGACACGATGCTGATCGGCGGCCGCAAGCAACCGCTCCGGTCGGTCGACAATGTCCGCAAGGCGATTGACAACGGATCGCGCAAGTTCCGCTCTCCGGCCGAACTGATCGAGGCTGTCATGGGCCAGTCGCTCGACGGCATGACGACGGAACTCGCTGGCCTTAGCGACACGCTCGATGGCATCGAGGACCGCATCGTCTGCGATGCATGGCACAATGAGCGGCAGGCGCTGGTCGATGCGCGCCGGCAACTGGTGGTGATCCATCGGCAGATGGCGACGCTGACCAGCCTGTTCCGCCATCTCGACCATTCACATCGCAACGACTTGCCGGACGCGATCAACGACATGGCGGCACGGCTTTCGCACCGCGCCCATACATTGCACCATGACGGCGAGCAATTGCAGGCGCGCGCCCGGCTCTTGCAGGACGAGCTGATGGCCAAGCTGACGACGCAGTCGAACCAGTTGCTCTACATGCTGTCGGTTATGACGGCGGTGCTGTTGCCGATGACGATCATCTCAGGCCTGTTCGGCATGAATGTCGGCGGGCTGCCGCTGGTCGACACGCCGGCGGGCTTTTGGGTGGCGTCGGCGATATCGTTGGTTGTCGCGGCGGTCGTCTATCTGTTCGTCAGGCGGCTGGGGCGCGGGATGTAGCGGCAACCGTTACAAGGTTGCGCGAAGATCCTCGATGACAGTGCCGGCGGCGCGCACCTCCGCTTCGTGGTTCGGCTCGCGCCACGTCTCTGCAAGGGCTGCCGCGTACCATTCGCGCATCGCCGGCAGCGCCAGCAATCGCGCCGGATAGGTGGCAGCTGCGCCCTCGAAAGACAGTCCGTAGGACTGAACCCTAAACGCCACCGGGGCAAAGAAGGCGTCAACGGCGGTGAAGCGATCGCCAGTCAGGAACGGTCCGCCGAAGCGGCGCAGCCCATCGCCCCAGAGATCCCCGAGACGGAAGAGGTCGTGCTTCAGCGCATCGGACATCGGCACCGGCGCGACGCGGACACCGCAATTCATCGGACAGGAGCCGCGCAAAGCGGTGAAACTCGAATGCATTTCGGCCGCAGCCGACCGCGCCCAGGCTCGCGACTTCGCGTCGGCAGGCCAGACGCCGGCGTGGCGCTCGGCCAGATATTCGGCAATGGCGAGCGAATCCCAAACCGCCCAGCCGTCGTCGATCAGGCAAGGTACGCGGCCGCTGGGCGAGAACCGCCGGTAGAGGCTCCAGCTCGATCCGGTCGGAAACGGTGTCAGCCGCTCCTCGAAGGGGACGTCCAATGTCCGCATCAGCACCCAGGGCCGCAGCGACCACGAGGAATAATTCTTGTTTGCTATGTGTAGCACGTGCATCGAAAATCCCTCGTCCTAACGCACTGCCGGCCGGATCTCACGGCCGCGGAACATCGACCAGGAGTAGATCGCCAGCGCCGTCCAGATCAAGCCGAAGGCGATGGCCTGGGTGCTGCCGAAGGGTTCGCCGAAGATCAGCACGGCGATCAGGAACACAATGGTCGGCGCGATATACTGCATGATGCCGATGGTGGAGAGACGCAACAGCTTGGCCCCGAAGGCAAACAGCAGCAACGGGATGGCAGTGACCGGGCCGCAGCCGACCAGCAAGGCCGTATCGTTCAATGAGCCGGAGACGAAATGGTCCTGCCCGGTAACGATGAGGAAGATGATGTAGCCGAGCGCCGGCACCGACAGCAAAAGCACTTCAAGCAAAAAGCCCTGGCTCGGACCGATCGGCAACGTCTTGCGGAAGAAGGCATAGGCGGCAAAGGAAAACGCCAGCACCAGCGATACCCAGGGCAGCTTGCCGGCGTCGATCGTCAGCACCGCGACTGCGATGGCCGCCAGCACAACCGCCGCGATCTGCAGCCGGTCGAGCCGCTCGCCGAGCAACAGCGCGCCGACAACGACACTGACAAGCGGGTTGATGTAGTAGCCGAGCGCGGTCTCGATGGTGCGGTCGACCGCGATCGCCCAGACATAGATGCCCCAGTTGACTGAAATCAGCGCCGCCGTCAGCGCCGCCATCGAAATGATGCGCGGCGAACGGATTGCGGCCTTGAAGTCCGCGGTGCGGCCGGCCCAGACCAGAACGGCGGCGGCGATCGGCACCGACCAGACGATGCGGTGCGCGATGACTTCGGCCAGCGGCAGATGCGCGACCGCCTTCATGTAGAAGGGCAGCAACCCCCACAGGAGATAGGCGCCCAGCGCCAGCAGGAAGCCACGCCGGGACTTTGAGTCTGCTTCGAGCTGAATTGCTTGCGTGGCCATGGCCCAACGCTATGCGCCAGCCGCCGTGCCAAGACCATCGCAAAGTTCTGATGGATCAATGGACTTTCGCTGATGGTTCAATCCTACTCTGCCGCGACCAGCCCGGCCAACTCGCGGTTCTTCATCAGCTTGTAGACGATCGAATCCATCAGCGCCTGGAACGAGGCGTCGATGATGTTTTCCGAGACCCCGACCGTCCACCAGCGGGCGCCGGTTGCGTCATGCGATTCGATCAGCACGCGGGTGATCGCCTCGGTGCCGCCATTGAGGATACGCACCTTGAAGTCGGCAAGCTCGAGGTCGGCGATCTCGTTCTGGAATTTTCCGAGATCCTTACGCAGCGCAATATCGAGCGCATTGACCGGGCCGTGCCCTTCCGCCACCGACATCTTCTCCTCGCCGTCGACCAGCACCTTGACGATCGCCTCGGAGACCGTCTTCAGCTGGCCGTTGGCGTCGAAGCGGCGCTCGACCATGCAGCGGAACGAGGTGACGCTGAAGAATTCCGGCAGGCCGTGCAGCATCTTGCGCGCCAGCAGCTCGAAGCTGGCATCGGCGCCTTCATAGGCATAGCCCTCGGCCTCGCGCTCCTTGACCACTGATATCAGCGCATCGAGCCGGTGGTCGTCCTTCGGCATGTCGATGCCGCGCCGTTTCAACTCGGCGAGGAAATTGGCCTTGCCGCCCTGGTCCGAGACCATGACGCGGCGGCGGTTGCCGACCGCTTCCGGCGGCACATGCTCGTAGGTGGCGGGCTCCTTGGCCAGCGCCGAGGCATGGATGCCGGCTTTGGTGGCGAAGGCGGAAGCGCCGACATAGGGCGCCTGCGCTTCCGGCGCGCGGTTCAGCAATTCGTCAAAGGCGCGGGAAAGGCGCGATATGCCGGCCAATGCTTCGGCCGAGATGCCTGTCTCGAAGCGGTTGGAAAAGGCCAGCTTCAGCGCCAGCGTCGGCACGATCGAGATAAGATTGGCGTTGCCGCAGCGCTCGCCGATGCCGTTCAGCGTACCCTGGATCTGGCGCACGCCGGCCTCGACGGCGGCCAGCGAATTCGCCACCGCCTGGCCGGTGTCGTCATGGGCATGGATGCCGAGATGGTCTCCGGGAATGCCGGAGGCGATGACCTTCTCGACGATGGCACGCACTTCCGACGGCTGCGTGCCGCCATTGGTGTCGCACAGCACCACCCAGCGCGCGCCGGCGTCGTAGGCGGTCCTGGCGCAGGCGAGCGCATAATCGGGATTGGCCTTGAAGCCGTCGAAGAAATGCTCGCAGTCGACCAGCGCTTCCTTCCCGGCAGCAACCGCTGCCTCGACCGAGGCCTTGATCGCCTCAAGGTTTTCTTCGTTGGTGCAGCCCAGCGCGACGCGGACATGGTAATCCCAGCTCTTGGCGACAAAGCAGATGGCGTCCGACTTCGACTGGACCAGTGCGGCAAGGCCTGGATCGTTCGAGGTCGACACCCCTGCCCGCTTGGTCATGCCGAAGGCGACGAATTTGGCGCTGGCCGTGCGGTGCTCGGCAAAGAAGGCGGTGTCGGTCGGATTGGCGCCAGGATAGCCGCCCTCGACATAGTCGACGCCGAACCCGTCGAGCAGCCCGGCGATGGCAATCTTGTCCTCGACCGAAAAGTCGATGCCCGGCGTCTGCTGGCCATCGCGCAGTGTGGTGTCGAAGAGATAGAGGCGCTCGCGGCCCATGATCATTTCCCCGCAAACCGATCCGTCGACCGGATCAGCCGGTCGAGGATGCCCGGCTCCGAATAGGCATGGCCGGCGCCCTCGATCAGGTGGAAATCCGCCGTCGGCCACGCCTTGTGCAGCGCCCAGGCATAGCGCGCCGGGCACGGCATGTCGTAGCGGCCATGAACGATGGTGCCGGGGATGTGCTTCAACGTGAAAGCATCACGCAGCAATTGCCCTTCCTCCAGCCAGCCGGCATGGACGAAATAATGGTTCTCGATGCGGGCGAAGGCGACGGCGTAGTCGTCTTCGCCAAACCGGCTGCTGGTTTCCGGATCTGGCAACAGCGTGATCGTCTCGCCCTCCCAAAGGCTCCAGGCGCGGGCGGCCTCGACCTGCGCCTTGCGGTCGCTGCCGACCAGCCGCTTGCGATAGGCGGCCATCATGTCGCCGCGCTCGGCCTCGGGGATCGGCGCCAGGAAGCGCTCCCATTTGTCGGGGAAGATTTCCGACACCCCGAACTGGTAATACCATTCGAGTTCCGCACGCGTCAGCGTGTAGATGCCGCGCACGACCAGTTCGCTGACCCGCTCGGGGTGCGTCTCGGCATAGGCCAGCGCCAGGGTCGAGCCCCACGAGCCGCCGAACACCAGCCATTTGTCGAAGCCGCACATGTCGCGCAGGCGCTCGATATCGGCGACAAGATGCCAGGTGGTGTTGGCCACGAGCGAGGCGTTGGGCGTCGACTTCCCGCAGCCGCGCTGGTCGAACAGGATGACATCGTAAAGCTTCGGATCGAACAGCCGCCGGTGCTTCGGGGAAATGGTGCCGCCCGGTCCGCCATGCAGGAATACGGCCGGCTTGGCACCCCTGGTGCCGGAACGCTCCCAGTAGACCTGATGGCCGTCGCCGACATCCAGCATGCCGGACTCGTAGACCTCTATCTCCGGATAGAGGGTGCGCAGTTCACTGCTCATAATTTCAGGCCCTGCTGCGGCCAGTTGGCCGTCTCGTGATCCGGATGCTGGAAGGAGATGATCGATTCCTGCCGGGTGTAGTAGTCGGGATCGTCATGGACCGGCGCGTCGAAGATCTTCTCCACCCAGGGCAGCCGGGCGGCGTAGTTGATCTGGATCTGCGGTGCGAGGTCGGAGCGATCATCAAAAGCGCCGATGGCGATCTCAAGCCCGCCGGGCTGCCTGTAGGTCAACGGCGTGCCGCAGCGGGCGCAGAAGCCGCGATCGATATTGACCGACGACTGGAAATAGCTCGGCTCTTCGCGCACCCATTCGACGCCGTCCTTCGGCACCGTCACCAGCGCGCCGAAGAACGAGCCGAACTGTTTCTGGCACATGCGGCAATGGCAGATGGACGGGCGCCCAAGCGCCCCACGAATGCGGAAACGCACGGCGCCGCACTGGCAGCCGCCGGTTCGAACGGTTTCGGTCATGATCTTTCCTCCGGCGGCCATTGTTCGGTGTCGTGGTCGGGGTGCTGGTAAGAGACGAGATCGGCAAGATAGGAGGACGACGAAATATCGGCCATCGTGTCCTCGCCGGGCAATTCGTGGATATGATCGACATAGGGGAGTTTTGCTTCGGTGCCCCACTGCATGGTCGGCGCGATGTCCTCCGGATCGTCGAAGGCGGCGATGGCGAGGGCGATGCCATCGGACGCCTCGAAGGTCAGCGGCGTGCCGCAATCGACGCAGAAGCCGCGCAATGCGGCGTTGGACGAGCGGAAGCGTTTGGGCTCGCCGCGTGTCCAATCGAGTTTTGCGCCACGCACGGACACCAGCGGCAGGTAGAAATTGCCGCTTGCCTTCTGGCACATGCGGCAATGACAGACGGAGGCGTCACCCAGCGCGCCTTCGATACGGAAGCGCACGGCGCCGCACTGGCAACCGCCTGTATAGACTGGTCTGTTGTCTAGGCTCATTGCGTCACTCCGCGGCATGGCAGACGGCTTCGACATTGTTGCCGTCGGGGTCGAAGACAAAGGCGCCATAGTAGTTCGCATGATAGTGCGGACGCAGGCCCGGTCCGCCATTGTCCTTGCCGCCGGCAGCGATGGCGGCGGCGTGGAAGGCATCGACCTCGGCGCGACTGCGCGCAGTGAAGGCGACGTGCTGGCGGTCCTTCGGCTTGTCCTTGCCTTGATGCAGCCAGAACACCGGCCGGTCACGGCCATAGCCGCCGACCTTCGCACCGCCGGTATATTCCTGCGGCACCATGTAGAGCAGTGAGGCACCGAGCGGCGCCATCGCCTTGTCATAGAACGCCTTCGACGCGTCGAAATCGGAAACGGTGATGCCAAGATGATCGATCATCTTTTTATCTCCCAGGTGGTGATGCGGGCGCTGGTGACGGGGTCCTTGCCGTCCTTCAACTGGATACCTTGCGCCAGCAATTCGGCACGGATGCGGTCGGCCTCGGCCCAATTTCCTGCAGCGATGAGGGTCAGGCGTTTGGCGATCGCCCTGGCGATGGCGTCTTCATCAACCTTGGCCGGCGTAACGTCGAAGCCAAGGAACAGCAACGCCGCCTTCAGCGAAGCGGCAGCATCGTTGCCCGCGATTGCGTTGCCATCACCGGCAGCATTGAAATCCACGGCCTCACCGGCCAGCTGCGTCAGCACCTGGAATGCAGAATAGGTTGCGAGATCGTCCGACAGGGCTTCCACCACTTCTACCGGCAATTGCTTTGCCGCCGCTGGCACAAGGTCCGCCGCCCGCTTCCATTTGCGCAGCGTATTTTCCGCCTCTTCCAGCTTGCGCACGGAAAAGTCGATCGGCTCGCGATAATGCGTCATCAGCATCGCCAGCCGCAGCACCTCGCCCGGCCATCTGCGGCCGCCAAAGATCTCCGTCTCCAGCAACTCGTTGATCGAGTAGAAGTTGCCCAGGCTCTTGGACATCTTCTGCCCCTCGACCTGCAGGAAGCCGTTGTGCATCCACACTTTGGCCATCACATCGGTGCCGTGGGCGCAGCGCGACTGGGCGATCTCGTTCTCGTGGTGCGGGAAGATCAGGTCGAGCCCGCCACCATGGATGTCGAAGACCTCGCCGAGATAGGCGGCCGACATCGCCGAGCACTCGATGTGCCAGCCCGGCCGGCCCCTGCCCCACGGGCTGTCCCAGCCCGGCTCTTCCGGCGAGGACAGCTTCCACAGCACGAAATCGCCAGGATTCTTCTTGTGTGGATCGACGGCGACGCGAGCGCCGGCCTGCTGTTCGTCGAGATAGCGCTTCGACAATTGGCCGTAGTCCGGCATCGAGGCCGTGTCGAACAGTACTTCGCCTGCCGCAACATAGGCATGGCCGCGTTCGATCAACCGTTGAATCAAGGAGATCATGTCGACTTTGCCATCGGCGCGCGGCTCGACGAATTCGGTGGCGCGCGGCTCGACCGTCGGTTCCAGGCAGCCGAGCGTCGCCACATCCTTGTGGAACTGGTCGGCGGTTTTTTCGGTGACGCGCCGGATCGCCTCGTTCAGCGACAGCTTTCCCGAGGCAATCTCGCCGCCGAAATCGCGCAGTGCGCGGTCATTGATCTTGTCGTCGACATCCGTGATGTTGCGTACATAGGTGACGTGCGCTTGCCCGTAGAGATGGCGCAGCAGACGGAACAGCACGTCGAAGACGATCACCGGCCGCGCGTTGCCGATATGGGCAAAGTCGTAGACCGTCGGGCCGCAGACATACATGCGCACATTGCGCGGATCGATCGGGAAGAAATCCTCCTTGGTCCGCGTCAGCGTGTTGTAGAGGCGCAGGCCCTTCGATGCGTCAGACATTCGTGCCTTCCCGGTGCGTTACTTTTTGGCTGGGCCCACTTGCGCCGAGACGCAAATCAGGCACCAGCCTGCTGGCCGGGGCGTTTGTCCACTCTAGAAGGAAGATAGGCGAAAACGTCCGGACCAGCGCGAAGCTAGCCAATAATGCAAATGCCACAAATGGCGAAAGACGTTCTCATGAGCGGCTTTATCGCCTCACCCAGTGTTGCCGTCAAGTCGCAACTTTCGGCAAAAGAGTTGCTGGATCACAGGTAATGACGCAGTGAAACATTTTATTAAACATCTCGGCACAGTCATGAAACATTCGCCGGCTAGATCACCAGATGTCACGATTTGGTCGGATTCGACCAGCAAACGCGGACACGAAGACGTTACCAGGGAAGAGAAAAATGCCCCGAACCAAGCAGGACTCCAGCAGCGCCAAGCAACCGGCGCTCGCCAGCCAATACCGGGCGATCGGCCCGGCCGCGATTGTCGCCGCCCTTCTCCACACAGCGAAGAAGAAGAAGCCGGTGCAGAAGATCATATCGCCGCGCGCTGCCTGATGTGACGTGCGGCCAGCCGGTCGCCAGTAAATGGGGCGCGGGCAATGAAGGCGCTGAAGCGCCCCAGGAAATAGCAGCTACTGCTAAAACAAGGTCATCTGACTGTCGTCCGCGCCGGGCTTCTGGCGCCTGGCCTTCCCGGGCTCCGGCCCCACGACGCCCCTTTCCTGAATCTCCGGCCCGGTGTTGGCGACCTTGTTGACGAGGTCGGAAACCGGAACAGCCTCGAAGAAATCGAGCTGTGCCGGTCTGAGCAGGTCGGCCACGTCGCGCGGCTCCAGCGTGCGGCAATCCAGCCAGCGGGCGAAATCCTGCGGATCCATCACCACCGGCATCCGGTCATGGATATGGGCGATGTCGGCACTGGCGTTAACGGTCAGAATGGCGCCGGTGTCCATCTCCGAACCGCCCGGCTCGGCATAGGTCTCGATCAGCCCGGCGAAGGCGACAAGCCCGCCATGCTTCGGCCGCACCCAATAGGGCTGCCCCCTCTTGCCGCCTGATTGACGCCATTCGTAGAAGCCGGAAGCCGGGACCAAAGCGCGGCGATGGCGCATGGCGGTGCGAAACGAGGCCTTTTCCGTTGCTCCCTCCGAGCGGGCGTTGAACAGCAGCGGAAACTCACGCGTGTCCTTCACCCAGGCCGGGATCAGTCCCCAGCGCACCAGCATCGGCTGCCGGTCGGCCAGGTTCGAGCCCGGCGCCTGCGGCAAGCCTGCAATCGCCATCAGGACCGGCTGCGTCGGCGCGATGTTGTAGCGGGCCGGAAAAACCTCCAGCTCCGCCAGACCGAGAAAGGCGGCAGTCTGGTCCGGCGTGGCGGTCAAGGCGAAGCGTCCGCACATAAGCTAAAACTCGTTGAATTGGTCGGATGCGAAGGTGGCGATGGAACCGGCGTTGCGCAACCGCTAATGCTTCTTCAAGCCGACCGGTCCACAACGGGCTGCAGCAAATGACGATCGGAGATCCATGGACGAGATGCGCAAGATACTTCCGGCTGTCTCGGTCGCCATTGTCCGCGGCGACACGGTGCTGCTGGTCAGGCGGGCGCGGCAGCCTTCGCAAGGATTTTACGCGTTTCCAGGCGGCAAGGTCGAGGCCGGCGAAACGCTGCAAGAAGCCGCGCAGCGCGAATTGCTGGAAGAAACCGGGTTGCAGGCGCACAACTACCGCCCACTTCGGGAAATCCACATCGACGGCGGCAGCGACGGGCACCCGGTCGACTATCTGCTGACGGTGTTCGGCGCCACCTATGTCGGCGGCGAGCCCATAGCCAGCGACGACGCCGAGACCGCCGCCTTCTATACGCTCGGCGAAATGACGGCGCTGCCGCTTGCCGCTTCGGTGTTTGCCGTTGCCGACGAATTGCTCAGGAATGCAGGGGCGTAACGTCCAAAATCGCCTTGCAGGTGACAAATTGTTTGGCCACATAGACTTATGATCCGCGCATCGGTTTTCCTTGCAGCTTGCCTCGCCGCCAGTGCGGTAATCGGGGCGCGGACGGCTCAGGCCGCCGAGTCGCCGTTCGAGCCGGGGCTGATGCGGCTGGCAGAGGTGCTGGGATCGCTGCATTTCCTGCGTAATCTGTGCGGCGAGAAAGGCGACCGCTGGCGGGTCGAGATGGAGAAGCTGATTGCTTCGGAAAACCCGGACCCGGAGCGGCGCGCACGCTTCATTGCCAGCTTCAACCGCGGCTACCGCTCCTTCGGCGGCACCTACACACAGTGTACCGCCTCGGCGACCGAAGCCATCAGCCGCTACATGAAGGAAGGCGAGACGCTGTCGCGCGACATCGCCTCGCGCTACGGCAACTGACCTTGGCACCGCCTGCTTGTGTCCGGTGGCGTCTTAGTGCAATCCTTGTGTTGCACTTCTGCAACGGCATTAACGAAACGTTACCGCGCGGATGTGGAATTAACTCAAACTGAAGGTTTTCATCCCGCTCGCCGGCCTAATCGGCTAAGTTTGAATCGGATCGAACGCAGGTTTGCAAAACGTGACGAGCCCTTGTCGAAACGACCCTAGAAATGTCGTATTTACAAGTACTTACTTAACCTGCGTGTAAAAGGGACAGCCCAAGCCTGATCCGCATCTGCCGGATCGCCGCTTGAAAAGGGTGGACATCGCAATGGAACATGGCGTCAACGACATCGACGCGCTGGTCAGGGAAGAAAAGCGCCTGACTGCCGTGGAAAGCCACAGCGAGGCCTGGGCGGAAGGGCTTTCGGCCGGAATCGAGCCGGAAATCATCGCCGAGGCGGCCCTTGAAACCGCGTTCGGCGAAATGCTGCGCGCCAATGGCGAGACCTCGGCCCTTGCCCTGCTCGACCGCATGCGTGAAAAGGTGATAGCCGGGGCCTTCGAACCAGGACGGCTGCGGCACTGAACCGGCATCAGGCTCTTTGACCACGGCGTGCCGCTTGGGCGGTCATGCCCCGGGCACCTGGGCGGGCCTGGGCACCTGTAAGGGCCTGGGCACCTGTAAGGGCCTGGGCATCTGGACGGAATCATGGAGAGGCAGGCGGTGAATTTTTCGACGTCAGGCCAGCCGCGTGGCTTGGCCCTCAGCATCCGGCTCGCCGCTTTTTGCGCCGCGGTTCCGCTCGCGCTTTGCCTCGCAAGCAGCCCCGCTTACGCACTGAGCGAAATCAAGCGCGAGGACCTTCCTTCGCCGGTCGCGCCGCCCGCCGACGACGACATGTCGCCGCCGGGAACTGCGGTGCCGATGCCCGACCCGCTCGCCACGACGCCGCCAGCGGCTAGCCAGCCGACGCCCCCCGACGAGCGGGAACAGATCGAACCGGAGAGGCCAACAGACGATGGTGGCATAGCCAATCCGCAAGTCGACCCGGATGAACCCTTGCCCGAGGTCGTCTACGATCTCAGCAAGCTGCCGGAGCCGGTCAGGCGCATGCACGATCTGATTATCGGGGCCTGCAAGAGCGGCGACATCGAAAAGCTCCGGCCGCTGATCGGCCAGGGCGATACGATGACCCAATTGTCGCTGAGCGAGATCGAAGGCGACCCGATCACCTTCCTGAAAGGTCTTTCGGGCGACACGGAAGGCCAGGAAATCCTCGCCATCCTGGAAGAGGTACTCAGTGCCGGCTATGTCCTTGTCGATGTCGGCACGCCGCAGGAGCTCTATGTCTGGCCATATTTCTTCGCGCTGCCGCTGGACAAGCTCGACGCCAGGCAGCGGGTCGAGCTGTTCAAGATCGTCACCGCCGGCGACTATGACAGCATGAAGCAGTTCGGCGCCTACATCTTCTACCGCGTCGGCATCACGCCGGACGGACAGTGGACGTTCTTCGTCGCCGGGGATTGAGCGGCTTTGAAAGTCCGCCGCTCTAGACCGCCAGCGCCTCGGAAAACTCCACCGCCCGGCCCTGCCCTGGCGAGACGATCTCGCCTTCCCACATCACGCGGCGGCCGCGCACGACTGTTCCGACCGGCCACCCGGTCACTTCTCTGCCGTCATAGGGCGTCCAGCCGGCCTTCGAGCCTGCCTGCGCATTGGTGATGGTCTCGCGACGCTTCAAATCGACGATCGTGAAATCCGCGTCGTAGCCGGCGGCGATGCGGCCTTTGCTGGCCATGCCGAAGATACGCTGCGGGCCGTGGCTGGACAGGTCGACGAAACGTTGCAACGTCAGCCGGCCGGCATTGACGTGGTCGAGCATGATCGGCACCAGCGTCTGCACGCCGGTCATGCCCGACGGCGAGGCCGGATAGGGCTTTGCCTTTTCGGCCAGCGTGTGCGGGGCGTGGTCGGAACCCAGCACATCGACGATGCCTTGCGCAATGCCGTGCCAGATGCCGTCGCGGTGGCGTGCTGCACGCACAGGCGGGTTCATCTGGATCAGCGTGCCGAGGCGTGCATAGTCGTCAGCGCTCAGCGTCAGATGATGCGGTGTCGCCTCGCAGGTCGCGACGTCCTTGTGCCGTTCGAGGAGGGCGATCTCCTCGGCGGTCGAGACGTGCAGCACATGGATACGCGCGCGGGCTTTCCGAGCAATGCGCACAAGGCGCTCGGTGCAGCGCAAGGCGGCGATCTCGTCGCGCCAAACCGGATGCGAGGCCGGGTTGCCCTCGATGCGTTCGCCGAGTCGCTCGCGCAGCCGGAATTCGTCCTCGGAATGGAAGGCCGCACGGCGGCGGGTATTCCTCAGGATCGAGGCGACGCCCTCATCGTCCTCGACCAAAAGGTCGCCGGTGGACGAGCCCATGAATACTTTTATGCCGGCAGCACCGGGTAGCCGCTCCAGTTCGCCGGCATCCCCGGCATTGTCGCGGGTGCCGCCGACCCAGAAGGCAAAGTCGCAATGCATGCGGCCGGAGGCGCGCCGCACCTTGTCGGCCAGGGCTGCCTCGCAGGTGGTCAGCGGGTTGGTGTTGGGCATCTCGAAGACGGTGGTGACGCCGCCCAGCACAGCTGCCCGCGAGCCGGTCTCCAAATCTTCCTTGTGCTCCAGCCCCGGCTCGCGGAAATGCACCTGGCTGTCGACGACGCCGGGCAGGATGTGCAGGCCACGACAATCGACCGTCTCGCCGGCTGAAGCCTGGCCGAGATCGCCGATAGCGGCGATGCGCCCGCCGTTGATGCCGACGTCGCGCCGGCCCTCGCCATCGTGGTTGACCACCGTGCCGCCTGTCAGGATGAGGTCGTAGGTCGTGGCCATGCTGATCCGGTCTCTTGCGGGGGGAGTGTCAGCGGCTTACGTAATGGCCGACTGTTTTGCAAGATCAGGTTCTTTTCCGCCCATGCCCTTTGCCCTACTGAAAGATCGCGCACTCGTTTTCGTGTCAGGCCCGGATGCCGAGAACTTTTTGCAGAACATTCTGACCACCGACCTCGACGCACTGGCTGCCGGCGAGGCAAAGCCTGGCGCCTTGCTGACGCCGCAAGGCAAGATCCTGTTCGACTTCCTGATCTCCCGCGCTGGCGAGAATTCCTTCCGCCTCGAATGCCGAGCCGATATATCAGACGATTTCATGCGCCGGCTGATGCTCTACAAATTGCGCGCCAAGGTCGAGATTGCCGAGGCCGATCAGGGGCTTGTCACTGTTGCGTGGGGCGATGATTCAACCACTTCGCAATTTAATTCATCGCCGGTTGCCGATGTACGGTTCCTCGACGCAGCCGTCAGCCGCTTTTATAGCGCCCCGGCCGCGGGCGGCGATCCGGCCGCATGGCAAGCTCTGCGCATCGCCCACGGCATTGCCGAAAGCGGCAGCGACTATCAGCTCGGCGACGCCTTCCCGCATGATGTGCTGCTCGACGAGACCGGCGGTGTCGGCTTCAGGAAGGGCTGCTATGTCGGCCAGGAGGTGGTCTCGCGCATGCAGCATCGCGGCACCGCCAGACGGCGGGTACTGATCGTTTCGGCCGAACGGCCCCTGCCGGCTCCTGGCGTCGAACTGACAGTTGCCGGGCGACCGGTCGGCACGCTTGGCACCACCGCCGGCACGACAGGCCTCGCCATAGCCCGTATCGACCGCGTCAAGGCAGCGCTCGACGCCGGCCAGCCGATCATGGCGGATGACGTCACTGTGTCGCTCACCATCCCTGCCTGGGCGAAGTTCACTTTTCCGCTGAAAACCGTTGGCCCGCAGGAATCCGTCGGCGCGGAGGAGGCCTGATGGCGGCCGACCGTGCCGGCGCGCCGCCGCGCGCCTGGCAGCGCATGCTGTCGGGCCGGAGGCTGGATCTGCTTGACCCTTCGCCGCTTGATATCGAGATTTCGGACATCGCCCATGGGCTTGCCCGCGTCGCCCGCTGGAACGGCCAGACCAGCGGCGATCACGCCTTTTCCGTCGCCCAGCATTCGCTGCTGGTCGAGGCGCTTTTCGGCGAGCTGGCGCCGGACGCCCCGGCCGACGCGCGGCTGGCGGCTTTGCTGCATGACGCGCCGGAATATGTCATCGGTGACATGATCTCACCGTTCAAATCGGTGATGGGCGGCAGCTACAAGGAGTGCGAGCTGAGGCTGCAGCGCGCCATCCATCTGCGCTTTTCGCTGCCGGTCGAACCTAGTGCTGGCCTGCGCAAGGAAATCAAGCGCGCCGACCAGATCGCCGCCTATTTCGAGGCGACGCTGCTTGCCGGCTTTTCGACCGCCGAGGCGACCGAATTCTTCGGCCGGCCGCGCGGCTTCAATGCCGACCACTTCGATTTCACCCCGCGTTCGGTGACCTGGGCGCAAAACGCGTTTCTCAAACGGTATGCGGCAATCGAGAAATCACGGCGCCAAACGGTGCAGCCGGCCGACTGAAAAACGGTAAATTAACCGAAAAGGACAACAGTGCCGTGTTCGATCACGGTCTGCAGGCACGCCTCATGTCCGTCACTCATGCCAAGGCTGGTTCGCCCGTCCGCGGACGGAGGGCCGAAGGCATAGGCCTGCCGCGACGGATAGAGGACGAACTGCGCAAACAGGATGATCGTTTTTCGGCCGCCGTCGAGAACATGTCGCATGGCTTGGCCATGTTCGATGCCGACGAGCGTATGATCATCTGCAACGGCAATTATACCAGCATCTTTTGCCTCGACCCCGAGATCGTGCAGCCCGGCATCCGGTTTTTCGACATCCTCCAGCACAGCGTCGACATCGGTGTCGCCTCGCACAGCGCCGAAGAACTCTACGCCATCCGCAAGCCCTATATCGACCGGGCGAAACCCTCGACCTACGAGGAAAAGCTGTCGGATGGCCGCATCATCAACATCTCGCACCGGCCGCTGGCTTCGGGCGGCTGGGTGTCGATCTATGAGGACATCACCGAGCAACGGCGTGCCGAACAGGAGCTGAAGGAGCAGCACCGCCGTTTCGACGCGGCACTGGCCAACATGTCGCAAGGCCTTTTGATGTATGACGCGGACGGTAGGCTGATCGTGCGCAACGAACGTTTCCTGGAACTCTACCACGTGACGCCGGCTGATTTTCCGCTTGGCATGAGTCATCGCGACGCGCTCGAGCAGCTCGCCCGCCTGGGTATCTATGCAGAGATCGACATCGAGAGCGAGATCTCGAAAACCGCGGCCTGCCTTCAAGCCGGGGAAATGCGGTCAACCTATCGCCATCTTGCCGATGGCAGAACGCTTTTGGTCGTACGGCGGCCGATGAGTGGCGGCGGCTGGGTCGCAACCTTCGACGACGTCACCGAGCGCAGGCGCGTCGAAGAGCGCATGACCCATCTTGCACATCACGACACGCTGACCAACCTGCCCAATCGCTCGATGTTCCGCGAACGGCTCGACCAGGCTTTAGGTGAGGCCGCGAACTTGGCGATATTCTCTCTGGACCTCGACCGCTTCAAGGCCGTCAACGACACCTGGGGGCACCCGGCCGGCGACTGGCTGCTGAAATGCGTGGCCGAGCGCCTGCAAAATTGCCTACGCAACGAAACGGATGTGGTCGCTCGTTTCGGCGGCGATGAGTTCGTCATCATCCAGTTCAATACACAAGATGCCGGCCCAAAAGATGCCAGTGATGCGGAAGAACTGGCAAAACGTATTGTCGACATCATTGGAAGGCCATTTCGCGACAAAAGCCGCGACATGCATGTCGGCATCAGCCTTGGCATCGCCCTTTTCCCCCATGACGGCAGGGATGCCGACACGCTGCTAAAAAACGCCGACATGGCCCTCTACAGGGCGAAAAGCGAAGGACGCAACGTCTATCGCTTCTTCGAGCCAGGCATGGATGCGATGGTACGGGCACGACGCGCACTCGAAACCGACCTGCAGGCAGCGCTGCGGCGGCGGGAATTCGAGCTCGATTTCCAACCCATCATGAACATCGCCTCCAGCGAAATCGTCGGCGCCGAAGCGCTGATGCGGTGGCACTCGCCGGCACGCGGCTTGGTGCCGCCAGACGACTTCATCCCGGTCGCCGAAGAAACCGGGCTGATCGTGCCGCTCGGCGAGTGGGCGCTGAGGAAAGCCTGCACGGTTGCGGCGGGCTGGCCGCATGGGTTGCGTATCGCGGTCAATGTCTCGGCTGTGCAGATCAAAAGTGGTACCTTTGCCCGCAGTGTGATCTCCGCGTTGGCATTTTCCGGCGTGCCGGCCGATCGGCTTGAACTGGAAATCACCGAAACGGTGCTGATGGACGAGAGCGATACCGTGCTCAAGACGCTCAGGCAGTTGCGCGACCTCGGCGTCCGTATCGCGCTGGACGATTTCGGCATCGGTTACTCGTCGCTCGGCTATCTCCGCCGCTTCCCGGTCGACAAGATCAAGATCGACCGCTCCTTCATCCGCGACATCGACAACCGCGACACGGCCGCGATCGTGCGCACGGTTATCGGGCTCGGTGCGCAGCTTGGAACGACCGTCACCGCCGAAGGCGTCGAAACCGGAGCGCAACTTGAATTCCTGCGCAGGGAAGGCTGTGTCGAGGCCCAAGGCTACCTGATCGGTGTGCCGTCGAATGCGGCGGATATCCAGCGCCTGCTGAAGTCGAGCGCGGTGGTCAGACAATCCGGTTGAACGCGACAGCGCCGAGCCAGTCATCGGCTCGGCCTGAGATACCTGCCATCAGCGCAATGTTTCGATATATTTTTCGTGGAAGCGCACGTAACCGGCTTCGATCTCCTTGAGATGGCGCTCGATCAGCGCGTGAAACGCCGGCAGTTGATGGAACGGCACACCCGGATAGGCATGATGCTCGGCGTGAAAGGGCATGTTCCAGGCGAGCTTGCGGACAAACCAGTTGGTCAGCGTCGTCCGGGTGTTTTCCAGCATGTTGGCCACGAAAGGGCAGCGGCCATGCTCGGCCAGCAAATAGAGGCGTAGGAACGGCTGCCCGAGAAGCGCCGGCACGATCCAGACATAGACGAGCGTGGTTGCCCGGAACCAGACGGCCAGCACAAGCACGACGGCATAGAAGGCAATCATGGCGCGGGCCTCGGCGCGCACCTTGGGCCGGCCTTTCGGCGGTACGCAACTGTCCTGGCATCTGCCAGTGGCGTTGATGTAGAGCCTCTTGAAGTGGCCCCACCACACCGGAATGCCGGAGACGTGGACAATATACTGCCGCAGCGTTTCCGGCTTGGGAAAGGCCAGTTCCGGGTCGTTCTCCGGATCCTGGGTGAAGCGGTGATGAGCGAAATGGAAATAGCGGAACCAGTCGGCCGGCAACGCGATCGCCAGACTGCAGACCCGCGCCGCGCTATCGTTCAGCCGCTGTGTTTCGAAAGCCGTGCGATGAATCGTCTCGTGAAGAAGCGTGAACAGGAAAACGATCAGGATGCCTTGCGGCAGCATCAGAAGCGGCCAGAATGGGACCTTGGCGATGATCAGCAAGCCGATGACGACGATCGCGCCCCAATGACCGCCAAGCTGCAGCAGCCCGAGACGATCCGACTTGGCGGTCAGCCGATCGCGCTGTTGCTGCGTCAGCGATGCGATCACGTCGCGATGGTCCATTGGTTTCAATCCCGCACTGTCGATCAGATGAGGCTAATCGCCAAAGTAGCTTTCGCAAAACGAGGATTTCTGCAATTTAGATAAGCTTGACTTATCTATTGGTTGCCATGGTCGCACTTCCATCCTTGCGGGGACTCCAGGCTTTCGAGGCTGCAGCGCGCTGCGGCAGCTTTGCCGCCGCAGCCGAAGAACTTTCGATTTCCGCTGCCGCGGTCAGCCAGCTGATCCGGACCATCGAGGACCAGATGGGCCGCAAGCTCTTTCACCGGGTCAACCGCCGTGCCGTGCTGACCGATGCCGGCCGGGAAATGCTGCCTCGACTGACAACGGCCTTCGAGGAGATCGGCAGCGTGTCGCGCGAGCTCAGCGGCGCGGAGTTTCGATCACGGCTTGTCGTCTCGGTACCGCAATCCATGGCGATGGGCTGGCTCTCGACGCGCCTGAAGAGCTTTGTCGCCAGCCACGGCGCGGTCGACATATCGCTGAGAGGCGAAGACGATCCGGTGTCGTTCGACCGTGACCTGATCGACATACGTCTTTCCTATGGGCGCTCCCACTATCGCGACCAGGCAACGGAAGACATCGTGAGCGATGCCGTCTATCCCGTTTGCGCACCGGGCATGGCAAGCGGGATCGGCGGTTTTGAAGGCGCCGCCCTCGCCCGCTTGCCGTTGATCCATACGGATTGGGGGCCGACAGGCGCGTCCTTTCCATCCTGGCGCAACTGGTTCGAGACGGCCGGCATCGAGCCCGGCCGCGCGACCCAGCGCGGTCTGTCGGCGAATTCGTCACGGGCGGCCCTCGATTTCGCCATTTCGGGCCTCGGCGTCGCGCTCGCGCAGGGCGTCTTCTGCGCCGAGGCGGTGGAAGACGGCAGGCTGATCAGGCCCGTCGCACAGGCGCTGGAGCTGCGCCAGCCCTATTGCCTGACGATCCCGCAACGAAGCTTGAGGCGCGACGCGGTGGCGGCGTTCAGGCAGTGGCTGATCGAGGAATGCCTGCGCTCGGTGCTATCGCCGGCTCTAGTCGCGAAACAAAACGCTAACTCCTGATGGCAGGAGGCGGCATTCGATTATGGCGAACCCGCAGCTTTTGCGCCTGCTCAGAGGTGCCCGCTCAATCCGTCCACCATGTCCTTGTTCGTTGCCACGGGAACAATCTCGAAATCCACCAGATCCGACCATTCGATGACCCAACGCTGCAGCAGCGTGACGTCATCCGCCTCCATCAGGATGAAGCAGCGGCCCATGTCCGCCGAGATCCAGCTGTGATGAAGACGAAGCCCATCCGGCATCAGGCGACCACGGTCGCGGAAGCGACGGTAAATCTCCTTCCTATCGCGGCCGCGAAAATCCTCGATCACTATGAATAGCATCTCTCCGTCTCCCCAAGTGGAACGGTTACCGCCCCGGCCGGTCCAGCCGCTCCAGGAACCACTGCGTCAGCCGCACCCAGACCTCATCTTTTTCGCCGGAATCCTCCCAGCCATGGTCGAGGTTGGGATTGTCGTTGACCTCGATGACGAAGACACCGTCCTTGGTTTCCTTGAGGTCGACGCCGTAGAGGCCATCGCCAATGCATTGCGCCGCCTTCACCGCCGTCTCGACGACATGGGCCGGTGCCTCTTTCAAGGTGAAGGTCTTGATGCCGCCCTGGTCGGGCTTGCCGTTGGCCTTGTGGTTGACGATCTGCCAGTGCTTCTTGGCCATCAGATAGTGCACGGCAAACAGCGGCTGGCCGCCGAGCACGCCGACGCGCCAGTCAAATTCGGTCGGAATGAATTTCTGCGCGATCAAAAGATCGGAATCCTCCAGCCATTCGGTGGCAAGCGTCTTCAGCTCCTCGAAGGTGGCGCATTTCTTGACGCCGCGTGAAAACGACGAGTCCGGGATCTTCAGCACCAGCGGAAAGCCCAGCGTCTGCGCCGCAACTTCGAGATCCGAGGTGCCGGCGATCATCACCGTCGGCGGCACCGGCACCTTGTTGTAGGTCATCAGCTCGTTGAGATAGACCTTGTTGGTACAGCGGATCATCGACAGCGGATCATCGATGACAGGCATGCCTTCCTGCTGGGCGCGGCGGGCGAAGCGGTAAGTGTGGTTGGAGATCGAAGTGGTCTCGCGGATGAACAGCGCGTCGTAATTGGCGAGCTTGGCCAGATCCTTTTTGGTGATCGGCTCGATTTCGACGCCCATCTTTTCGGCGATCTTGGCCCAGTAGCGCAGCGACGAAATCTCCGACGGCGGCAACTCCTCATGCGGATCGACCAATGTGGCGAAGGTGTAGCGCGACGGCGTGCGGCCCTTGGTGTCGCGCCACTCGCGGTTGGTGTAGGTCTCGAGGCACTGAAGGAAGCGCTTTTCTTCCTCCTCGGTCATCCTTGCCAGCGGATGGAAGCCGATCTTGCGGATAGACGCCCATTCGGCGCTGTCCGTGATATTGACCTCGAGCGCCGGCGCTCGGAACCAATCGAATAAAAGCTTAGCAAAGCGATCCCATATCCTCGACGGGCCGATGCCGAAGAAGATGCAGACTTTTTGCGGAAAGACGCCGCCCAGATCCTTGCGGCATTTGTTGAGCGCGAGTTCCAGTTCCGGCAGCGCGTGATCGTAGAGCTTGCGCTCGGACAGGTCGATCATCGTCTCGACCGTCGGGATGACCTTGTGGCCGCGCGAACCGGCGAGCAGCGAGGCATAGTAGCCGCGGCTTTGGTAGCCGTAATTGTTCGACAGGTTGATGACCTTCGGCCGCTGCCCGCGAAACAACGCCGGATGGGCAAGATAATCGCGATTGGTGATGATCTTGTGCGGTGTCGCCACCTGATCGAGATCGTTCTGCCGGCCGGTAAGGATGACCCAGGTCATTGTCTGTCGCGCTTTCCGAGGGTGATGGCGGCACGCAATCCGTCGCGGCCGAACTGCGCCATGTTCATGAAGATGCCGTAAGGCACGGGAATGTTGGCGGCATCAAGAATGGTCTCCTGTCTCTCGTCTTCGACCCAGGGATCGTGGATCAGGATATGGTCGCCGTCGTCGCCGATGGCCAGCACCCAGTGCGGAACCTTCTTGCCGAACATCAGGAAGCCGCTGATCAGGACCAACACCAGTTTCCCCTCGGCGATCGCGGTGCGGATATCGTCGATGGCGAATGGACGGTAATTCACCGGGATGCCGTAAAGTTCCGCGCGCCGGCGAAAGTCGACCTGCGCCAGTTCCATCACCCGGCGCTTGTCTTGGCTGCGCACCGACTGCAGGAACAGCGCGCCATGGAAGGAGACATATATCTCGGCAGAGAGCCCGCTTTCGTGGCCGGCAACGGCGAGGCCGAACGGCTCGCAGCCGCCAGGCCCCGACATCATGAAAACGGTGGTCGCCTCGCGCCACAAACGGATTTCCATGACCGGGTCGGGCACGAAGCCGGGCTCGAAATTGGCCATTGCCATCATCAGGCAGCACGGGCCGCAGGTGAATTCGCAGGTCTGCTGGTAGAACGGCACCTTGGTGGCGACCGGAATGTCGCCGCGCAAGGTCTTTTCGTAACGCAGCGCCGTGGCGCCGTCCTCGTAATAGCCTGGTTCGCGGCCGATCTTGCGGTAGCCGCTCTGCTCGTAGATGCGAATGGCTCGGCTGTTGTCCTCGCGCACCTCGAGGCGCAGCATCATGCGGTTGTGTTCGAAGGCGGTCTCCTCCGCCGATGCCAGCAGCATGCGGCCAATGCCGAGCCCGCCGAAAAAGGGACCGATGGCGATGGAATAGAGCCGCGCGACGCCGCTGCCTTTGCGAAACAGCACGACCGCATAGCCGGCGACGCGGCCGTCGCTTTCGGCAACCAGCAGCTCGGCACTTTCGCGTTCGATCAACTGGCGAAAGGAGCGGCGGGAAATGCGATCACTCGAGAAAACAGCCTTCTCGATGACGGCCAGGTCATCGACGTCGGACGCGCGGGCCGTGCGAATCTCGGCAGGCATGCGGGCTCAGAAAACCTCGATTGCGTTGTGGAAAAGGCCCTGGTCAGAGGTGTCGACAACACAGCCGAAGCGCCAGCATCCGTCAAGCGCTATCGCACCTTGATTCGGGCTCAATTGTGACAGTTTCGGCGGGGTGCATGACCCCAAAAAATCGAAATCGATTTTCGGACAGGATCATGCGCAAACATTAAAGTGCTACAGCGTCCTTTGCGCGTTCAAAGGACGCGCGGCGCTGTAGACGCAACCTTTGAAAAACAGGCGCAGCTCAGCTGGCCAGCCCGGCAAGAAGCTGGCTGTAGGCGCTCTTCGCCACCGCAGTCAGCTGCGCGCGCGGCAGCGATCCGACGACGGCGCAGCCATAGCCCTTATCCAGCCAGTAGACGGCCTCGGGGCCGTTCTCTTCCGACCCATAGGTGCCCTTGGCCTTCTCGGCCGATTCGGCCGTGACGAACAGCGAGATGCGCTCGCCTTTGTCGTTCTCATAAAGCAGCATCGCGGCCTTGCTTGCGCCAGCCGGCAGCAATCGGCCGCCGACGAGCTGGAACCCTTGCGCCGCCAGATCCGGTGCGACCAGTTTCAGGCCGACTCTATTGGACAGCCAGGTCTGCAGATGATCCTTGTCGCTGGCCGGCACTTCCACCGCATGCCGTTTTTCGGCGGCATAGATGACATGCGCCGCGATCGCCTGCTCGGCGAGCTGGTCCTCGGCGGGGTCTTCCAGACCGAGGCGGTCGATGCCGGCGACATAACCGCCAACACCGCCAATGGCCAGCACCGCGGCTGCGGCGGCCGCAAGCCACCAGCGCGAGCGCGTTACTGCCACCTTGACCGGCGCCTCGCCGAACACGATCTTCTGCAACCGCGCCGGCACCGGCTCGTCGAGCACGCCGGCAAAAGTGGCACGAAGCGCTGCGCGGTCGGCGACATAGCGGGCGCTCCTCGCCTTCATTTCAGGATTGGCGTCGAGCCAGGCGTCATAAGCCACGCGCTCGTCAATCGGCAACTCGCCGTCGAGAGCCATATGGATGTCGCGTTCGGAAAAATCGCGCCGGGTCATTTCTCGACGATCCTTATCGCCCGGCGACGCGCGGCGTCATCCAGCAGCCCGCGCAACTCATCACGCCCTCGCGCGATGCGCGACATCAGCGTGCCGGCCGGCACGCCGAGGATGGTGGCGGCTTCGGCATAGGAAAAGCCTTCGATGGCGACCATGACCAGTGCTGCGCGCCGATCGGGGCTTATCGCCTGCAACGCGTCGATAATTTCGCGCGAGGCGATGCTCTCCACCTGCTCGGCTGGTGCTGCCTGCGCCTCACTCGCTTCCAGCGGCAGCATCGCGGCTTCGCCGCGCCGGTTCACCTTGCGCATCTGATCGATGAACAAATGATGCATGATCGTAAACAGCCACCTCCTGGGGCTTTCGCCAGTCTGCCAATTGTCGAGCCGCACAAGCGCCCGTTCGAGACAGTCCTGAACGAGATCGTCGGCGGAATCGCGGTCGCGCAGCAGCGAGCGCGCATAACGGCGCAGGCGTGGTATTTCGCCCAGGATTGCTGCCTTCTTTTCGTCCATGACCGCTGGTTCTGAGGTCGCCCTTGTTCATCCGATTGAACGCGCCTTCACGGCGCGGCGCAAGCGGCCAACGCGAAGCGGTCCGCCGCCCTGGCCACCCAAGCAATGCAATAACGTTGGCGCGGACCGGTTTATTCCCGGCCGGCGCTGGAGGCCACCTGTCAAGGCGCCGCACGCCATGAATGAGAAGCCTGAGGTTGAAAGCGCGCCCGGAAGGGCGTATATTCGAAGCGATATATTCGGTATATTCGCCTTGGAATATACGTTTGGAGAATCGATATGTCTCTGTACATCCGTGATAACGAGGTCGACGCGCTGGCTCGTGAATTGCAGTCCGCCATCAAGGCCCCCACGAAGACTGAAGCAGTGCGAATCGCGCTCAAGCGCGAGCTTGAGCGAGCGAACTCTGTCCTTCCGCTGAGCGAGCGTATCAAAAAGTATCAGGATGCCGCGAGCGCGCTTGGTCCCGATGACCCCACCTTCGATATGAAGAAATTCATGGACGAGGCCTGGGGAGAACCCGATGTTTCTTGATGCTTCCGCCATTATTGCGCTGATTTTGAGAGAGGCAGGTGCGGAACGTCTGCTGAGAAGGATTGAAACTGCCGAGACGCTCTATTTCTCGCCGAGTTCCGCTTTTGAAGCTATTCTCGGAATCGCCCGCAGGAAATCTGTGGCTGAAAGCGGCGATCAAGCTCCGACACCGCCTGCTCTGATCGATCAATGCCAAACGATCGTCATCGGCTTCTTGGCCGAACTCAAGGCCGTGGAAGTTCCACTGGATGCTGCCATTCGCGAGCTCGCAGTCAAAGCCGCGCGCGACTACGGTCGATATGTCGGCCATCCCGCCAAGCTGAATTTCGGCGACTGCTTCAGCTATGCATGCGCCAAGGCCTCCCGGGTACCCCTGCTCTACAAGGGCAATGATTTCTTGCAGACCGATCTGGCCTGAATACTATCCGGCTCCGGATTTGACCGCGCGCGTCAGCAGCCGCTGGTAGAACAGGCCGATGCCGATCAGCACCGCGCCGAGGCCGATGAAGGACAGCGCCCTCAGCACGCCTTCCAGTTCCGACATGTCGAAGAGGAACACCTTCAACACCGCGACCGAGATCAGCGCGGCCGACGCAATGCGCAGCGCCTGCGACTTCAGCCAGACGCCGGCGGTGAGCAGCGCCACACCGATGATCAGCCACAGCGCGGAATAGGTGTAGGTCTCGAGCTGGCCGAGGCCGCTCCACAGGCCGATGAACTCGCCTTTGAACAGCCGCCGAACCGACAGCGTCGCATAGGCGAAGGCGAGCAGTGCCGCCACCAGCGCCAGCATCGCGGCGTACCATTTCGGCCGCTTGTCTCTGGTATAGAGCGCGAGCCCGCCGGCAGCGGCGGCCGGCAAGAAATAGGCGAGGAACAGCAGGTTGAACACCAGGATTCGCCCGGTCGATTCGTCAGTAAACAGCGGGTTCAGCGCCCCAAAATGCTGGATGACGATGAAGGCGACCGAGACCACGCCCGCAGCAAGCGAACCATAGCGCAGCACCGAGCTTGGCGAGCGCATGTCGATGGCGACCAGGATGGCGCCGGCGCCGATGGCGATCAGCGTGTAGATCGCCTGCTCGGCGAGCGTGACAGCACCCGTGTCGATGGCGCCGCCATGCATGGCGTGGCGCACCAATATGGCAACCGTGAGCAGCGCAAACAGTGCTGCGCCCGCTTCCATGGCTAGGCGTGGCCGGCCATTTGTGGTGCGGGCAAGCTGCCAGGCGGCAAAGCCGAAGGCAAGCGCCGGCACGCCGTAGCCCGGCAGCAGCCAGTTGAATACCGGCGTCGTCGACAGGAATTCGGCGCCGACGATTGTCGGATCGAAGGCGACGCGGCCGAGTACGGCGATGACCGTGCCGACCGAAATCCAGCCGAGCACCGGATAGGCGCGCCAGCGGGTGGCCAGCGCCGGCACGATGGCCGCCGCACCCAGGAGGATGGTGGTCCAGCCGGACCCGAAGGCCATGTAGATCATCAGCAAGGCGGCGACTGCTGCCCCGCCAATCGCGAAGGAGACGGCAGCACCGCCCTGTAGCGGCGGCTCTTCACCGCGCGCTATCCACTCGCCGCCGGCGGCGAAGACCACCACCAGAAGGGCTGCAACCGCCGCGTAGACAAGATCGCGGTCGAGATTGCCGAAGGTGAACCAGAGCGCCAACAGAATGACCAGCGGCGCGACAGCGCCCCATGCCGCCCATGAGGCGGCGCGGATTTGTGCCGACGCGGCAAATTTGCGCGCAGCCCAGAATCCGGCGCCGATGAACATAAGTCCAAGAAAGATACCGATCCTGAGCATCAGCGTATCGGCAACTGCCGCCGGCAGACCTTCGACGTCGAGAACGCCACCTGAAAAGTCTGCAGCGACGGAGGTTGGCGGAATGATGCCGAGATAGACCAGCACCGTCGCCAGCCCTGCGGCGTGCAGAAGCGCCAGCGCCAGCGGCCGGTAGAGCGCTACCGCGACCAGGGCTGCGATAAGTGCTGCTCCCGGCAGGGCATCGCCGACGGCAGCGTATGCGGGGTCAACGAAAAGCGACATCGCCGAAAGACCGACGAAGAAGCCAGGTGCGATCGACGGCCCGTCGAAGCCCGTGGCCGGTTGTGCTTCGCCGCGGCGACGGCCGAGCCAGACGAGGGCGAGCACGGCCAGGGTCACCGCGTTGATGAAGAGGATGACAGGCAGGTTGGTGCCCGGCGCATCTGTCATGTAAAGAATGGTCCAGAGGCCGGTGCCGACGAACGCTGCCGCCATCAGCAATTTCCAGTCGCGCAGGCGGGCGATGACGCCGGTGGCGGCGAGCACGATCGCCAAATAGCCGAACAGCGCCCAGGGATTAGGCGCCTGCGAAGCGACCAGCATCGGCGTCACCACCGCGCCGAGCAGGCCGATGCCGGCAAGCGCCTGGCCGTGTACGAGCGCTGCTGCGATCGTCGCCACGCCGATGGCGCCGAGCAGCGTGAAGGCGAGCGCCGGCCCGATGAAGCCGTAGACGCCATGCGCGGCATAGACCGTACCGAACAGGATGAAGGCGCCGGCCGCCGTCAGGATCGCCGGAATGTAGGCGCCGGCAACGCCCTGCACCGGCACCTTGAAGCCGGTACGGCGGATGAACTCGCCGACGGCGACCAGCACCAGCCCGAGCATTGCTGCCATGCTCAGCCGCACGCCGGGACCGAAAATGCCGGCCTCGATGGTGTAGCGGATCAGGAACAGGCCGCCCAGCGCCAGCGCGATGCCGCCGACCCAGACCGCCCATCGGGTGCCGAGCGCCGTTTCAATGTCAGGCTTTTGCGTCGCTTTCGCCGTCGCGGCGGCCGGTTGCGCAGGTGCAGATCCAGCCGGCGCCGCTTCGCCCGCAGCCCACGGTCCGGATGCAATCTCCCCGGCTTCAACCTCTATGGACGGCTTTTCCTCAGCCTCGCCCGCCGATGACGGGACAATTTCGGTCACGGCCGCAACTGCCGCGTCTGTTGGCATGCTGTCGTTTGCGGCCTGTTCTACCGGCTTGGCCTGCGGCGGGGCCACATGCGCGCCCGAAAGCACGAGGCTGCGCAGCGCGCCAAGCTCGCGCTCGATCAGGCCGATACGGCTCTGCTGGCGCGAGATAATGACGAACAGCACGATGATCGCGACTAGGCCGATCAGGCTTTCGAACATGGCGGTTCCCCCAAACCAAGCCAGTAGTTACTGACAAATACGGCGGCCAGACGGCCAGCCGAGTCAGCGCGCCGCCAGACTGGCAGCCGGAAAGATCGAGCACGTTTCGGTACCAAAAGCCAGCAGCTTGCCGTTGGCATCCTTGAGCGTTGCTTCCGAAACCGCCAATGTGCGGCCCTTGTGCACCACCCTGCCCTCGCACACCACCTCGCCGGTCTTCGGCGTGATCGGCCGTGTCAGGTTCACCTTGAACTCCGCCGTCATATAGGCCTCGCCCTTGTCGAGCAGCGTTTGCACCGCGCAGGCAAGGGCCGAATCCAGCAGCGTACGGCCCAGCCGCCATGCACGCCACCCAGCGGGTTGAGATAGCGCTCGTTCGGCATGCCGCGGAACACCGCGCGTCCTTCCGACACTTCGGTCAGGTCGAAACTGAGCTGGAACGAAATCGGCGGCGCCGGGTATTTGTTGTCGATGATGCGCTGGAGCAATTCCAGGCCGGTATATCTAGAGATGTCGCCGTGCGGAATGGTGCCGAGGCCGAGCGGCGAGACCCGGCCGGGATAAAGTTCCACTTCGCTCATGTAATGATTTCTCCGGCGGCGGTCTCGGCGCCAATCTCCTTGCCCGCCGCGTGGTGCTTGCGCAAGGCGGCGAGAAAGCCGGCGCGGGCACCGGGCGCCTCGATCCCGCGCGGCTCGTAGACATGGCGGGAAAAGAAGAAGCCGGTCAGCCGGAAGGCGTCCTCGATCGCCGCCGGATCGGCGCGCAGGCCGGAGCCGCGCTGCAGGAATGCGGGGAGCACCAGCATCTTGTCGCGCCATGGCGCGCCTGCCTGGCGCGACACGGCGCGCCCGGATTTCGGCGAGACATAGGCAAGGTCTTGCCTGGCGCCGGTCGCGGCACACTGGCTGAGATCGAGGCCGAAGCCGAGTTCGTCGAGAATCAGCAGTTCGAAGCGCGCTACCAGCTCGCCGGCGGCGTCCGTATCGTCGAGGTGAGCGATCATCACGGCCAGTGTCTCGTAGAGGCCGTCATGGGCGTCGCGCTCGGGCAGCAGGCGCAGATGCGCAGCCATGGTCTGCAGCCCATAGATGGCGACGGCGCTGTCCATGAGCCGGGCGGCGTTCATCTCGATCGCCTCGGCCTGGAAGGTGCCAAGGTGTTCGTCGAGCCGCGCCCGCCACAACAGGTCGACGCGGTTGCCGGGCTGCAGAACCGGCTGCTGCTTGCGCGAGCGGCCGCCGCGCACAAGGCCGAGGTGGCGGCCATGCGCACGCGTCATGACCTCAAGAATGGCGCTGGTTTCGCCATGCTTGCGGGTGCCGAGAATGATTCCCTCGTCGCGCCATTCCATGAACGGAGCTTGTCACCGCTTCGGTGGCGAAATCAAGATTGGGGTTTTTCAGGCCCTCTGTGAGCCCCTTCCGTAGCGGTCCGCGCGCTGGTGATCGGCAAGCACTTCATCGATCACGCGTCGCGACTTTTCAACTTCGATTGGATTGACGTCTATATGGCCGGCGGCCGTAATCAGCGCTTTCCATAGCGTCCAGCCACGGCCTCGCGCCCAGGTTGCCTCATCGGCCTGAAGACCCGCGCGAAACAACTCTCGGCTTTCCCCTTCGAAGAGCGTCCACGCAATCGCCAGATCGCACGACGGATCGCCCACGCCCGAAGTCCCGAAGTCGATCACGGCCCTCAAAGCGCCTTGCCTGACCAACAGGTTTCCCCAACTGACGTCACCGTGGAACCAAACGGCCGCGCCATACCATGTCGCGGCAAGCGCTGCTTCCCAGACCGCGCTGGCGGCGCCCGTGTCGATCCTGCCGTCGAGGGCTGCAATTGCCTGCCGGGTTTCACCGTCATAGACGCTCAGTGGTCCGCCGCGAAAAAAATTGTGCTGCCCTGGCGCCGGTCCACCGGCGGGATCGATCCGTTGCAGGGCGACCAGGAACTGGGCCAGGCTGGCCGCGAATTGCGGCAGGCTGGCAATACGCTCCAGCGTCGCCGTCTCGCCTTCGATCCAGCGGTAGACGGACCAATGCCAGGGATAGTTGTCGGTCGGGGCTCCCATCGCCAAGGGAACCGGGACAGGCAGCGGCAGCAGAGGCGCAAGCCTTGGCAACCAGCGGTGTTCCTTTTCCACCTGCAAGGCATAGGCCGCCGCGCTCGGCAGCCTCACCAGCATATCGTCTCCGAGACGAAAGGTCCTGTTGTCCCATCCGCCCGATGCAACCGGCCTGACAGCAAGATCCTTCCATCGGGGAAATTGCGTGGCGACCAACCGGCTCACGAGAGCTGTATCGATAGTGACTTCTTGTTTGAGCATGATCTTTTCCGAAAACCGGCTCCCACTTTTCGGGAACATGCTCTAATGCGGAAACTCCAGCCCCATCTCGCGATAGCGCTCGGGGTCGTCGCCCCAGTTCTCGCGCACCTTGACGAACAGGAACAGATGCACCTTCTGTTCGAGGATACCGGATATCTCCATGCGTGCCGCCTGGCCGATGGCACGGATCGTCTCGCCCTTGTGGCCGAGCACGATCTTCTTCTGGCTGTCGCGTTCGACATAGATGGTCTGGTCGATGCGCACCGAGCCGTCCTTCTTCTCTTCCCATTTCTCGGTCTCGATATGGGAGGAATAGGGCAGTTCCTGATGCAGCCTGAGATAGAGCTTTTCGCGAGTGATCTCCGCCGCCAGCTGACGCATCGGCAGGTCGGAGATCTGGTCCTCCGGGTAATACCAGGGGCCGGCAGGCAGGGTTTCGGCCAGATAGTCGAGCAGGTCCTTGCAACCCGACCCGGTTAGCGCCGAGACCATGAAGGTGCGCTTGAAGGGCACCCTTTCATTCGCTGCCGCGGACAGGGCCAGCAGCGCCTCCGGCTTGACCCGGTCGACCTTGTTGAGGATCAGCACCATCGGCTGGCGGACATCCTTCAGCCGTTCGAGGATGGCGTCGGCGTCGCCCCTGATGCCGCGCTCGGCGTCGATCAGCAACAGCACGATGTCGGCGTCCTTGGCGCCACCCCAGGCGGTCGTCACCATCGCCGTGTCCAACCGCCGCTTCGGCCTGAAAATGCCCGGCGTGTCGACGAAGACGATCTGTGTGTTGTTGTGGATGGCGATGCCGCGCACGATGGCGCGCGTCGTCTGCACCTTGTGGGTGACGATCGACACCTTGGCGCCGACCAGTTGGTTGACCAGCGTCGATTTCCCCGCATTGGGCGCGCCGATCAGCGCGACGAAGCCGGAGTGTGTGACGGCAGCTTCTGTTGCCGGCGGGACGTCATCGGTGGCGGTCATGCCGCGCTCCCCTTATTGAGCCAGACGCCTTCGCGCAACAGCAGTGCAGTGGCCGCGGCTTGCTCGGCCTCGCGCTTGGAGCGCCCGCTGCCGATCGCCGGCGGATAGGCGCCGACCTTGACGCTGACGGTGAATAGCGGATCGTGGTCCGGTCCCTCGCGGCTGTCAATTATGTAGACCGGCACGGCGCCTGCCGCCTGATGCGCCCATTCCTGCAGTTCGGTCTTGGCATCGCGGCGGGCGGCACCGATGGCCTGCGAGCGCGGCCGCCAGTATTTGTGGATGAAGGCGCGGGCCGCCTCCAGCCCGCCGTCGAGATAGAGCACGGCGATCAGCGATTCCAGCGCATCAGCCCGCAGATTGACGCGTTTGCGCCCGTCCAGGCCGCGTACGTCCGAGCCGGCACGGATCAACTCCGGCAGGCCGATCTCCTCGGCGATGTCCGCCAGCACCTCGGCATTGACCAGCGCGTTGAGCCGGAGCGACAGCTCACCTTCGGCAGCGTCCGGATACGCCGCCAGCAGCATGTCGGCGACGACCAGTCCGAGGACGCGGTCGCCCAGGAATTCGAAACGCTGATAGTCGATGCCGGCATGGTTGCTGCGGGCGCTGGCATGGGTCAGCGCGCGCTGCAGGCGCTGGCGGTCGGCAAAGGCGTGGCCGGTGCGCTCCATGAGCGCTTCGGCGAGCGCGTCGACGGTCAGCCGTTTTGTCGCCGCCATGATCCTAATTGACGAAATGGAGCAGGCGCGACGCGCGCATCAGCGACGGCCATTTCCAGATTTCGAGCGGGCTGGCGCTGCCGCCGATCGAGAAGAAGATGAGATTGGCGCGGCCAACCAAGTTGTCGTCGGGCACGAAACCTACGGTGAAGCGGCTGTCCGAGGAATTGTCTCTGTTATCGCCCATCATGAAATAGTGGCCGGGCGGCACGTCGAATTCCTGAGTGTTGTCACCGATCGAGTTGGGTATCAGGTCGAGCGTGTCATAGCTGACGCCATTCGGCAAGGTCTCGCGATAGACGTCGACCGGCCCGCTCTCCTCGGTAATGTCGCGATTGTCGATCTGCCCGACCTTCTGGCGTGGCACGCCGACGCCGTTGATGAAGAGCTGGCCGTCCCTGACCTGGATCTTGTCGCCCGGCAGGCCGACGACGCGCTTGATGTAGTCGACGGAGGGGTCCGGCGGGAACTTGAACACCGCCACGTCGCCGCGCTTCGGCTCGGCGCCCCAGATGCGGCCCGAAAAGATGTCCGGCCCGAACGGCAGCGAATAGCGGGAGAAGCCGTAGGACCATTTGGTGACGAAGAGATAGTCGCCTTCAAGCAAGGTCGGCCGCATCGACCCGGACGGGATAGAGAATGGCTGAAACAGGAGCGTGCGGATAACCAGAGCGAGCAACAGCGCCTGGACGATGACGCTGACGGTTTCGCCAAGCCCGCCGGATTTCTTCTGGGATTTTTCAGCCACGCTCATGTCGTCCTCGATTATGCATTGGTTGGTATAGAGTCACGGCGCGCGCTGGGCAACGTCATGCCGGTGGTCAGATGCAATCAATACGGCGCTTCTTCGACGGGCAACGCCTCGATGATCACAAAGGCTTGAGCAAGCGGAAACTCGTCGGTGATGGTGAGGTGAATCGCCGCTCTGTGGCCGTCAGGCAGGATTTTGTCCAGCTGAGCCGCGGCCCCGCCGGTCAGCGCCATGGTCGGCTTGCCGCTGGCCAGGTTGACGACGCCCATGTCGCGCCAGAACACCCCTTGCGCCATACCGGTGCCCAGCGCCTTGGCGCAGGCCTCCTTGGCAGCGAAGCGCTTGGCATAGGAAGCGACGCGGGCGCCGCGGTTTTCGGAGCGGGCCTGTTCGACTTCGGTATAGATGCGCTGGATGAAGCGCTGGCCATGGCGCTCCAGCGATTTTTCGATGCGTCTGATATCAATCAGGTCGCTGCCGATACCAATGATCATTCGGCGGGAACTTCCCGTCCGGCGATTCCAGCTCTGTCCGCCAGGCGCAGCGAGCGCGAGAAAGAGCGGCGTGGCCACAGATAGGTACGCATCCGCTCGAGAAAACCATCAGGCTTGCGGCGTCGAAAAAGCACTCTGTTCCATTTCCTGATATCCAAAAGCTGCCGCTCCGACCACCCGGGCGCGACAGCCACATCTTGCGCTTTGCCGCCGTCGAAAGGCAACAACCACCTTGATATAGCGATACGCTGGCCGAAGGACAACCGAAGCTCGTCGGGCGCCCGGGCGGCGGATTTGAGGAGGCGAATTCGGCGCAGAGATCAGCAGCAACCCCAGCTAACTACGGTCCATACTCGCTGACCTCGACAAGATTGCCGTCCGGGTCGCGGAAATAAACCGACATCATCGGGCCACGGGCGCCGATCCGCTCGACCGGCCCGACTTCGACGGCAACGCCGTTGCCCGCCAGGCTGGCGCATATCTCGGAGAGCGGACGGGCGGCGACCAGGCAGAAATCCGCGGAGCCCGGAGTGGGCGCCCTGGCCTTCGGCTCGAAAGTGTGGCCTGCCTCATGCACGTTGATCTTCTGCGTTCCGAAAAACAGCGCCGTCGGCAGGTTCGGTGCGTCGACGCGCTTGAAGCCGAGCACGCGCTGATAGAAGGCGCAGGTGGCTTCGACGGAGCGAACCGTCAGCACGAAATGATCGATGCCGGTAATCACGGCAGCGCCTCCGTTACCTTGTTTTATGCATGTCGTTGTCCCAAATCGCTGCACACTTTTGGTCGACATGCGTCAGATGTTGCGGCTGCCGGGCTTGATGGCCGGTATGGCGGCGAGCTCGGGCGGCAGCTTGTCAGCCGGGTAGGCCGGAACCTCGTACTCGGCGAGCGCGATCAGTGGCACGCCGACATCCGTCTTGCCGGCCGAGCGGTCGATGATGCAGGCAGCGGCAACGACCTCGGCGCCAAGCGCGCGCAGGCAGTCGACGGTCTCGCGGATCGACAGGCCGGTGGTGACGATGTCCTCGACGATGACGACGCGCGAACCCCTGGCGATCTCGAAGCGGCGGAGCCTGAACTCGCCCCCTTCCCGCTCGACCCAGATCGCCGGTGCGCCAAGATGGCGCGAGGTCTCGTAGGCCGGGATCAGCCCGCCGATCGCCGGGCCGACGACATAGTCGATCCTGCCGGACACAGCGGCGCGGATCCTTTCGGCCAGCGCCTTGCACAGGCGCTCGGTCTTGTCGGCATGCATGAAGACCCGCGCTTTCTGCAGGAAGACCGGGCTTCGCAAGCCCGACGTCAGGATGAAATGCCCTTCGAGAACGGCACCGGCTTCACGGAAAATGCCCAGCACTTCGTCGGTGTTCATCTCTGCCTTGTCTCCAGCACGCTAGAGCGACGTGCGTCCACTTGGACGCACAAAGTACGCTCTAACTCTTTTACCTACGCATCGTGCTTTCCGAAAATCGATTCCGATTTTCGGGCCGATGCGGTAGTGATTTCTAGCCGTTCACGCGCCGCGCATCGCTGACGCTCGAATTGTCCTTGAGCTGCGACAGCAGCCGGTTCAGGTGCTTCAGGTCCCAGACTTCGAGATCGATCAGCATTTCGGTGAAATCGGGCGCGGTGCGCACCATCGACAATGTATGGATGTTGGCGTCGTTGGATGCAACGACCTGCGCGATGTCGGCCAGCGAGCCCGGCGCGTTGATGGCGGTGACCGAGACGCGCGCCGGAAACCGCTCCTTGGTGCGTTCGTCTATGTCCCAGCGCACGTCGATCCAGCGTTCGGGCTGGTCGTCGAAGGCCTGCAGCGCCGGCGACTGGATCGGATAGATGGTGATGCCGGTTCCCGGCTGCACGATGCCGACGATGCGGTCGCCGGGCACAGCACCTTCCGGCGCGAAGCGCACCGGCAGGTCGCCGCGGACGCCGCGGATCGGCACGGCGCCGTCCTTTGGCTGGTCCTTGTCCTTGCGTGCTGCGCGGCCCGGAATCTGGAACAGCATGCCGGCGGCGTTGCGGATCTTCGACCAGCCCTCCTCGCGCTGCTTGGGCGCGGCCAGCGTGACGCGCTCGTCCTTGTAGTCGGGAAACACCGCCTTCATGACATCGGTGGAGGCAAGTTCGCCGCGGCCTACCGAAGCCAGCACATCCTCGATGTCCTTGCGTGCCAGCCGATGCAGCACCGACTTCAGGCTGTCCTTGGTGAAAGTCTTGCCGGACCGTTCGAAGGCGCGTTCCAGAATGCGGATGCCGAGACCCGAATACTGCTTGCGGATGGCATTCTTGGTGGCGCGGCGGATCGCCGAGCGCGCCTTGCCGGTGACGACGACCGCTTCCCACGCCGCCGGCGGCACCTGCGCTTTGGAGCGGATGATCTCGACTTCGTCGCCATTCTTCAACTCGGTCATCAGCGGCATGATGCGACCGTTGACCTTGGCGCCGACGCAGGTGTCCCCGACATCGGTGTGCACGGCGTAGGCGAAGTCGATCGGCGTGGCGCCGCGCGGCAGCGCGATCAGCATGCCCTTGGGCGTGAAGCAGAACACCTGGTCCTGGAACAGTTCCAGCTTGGTGTTTTCGAGGAAGTCCTCGGGATTGTCGCCTTCGGCAAGCTGCTCGATGGTGCGCCGCAGCCAGGCATAGGCGTTGGTCTCCTTCGAGATCGCGTGGGCAGTGCCGTTCACCCTGCCGCCGCTGTCCTTGTAGATCGAATGCGCGGCAACGCCATATTCGGCGATCTTGTTCATCTGATAGGTGCGGATCTGCAGCTCGACGCGCTGGCGCGACGGTCCGACGATGGTGGTGTGGATCGAACGGTAGTCGTTCTGCTTCGGCGTCGAGATGTAGTCCTTGAAGCGGCCGGGCACCATCGACCATGTCGTATGGATAGCGCCGAGCGCCCGGTAGCAGTCCTCGACGGTGTCGACGACGACGCGAAAGCCGAAAATGTCGGACAGCTGCTCGAAGGACAGTGCCTTGGCCTCCATCTTGCGGAACACCGACCACGGCTTCTTCTGACGGCTCTTGACCTCGGCCTTGATCGCATATTTGTCGAACAGCGTGGACAGCGCCCTCTCGATCTCGGACAGCACGCCCTTGTTGCGTTCGAAGATTTCGGCGAGCCGCGCGGTTACGGCGCGGTAGGCTTCCGGATTGATGAAGCGGAAGGCGATCTCCTCGAGCTCCTCGCGCATGCCTTGCATGCCCATGCGCCCGGCCAGCGGCGCATAGATATCCATCGTTTCCTCGGCGATGCGCAGGCGCTTGGCTTCGGGCACATGGTCGAGGGTGCGCATGTTGTGCAAGCGGTCGGCGAGCTTGACCAGCAGCACGCGAACGTCTTCCGAGATCGCCAGCAAGAGCTTGCGCAGGTTTTCAGCCTGCTCGGCCTTCTTGGAGACGAGGTCAAGTTTCTTCAGCTTGGTCAGGCCTTCGACCAGTTTGCCCATTTCCGGACCGAACAGCTCGTCGATCTCGGCCCTGGTCGCCGTGGTGTCCTCGATCGTATCGTGCAGCAGGGCAACCGCGATCGTCGCCTCATCCATGTGCATTTCGGTGAGGATGGCGGCGACTTCGAGCGGATGCGAGAAATAGGGGTCGCCGGAGGCGCGCTTCTGGTGACCATGCTTCTGCATGGCGTAGACATAGGCCTTGTTGAGCAGCGCCTCGTTGACGTCAGGCTTGTAGCGCTGGACGCGCTCGACAAGCTCATACTGACGCATCATGGGCGGGATCTCGCAAGGCTGAAATGAATCATGCGCCGCACTGGCGTACGGCGCATGTCATAGATAACCACGAAACCGCCGACGCGAAAGTGTCGGCAGCCGTGGCGAAGATCAATAATCGTCGCTTTTTTCCGGCGGCACCAGACCTTCGATGCCGGCCAGGAGATCTTCCTCGGTCATGCGGTCGAAGGTGATGTTGTCCTCAGTATCGTCGGCATCGGTTGCCGCAGCGGCGGTACCGGTCTGGTCGGCGATCGCCTCGCCATCGGCTTCCGGCTCGTCGACCTCGACATGCTTCTGCAGCGAGTGGATCAGATCTTCCTTGAGGTCGTCGGGCGACAATGTCTCCTCGGCGATCTCGCGCAGCGCGATGACCGGATTCTTGTCGTTGTCACGAGGAACGGTGATCTGCGCGCCTTGGCTGATCTGACGGGCGCGGTGGCCGGCCAGAAGCACGAGCTCGAAGCGGTTGTCGACCTTGTCGATGCAATCTTCAACGGTTACGCGGGCCATGAGCTGCCCCTTTCATGCCTGGATTTGATGGAAAACAGGCGCGGTCCATAACCCGAACGCCGCCAAAATACAAGCTTTTTGGCAATGCCAGGTCTGGGGCCAGGTCTGGGGCCAGGTCTGGGGCCAGGTCCGGGGCCAGGTCCGGGGTCAGGTCCGGGGGCCGGGCGATGGCCGAGTGCATGCGACTATACGGCGCCGATCACAATTGCTTGCTATCAGCATCATACCCTTGGATTGCCGTAAAACCGGCGTTATCTCGAATGACGAAGGTCAGCCGGGTTATTTCAAGCCGACCGATAGTCAAGCGCATTTAGACGACCGCTTATTTCGAAAAGGAATATTTTCCATGTTCGACCCTCGGGAAAAAATCGCTCTTTTCATCGACGGTGCCAATCTTTACGCAACGTCGCGCGCCCTCGGCTTCGATATCGACTACCGCAGGCTTTTGTCGAGCTTCCAGAAGCGCGGCTATCTGCTGCGTGCTTACTACTACACCGCGCTCGTCGAGGATCAGGAATACTCCTCGATCCGGCCGCTGATCGACTGGCTCGACTACAACGGCTTCAAGGTGGTGACCAAACCAGCCAAGGAGTTCACCGACTCGACCGGCCGCCGCAAGATCAAGGGCAATATGGACATCGAGTTGACCGTCGATGCGCTGGAACTCGCCGATGTCGTCGATCATTATGTAATCTTTTCCGGCGATGGCGATTTCCGCACGCTGGTCGAGGCGCTGCAGCGGCGCGGGCGCAAGGTTTCGATCGTCTCCACTATGGCTTCGCAGCCGCCCATGATTTCCGACGATCTGCGCCGGCAGGCCGACCATTTCATCGACTTGATGACGCTGAAGAGCGAGGTCGGCCGCGATCCGTCCGAGCGGCCGGTGCGCCGGCCCGAACCGGCCGAAGTCGACGAGGACGACTATTGACGACGGCGGTCTTGACCGCTCCCTTGGTCGCGTGCCCCGACCCCGATCGCGACTGCCCGCTCTGCCCGCGGCTGCATGATTTTATCGCGCAGTGGCGGCAGCGCGAGCCGTCCTGGTTCAATGCGCCGGTGCCGACTTTCTTGCCGCCGGAGGGCGAGGATGCCGTTAAACTGTTAATTGTCGGGCTGGCGCCGGGCCTGCGCGGCGCAAACCGCACCGGACGCCCCTTCACCGGCGACTATGCCGGCGACCTGCTCTACAACATGCTGATCGCGCACGGCTTTGCTCGCGGCCAATACAAGGCGCGGCCCGATGACGGGCTGGAGCTTGTCGGCACGGCGATCACCAATGCAGTGCGCTGTGTGCCGCCTGACAACAAGCCGGTCGGCGCCGAGATTGCCACCTGCCGGACATTCCTGATGCCGACGATCGCACGGTTTAAAAACCTGCGCGCCGTGCTGGCGCTGGGCTCGATCGCGCACCAGTCGACCGTGCGGGCGCTCGGCCAGCGTGTTGCCGCTTTTCCCTTCCGCCACGGCGGGCAGCAGCAAACCAATGGCGTCACGCTGTTCTCCAGCTACCATTGCTCGCGCTACAACACCAACACCGGCGTCCTGACCGAAGCGATGTTCGTCAACGTCTTCAGCCAGATAGAAGAGTTTTTGCAGAAATAAGAGTCGGACGCGCCGCCGTCAGTTGGCTAGAAGCCCTCCAGGACGATCTTTCCCTTGGCCTTGCCGCTCTCGATCAGCGCATGGGCGCGCTTCAAATTGGCGGCATTGATGAGGCCGCCAGTCTCGCCAAGCGTCGTCCGGATCGCGCCAGTGTCAACCAGCCTCGCCAATTGGTTCAGATGTTCGCCTTGCGCCGCCATGTCCGCCGTCTCGAACATCGAGCGGGTGAACATGAACTCCCAATGCACCGAGACGCTCTTGCGCTTGAACGGATTGATGTCGAGCGATTTCGGATCATCGATAACCGCGAAACGTCCTTGCGGCGCGATCGACTCGGCGATCTCGGCCAGATGCTGGTCAGTGTTCGTCGTCGAGAACACGAAGCTAGGGGCACCGATACCCAGTGCTGCGACTTCGGCTGCCAGCGGCCTGGAATGATCGACGACATAATGGGCGCCGAGCCCGAGCGCCCAGTCCCGTGTTTCAGGCCTCGACGCGGTGGCAATCACCCTCAGGCCGGTCAACTGCCTCGCAAGCTGCACCGCGATTGATCCGACGCCGCCGGCGCCGCCGATGATCAGGATGGCGGGTTCCGCACCCGCCACGGGCTTCCTGACATCGAGACGATCAAACAGGGTCTCCCAGGCGGTGACCGCCGTCAGCGGCAGCGCTGCTGCTTCCGCATAGCCGAGTGAGGTCGGCTTGCGGCCGACGAGCCGCTCGTCGACAAGATGGAACTCGGCATTGGTGCCTTGCGGCGCCAAGGCACCGGAATAGAAGACATCGTCGCCGGGCCTGAAGAGACTCGCATTCGCGCCGGTCGCGACAACCCGGCCAGCAGCATCCCAACCGAGCACCCGCCATTGACCGGCTTCGGGAGCGACGCTGCGCCGCACCTTGGTGTCGACCGGATTGACCGAGATCGCCTTCACCTCGACCAGCAGGTCGCGTCCCTTGGGCTCGGGCTTCGGCAGTTCGATATCGACGAGGGAGGCATCATCGGTGATGGGAGCTGGGATTTGATAACCGACGGCGCGCATCTTCATCTTCATGATCGCTGTTGTAAGCGATAGACATGCTGTCTACGATCACCGTGCGCAAGAATGCACATATAAAGCACATAGTGTCGAAAAGGATACCGTCATGCCGCGTATTCGCCACGACCGATTTGATTGCAGCCCCGGCTGCACCGTGGAGGGAACGCTCCGCTACATCGACGGAAAATGGAAAGGTGTCGTGCTCTACCATCTGTTCGAGGGCACATTGCGCTTCAACGAGATTCGCCGGCGGATACCGAACTGCACGCAGCGCATGTTGACCAACCAGCTTCGCGAGTTGGAGGCGGATGGGCTGATTGCGCGCAAGATCTATCCGCAGGTGCCGCCGAAAGTGGAATACAGCCTGACGCCGCGTGGCATGAGCCTGGAGCCGGTGATCACCGCCCTGAAGACCTGGGGCGATGCAAATGTGGCCCTTGGCCCTCAGACCTCGCAAGCCGCGGCGTAAGGGCGGCCGAGAAGCGCCTCACCCGAGGCGTTATCCCTGAATCCGTTCAGGGTGTTCGCGGGGGTTCTGAAGGCATGGATTCAGGTGGCGCCGCGAACAGTGTCGTCAGCGTTTCCTGCCTGCCCTGAAGGACATTCAGGTCGACATCGCCGCTGATGCCGTCGACGCGACCCTTGTCGTGGTACTGCCAATAGATCCAGTCGTCATGACCTGGCTGCAGCGCCAGCGAACGAATCCAGCGCGGGCGGCCGACGATCTGGGCGGCATAGACCCGTGCCGCCTCGTCGGTCACATAAAGGATCGCCGTTTTGCCGAAGGCTGCCTCGACAGGACCAAGGAAAGCCGAGAGTTCAATACTCAATTCTTCGGGCGATGGCCGCCGCGGACAATTGCCGACGAATTCGATATCCACCACCGGCGGCAGCAGCGGTTGACCGCGCGGCACGACGGAGATGAAATTCTTCGCCTGATCGGCGCCAGGCCTGCAGAAGGTGAAGAAATGATAGGCACCGACCGCCAGACCGGCCTCACGGGCCTCACGCAGATTGGCGGCGAAGGCGTCATCGACATGGTCGCCGCCTTCGGTTGCCTTGATGACGGCGAAGGCGATGTCATCGGCGGCAACACGCCGCCAGTCGATCTGCCGCTGATGATGGGAAACGTCGAGGCCCCTGACCGGATATTTGCCGCGGTCCGGAGAAAACGGATAGAAATAGAAATAGCCGCCGACCGCGACGAGGCACGCCAGGATCAGGCTGGCCGCACCCCAAAAGACGATCCGGTTCTTCATCCGGTTCTTCAAAAGAGCGGCTCCCAGTCTACCCACCCTCCTTTAGCAGCCGGCCCTTCTCGCGCGACCAGTCGCGCTGCTTTTCGGTTTCGCGCTTGTCGTGCAATTTCTTGCCGCGGCCGACGGCGAGTAAAAGCTTCGCCCGGCCCTGGTCGTTGAAATAGATTTTTAGCGGCACCAGCGTCATGCCTTCGCGATCGACGCTCTGCGACAGCTTGGCCATCTCGCGCTTGTTGAGCAGGAGTTTGCGGCGCCGGCGTGGCTCATGGTTGAAGCGGTTGGCCTGCAGGTACTCCGGCAGATAGGAGTTGATCAGCCAGATCTCGCCGCCCTCGACCGAAGCGTAACTGTCCTGGATGTTGGCCTGGCCCTGACGCAGCGACTTCACCTCGGTGCCGGTCAGCACCAGGCCGGCCTCGATCGTGTCGAGCACCTCATAAGAAAACCGCGCCTTGCGGTTTTCCGCAACGGTCTTGTTGTTGGGGTCGGCTTTTCTGACTTGATTCATGACGCCTAGAGTCCGTTTCGAAACTCGCTCCTGCGAGTCAGATGATGGTGGCACTAGAGCGCCGCGCGTTTTTCAAACGCGCAAAGGGCGCTCTAGAAGTCTGACTTTGCGCATGGTCCTTTCCGAAAGCGAACGCTTTCTGGGCCATGCGAGAACCGGAGCGGAGCGTACATATAGTACGTGAGCACCGGAAGCGCAGGTGACGCCTTCAGTTGGCCGCAGGAGTAGAGTTTCCAAACGGGCTCGCTAATTAATCAAGCCAGCGTGCTTCATCGCTGCATCGATCTTCTCGGCGGTCGACTGCTCGACGGTGACCAGCGGCGAACGCAGCACGTTCTCGATCTTGCCCAGCTTCGACAGCGCATATTTCGCGCCGGACACGCCGGGTTCGAGGAAAATCGCCTTGTGCAGCGGCAGCAGGCGGTCCTGCAAGTCCAGCGCCTTGGCGTTCTCGCCGGAAAGCGTCGCCTCCTGGAATTCGGCGCACAGCCGTGGCGCGACATTCGCCGTCACCGAGATGCAGCCGACGCCGCCATGGGCGTTGAAGCCGAGCGCCGAGGCGTCCTCGCCGGAAAGCTGGATGAAATCCTTGCCGCAGGTGGCACGCTGCTCGGAAACCCGCTCGACCTTGCCGGTGGCATCCTTGACGCCGATGATGTTCTTGAAGTCGTACACCAGCTGGCCCATCGTCTCGGGCATCATGTCGATCACCGAGCGCGGCGGAATATTGTAGATTATGATCGGCAGGCTGGTCGCCTTGGCGACCGCGGCGAAATGCGCATAGAGGCCGCGCTGCGTCGGCTTGTTGTAGTAAGGCGTGACGACGAGCGCCGCGTCGGCGCCTGCCTTCTCGGCATATTGCACTAGGCCGACCGCCTCTTCGGTGTTGTTGGAGCCGGCGCCGGCGACGACCGGAACCCGGCCCTTGGCTACCTCGATACAGACCTTGACGACTTGGCGGTGCTCGTCATGCGACAGCGTCGGCGACTCGCCGGTGGTGCCGACCGGAACCACGCCCGTCGTGCCCTCAGCGATCTGCCAGGCGATGAAGGCGCGAAACGCTTTCTCGTCGAAACGGCCGCTCTTTTCGAACGGTGTCACGAGCGCGGTAAGCGAGCCTCTCAGCATGTCGTCCAACTCCTTGGGACTAGCGCATGACCCGAAAATCGGTGTCGATTTACGGAAAGATCATGCGCCAAATTTAAAGTGCTACAGCGTCCTTTGCGCGTCCGAGAAGACGCGCGGCGCTGTAGGTGTTTTGTCGTGCGCGCCTTCTAGCCGAAAGCGAAGCGGCGCACCATAGTCTCGACACTGTTGCGCGGCAAGCATGGCGGTAGTGCCAGCAAGCGCAATTTGAAAGGCCTCGATAGCCCTGTTTACGGGCTCTTCATCACAGGCAACTAGGCTTCAGTTGATCTGTGCCTGTTGGTAATGTGTAGACAGGAAATGATGAAGACCATGCCGACCAGGCAGCCTCATTTTTTCGCGCTGGTTGGCGCAATTCTCCTGTTGACGCCGAGCCTTGTGGCCGCCGGCAAAGTCGATGTGCAGGTCACTTCGGCCATTCCGATGCCAAACCTGCAGGATAGGGGCCGGCAGGATGCGGGATCTCCGTCCGCCAGTGTCGCCAGGCTGAAGAGCGGCCTCGATGCGCTGGCGGCAAACGACATTGCCGGCGCGCGTCGAGTGCGCGATGCCCTGCCGGTCAATTCGCTCGACCAGCATATCCTTGCCTGGTCGATCGCGCTCCATGGCGGCGACAAGGTGCCAAGCGGCGAGATCGCCGATGCTGCGAAAATGCTGCCGAACTGGCCGGGCATGATCGCGTTGCGCAAGAACAGCGAGCGCGCGCTCTACCGAGAAAACCCCGCGCCAGAGATCGTGGTGCAGGCATTCGGCGGCAGCCAGCCGCAAACTATCGAGGGCGTGGTGATCCTCGCCCGCTCCTATGTCTCGCAGGGCAACGTCGAGGCGGCGCGCTCGGTGCTGTCGCCTTTCTGGCGCACCGAGAAACTGGAAGCCAAGGACGAAGCGGCGATCATCGAGGAATTCGGCAAGCTCATCGCCGCCGCCGACCACCGCTTTCGCATGGAGCGCATGTTCTATGCCGACCGGGTCAATTCCGCGCTGCGCGTCGCCGGTGTTGCCGGCGCCCAGCAACTGGCCGACGCCTGGGTGGCGGCGGACAGGGGCGACAAGAACGCGGCCAAACTGCTGAAGGCGGTGCCCGCCGCGCAGCGTTCGGCCGGCTATTTCTTCGCCCAAGCCCAATATCTGCGCAAGCAGGAGAGGTTTTCCGACGCCGCCGCAATGGTGATGAAGGCGCCGAGCGACCGCAACTCACTGATCGACCCGGATGCCTGGTGGGCCGAGCGCCGGGTGCTGTCGCGCGAACTGGTCGACCAGGGCGACATGAAAACTGCCTACAGAATAGCCGCCGCGCACGCCGCCGAAAGTGCCGCCAACGCGGCGGATGCGGAGTTCCATGCCGGCTGGTACGCGCTGCGCGGCCTCAATGATCCCAACACCGCTGCCAGGCATTTTACGCGGATCGCCGTTCTCACCCAGGGGCCGATATCGCTATCGCGCGCCTATTACTGGCTCGGCCGTGCGGCCGAAGCCGGCGGCCCCGGCAGCGCGAAGGATTATTTTACCCGTGCCGCCGCCTACGGCACGACCTTCTACGGCCAGCTCGCCGGCGAGCGCGTCGGTCGGCAGGTCCTCAACATCGCCCATCCGCAGCCGAGCGCTGCCGATCACCGGAATTTCGCCAACCGCGAAGCGGTCAGCGCCATCAGGCGGCTGCAGGAGGCGGGCTATGAGCGCTACGCCGACACGCTTTACCGCGACCTCGCTGGACAGTTGACCAGTCCCGGAGAGCTGGCGCTGCTGGCCGCGATGGCGGAAAAGCAGGGCAACCATTTCCTGGCGCTGAAAGTCGGCAAGATCGCCGGCGCGCGCGGCATAGATGTCGGCGCGCTGTCGCATCCGCTCGGCGTCATTCCCGAGACCGCAAACATTTCCGGCTCGGGCAAGGCGCTGGCCTATGCGATCGCTCGCCAGGAAAGCGAGTTCAACATCGGCGCCGTCTCCAGCGCCGGAGCGCGCGGGCTGCTGCAGCTGATGCCGGGGACAGCCAGGCAATTGGCGAAGAAGGCCGGAATGACCTTCTCGCAGGTGCGACTGACCACCGACGCCGGCTACAACGCGACCTTGGGCGCCGCCTTCCTCGGCGAGCAGCTCGGCCGCTTCGACGGCTCCTATGTACTGACCTTCGCCGGCTACAATGCCGGCCCCAACCGCGCCGCCCAATGGGTGGCTAGATATGGCGACCCGCGCGGCAAGGACATCGACGCCGTCGTCGACTGGATCGAGCGGATTCCCTACACGGAAACAAGAAGTTACGTCCAGCGCGTGATGGAGAATTACGAAGTCTACAAGATGCGCATTTCCGGTAAGTACGACATTGTGGGGGATTTGGTGGATGGGCGGAGTTGATCCGTCCAGCGTTCGGCGAAGCACCCCCCTCTGCCCTGCCGGGCATCTCCCCCTCAAGGGGGGAGATCGGCTGTCCGTTTGCTTTCGCCAATCTCCAACACTGTGAAAAAGGCGCGGCCAGTGAAACTGCCGATCTCCCCCCTCGAGGGGGGAGATGTCCGGCAGGACAGAGGGGGGCGCTGTCCCACCGACATCTCGAAAATGACGCTTCGATTTGACCACCCCCGCCGTCGCCTGTAGCAGTCTCGACGATCCGGCAACGGCTAGGAATCGAGTCCAAATGTCGAGCGGTTTTTCCGACTTCTTCTACGCTTCGCCGGACGGGCTGCAACTTCACGCCCGTATCTACGGCGAAGCGAATTCCGGCCACTGGCCGGTCGTCTGCCTGCCTGGCTTGACACGGAACTGCCGCGATTTTCATGAGCTGGCGCTGCACCTGTCGCGACGGGCGGCAAGTCCGCGAAAAATCGTCGCCTTCGATTACCGCGGGCGCGGGCAATCCGCCTACGACCCCGATGTCGGCCACTACAATGTCGGCGTCGAAGCCGGTGATATCCTCGCCGGGCTGGCGGAGCTTGATATCGAGGAGGCAGGTTTCATCGGCACGTCACGTGGCGGACTGATCATCCATGTGCTCGGCGCGATGCGCCCGGCCGTCCTGAGGGCTGTCGTACTCAACGATATCGGCCCGGTGGTCGAGGCCGGCGGCTTCGCCCATATCCGCTCCTATCTCGAGCGCACGCCGAAGCCGAAAACCCATGCCGAGGCGGTCGACGCCCAGCGCGGCGCGCATGGCAGCGACTTTCCTGCTCTGACCGAGGCGGATTGGGAGCGGATGGTATCGGCCCTCTACCGAGAGACGGATGAAGGCCTGGTGCCGGATTTCGACCCGAAGCTGGTCGACACGCTGGCGGGACTCGATCTCACCCAGAAGCTGCCTGATCTGTGGCCGCAGTTCGAGGCGCTGACGGCGATCCCGTTGCTCGCCATCCGCGGCGCCAATTCGAAGCTGCTGTCCACTGAGACGCTCGAACAGATGCGGACGCGTCACCCTTGTGTCGAGACGATCACGGCCGAGGGCCAGGGTCATGCGCCTTTCCTCGAGACCGGCGGCCTGCCCGGCGCGATCGCCGCTTTTCTGGACACGGCTGAGCAATGCTTCGGCTCAAAGTGAATTTTTTGCGAGGGATGCGGACATTCACCACAGACGTTTGTTGGCGAAAGCGTGCCCCGAACCGGATTTAAGATAACGCTCGAATGAAGTCGCGTTAGCCTGGTTCGAGAAGGCGACATAGGTCACGATCCGCCATGGCATGAATTTGGAAGTATGGCTGGATTTTCCGGCGTTGTGCTCGACAATCCGTCGTTTCAGGTCGGAAGTTACGCCGATATAGCGCTCACCTTCGGCAGCCTTGCTTTCAATCAGATATACGTACCACACGAAATCGCCCCCTTCCCTACTTCGCGGCTAGCAGGACTATGCCGGTGGGTATCCTGCTTCGCGAGAGGAAGACTGCCAACCGTGTTTTGCAGAGTTTCAAGGTACTTTGCAGCCCTCCTTCGCCAAGGCTTCGGAGGGCATCCTGCTTCGCGCGGAGAGGGATTTGCTGGACTTGTCCTGCGAAGCGCGAAGCGCGAAGCAGGATGGCGGAGAGGATGGGATTCGAACCCACGAGAAGCTTTTGACCTCTACTCCCTTAGCAGGGGAGCGCCTTCGACCACTCGGCCACCTCTCCGTTGCGCCGGTGGATAAAGAAAAGCGCCGGCACAATCAACAAGCCTGACCCATTATCGTTGAAAAAACCGGCTTCTGCCGAAACCGCGCTTTTGCCATGCGGCGATTCTGCGGCAATGCCTTGGCTGGCGACTCACGACATCGTCGCAATTCCGGGAGGGGGCAATTGCCGGAATCGGCCGGATTGCAAGGCTCGCCCAAGGGTTTCCGACAGCTCAATGGTTAATGGGAGCTTTCCGAGTGAGGCCAAATCGTGTCATTTGTGCAACAACGCAGGGGGATAGCACCCGCACAGACCTTTCGCCGATGCGATGGTGGTTGAACGCCGCCGCCTCATGGGTAATGTCGAATTCGAAGGAGCGGCGCGGTGCGCATCTTTTTCGGTAGTGGGGATGGGGCAGGGAACGCTGTCCTTCAGCAAAGAATACCCAGACCCGTTTTTTAACTTTTGACTGGAGGTCAGAAAATGAACATCAAGAGCCTTCTTCTTGGCTCCGCTGCGGCACTGGTCGCAGTTTCCGGTGCGCGCGCCGCCGACGCCGTCGTCGTTGCCGAGCCGGAACCAGCTGAATTCGTCCGCATCTGCGACGTCTACGGCGCTGGCTACTTCTACATCCCCGGCACCGAGACCTGCCTGCGCATCGGCGGCTATGTCCGCTACGACATCGGCGTCGGCGACGTCGGCTCGTTCGACGGTGCTGAGAACTTCGACGCCGAAGACGGCGACATTCAGGACACGTACTACAAGCAGGCCCGCTTTAACTTCAAGACCTGGACCGGCCAGGAAACCGAGCTCGGCACCTTGAAGACCTACACCGAGACCCGTTTCAACTTCGGCAACCGGAACCGACACGTCAGCAGAACAGTCATCCCCGGTGTCGACCCGGACGGCGACGGTCCGCTGCTCCCGGTAGATACCATAGAATATGTCTTTAACCCTGCCGAAAACAAAGGCATTTCGCTGAACTTCGCCTGGATTCAGCTCGGTGGCCTGCGCGTCGGTAAAGACGAATCGGCCTTCGATACGTTCATCGGTTATGCCGGCAACGTCATCCAGGATACGCTGGTTCCCTACGGCGGTTTCGACACCAACGTCGTCCAGTACTATTTCGACGCCGGCAACGGCTTCTCGGCCGTGGTCTCGCTCGAACAAGGTTATGGCCCCTTCACGATCGACAGCTATGTTCCGCATGTCGTCGGCGGCCTGAAGTGGACGCAGGGCTGGGGCGCCATCACCGGCGTCCTTGCTTACGACGCCAACTACGAAGAAGTGGCCGGCAAGGTTCGCCTCGACGTCACGCCGATGGAGAACCTGTCGCTGTTCATCATGGCCGGCTACGGCACGGACGACAACTACACGGACGACAACTTTGCATTCCCCACCGCCGGCGGTCGCGGCATGTACAAGCTGTGGGCCGGCAACTGGGCGGTCTGGGGCGGTGGCACCTACACCTTCAACGAGAAGACCTCGTTCAACACCCAGATCTCGTATGACGAAGGCGAAAACCTCGGCATCGCCGCCAACATTGCCTATGACATCGTTCCCGGCATGACGATCACGGCCGAAGTCGACTACCTGCACGCCGGCGAGTTCGGCGAGGACGACTTCTCCAACTGGACCGCTGCGGACGACGAAGACAGCCTCGGCGGCATGCTCCGCTTCCAGCGCTCGTTCTAACAGACTTTGTCTGACTGAACTCCAACCCGGCGGGCAACCGCCGGGTTTTTTCGTATCGGCGTGGCTGTCAAGGGCGGAATGTATGGCGCCGCCGATACCGGCCATGGTCGTTCTTTGATCGGTCTGCAGCTGCTAGATTGGCGGTCAATTGCCAATCTCAAACGCCGGCGGTTGGCCATCATGCCTTCGTCATCCCCGGGGGCGGAATGACGCGAAGCGGAGCGGAGACCCTGGGATCCATGCCGTTACATCAGCCGAAGAATGCAGCGGCTCGGATTGAGGGCAGTAGCGATCCTTCGCGCCCCCCTCTGTCCTGCCGGACATCTCCCCCACAAGGAGGGAGATCGGCAGCTTCGCTGACAGCGCCTGTTCATCAACGTTGGAGATTAGCGAAAGCCGCAATGACGGCCAATCTCCCCCCTCGTGGCAGGGCTGTCCGGGGAAAGTTTTGAGTGAATCGAAATGCCACATGTGCATGCCCCGTAAAACGGGTTTTGTCCGTCTTCTCTCTGGTTGTCGAGACTCAGAAAAGGAACGGGGCATGCGCTTTGCACCTAGCATCTTCGGGCAGCTTCTTGAACCCATCGATCGGCGTCAATTCCAAGCAATTGTGGATCGCCACGACGGGGATGCGTACGACAAATCGTTCAGAAGCTGGGATCATCTGGTGGCGCTGATCTATGCCCAGTTCTGCGGCAGCAGCGGCTTGCGTGGCCTGGAAGCCGGCTGGAACGCCAACAGCCAGCATCATTATCACCTGGGCAGCGGTCCCTTGATGCGTTCGACCTTGTCGGACGCCAACAGACGGCGTCCGGTCGCCATCTTTGCCGAGGCGTTCGGTCTGGTGGCGGGTCTGCTTGACCGGCAGACGCGGCGCGAGGGCACAGAAATGCTGCGGCTGATCGACTCGACCCCCATTCCGCTCGGCAAACTGTGCGATTGGGCCAAGTCGAACGGGCGCATCCGCGGCATGAAGGTGCATGTCGTCTATGACCCGAAGGCCGACTGTCCGCGCGTCCTCGACATCACCGACGCCAACGTCAACGACGCCCAGGTCGGCCGCCAGATCACGATCGAAGCTGGAGCGACCTACGTGTTCGACAAGGGCTACTGCCATTATGGCTGGTGGACGGCGATCGCCGAAGCCGGATCGATCTTCGTGACGCGGCCCAAGGCCAACATGGGGCTGGCGCTGGTGTGCGATCGCCCTATAGCCGAGCCGCAGGGCGACGGCTTCCTGGTTGTGGAAGACAGTGAGGTAAGCCTGGTCAGCAAGGGCGTTTGCAAGCTGCCGATGCGCCTGCGTCGCCTGCGCGTTCAGCGCGAAGAGGGCGACACCATCACGCTTTTGACCAACGATCTGGAGCGCTCCGCCATCGAGATTGGACGGCTCTACAAAGGCCGCTGGCAAATCGAGCTTCTGTTCCGATGGATCAAGCAGCACCTCAAGATCCGCAAGTTCCTCGGCAACAACGGCAATGCCATTCGCCTGCAACTCTTTGCCGCAATGATCGCCTATGCGCTGCTGCGCATTGTCGCGCGCACCCGCCGCGTCCCTATTCCAATCTTGAGGTTCACAGAACTGGTCGCTCAATACTTGTTCGGGCGGCGGAAAATGCACACCATCCACAAGCCGCCACCGGTCAATCAAAGCCGACCAAAAGACCGAGCCTCTCCCAATCAGATGGCCTTCATATATGAATAACTTTCCCCGGACAGCCCTGCCCTCGTGGGGGAGATGTCCGGCAGGACAGAGGGGGGCGCTGTCCCTCCAGCGTCTTGAAAGATTCTGCACCGCAGCAGCGCTTGGAAGGAACAGGATAAGCCGTTCGCTCCGCCCTGCGAAGGCGTGGTGGCCTGCGGCCAATCGCAGATGTTGGGCATTTGGCGGCTGAAGATCAGCCTATGCTCTTGCGACCCTCGCGGTCCACACAATGCGGACCGCCAACCTCGAGTCAAATCTCTGCGAGATCGCCAAGCGACTGTATCAGCGGCTGAATTTCGTTTTCATAGTTCTTCCAGCGCTTGACCGACGATCTGTAGATCGGTTGACGAACCTGCCAGCGGCTGGGCGTGTTGACCGAACCATCCCGATCGAAAAAGCGCAGGCAGGCGTCATCCCAGGGCAGCCCGAGATAATCTATCAGGCGGCGTGACTGGGCTTCCTGGTCGTCGACCAACGTCTCGTAACGATTTTCGAAGATAAGGCCTGGAAAGACCTCGTTCCAGTGCCGCATCAGGCGGTCATACTCGCGATAGTACAGGCCTAGTGTTTTCAGGTCGGTGTTGTAGCTGTGTGCCTCGCTGAAGTTGAGGACGAAGCAGGAGACGCAATTGTCGATGGCGTCACGGCGGCAATGAATGATGCGCGCGTTGGGGAAGAGAAGCCCGATAAGACCGACCAGTTCAAAATTGTGCGGCGTCTTATCCACGACGCGAAGTGCGGCAGGCGCCCGCTCCCGCAAGTAGGACAGATGCTCTTCGGCCAAGGTTCTGGACAGGACTTCTGTGATCGAGGTGATTGGCTGGTGCAAATCTCCAGCCGATGATGTCCTGAGACCGATCGCATTCGCAACCCGCCTCAGTTTGCTAAGCTCCCCTGCACCATGAACGTCCGGATGACTGGCGCAGATCTGCTCCGTGAGCGTCGTCCCCGAGCGTGGCATGCCAACCACGAACACAGGCGCTTCGGAAGGATTTCCATAGCCGGCGCGGGCAGCCAAAAAGTCCGGCGTGAAGGTTTCAATCATCGAATCGATCCACCGACGATACAGATCGATATCGAACTGGTGGCCGGAGGCCTGTTTCGCCTTGTTGAAATGGTCGAATGCCTCATCATAGCGCTTGAGGTCGTTCAGCACCTTGCCGGCAGCGTGATGGAGTTGCTGCGCGCCTTCCGCACCAAGTTTCGGATTACCGAGTTCACGAAGAATGGACTGGAGCTCCTCGGGCTCCTCGGTGAACTTTCGCGTCTGTACAAGGTCGTTGTAGGCAGCCGGCACCCCAATACGGCGATCGATCGCTTCTTTCAGATAGACGGCGGCTTCATCCATACGCCCCAGGCCGCTGAGCGCGCTGGCCAGCCCGGCTCGCACCTTGGGATGATCGCGGTTGATTTTCAGCGCCTTCTCGTAAAGCGGCAAAGCCATGTCGGGTTTGTCAAACGCCATGTAAGTGCGCCCCAATGCACAAAGTGCTTCGATAAGGCCCGGCTGCAGTTCCAGGGCATACTGCATATGCCTGATTGCTGGCGCATACTCGCTGACCTTCACATAGGCCTCGCCCAGGCTGAGGTGGTAGTAAGGGTTTTTAGGCTCCTCGCCGACCGCCCGTGCGAAATATCGCAAGGCCCTCTCATCATCGTAACCAAGGTATAAGGTCCCCAGGATGTACAAGGCGAGCGGATGGTTCGGCGTGCGCGCCAGAACGCGGAGGCACAGGTCCTGAGCCTCATCAAGCCGCTTGGCCTGCTGAAAGGCATATGCCTGTTTCAGCAGCGCGTCGTCGGCCTGCGCACGCGACTGGGCGTTTCCTTTCTGCGGGCTCGCTAACGGCTTCGCTATCGGCACCTTCGCTTTCGGCGCGGGTCCGGGCTTGATGTGCTTTGACCAAGCAGGTGGGAGTCGATTGTTCATGAACATCTCGCTAGCAAAAAGAGATATCTCGCTAGCAAAAAGAGCGGGGGGAATCCAGCATGATGGTCGCAGCCAAGGCGGGAGCTTGCGCGGCCAACTGTGCCGCGCTAGCAAGAAGGCCCTTTTCGAACGAGCTTTTGCCATGCGCCAGCGCCCTTCCCTCACGCCAATCGTCAGTGCGCTTCCCTCGACGGTGCCGTTTGTCGGCCCGGAGGCGCAGGAACGTGACCGGGGCCGCGCGTTTCGCGCCCGCATCGGCGCCAATGAGAGCAGCTTTGGTCCCTCGCCGCGCGTCGTCGCCCGTATGGCCGAGATTGCCAGCGATATGTGGATGTATTGCGACCCAGACAATCACGATTTGAAGGTGACTGTTGCCGCGCATCTTGGCGTCGGCGCCGAGAACGTGGTGGTCGGCGAAGGCATAGACGGGTTGCTCAGCCTGGTGGCGCGCATGTATGTGGCGCCGGGCAACGCGGTTGTCACCTCGCTCGGCGCCTATCCGACTTTCAATTTCCATATTGCCGGCGTCGGCGGCCGGCTGGTCGCGGTTCCCTACGAGAACGACCGGGAAAGCCTGGACGGCCTATTGGCTGCGGTCGCCAGGGAGACGGCGCCGCTGGTCTATCTGTCCAACCCGGACAATCCAATGGGCAGCTGGTGGGAAGCGGCCGAGCTCATCCGCTTCATCGAAGCCCTGCCGGAAACCACCATGCTGGTGCTCGACGAGGCCTATGGCGAGCTAGGCCCGGCCTCGGCGCTGCCGCCGATCGATGTCGCGCGGCCGAACGTCATCCGCATGCGCACCTTCTCGAAGGCCTACGGGCTGGCCGGCATACGCTGCGGCTACGCGGTGGCCGATGCCCAGGTGATCCGCGATTTCGAGAAGATCCGCAACCATTACGGCGTCAGCCGCATGGCGCAGATCGCCGGCGTCGAGGCGCTTGCCGATCAGGATTATCTCCAAAGCGTGGTGACGCGGGTTGCTTCCGGCCGCCGGCGCATCGCTGAAATAGCCGAGGCGAACGGGCTGAAGCCGCTGCCGTCTGCAACCAACTTCGTCACCATAGATTGCGGCGGCGACGGCGCCTTCGCGCTGAACGTGCTGCAGGCGCTTTTGTCGCGCGATGTGTTCATCCGCAAGCCGATGGTGCCGGTGCTCGACCGCTGCATCAGGGTCAGCGTTGGCCTCGACCACGAACTCGACATTTTTGCCGAGGAATTGCCCGGTGCGTTGGCGGCGGCGCGGGGGAACTGAAGGCGCTCTTCCTTCTCCCCTTGTGGGAGAAGGTGGATCGGCGCGTAGCGCCGAGACGGTTGAGGGGTGTTGGACGGAGTGCCGGCGGTGCCAAGCTGGAACACCCCTCATCCGACCTCGCTTCGCGAGGCCACCTTCTCCCACAAGGGGAGAAGGAAGAGCCGCGCGGCTCGCGCCGTCTCGCCTGCCGGAACGTTCGATCCACATCTCTTGAATTAATTGAACGTTCGTTTTATTGTTGCCTCTCGATGAGGTGACCATGGCGCGCACGACCGGTTCCGACGGAGAAAAGACCGAAGCTGCGGTCCGCGAGGCGGCGGTCAGCCTGATCGCGCGTCTTGGCTACGAGGCAATGTCGATGCGCCAACTGGCCGCCGAGGTCGGCGTGCAGGCGGCGGCGCTCTACCGCTATTTTCCGACCAAAGAAGACCTCTTGTTCACGCTGATGCGCGAGCACATGGAAGGGCTGATTGAGGCATGGAATACGGCGCGCCCCGTCGTGGCCGATCCGGCGACGCGGCTCGCCGCCTATGTCGAAAACCACATCGCCTTCCACATCGAACGCCGCCATTCCACCCATGTCTCGAACATGGAATTGCGCAGCCTGTCGCATGATAGCCTGACGCAGATCCTGCGCATGCGCACGACCTATGAAAAGGAGCTGCGCGCCATTCTGCGCGATGGCGCAGAAGCCGGCGTCTTCGACATCGAAGACACGGGGCTGACTGCCATGGCGCTGATCCAGATGGTGACCGGCGTCATCGTCTGGTTCCGGCCGGGCGAACGGCTATCGATCTCGGAGGTAACCGCCACATATCTTTCAATGACGATGCGCCTGGTTGGAGCAAAGGTCCACGGCGCGACAACGACCTACAGCGCCGGGCGAGCAAAGGACGCTGTAGCACTTTGATTTTGCGCATGACCCACCGCGAAAATCGAATTCGATTTCGCGGTCGTGCGCCGGGAGGAACGGCATGTACACGCACACACTTAACTTCGGGCTTGACGAAGACATCGAGGCGCTGCGCGACCTGGTGCGCCGCTTCGCCCAGGACAAGATCGCGCCGATCGCCGCCGACATCGACCGGTCGAACGAATTTCCGGCGCATCTGTGGGCCGAGCTCGGTGGGCTCGGCCTGCTCGGCATCACCGCCGATCCGGGTTTCGGCGGCACCGGCATGGGCTATCTCGCTCATGTTGTCGCGATGGAAGAGGTTTCCCGCGCCTCGGCCTCAGTCGGCCTCTCCTACGGCGCCCATTCCAACCTCTGCGTCAACCAGATCAATCGCTGGGCGACGCCGGCGCAGAAGGAGAAATATCTGCCTGCGCTGTGCAGCGGCGAAAAGGTCGGCGCGCTGGCAATGTCGGAATCAGGCGCCGGCTCCGACGTCGTATCGCTCAAACTTCGCGCCGAAAAGCGCAACGACCGCTACGTGCTCAACGGCACCAAGATGTGGATCACCAACGGCCCGGACGCCGCGACGCTGGTCGTCTATGCCAAGACCGATCCGGCGCTCCATTCGCGCGGCATCACCGCCTTCATCGTCGAAAGGGATTTTGCCGGGTTTTCCGTCGCGCAGAAGCTCGACAAGCTCGGCATGCGCGGCTCCAACACCGGCGAACTTGTGTTCGAGAACGTCGAGGTGCCGTTCGACAATGTGCTGCATGAGGAAGGGCGCGGCGTCGAAGTGCTGATGTCGGGCCTCGACTACGAGCGCACCGTGCTCGCCGGCGGCCCGATCGGGCTGATGGCGGCGTGCCTCGATGTGGCAATACCTTATGTGCACGAACGCAAGCAGTTCGGCCAGCCGATCGGCGAGTTCCAGCTGGTGCAGGGCAAGCTCGCCGACATGTATACGACGATGAATGCCGCACGCGCCTATGTCTATGCCGTCGCCGCCGCCTGCGACCGCGGCCAGACGAGCCGCAAGGACGCCGCCGCTTGCGTGCTGTTCTCCGCCGAGAAGGCGACGCAGATGGCGCTCGACGCCATCCAGCTGCTGGGCGGCAATGGCTACATCAACGACTATCCGACCGGCCGACTTTTGCGCGACGCCAAGCTCTATGAGATAGGCGCCGGCACCAGCGAAATCCGTCGCTGGCTGATCGGGCGCGAAATCATGGCGGAGGGGGCCTAATGGCGCTATCTCCTGAATTTGCCATGCGTGAGAACTTGTGCCATATTTTCCAGAATATGCCATATTTCTGGAACGAGGCAGACCATGGGAACGGAAAAGGCTAGGTTAGACGAGAATCCGCAAACGCACTTCGACGCAGGAGCTCAAAAAACTCCGCTCCGGGTGCCAGCGAAACGCGAGCGCGTCAGACTTGGCGAGGGCGGGCGTTTCGTCATTCCGGCTGCGATGCGCGAGGAGATGGGCGTGAAGCCTGGTGAAGACTTGATCCTCCATGTCGAGAACGGCGAGTTGCGGGTAAGGTCGTGGCTTCGAAATCTCAGGCGCGTCCAGGCCGAATTGTCAGCGTTGAAAAAGCCTGAGGAAAGTGTCGTCGACGAATTTCTGAAGGAGCGGCGGGAAGATCAGCGCCGAAGCGACAAGCGTTTGGACCGGCTTCATGCCGAAGGAACGGCGAGGAAGGGAGCGAAGTGAAACCCTACGTCATGGACAGCTCGGCGGCGCTTGCGATCCTGCTCAACGAGAAAGGCACCGATATTGCCTTGGGTTTCGCGCCGAATGCGCAATGCAGCTCCGTCAATGCAGCGGAAGTGATCGCCAAGCTGATCGACAGGGGACGCAGCATGGAAGCGGCCGCTGACGACCTCGCAAGCCTAGGCATGCCGGTCGCTGTTTTCGACGAAATGATGGGCATCGCCGCCGGTCAGCTTCGCGAGCTGACGCGGCATCGCGGCTTGTCGCTGGGCGATCGGGCCTGCCTGGCGCTGGCAATTCGCGAGAACGCCATTGCCGTTACCGCCGACCGTGACTGGGGCGACCTGGATATCGGCTGCAAGATCGAACTGATCCGGTAACGCCATGGCCACCCTCACTTCGCAGATCTCGCCCGCCTCCGACACCTTCCGCGCCAATGCCGCGCGCATGCGGGCGCTGGTCGCCGACATTGCGGAAAAGGCGGCAACCGTCGAGCGTGGCGGCTCGGAGGAAGCGCGTGAGCGCCACCAGAGCCGCGGCAAGCTTTTGCCGCGCGAGCGCCTTGCCCAATTGCTCGACACCGGCTCGCCGTTCCTCGAGATCGGCCAGTTCGCCGCGTGGTCGATGTATGGCGAAGACATCTCATCGGCCGGCATCATCGCCGGCATCGGCCGCGTCGAAGGCACCGAAGTGATGGTCGTCGTCAACGACGCCACGGTGAAGGGCGGCACCTATTATCCGCTGACCGTCAAGAAGCATCTGCGCGCCCAGGAAATCGCGCTGCAGAACAAACTGCCTTGCGTCTATCTTGTCGACAGCGGCGGCGCCAATCTGCCCAACCAGGACGAGGTGTTTCCTGACCGCGACCATTTCGGCCGCATCTTCTACAACCAGGCCAACATGTCGGCTTCGGGCATACCACAGATCGCCTGCGTCATGGGCTCGTGCACGGCGGGCGGCGCCTATGTGCCGGCGATGTCGGACGAGACGATCATGGTGCGCAACCAGGCGACTATCTTCCTTGGCGGCCCGCCGCTGGTGAAGGCCGCGACCGGCGAGGATGTCAGCGCGGAGGAACTGGGCGGCGCCGATGTGCACACGCGGCTTTCCGGCGTTGCCGACCACTATGCGCTGGACGACGAGCATGCGCTGGCGATCGCGCGCCGCATCGTCAAGAACCTGAATCGAAAGAAGGAGATCTGGCTGGCACTTCGCGATCCGATTGCGCCGCTTCATGCAGCCGATGAGCTCTACGGCATCGTGCCGACCGATCTGCGCCAACCCTATGACGTGCGTGAAGTGATCGCGCGCATCGTCGACGGCTCCGACTTCGACGAGTTCAAGCAGAATTACGGCACCACGCTGGTCACCGGCTTTGCCCATCTCAACGGCATGCCAGTCGGCATCATCGCCAACAACGGCGTGCTGTTCTCCGAAAGCGCGCTCAAGGGCGCGCATTTCATCGAGTTGTGCTGCCAGCGCAAGATCCCGCTGATCTTCCTGCAAAACATCACCGGCTTCATGGTGGGGCGAAAATACGAGGCCGGCGGCATCGCCAAGGACGGCGCCAAGCTGGTGATGGCCGTCGCCACGGCCCGGGTGCCGAAGGTAACCATCATCATCGGCGGCTCGTTCGGCGCCGGCAATTACGGCATGTGCGGACGCGCCTATTCGCCACGCTTCCTATGGATGTGGCCGAATGCCCGCATTTCGGTGATGGGCGGCGAGCAGGCGGCCACCGTGCTGGCCGTCGTCAAGCGCGAGGGGATCGAGCGCAAGGGCGGGGAATGGAGCGCGGAGGAGGAGGCAAAATTCAAGAAGCCGATCCTGATGAAATACGAGCATGAAGGCCACCCGCTCTATTCCTCCGCTCGGCTCTGGGACGACGGCATCATCGACCCGGCCAGGACGCGCGAGGTGCTGGCGCTCAGCCTTTCAGCCGCGCTGAACGGCGAGATCGAGGAGACACGGTTCGGCGTGTTCAGGATGTGAGATGAGCGAGATTGCCCCCAGGATTGACGTTCATGTCGGCGACATCACAAAGCTGGCGGTCGATGCCATCGTCAATGCCGCCAACACCTCGCTCTTGGGCGGCGGTGGCGTCGACGGCGCCATTCACCGGGCGGCCGGCCCCGAGCTTCTGGCCGAATGCCGAACACTCAATGGCTGCAAGGTCGGCGACGCAAAACTCACCAAAGGTTACAAGCTGCCGGCACACTACATCATCCACACGGTCGGTCCGGTCTGGCAAGGCGGCGGCAAAGGTGAAGCCCAACTGCTCGCCTCCTGCTATCGCCGGTCGCTCGAACTCGCCGTCGCCAAGGATTGCCGGACCGTGGCATTCCCGGCGATCTCGACCGGTGTATACCGGTATCCAAAGGACCAGGCGACGCAGGTCGCTGTTGATACCGTGAGCGCCTTCATCAGCCAGAACGCGGTTCCGGAAACCGTCGTCTTCTGCTGCTTCGACCAGCAAACGGCGGAACTATACCAGCAGGCGTTGCTGCGCCTGGCGGGAGCGTGACCTGTCCCGATGAGAAATCCCATCCACACCCTTCAGACTCATTTTCAAACATCGAACTGGCCAGACGGAAAAATTGCGGCTATTGCTGATTTGCAATTTCCATGGGGATGGGGCGAAGATGAGACTGCGACTTTCTCAGAAAACTACTGTATCGATACTTGCAGGGCTTCTTATATTAGCTGCTCCAGGCAGCAGCACTGCGGAATCACTGGCGGGCAACAAAGGCGACATCCGTTTCTACCCGAATTTGGCTGGAAACCCGAAGGATCCGTGTACCAAGACGTACAACGCCTATGTGGCGGCCAGCGGCCATTCAGCCTATGCAACGACCTTTTATTCGCGCGTCGTCGACATCTACATCATTTGCGGCGCGCGGCTGAACGCACCGTCGCAACAGGCGGCGGAAGATTTGGCGCTGCGGAACTGTCAGTCAGGCTTGAAAAAGTGGAAAGTCAGGCTTGCGAGCGGCGGCTGTCAGATCGCGCTTTCCAAATAGTCAGTCGCCTGGCTGACTGGCACCGCCCGCGGAAAATCCGGGAGGTCCCATGTTCGCCAAAATCCTGATCGCCAACCGCGGCGAGATCGCTTGCCGGGTGATCCGCACGGCACGCAAGCTGGGCGTACGTAGCGTTGCCGTCTATTCCGACGCCGACACCGGGGCTTTGCATGTCGAGATGGCCGACGAAGCGGTGCATATCGGCGCCTCGCCTGTCGGCGAAAGCTATCTGCGCGGCGACAAGATTGTCGCGGCGGCTTTGGCCACCGGCGCTGAAGCCATCCATCCGGGCTATGGTTTTCTGTCGGAAAACCCTGATTTCGTTGACCAGGTGACGGCGGCGGGGCTCGTCTTCATCGGCCCGTCGGCCGCCTCGATCCGCGCCATGGGGCTGAAGGACGCGGCCAAGCGGCTGATGGAGAAGGCCGGCGTGCCTGTCGTGCCGGGCTATCACGGCGAGGCGCAGGAGATCGTGCTGCTCGCCTCCAAGGCACGCGAGATCGGCTATCCCGTCCTGATCAAGGCGCGTGCCGGCGGCGGCGGCAAGGGCATGCGGCGCGTCGAACATCCCGACGACTTTTCCGAGGCGCTGTCGGGTGCACGGCGCGAGGCCAAGGCCGCTTTCGGCGACGACCGCGTGCTGGTCGAGAAATATGTAGAGAAGCCGCGCCACATCGAGGTTCAGGTATTCGGCGATATCTTCGGCAACGTCGTGCATCTCTACGAGCGCGACTGCTCGGCACAGCGCCGCCATCAGAAGGTGATCGAGGAAGCCCCCGCCCCCGGCATGACGCCGGCATTGCGCAAGGCGATGACGGAGGCGGCGGTGAAGGCCGCCAAGGCAATCAACTATTCCGGCGCCGGCACGATCGAGTTCATCGTCGATGCCTCGCAAGGGCTGAAGGCCGACCGCTTCTGGTTCATGGAAATGAACACCCGCCTGCAGGTCGAGCACCCAGTCACCGAAATGGTCACCGGCATCGACCTGGTCGAGTGGCAGTTGCGGGCGGCGTCCGGCGAAAAGCTGCCGAAGACGCAGAGCGAGATCACGCTCTCCGGTCACGCCTTCGAGGCGCGCATCTATGCCGAGGACGCGGCAAGGGGTTTTTTGCCGGCGACGGGCACGCTGCATCACCTGAAATTTCCGGATACCGCGCCCGAGGGCGCCAGCATGCGGATCGAGACCGGCGTGCGGGCCGGCGATGCCATCTCGCCGTTCTACGATCCAATGATCGCCAAGCTGATCGTCCACGGCAAGGGCAGGCAGGCGGCGCTCGAAGCGCTAGGCATAACCCTTTCGCAGACCGAGATCGCCGGCTCGACCGTCAACACCGCCTTTCTCGCTGCTCTTGCCGCTGACGCGGATTTTTCGGCAGGCGATGTCGATACCGGCCTGATCGGCAGGCATCAGCAAGCGCTCACCGCGGTGCCGCCGCCGAGCAGCGAGATCATCGCCGCAGCCGCGCTCGCGGCATCCGGCGCCGGGGCTCAGGCGCCGAGTGGCGATCCATGGTCGTCGCTCGTCGGCTATGCGCATTTCCACGCGATCGCGCGGCGCACGCGGCTGCGTTACGGCGAGGATGATATCCTCGCGCTTGTGTCGGTGCGGCCGGACAAGCGCTTCCAAGTGGCACTGGACGCACCTTATGACAGCGCGCTTGATCTTCGCGCTCCCCCTCGCCTCGCCCGCTGGCCCGGCCACGTCACTGTCTTTTCGGGCGCCGTCGGCTACAGCTTCGCGGTGCCGGACCCGTTGGCAAGGGCCGACGAAATCGCCGCCGGTTCTGACAGCCTGCGCGCTCCCATGCCGGGCCTGGTCAAGCTGGTGCGCGCGGCAAAAGGTGAGGCCGTCATCAAGGGCCAGCCGCTGTTGATCCTGGAAGCGATGAAGATGGAACACACGATTTCCGCCACTCATGACGGGACGATCGCCGAGATCGCAGCGGAAGGCGCACAAGTCACCGACGGGACCGTGCTGGTGCGTTTTGCCGAGGAAGTACACGGCTGACGCTGTTCCTTAATCCACGAGGCGATGTAGGGGCACCCGCCACAGACGCACGCCCAAAATGAAAATGGCCGAGTCTGCCCCGGCCATCTCCGATAGTCACTAGGCGCTAAAGCGCGTCTCATACGACGCGCTTTAGTTCTTGTTTTTATGCATGTCGTTATCGCAAAACCGCTGCGCACTTTTGCGCGACATGCATTAGCCATCACGGCTGGATCGGCGCGTATTTGCCGTCGTGCCACTGGTTGATGTCGTAGCTGACGTTCTTGAGGTCGCCCTTTTCATCGAAAGTGACAGGGCCGACGACGGTGCTGATCGGCTCGCCGTTCTTCAACGCTTCGGCAACCTTGGCCGCGTCGTCGCTGCCGGCGCGCTTGATACCCTCGGCAAAGGCCTGGATCACGGCATAGGAGAACAGCGTAAAGCCCTCGGGCACGAAGCCGCCCGCCTTGATCTTTTCGATGGCTTCCTTGGCTTCGGGCTTCGCCTGCGGATCCGACGGGAAGACGAACATGGTGCCTTCGCCGGCCGGGCCGGCAACCTGCCAGAATTCCGGCGTGGCAATCGAGTCCGGCATGATCAGCTGGAACTTGAGGTTCTGTTCCGCCGACTGGCGCAGGATGAGGCCGGCCTCGGGGTGGTAGCCGCCGAAATAGACCACATCAGCCTTCAGTTCCTTGAGCTTGGTGACAAGCGCCGAGTAGTCCTTTTCGCCGGCGTTAATGCCCTCGTAGAGGATCTCGTTGAGGCCGTTCTGGTTCATCGTCGCTTTGACGGCATCGGCCACGCCCTGCCCATAGGCGCTCTTGTCATGCATGATGACGACCTTCTTGCCGGCATATTTCTTGGCGATCCATGGACCGATGAAGGCGCCCTGCGCATCGTCGCGCGTATAAAGGCGCATGATCGTCGACCAGCCGGCTTTCGCCGCCGCGTCGGTCAGCTCTGGGTTCGACGAAGCCGGACTCATCATCAGCGCACCGGCTTCAGCATAAACGGCCGAGGCCGGGATGCTCGAGCCCGAGCAGGCATGGCCATCGATGAACTTGACCCCGTTGGCGACGATGCGGTTGGCGACCGAAACCGCCTGCTTCGGATCGCACTGGTCATCCTGGACGTCGAGCTTGATCTGGCGGCCGTCGACGCCGCCGGCCGCGTTGATCGCGTCGGCGGCGGCTTGTGCGCCCTGCTTGAACTGGTCGCCGATGGTGGCAAGCTGGCCGGTCATCGGTCCGACCACCGAAAAGGTGATGTCTTCGGCGAAGGCAATCGGCGCGCTCATCACCAGGCCCACTATGGCCGCGCTCAAAATACCCAACTTTTTCATGGTGATACAACTCCTCCACTCTCGCGCGGCCGTCCCGGCCGCGCCTCTTCCAGAGTGGCCGGGAGAATCTCACCCTTCGCCAAGCCTGTCTAGGCGCATTGGCGGCACTCGATTGGGCCTGCAACCTGAGGCCTGAACGCAAAAGCCACGCCGGCCTTGTTCCGGCCGGTCGCGGCTTTTGTCGATCGAACGATCCCAAGCGCCCCCGCGTCCGAACCGCTCGCCTTCCCCGTCCGTCGCGCAGCTTGGCTGTATCCGGCCTGCCGCGTTCTTGTCATTGTTGGTGCGACCGTCTTGCGCGGCCTTGTTCTTGCCGGTCCTGCCGTCTTGCGCGGCCTTGACCTGAAGCGTCCCTGTCGATGATCTCGGTGCCTGATGAGTTCAGGGCCAACTTAGTGCATCGTCATCCATTCGCGGGCTTCGCGCAGCGCCCTGGCGATCTCGACCTTCGACATGGCGGCCGACAATTCCGAGCGCAGTTCCGCGGCGCGGACCGAGCCCTTGATCGCAGCGATGTTGAACCATTTGTGGGCGGCGACGACATCGGTCTCGCAATCGCGGCCGGTCGCATACATCATGCCCAATTCGAAAAGGATGTCGGCCTGGGCAGTTGCCCCCATGGCGCCGAAGCCGGCTTCAGGCATTTCAAAACGTGCCATTTCAATCCCCTGTTCTAGCCCCTGTCAGGCTCCCGAGAGCTGCCTCGTTCTGTCCCTTGGTGTCTGTTGATAACCCTTGGGGCGGCCGCTCTTTCGATGCTTTCGAGAATGAACCGGAGGCTTGAATCCGCGGTTAAGTGGCGTGCTTAATTTGAGGAAAACAAAGCTAAAACAAGAGGTAAACGCGAGAATTCGTTAAGGATGCAAAGCCAGCAATTGCGCCGGTTTGCACTAAATTTGACGAAAATTTGCGAGGCGAAGATCAAGACTCCGCTAACCACGGGAGACAAAGACGGAGTCGCGAACGTTTCATTTCTCGCCGACGAGACCCGCTTCGGGCGGCCAGAAAATCCTGAAGTCTTCCGCGGCGGCACCGCTTTTGTTTTGCCGGGAGGTGAATTAGCTTACGTTTGCGTAAAAGGCAGACCGGCGGGGCGGAACACCCGGCCGGATGCCCACAGGGGAGGAGAAACATGTTTCGCAAAATCAGCATGGCCCTTGCGGCCACCTTGATCATGGCCGGCGCGGCTTGGGCCGATCCGATCGAAGGCAACTGGAAAACGCAAGCCGGTTCGACTGCCGCCATTGCGGGCGGCGGCGGTGCATTTTCCATCACGCTCAAATCAGGCAAATTTGCCGGCAAGCGGATCGGTTCGTTCAAGGTGTCCGGCGCCAACAAATATTCGGGCACCATAACCGACCCGGAAACCGACAAGACCTATTCGGGCAAGGCCTCGGTCTCGGGCGCTTCGCTCAAGATGAGCGGCTGCGTGCTCGGCGGGCTGATCTGCAGGAGCCAGACCTGGCACAAGCTCTGATCGTTTCCGCTGCCACAAATTGAAAACGGGGCCGCGAAGGCCCCTTTTTTGTTTGCGCCGTCTGTTTGGGACAACGGATCAATCGTGCGGGCCGCGCCTTCAGCGCCCTAACAGCAATTTTACCCGGCCCTTGTCGGCAGCAAGATTGGGTGCCGGTAGCAAGACTGCGGCGGCGCTGGTGGCCGGCGCGGCGCGGTGGCGGCGGGCACTCGACCCTCCGTCGATAAACTTGAACCGCAGATGAACGCCGGCATCAGAACCGGTTCAGTTGCATCAGGGCATTCTCATGCGTGTTGAAGGAGACACCACGCAATGTTCGCCCGCCGCTTCACCATCGTCTGCCTGCTGATGAGCCTGTTCGGCATGTCGTTCGCCATCCTCGTTGCCGAGGCCGGCCGCCCAGCCCGCTCCTGGGATCAGGCCAATTCCTGCCGGTTCGGTTGCCCGAGCCACCTTCGCCATTGACGCCGACAGAAACCCTTAGAGAGAAGCAACACACCATGAACCGCATCGTCGCCAACGCCCTCAAGACCCTTCGGCTTGTGCCGCGGGCGACGCTCATCCTGATGGTTCTTGCAGCGCCGGTTCTGGCCGTGCCCTCGATGCGCGCCGATGCCGGCTCGACGATCGAAGCGCCGGCGTTGAAGAAGACCGGCGTCGGCTTTGTGCTGTTGGTCAGCCTGCGGCGCGGCTAGGCGCAATCGGCCTTCATCGAAACTATCCAAAACAAAAAACGAGCCTTTGGCCCCTCCCAACCGCATGGCCAAGCCTCTATATTGGGTCATGGAAAAGCGAATCTATCCCCAAGCCATAGACTCAGTCGTGATGCCGGAGCCGTTTGGTCGGCAAAGCTTCAATGATGCCGGAAAGGCCGTCGCGGCCTTGCAGGTCCTCTACGACCGCAACACCAAATTCCTGCGCGATTCATTTACGGCGCTCGCCGCAGGCGGCGACAACAACAAGCGCTACCGGGCCTTCTATCCCGAGGTCGGCGTCACCACGACTTCGTTCACCCAGATCGACTCGCGGCAGGCTTACGGCCACATGCCGACACCTGGGCATTTCTCGACCACCATCACCCAACCTGCCCTTTTCGAACGCTATCTTACCGAACAGCTTGGTCTGATCATGCGCAATCACGGCGTTCCGGTCACGGTTTCGGAATCGACGACGCCAATCCCGCTGCATTTCGCCTTCCTGGAAGGCTCCCATGTCGACGGCGCGGCAGCCGAGCGCATTAGGCGGCCGATCCGTGACCTGTTCGACGTGCCGGACCTCGACGGCACCGACGACCAGATCGCCAACGGCACGTTCGAAGTGGCGTTAGGCGAGGCCAGGCCGCTGGCGGCGTTCACGGCGCAACGCATCGACTACTCGCTGCACCGGATGTCGCACTACACGGCGACCAGTCCGCAGCATTTCCAGAATTTCGTGCTGTTCACCAATTACCAGTTCTACATCGACGAATTCGTCGCCCGTGCGCACAAGCTGATGGCGAATGGCGGCGGCGGATATGTCGAATTCGTCGAGCCGGGAAACGTCGTCACCAAGGCTGGACAAAGCGCGTCTGGCGATGGCGCGGCGCCGCCGCGCTTGCCGCAGATGCCGGCCTATCATCTGAAGAAGCCGAACCATGGCGGCATCACGATGGTCAACATCGGCGTCGGCCCCTCGAATGCCAAGACGATCACCGACCACATCGCGGTGCTCAGGCCGCATGCCTGGGTGATGCTCGGCCATTGCGCCGGGCTGCGTAACACCCAGGCGCTGGGCGACTATGTGCTGGCGCATGCCTATGTGCGCGAGGATCATGTTCTGGACGACGATCTTCCGGTCTGGGTGCCGATCCCGCCGCTGGCCGAAATCCAGGTGGCGCTGCAAGAGGCGGTCGCCGAAGTCACCGGCCTTTCCGGCTACGACCTCAAGCGTATCATGCGCACCGGCACCGTCGCCACCATCGACAACCGCAACTGGGAGTTGCGCGACCAGCGAGGGCCGGTGCAGCGGCTGTCGCAGTCACGGGCGATTGCGCTCGACATGGAATCGGCGACGATCGCGGCCAATGGCTTCCGTTTCCGCGTGCCCTACGGCACGCTGCTTTGTGTCTCGGACAAGCCCCTGCATGGCGAATTGAAGCTGCGCGGCATGGCGACCGAGTTCTACAAGCGCCAGGTGGCACAGCATTTGACCATCGGCATCAGGGCGATGGAAAAGCTGGCCGAGATGCCGATGGAACGGTTGCATTCGCGCAAGCTCAGAAGCTTTTCGGAGACGGCGTTCCAGTAGCACCGATCGGCCTGCATCGACCGGACCTTGGTAACAGCGGCAGGGCATTTCGTAATCTTGATTTGGGCTGCATTTCTGCCGATAAGCAAAGTAGATGGCACGCGTTCGAAACATGATGGCGTCGGCAGCATTCGTAGCAATGCTCGTCTTCTCGGTCGCGCTGGTGGCCGGGTTTTTCGGAACGCTGCATCCGGCCTTCGATTCCTTCGCTCATTTCCGCGTTCATCTTGCCGTGCTGATGGCGCTTTGCGCGCTGCCGCTGCTGGCGACCTCGTTTCGCCTGGAGGCGGCCACAGCGCTGCTCTTTGCGGTGGCTGCCTTTGCCACCACCTCGAACGCCCTGTCGGTGCCCCGACTGTGGCCGGTCCAGGCAGCCTACGAAGCCGAGGCCGGCGATCAGGCGGTCTACCGCCTGCTGCAGATGAATCTGCGGTTCAACAATCCAACGCCTGAAAAAGTCCTGTCGCTGATCGGCCGGACCCAGCCTGATGTGATCACCCTCAACGAGGTGTCCGACATGTGGGAGGCGAAGCTTGGCCCTCTCGCCAGCGCCTACCCCCACCGGATCTTCTGCCCCTACCCCAATGGCGTGTTCGGCGTTGCGCTGCTGTCCAGACGGCCGTTTGCCGCCGGCACGCAACCGCGCTGCGATGGCCGCGGTGCGATGGCCATCGCGACGGTCGATTTCGGCGGAACCGACGTCGACGTCGCCGCCATGCACCTCACCTGGCCATGGCCGCGCAACCAGTCACGGCAGATCGGCGGATTGTCGGGCGAACTCGCCTCGCTTGGCGAGACATCGATCATGGCATGCGACTGCAATGCAGTGCCGTGGAGCGCCGCCGTCCGGCGCGTCGCAGACATCGGCAAGCTGACCGTGGTGCCTTCGCCGGGGCCGACCTGGCTCTATATCGAGTTGCCTGATTTCCTTCGCTTCGCCGGACTGCCGATCGACCAGGTTTTCAGCAAGGGCGCGGTTCTCATCCATTCGGTGTCGAGGTTGGAAGACACAGGCTCCGACCATCTTCCGGTGATGGTGGAATTCTCGCTCAGGCCGGAAGAGAAAAAGCCGGTCGACGAACATGAAACCGCGACCGCATCCGTGAGACAGAACGGCAGGACTCGAAGCTGAGCGCCTAGCGCTTGCGCACCAGGGCACGAATGAGGTGCTCGACATGGCCGCCGTCGCGATGCTCGCGCGCGTCGAAGGCATTCTGTTTCGCCTCGTATTCGGCATAGACGGCCTTGATCCGGCGCCTCGCCTCGCGGTGTGTCTTGCTGCAAGCCCAGTTGTCGGCGAACTTCAGTCCTGTGATCGATTTCTCGGTGGCCCGCATCATTGTCCTGGCGATGCGGCCGTGGCTATGCTCATGGGCTTGAACGCCCGCGAAAAACCGCTTCCAGCGCTTCTGGAGCGCCGGCGTCGCGGGTGATGCCATGCGAGGTAAGGTGTAGGTGAGATCGAGGGTCCCGTTGGCCTGCCGCAGCCGGCAGACACCACCCTCCCTGCTAACCTCAAGGCCCCAATTTACGGTATAGGCGGTCAGCGCGATGGCGTGCGTCATGAAGCCATGCCTCTTCGGACCCTTACGGTCCATGGCCTCGATCAGGGCGGCGCCCGTGGTTCCTGATATCTCGTAGGTCCGGGTCTTGACCAGCACCTTCGTGTCAGCCGATGCCGACGGTGCGAAGCCGCACAAGGCGCCAATCGCCGCAAGGCACGTCAGAACCGCCAGGCGCATGGTCATTCCTCCGGGTCAGGAGGGAATGGAACCACAAGCGCCGCGCCGCTTCAATGTTTTTTAGAGGCCGCAAATATAATGGGCCTTTACGGGCGTTCATTTTGGTCGACGTCGAGACGGCCGACGCGGCCGTTCTGACGCTACATGTTCTGGTAGACGGGTCCCTCTCCACCTTGTGGCGGCACCCAGGTTATGTTTCGGTTCGGGTCCTTGATGTCGCAAGTCTTGCAGTGGACGCAGTTCTGCGCGTTGATGACGAAGCGCACGTCCTTCGCCTCGGGATCGGCGGCGGCGTTGCCATCCTTGTCGACCCATTCGTAGACGCTGGCCGGGCAGTAGCGTGTCGAAGGCCCGGCATAGACATCGTGCTCGGAACGCTGCTGCAGATCCATATTGGCAACCAGCAGGTGGACAGGCTCGTTTTCCTCGTGGTTGGTGTTGGAGAGAAACACCGAGGACAGGCGGTCGAAGGTGAGCACGCCGTCCGGCTTCGGATAGGCGATCTTCTTATGCTTGGCCGCCGGCTCCAGCGTCGCATAATCGGCCTTGCCGTGCTTCAGCGTGCCGAAAGGCGAGAAGCCGAACAGCGTGTTCAGCCACATGTCGAGGCCGCCAATGCCGACGCCGACGACGGTGCCGAAGCGCGACCACAATGGCTTGACATTGCGGACCTTCTTCAAATCCTTGCCGATGTCGGTTGCCCGCCATGCCGCCTCGTAAGAAGCCAGTTCGTCGTTGGCACGGCCGGCGCCGATCGCCTCGGCGACATGCTCGGCCGCCAGCATTCCCGAGAGCACCGCATTGTGCGAGCCTTTGATGCGCGGCACGTTGACGAAACCGGCAGCACACCCCATCAGCGCGCCCCCGGGGAAGGACAGTTTCGGCACCGACTGCCAGCCGCCCTCGGTGATGGCACGGGCGCCATAACCCAGTCGCTTGCCGCCCTCGAATGTGCCCTTGATCGCCGGATGGGTCTTGAAGCGCTGGAACTCGTCGAAAGGCGACAGATAGGGGTTCTTGTAGTTGAGGTGGACGACGAAGCCGACCGCCACCTGGTTGTCCTCCAGATGGTAGAGGAAGGAGCCGCCGCCGGTCTTCACGTCGAGCGGCCAGCCGAAGGAATGCTGGACAAGGCCTGGCCGGTGGTTCTCCGGCTTGACCTGCCAGAGCTCCTTGAGGCCGATGCCGTATTTGCCGGGCTCACGGCCGTCGGAAAGATGGTATTTGGCGATCAGCTGCTTGGCCAGCGAGCCGCGCGCGCCCTCGCCGATCAGCACATACTTGCCCATCAGCGCCATGCCCGGCGCGAAGCCCGGGCCATGCGTGCCGTCCTTCTCGACGCCCATATCGCCGGTGACAACGCCGGTGACCGCGCCCTCGTCACTGTAGATGAGGCCCACGGCGGCAAAGCCCGGATAGACCTCGACGCCCAGCGCCTCGGCCTTGGTCGCCAGCCAGCGGCAGACATTGCCGAGCGAAACGATGTAGTTGCCGTGATTGTTCATCAGCGGCGGCATCAGGATGTTAGGCAGACGGAACGAACCGGCGGGGCCGAGGACCAGGAAATGATCTGCCGTGACCGGCGTCTTGAACGGATGTCCCTCTTCGTCACGCCAGCCCGGCAACAGCCGGTCGATACCGATCGGATCGACGACGGCGCCGGACAGGATGTGGGCGCCGACTTCGCCGCCCTTTTCAAGGACGACGACGGAAAGCTCGGGATTGACCTGCTTGAGACGGATCGCGGCGGCGAGGCCGGCTGGGCCGGCGCCGACGATCACCACGTCGAATTCCATGCTTTCGCGTTCGATCTCGCTCATCAACCCCTCACTGGCTGCCGCATTTGCGCATCTTGCTGGCTTATCCGCTGCATAGCGCATCAATTCGCGACGCGAAACCGGCGCTGACGTGACAATGCCGATTTCGTCAAAAAGTCGCGCATCGTACTACAAAATCGCGGGTTGCGGTCCACCGGAACATCGATCCGGGCCAAGCCGTTCCAACAAGCCATTCCAAGGAGAGCCGTCGCCCTGACGTTTTTAATTGTTCGACGGCTTGCTTATCGGCCATACTTCGCGCCATGCGCACTCCTGGGCCATCCGGCTTTTCATCGACGCGCTTTTCCTCGCCCGGACGGATTTGCCGGGCGCTTGTTTTGGCCCTGTGGCCGCTGGCGCCCATTGGCGCCCATGCCGAGCCGCAGAGGGTCTGGGCGGCCGGAGCCTACTCCTTTTCCGACGAGCTAGGCGGCTTTCGCATCACCAGCGCCTCGGGCATCGGGACAAAGGAGGACCCGCTTGTCATCACCGAAGAGCTGAATTCGGCAACACCGGTGACATTGACTATCCGCACGACAAAACCGATCCAGCCCTTCGGCACCGCAGGCCAATTTGCCAACGGCCTCATGTATATGCGCATCGACGTGCTCAACAACAGCGGTCAGGCCTGGGTCGAGTTTCAGTTCGAGCTCCAGGAGGTGCTCCACCGGCCGAGCGTGTTCGGCGACGGCCTGTCATTCGACCAGCGCAACAAGACGCCTGACAACATCTGGTCGAGCAGCTTTGCCGATTTCGATCGCGACTTCGAACCCTATGACCGGCTGCTGTTCAAGAGCGGCAAGATCGACCCGCTGAAGACGGCAAAATTCGATTACCTGATCACCGACTACACACCGCGCTGGACGTTCTATCTGGTGCAGGATCCGCGTATACCGTCGAGCTAAGAATCTTTGTTTTCATCATGTCGTTGTGCCAAAACCGCTGCGCGCTTTTGGGCGACATGCATTACTTGCAAATTGCCGCCGAGCGACGGAATGTGAAAGTATGACTGCCGTTTCCCGAGACGACCGACCAGATATCGCCGACCTGCTGGCCTTCTACGCCAGCGCCGGCGTCGATGACGCGCTCGAAGAGGAGCCGCTGAACAGGTTTGCTGAGGCTGCGTCAAAGCCGGCTGAGCGGGCGCCGGCGACAGTTACGCCAACCGGTGGAAGCGCCACACTGCCACGCTCGACAAGCGTGTCACGCGCCGAGATGAGCGAAATGCCGGGTGCGGCATCGGTAGCACGCGCACAGTCTGCCACCGCGACCGTGCCCGACGAGCAGCAAGCGACATTGGCTCGCCAATTGGCGATGAGGGCGGCGACCCTGGACGAGCTTCGCCAGCACATGGCGGCATTCGACGGCTGCAATCTCAAATTCACCGCCAAGAACCTGGTGTTCGCCGACGGCAATCCGAATGCTGCGGTGATGCTGGTCGGCGAGGCGCCCGGCCGCGATGAGGATATCGAGGGATTGCCGTTCGTCGGCCGCTCGGGCCGGCTGCTCGACCGGATGCTGGCCGCGATCGGCCTCGACCGGACGTCGGCCTACATCGCCAATGTCATCCCCTGGCGGCCGCCGGGCAACCGCACGCCGACGCCGCACGAGACCGAGATCTGCCGGCCGTTCATCGAACGGCAGATCGAGCTGGTCAATCCCAAGGTGCTGGTCAATTTAGGCGGCCCTTCGGCCAAGACCCTTCTCAACACAACCGAGGGTATACTGCGGCTACGCGGCAATTGGCGCGTCCACACAACCGCCTCCGGCACTGCCATTCCCGCCATGCCGACCCTTCACCCGGCCTATCTCTTGAGAACCCCCGCGCACAAGAAGCTGGCGTGGCGGGATTTTCTTGAGGTGAAAGCGAAGCTGCGGGCGCTGGGTTGACGACCAGGCGCAGCTTCCCTTCTCCCCTTGGGGCGGTCCCCTTGTGGGAGAAGGAAAGGGCGTCATCCATAACCTCCCCGGTAATTGAAATACATCTGCTGCCGGCCTAGTCATGCGCTCATGACAGCAACCCAGACTTCCGCCGGTAGCCTCATTCGCGAATGGCGCACGCGCCGGCGCATGAGCCAGCTCGATCTCGCCATGGAAGCCGAAATCTCACAGCGGCATCTGAGCTTCGTGGAAAGCGGTCGCGCGGCACCCTCGCGCGACATGGTGCTGCATCTGGCCGAGCAGCTGTCGATCCCGCTGAGGCAGCGCAACCAACTCCTGCTGGCCGCGGGCTTTGCCCCTAGCTTCAGCGAGCGTTCGCTCACCGATGTTTCACTGGCGCCGGCGATGGCGGCCGTCGAGATCGTGCTCAAGGGGCACGAACCCTTCCCGGCGCTCGCTGTCGACCGGCACTGGAACCTGGTATCGGCGAACGCCGCCATCGGCCCGTTCCTTGCCGATGTCGCCGAGCCCTCCTTGCTGAAGCCGCCGGTCAACGTGCTGCGACTCAGCCTGCACCCAGGTGGCGTCGCGCCGCGCATCGTCAACCTGGCCGAATGGCGCGCGCATCTTCTTGACCGGTTGAAACACCAGAACGACGCCTCAGGCGACCCGGTTCTGATCGAACTGGAACGCGAGCTTCGGACCTATCCGTCCGGCCTGAACGGTACACGGCCGGTTCCGGTCGAGCCAAACGCCATCGTGCACCCGCTGCGGCTTGCCCATGGCGATGCCGTGCTGTCGTTCATCAGCACCATCACCGTGTTCGGCACGCCGCTCGACGTGACGCTGTCGGAACTGGCGATCGAATCCTTTTTCCCCGCTGATGAGCAGACAAGGACCGTGCTGGTGCGATTGGCGAAGGAGCGGGGCGAGCCGTCCTGATCATCCTTGCGGCGGCGTCGCCTGGCGGGTGCGGGCACGTTCGAGGCCAAGCTGGCGCTCGCGCCAGATGATGAAGATGCCGGCGGCAACGACGATCAGGCCGCCGACAAGCATGTGAACCGTCGGGACGTCGCCGAAGGCGAGATAGCCGACGGCTATGCCAAGCAGCATCGACGTATATTCGAAGGGCGCCACGACCGAGGCCTCGGCGTGGCGATAGGCGGCCGTCATCAGAATCTGAGCGAGCCCGCCGCAAAAGCCCGCAGCTATGAGAAGACCCGCCTGCGCCGGTGTCAGCGCCTGCCAGCCGAACGGCAGCGAAAGCAACGCCACGACGCTCGCCGTCACCGAAAACCACAGCACGATGGTTGCCGTCGGTTCGCTCTGGACGAGATTGCGCACCAGCAGCATGGCGACGGCCGAGATCGCTGCCGCGACCAGGGCGGCGATGACGCCGAGCACCTCCTGATCGCCGAGTGCAGCGCCCGAACCAAGCAGCGTCAGTTCCGGCCATGAGATGACCAGCACCCCGACCAGTCCGACCGCAACCGCGCTCCAGCGATAGACGCGGATTGCTTCGCCGAGGAAGATCGAACTGAACACCACCACCAGCAGCGGTTGTGCGTAGTTCAGCGTGATCGCCTCGGGAAGCGGCAGCCGTGTCAGCGCAAAGAAGCCGAGGCCCATGGCGCAGACGCCGACAACGCCGCGCGCAATATGGTTGAGCGGACGTTTGGTCGAGAACGCCGTGCCAAGCTTTCCCTGGAAGGCCAGTAAGACGATGATCGGAAAGATGGCGAAGAAGGAGCGGAAGAACACGATCTGGCCAGCCGGCACCGTGCCCGCCGCCTTGATGCAGGACGACATGCCGACAAAGACCGCCACCGACACGATCTTGAGCATGATCCCGGTCAGCGTGTTGTGCGCGCCGGGATGATCCGCCGGGTTCACTTAGCAGCTGCTTCCTGGATCGCTGCCCAGATGCGCGCCGGCGTTGCCGGCATGTCGATATGCCTGATGCCGTAGGCGCGATAGAGCGCATCCGTCACCGCGTTGAGCGCGGCAGGCGTCGCTCCGATCGTGCCGGCCTCGCCGGCGCCCTTGATGCCAAGTGCATTGGTGGTCGAGGACACGTTGCGGGTCTCGAAATGGAAGAACGGCAAATCGTCGGCGCGCGGCATGGCGTAGTCCATGAAGCTTGCCGTCAACAGCTGCCCGTCCTCGTCATAGACCGTGTTCTCGGTCAGCGCCTGGCCGATGCCCTGGACGACGCCGCCATGCACTTGGCCGGCCAGCAGGATCGGATTCACGGTGACGCCGAAATCGTCGACGATCGTATAGCGGACAACCTTCGTCATGCCGGTGTCGGGATCGATCTCCACCTCGCAGATGTGGGTGCCGTTCGGATAGGTGCATTCGTCCTGCACGAATTCGCCAAAGCCCTTGAGATCGTCCGGGTTCTTGGCGGCCTTCGCGATGCTCGAAAAATCGATCATGCGGTCGGTGCCGACGATGCGGGCAACGCCGTTGGACAGTTCGATGTCGCCGGCCGAGGCTTCCAGCTCATCCGCTGCGATGCGCTTGATCTTGTTGGCCAGATCCTCGCCCGCGCGAGACGCTGATACGCCGCCAAGGGGAATGGAGCGCGAGCCGCCGGTGCCGCCGCCGGCCTTCAGCTCGTCGGTGTCGCCCTGGCGGACATGGATCTTGTCGATGTCGAGATGTAGCTTTTCCGAGAGGAACTGCGCATAGGCGGTCGCATGCCCCTGCCCGTTGGTCTGGGTGCCGATCTTCAGCGTCACGGTGCCGTCGCCGTTCAGTTCGACAAAGGCCGGTTCAGAGCCCGGAAAGGCGCAGGCCTCGATATAGGTCGCCATGCCGATGCCGCGGATTTTTCCGGCCGCCTTCGACTGCGCCAGCCGCTCCGGAAACACCTGCCACTCCGCCTGTTCGATGGCGCGGTCCATATGGCCTGCGAATTCGCCGGTATCATAGAGGCGGTCGGTCTGCGTGCGGTAAGGGAACTGCTCGGGTTTGATGAAATTGCGCCGGCGGATCTCTTCGACGGGCAAGCCCAGATCGTGGGCGCAGGCGTCGACGAGCTTTTCCAGTAGGAATGCTGCTTCCGGACGGCCGGCGCCGCGATAGGCGTCGACCGGGCAGGTATTGGTGTAGAGGCCGGTCACCGAGACATCGAGCGCCTGGATGTCGTAGACGCCGGTCGACATGGTGACGCCGATATAGGGGATGAACGGGCCGTATTGCGAGACATAGGCGCCGATATTGGCGAGGAGATCGACCTTCATGCCGAGGAAGCGGCCGTCCATATCCATGGCCATCTCGGCGGTCACGACATTGTCGCGGCCTTGCGCATCGGTGAGGAAATGCTCGGTGCGGTCGCCGGCCCATTTCACCGGGCGGCCAAGACGCCTGGCGGCCTCGAGTACCAGCGGATGCTCGCGATAGACGAAGCTTTTCGGCCCGAAGCCGCCGCCGACATCCGGCGTGATGACGCGCAGCTGGTTCTTCTTGATCTTGAACACGTCGGCCAGGATGTACTGCATGGAATGCACGCCCTGCGAGCCCGTGGTCAGCACGAAGCGGTTCTCTTGCGTGTTCCATTCGCCGATCGCCGAGCGCGGCTCAATGTAGTTGCAGACCAGCCGGTTGTTGATGAATTCGATGCGGGTGACATGCGCCGCCCTGGCGAATGCCGCGGCGATCTTCGCCTTGTCGCCGATGTGGTAGCTGAAGGCACGGTTGGAGCCGAGTTCCGGCCAGACCAGCGGCGTGCCTTCGTCAAGCGCCGTGGCGGTGCCGGACGCGGCATCCTCGCCCTCGTAATCGACCTCGATCAATTCGGCCGCGTCCTGCGCCAGCGCGCGGCTGTCGGCGACGACGAAGGCGACGGCGTCGCCGACATAATTGACGCGGTCGCGGCAAAGGACCGGAATATCGCGGGTCGGCGCCTTGGTGCCGTCCGGCTGCCTCTGCATGACGCCGGATTTCAGCTTGCCGAGATGAGCAACATCCGCACCGGTCAGCACCAGATGGACGCCAGGTGCTGCCTTGGCCGCCTCGGTCGAACCGACGGTGAAGCTTGCCTTGGCCACCGGCGAGCGCAGGACGTAGCCGTGCAGGAGACCGGCCGGCTGGATGTCGTCCGTGTAGCGACCGAGACCCTTGAGGAAGGCTTGGTCCTCGCGACGCAGCACAGAGGCGCCCATGCCGAATTTCGGTGTGACGACGGTCATGGATACCTCGCGATGATGATTGGAAAACGAGTGCCTGAAATAGGCGCTGCGCCAGTTTTGTCGAGTGACGGTTTCGTGTAAAGAGCGCGGGCTTCAAATTTCTTGGACCAGCGGACTCACATGCCGCTGCGGGAATCGACAGGAAACCTCACGGAATGCGCACGGACACCGGCCAGGTCTTCAGGCTCGAAGACTATCGCCCCACCGACTATCTCATTCCGGAAACCGGCCTGACTTTCCGCCTGTCACCAGAAGCCACGCGCGTCATCGCCGTGCTGACGGTCGAACGCCGCGACGGCATAGCGGCGTCAGTGCCGCTGGTGCTGGACGGCGATGGGCTGACGCTCAGCCGCATCGCAATCGACGGCCGGACACTCGCGCCGACTGATTTTTTTGCCACGCCCGATCAACTGACGATCACCAGGCCGCCCGCAACACCCCGCTTCCAGCTCCTGATCGAAACCGAGTTGGCGCCGGCGCACAACGAAGCGCTGATGGGCCTCTATCGCTCCAGCAACGTCTATTGCACGCAATGCGAGGCCGAGGGCTTTCGGCGCATCACCTATTTTCTCGATCGCCCCGATATCCTGTCCGTCTATACGGTGCGCATCGAGGCGCGGCACCACGAGGCGCCGCTGCTTCTTTCCAACGGCAACCCGGTGGGCAGCGGCGAACTTGCCGACGGCTGGCACTATGCGATCTGGCACGACCCCTTCCCCAAGCCGTCCTATCTGTTCGCCCTGGTGGCGGGCGCTCTCGGCAAGGTCGCTGACAGCTTCGTCACGTTGTCCGGCCACGAGGTCGAACTCGGCATCTATGTCGAGCCGGGCAAGGAGCGGCTCGCCGGCTATGCTATGGACGCCCTGAAACGGTCGATGAAATGGGACGAGGAGGCGTTCGGCCGCGAATACGACCTCGACGTCTTCAACATAGTCGCCGTGTCCGACTTCAACATGGGCGCGATGGAGAACAAGGGCCTCAACATCTTCAACGACAAGTATGTGCTGGCCGATCAGGAGACCGCAACGGACGCCGATTTCGCCAATATCGAGGCGATCATCGCGCATGAGTATTTCCACAATTGGACCGGCAACAGAATCACTTGCCGCGACTGGTTCCAGCTTTGCCTGAAGGAAGGGCTGACGGTTTTCCGCGATCACGAATTCTCCGCCGACCAACGCTCGCGAGCGGTGAAACGCATTGCCGAAGTGCGCACGCTGCGGGCGCATCAGTTTCCCGAAGACCAGGGACCGCTGGCGCATCCGGTGCGACCGCGCCGCTACCGCGAGATCAACAATTTCTACACGGCCACGGTCTACGAAAAGGGCTCGGAAGTGGTGCGCATGATCCGCACCATTCTCGGCAGCGAGACGTTCCGGGCCGGCATGGATCTCTATTTCGAGCGCCACGACGGCGAGGCTGCGACGATCGAGGACTTCATCAAGGTGTTCGAGGATGTGTCCGGCCGCGACCTCTCGCAATTTTCGCTCTGGTACCATCAGGCGGGCACGCCCAATCTGACGATCAGTTCGACGTACAATCCGGCAGCCCAGGAATTCATGCTCGAGATCGAGCAGTCGGTACCGCCAACGCCGTCCGAAAGCCGCAAGCGGCTGATGCATATTCCGCTGACCTTTAGCCTGGTCGGCGCCGACGGCAAAGCGATAGCCTATAGCGGCGTCGAGGGCGCCAGCGTCGAGGACGGCGTCATCCATATCCGCAAGCGCCGGCACATGGTGCGCTTCTCGGGCGTTGGCGAGCGCCCGGCGATGTCGCTTAACCGCGGCTTCTCCGCGCCGGTGACGCTTTCCGTCGAGCAGAAGGCCGACGATCAGTTCTTCCTTGCCGGCCATGACAACGATACCTTCTCGCGATGGCAGGCGTTCAACACGCTCTTGACCGACGCGCTGATTGCAGCCTTCCGCCAGGTGCTTGGCGGCGAGCGGCCCAGTTTCGCGTCACGGTTGACCGAGCTTGCCGGCAAGATAGGCGGCGACGAGACACTCGAACTGGCCTATCGGGCGCTGGCTCTGGCGCTTCCGAGCGAAGCCGATATCGCCCGCGACATAGGCAAGAACATCGACCCCGATGCCATCTTCTCGGCCCGCGAGGCGCTGACGGTCGCGATCGCCGAGGCTAACCGCGAGATATTCTCCGACCTCTACGGTCGACTGGCCGACCAGGACGCTTTCAGTCCTGATGCGGCGAGCGCCGGACGCCGGGCGCTGCGCAACATCCTCCTCGACTATCTCTCGCTGCTGCCGGGAGGTGCGGCGCTTGCGGCCCGGCACTTCCAGTCCGCGACCAACATGACGGACCGTGCCGCCGCACTCACCGTGCTTGCGCTCCGCCACCGCGGTTCGCCCGAGACGGTCAAGGCGCTGGCCGACTTCGAAGCGAAATATGCGACCGATCCGCTGGTGATGGACAAATGGTTCCAGATCCAGGCCAGCGTGCCGGGCCCGCAAACCATTCGTGCGGTGCGCGCCCTCACCGGCCACCCGGCCTTCTCGATGGCCAATCCGAACCGGGTGCGCTCGCTCGTCGGCACGTTTTCCAGCGCCAACCAGACCGGCTTCCATCGCGCCGACGGCGAAGGCTACCGGTTTTTCGCCGAAACGGTCCTGCAGGTCGAAAAGCGCAACCCGCAGCTGGCTGCCAGGCTGGCGACGGCACTCAGATCATGGCGCTCGCTCGAACCTGCCCGGCAGGCCAAGGCAAGGGAAGCGCTGCTTTCGATTGCCAAGACCGAGAACCTGTCGGCCGATTTGCGGGATATTGTCGAGCGCACGCTGGCGTAGGCGTCCTTTCCTTCTCCCCTTGTAGGAGAAGGTGGATCGGCGCGTAGCGCCGAGACGGTTGAGGGGTGTTGGACGGAGTGCCGTAGGTGCCAAGCTGGAGCACCCCTCATCCGACCGAACTTCGCTCGGCCACCTTCTCCCACAAGGGGAGAAGGGAAGACCGCTCATAAAGCCATTATTTTAGTCGATTTTTAATCTTTTTTCGCCGCGCCTCTGGACAAGGCGAATCACCTTTGATTCTTTAGCTGAAGATTCGGAAGTGCGGCGTCGCCGGATCGTCAAGCAGATTTAAAATCGGGGAGAGCCATTTATGGCGAAGGCGGACGCGTGGGGCGCGCCCGGAAAGACGGCTTTTGAGCGGCGTGAGGCGAGAAGCGATGGTCTCGCCGGCAACGCGCGGCTCATCGCCGAACCCGCCTACCGACGGCTTCTGGCAGCCGAGCCATTGTTGCGCCGATCGATACCGGCCCTCATCATCATTTTCCTGGTCGTCATCGCGGCGCTGCGGTTCCTGTCGCTGATGAACGAACGTGACGACGTGGAACGCGACGCCAAGGCGATCCTTTCGCTCGCGGCGGGCCAACTGGCCAGTTCGATTAGCGTCGATGCGAACTTGGCCTCAACGCCTGGCGCGACGCAGGACCTGTTGGAGGGCATCAGCCGTCAGGGCGCGATGGGCCGAAGCCATGTGCTTGCGGTCACCGACAGCGCGTTCAAGATCGTTGCCGTGACACCGCAATCGACGGGCTGGGAAGGGCGGTCGCTCGACGCCATCGCCCAGGGCGGTCAGCCGCTGTTCATGTTCGGCGACCGCGCCGGGGTGATGGAGGTCAGAATCGGCGGCCAGGACTGGTATGCGGCGGTGAGCCTGACAAACGGCAGGAACGGCGCTGCCGCAGCGCTCGTTCCGCAGGAAGCGGTCTTCGACACGTGGCGCAAGACCGTTTCGCTCAACGTCACGCTGTTCGTGCTGACAGCCGGCGTGCTGATCGTCATCCTCTACGCCTATTTCGGCCAGGCGGCGCGCGCCCAGGCCGCCGACCGCATTTATCTCGAAGCGCACCAGCGCATCGATATGGCGCTGGTGCGCGGCCGCTGCGGCCTGTGGGACTGGGACATGGTGCGCGGCAAGATGTACTGGTCGCGCTCGATGTACGACATGCTGGGCTATGAGCCCTGCGACACAATGCTGTCGTTCGGCGAGGTCGACGAGATCATCCATCCCGAGGACGGCGACCTGTTCCAGCTCGCCAACAGGATCGTCGCACGCGAGATCGATCACATCGACCAGGTGTTCCGGATGCGCCATGCCGACGGACAATGGGTGTGGATGCGCGCAAGAGCGCAGGTGATCGACCCGGAAGCGCCGGAGATCCAGCTGATCGGCATCGCCGTTGATGTCACCGAGCAGCGGCACCTGGCGCTGCGCTCCGAGGCCGCGGATCTTCGCCTGCGAACGGCCATCGAAAACATCAACGAATCCTTCGTGCTCTGGGATTCCGCCCAGCGCCTGATCATGTGCAATTCCAAATACCAGCAGGACAACGGCCTGTCGGACCGCGACGTGATGCCGGGCGCCTCGCGCGCCGTTCTGGAAGATCGCATGCTTGCCTTCGCCTCGGAGCGCCGGCTTGCCAACACCAACGGGCAGCAAGGCGGCGTAACCTTCGAGCGGCAGCTTGCCGATGGCCGCTGGCTGCAGGTGAACGAATTGCGGACCAGGGACGGCGGCACCGTCTCGGTCGGCTCCGACATCACCCAGATCAAGCTGCACCAGGAGAAGCTGGTCGACAGCGAGCGCCGGCTGATGGCGACGATCCACGATCTCAGCCTTGCCCGCCGGGCTGAGGAAGAGCGGTCGCGCGAACTGGTCGATCTCAATCACAAATACATGAAGGAAACCGAGCGCGCCGAGGCCGCGAACCGAGCCAAATCCGAGTTCCTGGCCAACATGTCGCATGAATTGCGCACGCCGCTCAACGCGATCATCGGCTTCTCGGAGCTGATGGAACAGGCGCTATTCGGGCCCTTGGGTTCGCCGCGCTACGAGGAATACGCTACCGACATCAACGGCAGCGGCAAATATCTTCTGGGCGTCATCAACGACATCCTCGACATGTCGAAGATCGAGGCCGGCCAGTTCTCGATGGATCAGGAGGAAATCGACCTCTGCCCGCTGATGCGGGAAACGGTGCGCGTCATCTCGCTGCAGGCAGCGGAAAAGTCGATCACCGTCGAAACACGCATCCCTGACTCACTGACGCTGTTCGCCGACCGCCGGGCGATCAAGCAGATCATCATCAACCTCCTGTCGAACGCGGTGAAATTCACCGGCCAGGGCGGCCGCATCGCGGTAAGGGCCCGCAACACATCCAGCGCTCTGGTGCTGACGATCGAAGACAATGGCTGCGGCATCCCGAAGGAGGCGCTGAGCAAGCTCGGGCGGCCGTTCGAACAGGTGCAGAACCAGTTTTCCAAGAGCCATGCCGGTTCCGGCCTTGGCCTTGCCATCTCACGTTCGTTGGCCGAGCTTCAGGGCGGCGCTTTGAAAATCCGCTCAACCGAAGGCACCGGCACGATCGTGTCGGTGCGCATTCCGACCAGGAAGCCGACGCAGCCGGTCAGGGCCGCCGCCTGACCCTCTGTTGTCGTGAAGCGGTTGCAACTTTCGGGAACGCCGGAGGGACAGCGCCCCCGATGCAATTCGAAACAGCTGTTTGATGTTGCGACGTCATGACCGTTTCGCACGAAGCAAAAGGTCGAAATCCTTTCTGACCTTTTGCGAAGTCTCCTTGAGGTGCGCTTCCAGCACACCGAAATCCGGCAGGTCGGTGACCGCCAGAAGCAGATCCAAAAGCCCCGGCGGAACATCGTCCCGTTCGAACACGCCGGTGAGGCAGAGCCGCGTCATCTGGGTCAGCGCCAGATAAAGCGCATAGGCATCGCAAAGCTCCTGCCTGACTTGGGCCTCGGCGAAATCCGGCACCAGCCTCGACAGGACTTCCGCCGTCCCGGTGACCCGGCGGCCGGCTTCGACCTTTCCCGTGATCACCGCCACCTGCGCGATGAATTCGAGATCGATGAGACCGCCCGGGATCAGCTTGATGTCCCAGAGATCGCGCGGCGGCTTCTCCTTCTCGATCATCGCGCGCATTTCGGCCGCCTCGGCCATCACCTTGGCGCTGTCGCGCGGCAGGGCAAGCACCGCCGCCACCTCGGCCTCGACCTCGGTGCACAGCGCTTGATCGCCACCGATCGCGCGGGCCCTGGACAGCGCCATATGCTCCCATGTCCAGGCGTCCTTGCGCTGGTACTTCTTGAATGCATCGACATGGGTGGCCACCGGCCCCTTGTTGCCGGACGGCCGCAAGCGAAGGTCGAGCTCGTAGAGAACGCCCTCGGCGGTCGGCGCGGACACGGCTGATATCAGCCGCTGCGTCATCCTGGAGTAATAGTGGGATGGGGCGAGCGGCTTGTCGCCGTCGGATTCTTCGGCATCCGCATCGTGATCATAGAGGAGGATGAGGTCGACGTCTGAGCCGGCCGTCAATTCGCGGCTGCCGAGCTTGCCCATGCCGAGCAGCGCAACGGTGCCGCCGGCGATGCGACCGTGACGCAGCGCGAACTCGGCGATGACCGCCCGCAGCGCCGCGTCTATGGTGAGATCGGCCAGATCGGAAAAGGCACGGCCGGCGCGGGCCGGATCAATCGAGCCGGCAAGCAGCCTGACACCGATCAGGAATTTTTGCTCGGACGCAAAGATGCGCAAGCGGTCGAGCACGTCCTCATAGGCCCTGTCGCCATCGAGGAAGGCGCCGAGACGGCCGGACAGATAGGCGCGGTCCGGCAGCTCGGTCAAAAGGGCCGGATCCAACAGGCCATCGAACACGTGCGGCCGGCGCGTGATGATAGCGGCCAGCCGTGGGGCCGCGCCCATGATCGTCGCCAGCAGCTTCAGCAGAGCCGGATTGGACTGGAGCAGCGAGAAGAGCTGGATGCCGGCGGGCAGGCCGGCAAGGAATTCGTCGAAGCGTATCAACGCCTCGTCCGCCCGGCGCGTC